>JAQUAG010000048.1 GCA_028687375.1 Arcobacteraceae bacterium | reverse complement strand
CTCTTGTTGATTTAATCATAGTATTTACATTATTTTTAAAATCTTCCAAGGATTGATTTGGTGTAGATTTTTCGATAAATTGACTATACCAACCGTTTGAAACTCTAGACATTACAACTTTTGCATCTTCTATTAGTGCATTATCTTTATTGATTGTATCTTCTGTTCTTTTTATATTTTCATTCACAAATTTAGCCATATGTCCAAATTCATCTTGAGTGCTATCATCTAATACTTCTGCTGACATTGTTTCTTTATTAAGGTATTTGAAAAAACTCAATAATCCTTTTTGAAAATTTGAAAGGGATGTTAATATCTGATTTGATAAAAATAGCGATATAGTTATAAAAAATATGATAGAGAGAATAGCAATAGCAATTAACATAGTATTTAAAGTTTGTACTGATTGCTCTTTTAATTCTATAGCACTTTTATTTATCTCTAATAATTTCGCTTCTAATTCCCCTCCAACTTTTGCAGCAGATTTAATTGCAGTTTTAATCTCTTCTGTATCCTCTTTTATACCAGTATTAAAACTATCCATTTTTAATTTAGCTGCTGTATCAAAAGTAACTATATATTCTTTTGACAAATTCAATATATCATCACACAAATCTTTATTCTTTTGAGCACTTAATTTTGGTTTTAATTCTATTACATGATTATTTAGCTTTGCAAAATCATCTCTTACTTTTTGAGCTGTTTGGTCATTTGGTGCTCTTAAAAATTGATAAACTGAAATTCTCCCTTTTAATACCTCTTGGATAAAGACATCAGTTTGCATGGCAGCTTCTGCTCTTTTATCTGCTATATTATTATAATAATTAAATACTATCCCTGATATAACAACAACAGCTATAAAAGCTAATGGTAACAGCATCAGTTTTGTTTTTGTGGATATGTTTTTCATCATTTTAAGTTTCCTTTTGTAGTTTTTAAAATTGTAGCATTCAAAAGTGTCAAATAGTGACAAAAAAGTGATAAACATCTTTAAAAAAGTAGAAAATAGTAAAATTAACTCTAAAAAACACACCATCAAAAAGATACTAAATATTAAAAAATCTCTTTTAAACATAGTTTTTATATAATCCAAATATGAATAAAATCTTAAAAAATCAAAGTTTCAAAAAAATAAATATCTTAGGTTTTGGATTTGTCATTGCTTTTTTAGTTATTTTTATAGGGCTTGTTGTCTACAGTAGTTACAATCAGTACGTAAAAGATATCAAACAATTAGAAGTGGAATATCTTACTACACAAAAAAATTTTATTAAACAAGAAACATTTCGAGCTTGGCGCTTTATAGATTATAAATATCAAAAAGAAAAAAATCAACCAAAAGAGATTTTACAAGCAGAGATAAGTGAAGTTATTGAAAATATGAGAGATGAACGGGATGGCACAGGATATATTTTTATCTATACATTTGATGGTATCAATATTGCTGATCCTATTTTAAAAGAAAATAGTGGGAAAAATCTCCTTGATTTTAAAGATTTAAATGGGAAACGAGTGATTTATGAACTCATACAAGTTTCAAAACAACCAAATGGTGGTTATGTGGATTATGTTTGGAATAAGCCAACAACACACAAACCATCTCCAAAAATATCTTATGCTCTTTCTTATCCAGCTTTAGGTCTTATGATAGGAAGTGGTGTTTATCTTGATGATTTGAACATAATAATTGAGAAGAAAAAAGAGGAATATCTTAAAAAATTTTTTCAATATTTTTATATTACTTTTATTGTAATTTTTATTTTATTTTTGGTTGGATTTTTATTGTATCGTTATTTTATGAATGTGATAGAAAGAGATATTTCACTTATTCAAATAGCATCTATGGAACTTGAACTTATTGATACAAGAGAGGTAACATTTAAAGAATTTAGTGAGGTTGCTAATCATATTAATATTATGAATGAAAGTTTAAAAGATCTTAATAAAAACCTTGAAGAGAAAGTTCAAAAAAGGACTCTAGAGCTTGAAAAAGCAAAAGAATATGCTCTTGGTTTGGTACAAAAACAAGATAGGTTTATCAAAGATGCTATCCATGAAATCAATACCCCTTTGGGGATAATTATCTTAAATATTGATCTTTTCAATCTTAAATATGGGAAAAATAGATATTTAGGAAAAATTGAAGCGGGTGCAAAAATTATCCATAATATTTATAATGATTTAGAATATATGATAAAAAAAGACAGGATTGAATATCCAAAAGAAAAAATATCTTTATCAGAATTTATAAAAGAAAGAGTTGAGTTTTTTCATGAAATTGCTCTTGGCAATGAACTTCATTTTGAACTTTTCATAGAAGATGGTATCGATATAGTTATCAATCAAACTCATCTTCAAAGGGTTATAGACAATACAATTTCAAATGCAATAAAATATACGACTAAGAAAGAGAATATAGTTTTAAAACTTTTTAAAGAGGGAAATTTCAAAATTCTAGAGATAACAAATAGTGGAAATGAGATAGAAGATTCTTCAAAATTATTTAAAAGATTTTATAGAGAAAACAGCTCTCGTGGAGGATTTGGAATAGGGCTGAATATCATCAAAGAGATTTGTGATAAAAATAATATAGAAGTAAAAGTTATATCAATTGATGGGAAAGTTACTTTTAGGTATCATTTCGTATGAAAATTTTACTTCTTGAAGATGAATTGATGTTACAATCATCAATAAATGAATATTTAAATGATATGGGTTATATAGTTTCTACTTTTAGTGATGGACTTTTGGCGTTTGAAGAGTTAGAAAAAGATGGTTATGATTTGTTACTTTTGGATATCAATGTTCCTAGTTTAAATGGTTTGGATATGATAAATAAACTAAAAGAACAAAATAACTACACACCAACAATATTTATAAGTGCAAATACTGATATAAAGACTATTAGTGAGGCTTTTGATAGTGGTGCGATAGATTATCTTAAAAAGCCATTTCATCTCAAAGAGTTAGCAATACGAATACAAAAAGAGATAGAAAATATTCAAAAAATAAGAAATAAACATATCCTGCTTAGTAAAAATTATTCTCTTAGTTTAGATGAAAATATTTTATATTTTAATCGAGAAGTGCAACAACTGACAAATAAAAAATTTCAAATAGTGAAATATCTAGCAAAAAATATCGGAACAATCATCACAATAGACACCCTTAGAATCTATATCTGGGACAATGAACCAATTGGAGATGCAACGATACGAGCTGAGATGAGTAGGCTCAAAAAAGAACTCAAAGAGGATTTTATCAAAAATATCAAAGGGGTTGGATATACGATAGAGAGGTATCTACCGAAGGCTTAGCCTTTTATGGAGGAGACTATACAAACCAAAGGAGTAAAATGACACCAAAGATGATTCGATAAATACCAAAAGCAACAAAAGTAAATCTCTCTAAAAATTTCAAAAAAAGTTTGATTGTAAGATAAGCTACTATAAATGAAACAACAAATCCAACAGCCAAAACAACCAAATTTGCACCACTAAAATCTTGATAATGTTTCAGTAAATCGTATCCCGTTGTTGCACACATCACAGGAAAAGCAAGTAAGAAACTAAATTCAGCACTAGCTTTTCTATTTAATCCAACAAGCATCGCACCAATAATAGTACTTCCTGCTCGGCTAGTTCCAGGTATTAGGGCAAAGATTTGAGCAAATCCTATCCATAAAGCTTGTTTGTATGTTACATCTTCAACATCACTTACAAAATGTTCTTTCTCTGTATAGAATTTTTCAACAATTAAAAAAACAACTCCACCAACAATAAACATAATAGCAACAACTTTGACATCAAATAAAGCTTTTATTTGGTGTGAAAAAAGAAAACCAATCGCCCCAATAGGAATAAATGCTAAAGTTAATTTTTTCCAAAGTTCAATTTTTTTGATGCTAAATTTTTCTTTGTAGTTTAAAATAACTGCCAAAATAGCTGCAAATTGGATAATAACTTCATATGCTTTTGTCACTTGTGTCTGGTCAATTCCTAGCATTTGTGATGCAACTATTAAATGCCCAGTTGAACTAACAGGTAAAAATTCTGTAAAACCCTCTATGATACCGAGTAGTATCGAATCTAATATATCCATATATTTATAAACCTTTCTTTTGTGCCAATGTAAAAAATTTTTTAAGAGCCATTTTCTCTTTTTGATTTATTTCGTAACTTATTTTCGTTAAATAATGTTTGATTTGACTTTTTGTTAATCCACTTCTTTGACTATAAATATCAAGAATATATTGTGGAATATAAATTTTTGATTTTACAAATTTTTTTGATAATTTTTCTAGACTTTTTTGATGTTTGTTGTAACATAATCGTGCAAATACAAATGGAAGATTATATTTTTTATTCCAAATCTTTGCTAAATCATTGAAATCTTTTTTCTCAGTATTGTGATAGTAATACAAAGCTTTGTCACCTATTAAAACTTCCCCATTGAGTTCTAAAATTTTGGCTAGTGCATTTGAGGTATCTGATTGATAATCTTTTTTATAAGTTTCATTGCCAATTGAAAGAACCGATAAAACTTCCCCTTTTGCTACTATCCCAGCATCTAAACATTTGCATTTTTTTGAAACAATTGAAGAGATAAAAGCTGCATCAATTTGTTTTTTTTTAAATTTCTTATTTATGCTTGCAGGATACGATTTTTTATAATTAATGATTTGTTTCGTTTGGGTTGAAGTTATGTTTTGTTTGAGAAAAATATAAAATGGTAAAAGATTTATAAAATCTATTTTAGCAAATATCATAAAGGAAAGCCTCTTAATTTTTATAGTGAATTGGTATAATAACCAACTATGAATAAAAAAAGGTATAAAAATATGATAACTATAGAATTTTTAGGACCAATAGGGATTGTACCTATGCGTTTAGATATAACAAATTTAGCTCAACTAGCTGATATATTAAAAGAAGATGAGAGATTAAAAGATTGGCTAGAAAATAGTG
>JAQUAG010000047.1 GCA_028687375.1 Arcobacteraceae bacterium | reverse complement strand
AAATTCTTGATAAACTTTTGAGACACATTCGTTTATAGGACTTAAAATAACTGCATCGAGTTTTGATATTTCATTCATTTGTATCGCTTCTTGAAGTGCAAAACTCAAAAGATAATTTGAAATCTTTGAATCTATAGTAGGAAAATAGATGCCTCTGTAATTTTTTGAAATAAATGTAAAATCAATACAAAGGGCAGCAAAATTTCCAATCAATTCAAAATTTAAAGCGATTAATCCACATGGTATTGGATTTTGAATATCTTTTTGATCATAAAGAATATGAAGTCTAGTCTTTTTTTCAATTGCTCTAATGATAATATTATCAAGCAATTGCTTTTCAATATCCTCACTTTTATCCATCTCAAAACATGAGCTATCTTTATGATCTGAAAGTTCAAAGTGTGAAAATATTTGAGATAATAACTCTTTTTGAGGATTATTGAAAGTTTTTAGTATAAATGACATTAAGAGATTATTCTTAAGCAGATATACGGTTTATTTTTACTTTTAGAGCTTTTTGAAGGACTTTTTTTTGATGTTCTTTATTTCCAGTAGACATTTTTTCTAATAGATGCTTCATCCATTGTTAAGTGTTTATCAACAACTTTTCCATCTTTATCTATTGCTAAAGCCATACATCTTTTCCTTCTATATTTTTTGTTATTCTAGCATAAAAAAAATTATTTTATGTAAATGTACTATGAGAAAGCTATGATCCCAATAATAAGCAGCTAATGTAGTTCCTCCACCAATTGCTGAAATATTTTTTATCCCTTTCTCTTCTAGAAGTGCCAATGAAACACTTAACATCTTTTGTTGAGATTCAAAGTTATACATTTGCTAGTGCTGCTTTTCTTTGTAAAATATTTGCAAGTGGTCTTGGGATATTTTTAACTATCTCATATTGATTTGAAGCTATTGATTTTAATCGATATCTTTTCTTTTGTGGACTATTTTAGAAACTTTTTTACTATTTTTTTCGTACCTCAAACAACTCTTCATCTCTAACTTTTAAAAGTTGTTCACTCTCTTCTAGTGAATCTAAACCTCTTAATACATCTATGAACTTCTCCAAAGTTATTTTTCCACTTATTTCAAATTCTTGATACGAGCGAAAACTCATCCCAATATGTTCGGCGAACTGTTTTTGGGTTCCATATCGTGCACTATTTCTTTTTCGTTTATCTTTTGCTCTTTTGGCTAGTTCTTTAATAATCTCCTCAGTTGTTGCCAAAGAAAAATCTAATTGCTTAAAATCTATCTCTTGCATGAATTGACTCCTGTACTAAAGTTTTCATCTACGATTTTTGTATCATTAAGTATTTGTATTGCAAATTCTTTAGGAATACCTAGATTTATACACTCATTCACTAGTTTTGTACTTTTTAGTTCACACAACTTTTCTATATTTTCTTTTAAAAATGACTCACTAATATTATATGGTTTAAAAGCATTTTTCAAATCATCAAATGTTGCACGGTTCAGCACTTTGTTTCCAAGTAACATTTGATGATACCCATTGCTTGTATATGTTAAATCATATGCAGGAGCAAAAGACCAAATTCCTGCTCTATTCATAAGAAACGAAAAGTTTTTTGAATGGTCATCCCTATTTCCAAAAATCGCATTAAATAAAATTACCTTTGCCATTTGCTCTTTTTCTTTTTGTGGTAAGTTAAGCTTATTAGCAATTCTAAACATATCCATATAGTCGTTATATGTCTCGCTTGGATTATAATGCATCATTCCAGAGAATGAATGGATATGAAACCTCTCATCCTCTTTTCTATCAAACCTATATGTTAAAAAATGGCTTTTCCCATCAAATTCTAAGAGTTCACATGGACTCATAGTAATGCCAGCCTCTTTAGCAAAAAGATGATAGAGATATTCTAACTTTGTTGGAACTGATGCATCTTTATACTTCCCAGCCAAGTTAGGATAAATCGATATATCTCCATCATCATACTTGATAATAACAGGATAATGCCCTTTTGGAAACTCCTCTTGTTTTCTAGTCAAACTTATTGTTTTATCAATAGGGTTAAATCCTACTATTGCTTTTGCTCTAGCTCCACCACCTGCTGAATTTGAAACAGCAATAAGTGTTTTTAATGTTGGTATAGAGTAATTATTGCCTTCATGCCCTTGATTCAAAAGTTTTTTAGATTCATTGTAAAGTTCCGAAATATTTAATATCTTTTTATAATCATCTGTTTTGTGTACAGGATGAAACTCTAAAGCACCTAATGTATGAGTTCCCAAAAATTGCAATCTTTCCATAATAGTAGGCTTTCTTTTTAAATGTTCAAACATAAAACGATCCATATAGTCCATACCGTAACTTCCAGGTAAATGATCACTAATTAAGCCAGGCAGTCCATATTGAAAGCTAAGATGAGAAAACTCATAGACTTTTTTATTTGAAGCAGGCATTTTTATAGGAGAGAAATCAAGTCTATTAGTATCTAAATATTTGAACTTGATTATCCCTTTATGCTCTACAAGTTGACCTATATCTTCTCCCCAAGCTTTTACATAAATCATTTTTATCCTTTTATACATTCAAAGTGTATATTATATCATATAAATACTATAAAATACACTAATAATGTATATAATAATTCTCTAATTTATATTATATTTTATCTACAACCATTATTATTTTTCAACAAACCTTATTTTATCAAGTACTTGTTTAGCTGCTTGAGTATTGAGTTCATCTATTAGTTCATCACTTAGGACTTTTTCATATTGAAATTCTTTTATTTTTCCATCATAATCATAAGTATGAAAATTTTTATTCTTATTTGATTGTGCAATTGTTAGGTTGATGATTCTTCCAGTTTTATTTGTTTTATGAAACACACTTATTGTATCAATCATAGTTAAAGGACCTCCGTGAGGTGGCAGTGAACCCATTAATGCAAGTGCAACTGCTGCACCTCCAGCTGTACCTAAGTTTCCTGGTATATTAGGTACAGTGTTATTTTGTTTACGTTGAGTACTATTTTGTGTATAAGTTAGCAAATCTCTAAAATCAAGTAAATGTTTAGGTCGTTGATTATAAAACTTATCAATATCTACACCTTTTCGCAAATCACTATAAGTAATATTTTCACTTTTTGGGTATGGTAAAAATGATGCTAGTTTATTAAAATTCCCAAATCCAATATTTTCAGTAACGATTACAATATCAGCTTCTTTGATATTATCTACTATTGTATATCCCTGATTTTTCAGCTCTTTTTCTAGAGGTTCTTTTAAACTATATTTCTTTAAATACTCATCTGTAAAATGGGCAACACCATTATCCATAGCTTTTATATCTAGTTTAAATGGTGTTGGAGAAATTCCATATCCAAGGTTTAATGAGGCATAACTATAAGCAAGTAAAATATCTTTTGAGTTTTTAAAAGGGTACACTTTAATACCATCTTTTACTTTTTTGATATTCATTTTATAGTCATATTTTCTTTCACTATTATCAAAAAACCATGCATAAGAAGCTAGGAATGTATAATCTAAATCTAGTTTTACATATTCCATAAATATTTCTTCAACTTTTTGTGTTTTATCAGTAGTGATAAACCTTGAATCATCGTAGTTTATAAACTCTATATCATCATCTAAAAGCTGATTATATTTTATATCTATAATCTTTTGGGTTCTAAAAGTATCAAACCTATTATCTATAAATATTTTATCACTCTTTTTATTGATTGATATAGAGAGATTTGAATCATATTTTTCTACCAAACCTGTTGTTTTAAATGTTGGATCCAATGGATTTTCAATTGTAATCAATTGAGTAACTGCACAACCTTGAAATAGCATTGATGTAAATAAAAGTAAGGCTATACTTTTTATTTTATAATTCATCCAAATCTCCATATTTATATTGGTTATAATTTATAGAATCCCATGAAGAAAAGGCATTTTGTATGATGATATCTCTTTGTTCGTATAAATTGTGTAACTTCGGACTGGTTTTTTGATCAAACCAATTTCCCCCTGATGGTATCAATCCACTATCAAATATTCCTGCTGTTAAAGCCCCCATCATCATTCCTTGTTCCACATCTTGATGTAAAACAGCAGATTGTAATCCACCTGTTACTGTTCTTAGAGCTACTTTTTGAGCAAGTGTAACATCTTTTATTCCAACCAACTCTGATACTCCCCCAGCAACAGCACCACTTATAGCTCCAGCTTTTGCACCATTGAGTGTCATCTTAAATGTCATTGAAGCATCTTGATGATAAAGAGTTCCAGCTGTAAATCCTGAAGCTGATCCTGCAACTGCACCACTTATAGCTCCTGTACTTATTGCACCTGTTACTTCCATTGAGCCAGCCAATCCAGGTCCAAAAGTAACACCAGTATAAACTCCAACCCAAATAATAGCAGCTGTTTTTAATTCATCTCTATGTTTACTCTCAAATCTTTTACCCTCAGCCACTGTTTGTTGGATTGGTGTTACTACTAAAGTATTAACAACATTAGATGTTCCTTTTGCTATTTTTGTTACTTGACTTACTTTTTTAACAATACTTTTAAGACCCCAATGTCCACTTGGATCAGTATAATTCAATGTGCTTGATAATACTTTAAATTTACGATAGAATTTTAGGACTTATCCGATGCTGACACAGAATCTTGAACACTACCTAACAAATTTATAATCTCCTCTTTAGTCAAACCCAAAGCACCCTTAAAAAGAGTACTTCATCCCAACTGCAATCAATGTTGTAGTGTTATGTGAGATAACAGCAGTTGCTGTATTATTTGGATTAAGTTTTGCATCATAGTTATGATACAAAGCTTTTGTATTGAGATTGAAAGCTAAAGAGTTTGAAAGTTTATATTCTATACCAGCTTGTATTCCACCTACTAGAGAAGTTGATGTATAATCATTACTTTTAGAGTTATTAAGTGGGTTATATTTCCATTTAAGTTCCCCATATC
>JAQUAG010000007.1 GCA_028687375.1 Arcobacteraceae bacterium | reverse complement strand
TTATCCCCTTCAATTATTGGTAAAGAGGACAAATCAACATCTAAACTTATCTCTTTCATAGTATCTATAAAATCATTTTCACTTGCAGTTGCACTTAAAACTTTTTTATAGATAATCTCTTCATTTTCTGGATAAAACTTATCAAGTGCTTCAACTATCATATGTTGTGCCATCGATGGAAAACCAGGGACAAAAAAGAATCTATTCTCAACATAAAAGCCAGGAACATTTGTAACAATATTTTTTAAAAGTCCAGCATTGAGTGGAAGTTCTGCCATTTTAATTCTATGAGGATAAGCACTCTCTCCAAATCGCTCTAATATAGCTTCTTTTGCACCCTCATTTATCTCCATCTTCCCATCTGTAAAAACATCTGCAGCACATTTTCTAGTGTAATCATCAGGTGTTGCACCAATCCCACCAAAACTAAACATTACACTTTTGGGGTCATTTTTAATAAGTTCAAATACTGAGTTTACAAAATCTGGTTCATCTTTTATTACAAATGAACCTTTATGAGTCCACCCTCTTTTCAAAAGCTCACTATTTAAAAATGGAAAATGGGCATCAGTACGACGCCCATTTAAAAGTTCTGTTCCTATAATGACACTATAGAAATTCATAGTAAGGTTTAGATTCTGCTTTGAATAAAGGCATCCATATCATCAACAATAACTTCAATAGTTCTTTCACCATCAATTTTTGCTAAAAGATTTTTTGCTTCATAAAAGTTTTGAATATCAAGCAGTGGATCTGTAAACACTTTCATTCTGTTATTAAATACTTCATTATTATCATCAGCTCCTCTTGCTCGTCCAAGAACTCTATCTCTAGCAACTTCTTCACTTACAACAACTTCGATAACATTTACAAGTTCAACTTCTGTTTCATTTGCAAGATATTTATCTAGTTCTTCCATTTGCTCTGTACTTCTTGGATAACCATCGATTACAACTGTTGGAGTTGGTGCTTTTTTAATAGCAGATACGATAGTATTGATAACGATATCAATTGGTACAAGATTTCCAGCACTTACATAACCATCAATAACTTTTCCAAGTTCACTTCCACTAGCAACTTCTGCTCTAAACATATCACCAGTACTATAATGTGTAATATCATCATGTCTTGCAGCTATTAACTCAGCATCTGTTGTTTTACCACTTCCTGGAGCCCCGATTATTAAAAACAATTTTTTCATCTTTTATCCTTTGTTTGTATTTAAATAAATTGATTCTTTTAAATAAAATCAATTTATCAAAAAACAAAAAAAGAGTGAATATTACTATCCACCCTTTTCAAATTAATACTTCATATTTAAAGTACTAATTTCTCTTTTTTTGAATCTCTTCAGAAACATTTCTAGGAACTTCTTGATATTGATCAAAAATCATAGAATATGTTGCTCTACCTTGAGACATAGATCTAAGGTCAGTTGAATAACCAAACATCTCTGCAAGAGGAACAAGTGCAACAACTAGTTTAACACCAGCTCTGTCATCCATAGATTGGATTTGTCCTCTTCTTTTGTTACAGTCACCAATAACATCTCCCATATAATTTTCAGGAGTTTCAACTTCTACTCTCATCATTGGTTCAAGGATGATAGCTTGTGCAGCAGCTTGTCTACAACCAGCTTTGAATCCCATAGAAGCAGCAAGTTTAAATGCCATCTCAGATGAATCGACATCATGGTATGAACCATCATAAACTGTAACTCTAATATCAACCATTGGGTAACCAGCTAAAATACCAGCACTCATAGTTTCATAACAACCTTTTTCAACTGCAGGAATATATTCTTTAGGAATAACCCCACCTTTGATCTCATTAACAAATTCAAAACCTTTTTCATTAGTTTCTTCTTTTGTCATAGGCTCAATTTTAAGATATACGTGACCGTATTGACCTTTACCACCAGATTGTTTTGCGTATTTGTACTCTTGGTTAACTGCATTTTTAATAGTTTCTCTATAAGCAACTTGAGGAGCACCAACTTCAGCTTCAACACCAAATTCTCTTTTCATTCTATCTACAAGAATTTCAAGGTGTAATTCACCCATTCCTGAAATAATAGTTTGTCCAGATTCTTCATCAGTATTAACTCTAAATGATGGATCTTCTTGAGCAAGTTTACCTAAAGCGATACCCATTTTTTCTTGGTCAGCTTTTGTTTTTGGCTCAACCGCAACAGAGATAACTGGTTCTGGGAATTCCATTCGCTCTAGGATAACTGGATCTTTTTCAGATGCCAAAGTATCACCAGTGATTGTGAATTTAAGACCAACAACTGCACCGATTTCTCCTGCATATAACTCAGAACATTCTTCTCTGTTATTTGCATGCATTTTCATTAATCTTCCGATTCTCTCTTTTTTGTTTTTAGTTGAGTTCATTACATAAGTACCTGATTCTAAGATACCTCTATAAACTCTAGCAAACGTTAATTGTCCAACGAATGGGTCAGTCATAATTTTAAATGCAAGAGCAGCCACTTCACCTTCATCAGTTGAAGGAACGATTACAGCTTCACCATCTTGAGTTTCACCTCTAATATCTTCAACTTCAGTTGGAGCTGGAAGATACATAGCAACAGCATCAAGTAAAGTTTGGATACCTTTATTTTTAAATGCAGTTCCACAAGTCATTGGAGTGATTTTCATATCAAGACAACCAGCTTTAAGACCAGCAACGATTTCATCTTCAGTTAATTCTTCACCCTCAAGATATTTTTCCATAAGTGAATCAATAGCTTCAGCAGCAGCTTCAACCATTTTTTCTCTATATTCAGTTGCTTGATCTAATAAATCAGCAGGAATCTCTTCCATATGATAGTTAGAACCCATTGCAGCATCTTCGTCCCAAAGGATAGCTTTCATTTGTACTAAATCAATAATACCTTTGAAGTTTTCTTCAGATCCGATTGGAATTTGAATTGGAACTGGATTTGCTTTTAATCTTTCATCAACTTGTTTTTCAACCATGAAGAAATCTGCACCAGTTCTATCCATTTTATTTACAAATATCATTCTTGGAACTCTATATTTGTTTGCTTGTCTCCAAACTGTTTCAGATTGTGGTTGAACCCCACCAACTGAACAGAATACAGCAACAGCACCATCAAGAACCCTCATAGATCTCTCAACTTCAATTGTAAAGTCAACGTGTCCTGGAGTATCTATGATATTAATTTGTAAATCTTCTTTTGTTTTTGGGTGTGTCCAGTGACAAGTTGTAGCAGCAGAAGTAATTGTAATACCTCTTTCTTGCTCTTGTACCATCCAGTCCATTGTAGCAGCACCATCATGTACCTCACCAATTTTGTGAGATACACCTGTATAGAATAAAATTCTTTCAGTAGTTGTTGTTTTACCAGCATCAATGTGTGCAGCAATCCCAATATTTCTAATTCTATTAAGTGGTGTTTTTCTTGCCATTTTAATTTCCTACCATCTGAAATGTGCGAAAGCTTTATTAGCTTCAGCCATTCTATGCATATCTTCTTTTCTTTTGAAAGAGTTACCTTTTTCATTTGCAGCATCAAAAATTTCATTTGCAAGTCTATCAACCATAGTTCTTTCATTTCTTTTTCTAGCCATATCTACAAGCCATCTAAGTGCTAAAGTTTGTCTTCTTACAGCTCTAACTTCAGTTGGTACTTGGTATGTTGCTCCACCTACTCTTCTAGATCTTACTTCTAAAAGTGGTTTTACATTTTCGATAGCTTTTTCAAAAACTTCGATACCTTTTCCATCAGATTTTTTATCAAGGTTAGCAATCGCACCATACATAATTTTTTGAGCTATTGATTTTTTACCATCAAGCATAATTACATTTATAAATTTTGTGATCACTTTACTGTTGTAAATTGGATCAGGTAATACTTCTCGTACAGGAGCTTTTTTTCTTCTCATTTTCTAATCCTTATCTTTTTTTACCAGTAGTAGCAGCACCTTTAGCACCAGCCTTACCTTTTTTAGTTCCGTATTTAGATCTAGATACAGTTCTACCATTTACCCCAGCAGTGTCTAATGCACCCCTTACAATGTGGTATTTAACCCCTGGTAAATCTTTTACTCTTCCCCCTCTTACAAGAACGATACTGTGTTCTTGAAGATTATGACCTTCTCCACCGATATATGAAATAACTTCAAATCCTGTAGTTAATCTAACTTTTGCAACTTTTCTTAAAGCCGAGTTAGGTTTTTTTGGAGTTGTTGTATATACTCTTGTACATACTCCTCTTCTTTGTGGACAATTAGCAAGTGCAGGTGATTTTGACTTCACTACAACTTTTTGTCGCTCTTTTCTAATCAATTGATTAATTGTAGGCATTGTTTTCCTTTATAATTTGGTTTAAACGATTGAGTCGTTTAGGCTTCTTTTGGGTGTTTGATAGTTACCCGAAGATGAAATGTCATCTCAATACTACCTAATCTCAGACTGGAAAATATTATTTTGTTCTGAAAAAAGTTTCGGATTGTACCTAAAAAAACTTATATTTAGTTAAACCACCACAACTCAACCAAAAAGTAGTTTATTCTGTTTGCTTTTTTGTTCTATTTTTAAAATAAGCCTTTATATAATATACTTTGCCATATATAAATAAGGGTATACAAGAATGATAGATAAAAAACAACAAAAGAAAGAGCAAATTATTCAGTGTTCTTTAGAACTTTTCGCTTCAAAAGGCTTTTACTCTACAACTATTCCAGATATTGCAAATGCTTTAAAGATGAGTGTTGGAAATATGTATAACTATTTTAAATCAAAAGATATCTTAGCAAAAGAGATTATCAAATTTATCTCACACTATTTAGGGGAAAAGTTACGACATATTAATGAACAAGATATCTCAACACAAGAGAAAACAAAAAAAATTGTAGCTATATATTTTAAAACAGCCCTAAATCATCCAGAGATGATAGATTATTTTTTAAGAATATATCTTTCAAATAGAGAAGTTTTCAACAATGGCTGTGAGGGGATGATTTGTGTCAATGAATTTGTCACAGAGATTATGATTTACTTTGAAGAGGGTGTAAAATGTGGTGATTTAAGAGACCAAGATTTCTTTAGTGCCTTTGGACTTTTTATGGGTTATCTTGGTGGAATGGTTTTTCTAAAAGGGGAAAATATACTCCCAAAAGAACTTGATAGTTATGTTGATGATATAAGCTACAACATCTATAAGGCGCTAAGTATCTAAATGAAATCAAAAATGAGACTACTATGGCTTAGTGGAATATCTTGCAATGGTAATGCTCACTCATTTTTAAATTATCCTCACTTAGAACATTTTTTAAATCATTTTGAATTTATATACCATCCGATAATTGACTCTCACTTCTCTTTGGAAGATATTGTAAAAAAAACCATTTTGTGTGATATTTTACTAATTGAAGGTGCTATCTCACAAGAATCTATAAAAGCTGATACAAAACTCACTGATATTATCAATAACTATGCCCCAATAGTTAAAAAAATTATTACTGTTGGAACTTGTGCAACTTTTGGTGGAATTTTTAAGGAGCAATCTTTCAACGATACAGCAGGTCTTCACTTTCTTGGGGATAAAACAATTAAAAGATTTGAAAATCTCAAAGATAAAACTATATCAATATCTGGTTGTCCAATCCACCCTGAAATATTAGCCGAAACTTTATATGCCATCAAAAATGAGATAGAACCAAAACTCGATTCTTATCTGCGACCAAAAGAGTATTTTGCCTACACAATCCACAACGGCTGTACAAGAAATGAATATTTTGAATACAAAATCGATAACCACAACTTTGGAGTAAAAGAGGGTTGTATGTTTTATGAACACGGCTGTCAAGCTCCATTTACAAATGGAAGTTGCAATAAAATTTTATGGAATGAGATAAACTCAAAAACAAGAGCAGGAGTTCCATGTATGGGATGCACAGAACCAACCTTTCCAAAAGAAAATCTTTTCTCCACAAAAAGAAATATGGGGATACCTCAACATTTGCCACTAGGCGTTAATAAAAGAGCCTATCTTACACTTGCAGGAATTGCAAAAGCTTTTACGATAGATAGATTAGAAAATAAGTTGATGGAATAAAATGACAAATAACACAATAAAACTCATAGAAAAAATCGAAGGGGAAGCGAAACTTCATTTTCATTTTGAAAATAAAAAGATAAACCATATAGATATAGAATTTTTAGCTACTAGAAATATTGAAAAAATCTTAGAGGGGAAAAATGCTCTCGATGCACTTGTGATAAACCCTAGAGTTTGTGGGATTTGTGGTCATGCACATTTGATGGCTACAGTTCAGGCTTTGGAAAATATCTATCCAGATTTACAACTATCACAAAAAGCTAAAATTTTAAGGGAACTCACCCTTAACTTTGAACTTATCCAAAATCATTTTAAATGGTTTTATCTGACTGTTTTGCCACTTTTTGGACATAAACAATATATCTTAAAAGCGACAACTCCATCGCAACTTATGGGAAAAGCTATAGCTGTATTTGGTGGACAATATCCACACACCTCTTATAGTATAGTAGGTGGAGTTGTTTGTGACCCAACATTTAGTGATATTTTAAAAGTGGAAAAATTTATCGATGAGACAATTAGTTTTTATGAACTGCATATGATACAAGTTGCAACAGAAGATTTTTTAGTGTGTACAAATAGTGAAAAAGTTTTAAGCGCTAGTGGTGATTTACCACTTATTATGAATCAAATCAAATCAAATCACTTCGAATATTTAGGGCAAAGTTACGATAGATTTATCGCTTTTGGTGGAAACTCTTATTTTACAACTGGAAAAGCAAATAAAACAACTATAAATCCAAATATTGACATCTCTTTTATAGATGAATATGAAAGCTTCAACTCTTTTGCAAAAAATGTAACTTACAAGAACAAATTTTTTGAGGTTGGTCCACTATCTCGTGCAATTTTAAATAAGACACCTCTTATAAAAGATAGTCATAGAAGATATAAAGATAGCATTTTTAGTCGAATTTTAGCTCGTATTTGTGAAATACCCCAACTGCTAAATCACTCAAAAGAGTTATTAAAAGAGTTACGATTAGATGAACCGTCGTATATTAAACCAAAAATAGATATAAAAGAGTTAAGTGGTTCAGGAGTTAGTGCAGTTGAAGCTGCAAGGGGAAGTTTGATTCATAAAGTTGATTTAGAAAAAGGATTAATAAAAAAATATGACATCATAACTCCTACTCAATGGAACCTCTCAAATGGAACAAAAGAAAATCCAGCAGTCGCTCAGATGGCAATGATTGGAGTTGAAAATGAAAAAACTGCTGAAATAATCTTTAAATCTTTTGATGTTTGTTCTGTTTGCACTACACATTAGAAATTACATTTTGTTATATTTCTTCAACTATATTTAAGAGCTATGTAAGTTTAATTGCTCTAAAATTTTCCCAGTGAATGATTATTCATTTTTGGTGATTAAAATTAACAAAGGATTAAATATGCAAGATAAAAGAGATGCAATTGCTGCAATGTTTAGTGCAAAAGGTGCAAGGGTAAACACGAATCGTGGTGATGAATATTATGATTCATTAAAACAAATGATGGAAAATAGGCTCAATGAGCTAGAACATACAGAAGTTGCTGCTAAATCTTCTATTATACATGTTTTAGAAACTGAAGGTTTAACAAGAAGAGACTTTATGAAGTGGGCAAGTGCTGCTTGTGCTGCTATGATGTTACCTGCTAGTTTTACTCCACTTGTTGCAAGAGCTGCTGAACTTATGAATAGAGTTCCAGTTATTTGGTTAGAACTTCAAGATTGTGCTGGAAACAGTGAAGCAATTTTAAGAAGTGATGCTCCTACTATTGACGAACTTATTTTAGAAACTATCTCTTTAGAATTTAATGAAACACTTATGGCAGCAGCTGGTCATGCAGCAGAGGCTCATTTGGAAGAAGCAATGCACACTTTCAAAGGAAAGTATATTTGTGTTGTTGAAGGTGCAATTCCTAGAGCTATGGATGGTTTGTATGGAACTATAGGTGCAAAAGGTGAAACTTTTGAAGAACATCTTATTAGAGTAGCAAGTGATAGTGCTGCTGTTGTTGCTGTTGGTACTTGTGCTACATTTGGTGGTGTTCCAGCAGCTGCTCCAAATCCAACTGGTGCAGTTGGTGTTCAAGATGTAGTTAAAGGAAAAGCAATTATCAATATTCCAGCTTGTCCTGCAAATCCTGCAAATATCACAGGGACTATCTTACACTTTGTACTTACTGGAACTATTCCAGAACTTGACCACTTAAATAGACCAAAATTTGCATTTGGATATAGAATTCACGATAACTGCGAAAGAAGAGCTCACTTTGATGCTGGTGAATTTGTTGAACAATGGGGAGATGAAGGGGCTGAAAATAATTTCTGTCTTTATAAAATGGGATGTAAAGGTCCAATGACTTTTAATAACTGTTCAATTGTTCGATACAACAGTGGAACAAACTGGCCTATTGGTGCGGGACATGGATGTATTGGTTGTAGTGAACCACAATTTTGGGATAAATATGCACAAGAGAGACCTATGGCAAATACACACTTCAAAGCACCAACAGGTGGAGTTGAAAAAAGTGTTGATGAGTTTGGTTTAGGATTGTTAACAGCAGCTGGTATTGGTATAGGAATCCATGCCGTAGGAAGTATAGTAGCAGGAAAAAAAGGGGAAAACAATGAGTAAAAAACATATTATAGTAGATCCAATTACAAGAATTGAAGGTCATTTAAGAATAGAAGCAGTTATAGATGAAAACAATGTTATCACTGATGCATTTGCAAGTTCAACTATGTTTAGAGGAATTGAAACTATCCTAAAAGGGAGAGACCCAAGAGATGCAGGTATGCTTGCAATGAGAATTTGTGGTGTTTGTACAGGTACACATTACCAAAGAAGTATCGAAGCTGTTGAACATGCTTTTGACCTTAAAATTCCTAAAAATGCAAGATTAGTGCGAAACTTAATTCAAGGTGCTCTATATATACATGACCACGTTGTTCACTTTTATCATCTTCATGCTTTAGACTGGGTTGATATTACAAGTGCTCTTAAAGCAGATCCAAAATCAGCTGCTGCTGAAGCTTTAAAATGGTCAAAAACACCATATGGCGCAGGTGAAGGAGATTTAAGAACTATTCAAGAAAGAGTTGGTAAATTTGTACAACAAGGAAGACTTGGAATATTTGCAAATGCTTATTGGGGAAATAAACACTACAAACTAACTCCTGAACAAAATCTTATAGCTGTTGCTCACTATCTACAAGCACTTGATATGCAAAGAGATATGTCAAAAATGATGGCAATCTTTGGTGGGAAAATGCCACATCCACAATCACTTGTAGTTGGTGGAGTTACGTGTGTACAAGATATTAAAAATCCAGCACGTATTGAAGAGTTTAGATCACTTCTTAAAAAAGCAACACATTTTGTTAAAAATGCTTATTTGGTAGATGTTCTTATGGCTGGAACTGTTTATGCTGATGAGGCACTTGATGGAACTGGTGCTGGACTTAAAAGCTATATGTCGTATGGTGACTTTAGATTAAATGATAATGGTTTCTATGATTCAGCATTACTTTTCCCAAAAGGTGTTGTTTTAAATGGTGATTTAACAAAATTACATCCACTTGACCAATCAAAAATTACAGAAGATGTAACTCATGCTTGGTACGAAGGTGCTGCAGATAAAGGACTACATCCATTTAATGGTGTAACAAATCCAAAATATACAGGATTAGAGAAAAAAGCAGATGGATTTGCATATCTCAAAACAAATGAAAAATATTCTTGGATAAAATCACCACTTTATGATGATACAAGGGTTGAAGTTGGACCACTTGCTAGACTTGCTGTTGGACTTGCAGCTGGTGATGAAAGAATTTCAAAATATGCTACAAATTTCTTGACAAAATTAGGAGAGACTTTAGGATTAGGGAAACCAGCACCTGCTGCTGTAATTTTCTCAACTGTTGGAAGAACTGCCGCACGTGCAATCGAAACAGAACTTATGGCAGATGTTATGTTTGAATGGCTAGATGAATTAGCTACAAATGTTGCCAAAGGTGATCTATCTACATGGACAGAATTTGACTTTGATAAAGTTTCAAAAGATGCTAAAGGTTATGGAATGGCTGAAGCTCCAAGAGGAGGATTAGGTCATTGGGTTGTTATTAAAGATGGAAAAATAGAAAACTATCAAGCAGTAGTTCCCTCAACGTGGAATGCAGCTCCTAGAGATTATAAAGGGCGACTTGGTGCTTATGAGTCATCGTTAATAGGGACAAAAGTAGCTGATCCTGAACAACCACTAGAAATCCTTAGAACTGTACATAGTTTTGACCCTTGTATTGCTTGTGCTGTGCATATAGTTGATACTAAAGGGAAAGAGTTAAGTAGTTTCAAAGTTAGTGCAACTTGTACGATATAAAGGAGCATATTATGAACTATAAAAAAATCGAAAGGATGACAGGAGTTATGAGAATCAACCATTGGGTTGTAGCAATCTGTATGGTTGCTGCTGTTCTCACTGGTCTTTATATTGGTCATCCTTATTACCAAAGTTTTATAAGTGATCCTGCTGTTGATAAGTATGTAATGGCTTGGAATAGATGGATTCACTTTATGTCTGCAATTATTTTTGATGTAAGTAGTATTATTATCGCTTATTTATATTTCTTTTCAAGATTTGAAAAAGCCTACAAAAAGCTTATTCCAAATGGTCAAAATCTGAGAGAATTTAAAGAGGTATTTTTAAATTTAATTACCTTCAATAGAAGAAAACAATTTGATAGTAGCCATAGCGATAGTTTTAATATTGTATTTTTTACAGTATTTCATTTGATGCTCCTTTGGATGCTTTTAACTGGATTGCAACTTTATGTACACGGATTAGCTTCAGGGCTAAGTAGTATTGGAAATTGGTGGCCAGCTATGCTTCATTTAGTAACTGATTGGACAATCTGGGCTACAGGTGGAACGATGATGGATGTAAGATATTCGCATCATATGTCAATGTATTTCATAATAGTTTGGGTTATGTTTCATGTTTATTACCAAATTTGGAGAACAATATTCTGGCAAGAGGGTGATATCTCTATTGTTGTTGGTGGTTCAAAATATGTTAAGGAGAAAGAGGTTAAATAACCTATTTAGCTTCTAATTAAAACACAATACAATGGTGCAAAATGTCCTTTTGCACCATTTATGCTTTTAAAGGGAAAATATGCAAAAAATAGCAATAGTTGGAGCTGGAACTGTTATATATCAAGATGAAGGTGTTGGTGTATATGCAGCTAAATATCTTGAAGAAAATTACGATTTTACAAACTTCGATGTGACGATTGTTGATGGTGGAGTTTTAGGTTTTCAACTTATGACATACTATCAAGAATATGACAAAGTAATTATCCTTGATACAATTACAATGGATGATGCTATTGGGTCTATTTATAATCTCCCTTCAGAGGAACTTTTGGGACTTGGAAGTTATAAACAAACTGCCCACGAAGTAGAAATTGTTGAGATGCTTGAAATTTGTTCTTTACTCGAAAGAATGGCTGAAGTGAATATCATAGGGATTGTTCCAAAAGATATAGAAACTGTCGTAGTGGGACTAACACCTGAGATGAAAGAAAACTTTGCTTTATTTGTAAGTAGTGCTTTAGAGCAATTAGGAAGAATTGGAGTAGCTCCAACTAAAAAAGAGCAAGAAGTAACTTTAGATATGATAATAGATAGCTATGCAAATCCGCAAGCTCCAAGATTTTAAGGGATACAATGTCAGTCAAACAAACAATAAATTACAATAGTCAAAATAGTTATTTTGCTGGATTTTTAAACAACCTCATCAATCAAAGTGGTATTGAAGGTTCTGTAACATTTGAAGATAGAAAAATTACTCTACTTCTAAGTCAAAATGACCCACAAAAACTTGAAACTTTTACAAAGTTAGTAAATAAATACCTTCCATATTCTATTTTTTTAGGTGATATAGAAACTCTTGAAACAAAAGAGATAGCTTATAAAAAACCATTTAAATCGGAAACTTACAATATATCGTTGTGTGCTAAATGTATGGAAAAGTTATTAGACCCTGCAAGTGATAATTATCTTGATGATAGTTTATTGTGCAATCATTATGAGAATACTCCTCAAAGCTACAGTGATGCAAATAACTTTTCACCACATTATGCTGATGGGAGTACACTTTTAGTAGTAGATAGTTCAAAAGTAGATGAATTATTTATCCTAACTGACGATGAAAAAAAAGTATTATTTTCAATCGAAAAACCTACAATTAAAGTGACTATTCAAGATGAAGAACTAAAAGCATTAACAAAAAGAAATTTTATTTATATTAAATCAGTTTACAATACAAAAAGTGCACTAGTAGCAATAAATGCCAAAGAAAGTGGAATGAGTTATCTTTTTTTTAGTGATACAAATCCAAGTATTGCTGTGGTTGTTCAAAAAAATACTTTACTTATTGAAGACACCAAATTTTCTAAAAAACTAGAAACTTTGCATGAAGATAAAGTGTTAAATAGATTTTTAAATATCAAAAAAGAAGCAACATACAAAAATGCAATTGGTGCATATATGAGTAAACAGAACGGTATTTCATTTTTAGTTTCAAATGATGTAGGGACAAAAAAAGTTCTAAATTTGCAACAATTTTCACTTGAAAAAATTTTTGAAGATATTCTAAAAGATGAGAAAAAAAGCAAATTATTAACAAACTTTGAAAATAAATATCCAACCATAATAGGAACTTTAAAACAAAATCTTAACCTCAATCTCTTTGAAACATTAGCTACTATTCTAGAATTAGATGATATTAGTTTTTATGGACTTAGCGATAAATCTTTAGAATTTAGAGGAAATGGTGGACTTAAAATAGATGCCTATTTTAATGATACTGGATTTGACTACTTATCTTTTATTGGTTCTGTTATGAGTTTTAAATTAGCTAGCACAGATGATAGTTATTTAGCCTATTCAATCTTTGAAGCCTTTGGAGATATGATAATCTCAAACTGCAATCAACTAAAATCTACTTTTAATATTGAAAACTTTATTATGATGGGTGATATGTTTGAAAATAATATTTTATATAGTAGAATATTAAGTAAATTTCAACTGTCAAATCCTTATTTTAGTAAAGATATTGCTTTTGATGGTAACTAATTTATAATATTATACATCTTCAAAAGGTATCCTATGATTATTCCACATAGCGAGATGGTCGTTACGACTATCTCAACACTTATCCAACTCTCTGTTGCTCCTGTTTTTTTACTTGCAGGGGTGGCTGGGCTTTTAAATGTATTTACAAGCAGACTTACAAGAAGTATCGATAAATTAGAAAAAATTGATGCTCAAATAAATAAACATGAACAACAAGATGGTGCTTGTGACCAAGAGAGTGAATTCTTACAAAAACGAAGAAACTTTTTAATCAAAAGGATGAAAAATATTAACTTTGCAATCTTTTTTGCAACTGCTACTGGACTGATGGTTGCTTTAGTTATCATTAGTGTATTTTTTAGTTCATTATTTGATTTTAATAGTGAGCTTCCAATTTCCCTTTCATTTATTTTTGCTATGGTATTTTTGATTATTTCTCTTATTTTATTTTTGCGAGAGATATATTTCACCAACTTATCAATCAATCTTAAAAAAGTTTCAACACATACCTGATGATTAGAAATAAGTATCAAATCAAAGGGGTGGTTCAAGGGGTTGGATTTCGCCCTTATATTTACACCCTTGCTACAAGATTTAATCTAAGTGGTTTTGTTTATAATGATTCACAAGGTGTTACAATCGAGCTTCAAGGAAAAGTTTGTGATATTGAACTTTTTGATGAAACTTTTTTAGACGAACTTCCACCACTTGCCCATATCGATAACTTTGAAAAGCACCCCATACCCCTTAAAGATGAAACAACTTTTTGTATCATAGAAAGTATCCATGAAGAAAATATGGGAAAAACAACACTCATTTCTCCTGATATTGCGGTTTGTATGGATTGTTTAGAGGATATAAAAAATGGTGGCAAATATCACAACTATTTTGCTACAAACTGTACAAACTGCGGTCCAAGATATAGCATCATAGAAACTGTCCCGTATGATAGAAAAAATAGCTCTATGAAATCTTTTACGATGTGTGAAAGTTGCAAAGAGGAGTATCAAAATCCACTTGATAGAAGATACCATGCTCAGCCAATTTCGTGTAGTCATTGCGGACCAAAGTTGGAGTTAAGAGTTAAAAATGAAGAGTTAAAAATTGAAGGTGATGAGATATTTTCTCTAACTGCACGGCTTATCAAAGAGGGAAAAATAGGAGCTTTCAAAGGGATTGGTGGGTTTCATCTTGTTTGTGATAGTACAAATGATAAAGTAATCAAGCAATTACGACAATACAAAAATCGCCCAACAAAACCTTTTGCTTTGATGTGTAAAAACTTAGCACAAATAGAACAATTTGCTTTTATTTCAGACAAAGAGCGAGAACTCCTAACCTCAAAAGAAGCACCAATAGTAATCCTTGAGAAGTTAAAAGTTAATAGTTTAAAATTAAAAATTAGCAATAACTTGGCTCCAAATATCTCAAAAATTGGTTGTTTCCTCCCCTATTCCCCTTTACATCATCTTCTTTTTGAACATCTTGAGTCTCCAATAGTAGCAACAAGTGCAAATCTTGGAGATGAGCCAATTATCACAAAAAGTGAAGATATCGCAAAACTTTTACCATTTATTGATTTTATTTTAGATTTTAATCGTGATATTGTAAATGGTGTTGATGATAGTTTAGTGCAAATTGTCGATGAAAAAATCCAAATTTTAAGGTTAGGACGAGGATACGCTCCCAAGGTTATAACACTACCTTTTAAACTCTCACAAAATATATTAGCTGTTGGAGGAAGTGGAAAAAACACTATCTCTTTAGCCTTTGAAGATAAGATTATTATCTCTCCACATATTGGGGATTTGGATAGTTTTAAAGCTTTTGAGTATTTTACAAGAACGATTGAAACTTTTAAAAGATTTTATGATTTTAAGCCTGATATTATTGTTTGTGACAAGCATCCAAACTACGAAACAACTAAATGGGCGAATGAATTAAAAGTTAAAAATGAAAAGTTAAAAGTTGTAAAGGTGCAACATCATCTGGCACATATTTATAGTGTTAAAGCTGAGTTTGGACTAAGTTCTGATTATCTAGGTTTCAGTTTTGATGGAACTGGTTATGGAGAGGATGGAACTATTTGGGGTGGAGAGGTTTTTGTAGGCGATGTAAGAAAATATCACTTCAAACAGATCAAACTTTTAGGGGGCGAAAAAGCAATAAAAGAACCACGAAGAGTTGCTTTAAGTATGTTATTTGAGAGATATAGTTTAGATGAGATTTTCTCGAAGAGAGTGCTGAAGCACAGAACTTTTGATTTACCGCTTTTAAAAACTTTTACCCAAAATGAAATCAAACTGCTCCATCAAAGCTATGAAAAAAATCTCAATGCCCCACTTACAAGTTCCGTTGGAAGATTGTTTGATGGAGTGGCAAGTTTGGCAAATCTGACTCATTTTCAAAGCTATGAGGGGGAAGCTGGACTTTTGTGTGAAATGGCTTACGATAAAAATATCGCCGATTCGTTCCCGTATAGTTTAGAAAATAATATTATCGATATAGAATTTGACTTTTTTGATAGAAATCTTGTCTCAAAATTTATCAATACACTTGTCGATATCGTTATAAAAATCGCTCAAAAAGAGCAACTTGAAGTGATTTTAAGTGGTGGAGTTTTTCAAAATAAAACACTTCTTGAACTTGTCATACAAAAACTAAAAGATGAAAATATCAACTACCACCACAACCAAAAAACACCCACAAATGATGGAGGGATAAGCTTGGGGCAGATTTATTATGCGTTCAGTCATTTACACGATTGAAAAATTCTTAAAAATCCAAATGCTCTCTTACCATCGATTTATACTCTTTCATATGAACTTTTAACATATTTGGAATCACCTCCAACCTCTTGTTATGAATTGCTTCACGGTATGGTGGTTTTGAAAAAATCGTATTTCTATCTCGAGCAAGATAGATAAGTTTATTTGTATCATCATCCAAAACAATATCTTCCCTATCACAAATCGCATCATACACAAAGAAAAATACTTTTCTAGTGCTATCATCCATCTGACAAGCATCATCTAACATTTTAAGTGCCAATTTTGAAGCGTATTCTATTTCGATTGGTTTAAAATCATACGTAAGTGCCCAATTGTAAGCTTTTTGATAAATATCCATTTTCAATCCTTATAATGATTACTTATGCAACTACTATACCAAACTTTTCAATATCTCCTTTTGTTCCTCAACTTTATAATTAAATTTAAACTCAATCTCTTTAAGATAATAAAAATCATCCCTCATAGATAGTTAATGTATTTCTCCCATTTTCTTTCGAAATATAAAGTGCATCATCTGCTTCTTTATATAATTGTTCAAATGTTTTATTTTGTTGACAAGTACTTATACTTAGTCCTATTGAAACTGTTACAACGCCAAAGTCTTTATTAAACTCATGCACTATTCCAGCACCGTGAATCACTCGCAAGATTTTATGACCAAATTCAATCATTTTAGTTTCATTTTCAAAAATACCAAAAAATCCAAACTCTTCACCACCCATTCGCACAAGTATATCTGTTGATCTTTTGATATGATTTTTAAGTATATCTGCAACTTTAATCAATGCCTCATCACCTTTTTGATGTCCATAGTTATCATTATAGAGTTTAAAATGGTCAATATCAAGCATATAAAAAACAGAAATCTTTTCACATCGTTTTGCTGTTGCCATCTTTTTTTGAATCATCATATCTAAATATCTTCTATTGTTTAAGCCAGTAAGAGGATCTGTTAATGCACTATTTTCAAGCTCTTCTTGTTGTGTTCTAATTGTATAGTCTATTTTTTTTATGTACTCAAAATAAAAAATAAAAATTATTAAACTCACAATTATCATCACAATCGAACCAATGATTAATGCATCAATCAATTTCTTTTTAGAATCGTGTGAAATTGTTTGAGAATAAAATACTATACCTATCGTTTTACCACTTGCATCAACCATATCTTTTTTATAATGGAAAAAATCATCACTTAAACTATTTATTATGTTTAATTCTTTCTCAAGATACCCCTTTTTAATAATCCCACTATTAGATAATGTTGACGCGACTACAGCATAATTACCAATAAATTGATATTTTTTAGGCTCTTTTAGTTGTTTTTGCTTACAATAATAAGCTAAATCAATACTATTTTGGGGAACAAGAACAGTGATATAACTTCCTAAAATATCTGATATTTCAGTTAGTAATTTTTCTACATCTTGTCCAATTTCGATATATCCTATAACTTTTCCATCTTTTTTCACTGGATAGGTATATCTTAACACAAGATTTGACTCAATTCCCATTTCAACACCCTTATGAGGTAAACCAGTTAATACTGTTTTTCCTAAACCAAAACGGTCAATGGAGTCGCCAAAAGCATTTGTATTATGTACCCTTAAAATTGTTGTTTTATCAGTTGCTATAAAATATAGATGTGTAATATTTTGTTTTTTTAAGAAATTATAAATAGGTATAGAGAGTTCAAGGAGGGCTTTTCTATCTTTTCTTTCCAAAGCATTTGTTACTCCATCTTTTGTTAAAAGAAAAGAAACCATATCCTCCATAATATGTAATTTATTTTTTGATTGAACATCAAATAAAACTTCTTGATGCTTTAGCATATATCTTATATCACTATCTTGCTCTTGGGTTAAATAATAAAATAGCACAGTTGTTGATACTATTGCAGAAATAGCCAAGGCTAAAATGATTGGTAAAATAAGTTTTAACTTTAACTTTTCCATGTTGTTATCCTATTTAATATCGGATAAATTCTCATAAAGTAAATATCATAAAGAGAATTATACAAAATCTTACTAAATCATAGTCATAAAATAACTTTATTTTATATTACCTTGTATTTGTTAAGTATATTTTAATACTTCACAATCGTAAGCTTTTTTATAAATATCCATTTTAAATCCCTATAATGATTACTTATGCAACTACTATACCAAACTTTTCAATATCTCCTTTTGTTCCTCCAAAGGGTAATTAAATTTAAACTCAATCTCTTTAAGATAATAAAAAAAATTCTCCTCTTTTACCCCTTTGTATTTCAAAATCGAATTTTCAAAAAACTCCCAAAAGTTTTGGATAATTGTCTCTTTTTTTTCAAGTTTTGAGATTTTATTGAGACTCATAAATCTTGAAAAATCTTTTGGTTCGATATCTTTGTATCTTGCTATATTTGGCATCAAGATATTATAAACCTTATCTTCATAATGAAATGTCAAAAAGTTTTTTGCTTCAAAAAGTTTCTCTTTTATTTTTTTACTTTTTTCCAAATAAAGATACTCATCATATTCAAGCACCTCTTTGTTTGAGTATTGGGTTTCCAAAAAATTGGCTATATTTTCTCTTATATTTTTATATTCGTTTGTGACTGTTTGATAGTTTAACCCAAAAAACTTTGCCGTTTGGTTTATCGAAAAGTTGTTGCAAAAACACTCTATGAGTTGATTTTTTCGATTTATTTTCTCCAAACTAAACTTTTTTTTGCAACTTGCACATTTGAGTTGCTTTGTTTTTAAGAGATATAATTTATTGTGATTACAAAATGGGCACTTCATAGGAAATTCTACCATATTTTAGTCCCAAATTCATATAAGAAATAGGTAAATTAATTCTATATTTATATTTGCATACTAGAATGTGAATACCAATTCACTGTTCTGTGAATATTTTACTTCAAAGGGGTTATTATGAAAGTTTTAGGTTTAGTTGTAATGATGATGAGTTTGGCATTTGGACATACTGATGTTTTAGAGCACGGTGGATTTATGAGTGGATTAATGCATCCAATAAGTGGACTTGACCATATTTTAGCGATGATTGGTGTTGGTATGGTTGCATTTTATGCACAAAAAGTAGTTCCAACATTTGTTGCTTTTGTAGGTGCTATGATGGTTGCTGCACTTGCTGGATATAGTGGGATGGCTCTTGTGGGGATGGAAGAGGGAATTTTACTTTCAATTGCGGTTGTTTTTGGAATGATTGGATTTGCTTCAAAAATGTCTATCAATTTCATAGTTCCAATTATTGCATTTTTTGGGATGTTTCATGGATTTGCTCATGGTGCTGAATTTACAACTGGTAATTTTGTAGCGTATATGAGCGGTTTTGCAGTCTCTACGATTTCACTTCACCTTGCTGGTTTTGGTTTGGCATCTGTTTATTCTAAAAAACTTGCTTCACAAAGAGCATAAAAATGTGTAAAGATTGCGGGTGTTCAATCACTGATCATAGCCATGGGGAACACGACCATAGCGAACATACTCATGACCACGATCACGACCATTCACATCATCACCATCACGGTGATGAGAAAATGGAAAATGTTCATGCAAATCCACAGCTCAATGATGCGAAAACAATCAGTGTTATAAAAAAGATTTTAGATAAAAATGATACTGAGGCGATTCACAATCGTGCCCATTTTGATGAGCACAATGTGTTAGCTATCAATCTTATGTCAAGTCCAGGGAGTGGGAAAACAACACTTTTAGAAAAATTAGCGGGTCTTACCCCTTTTAAATTTGCAGTGATTGAGGGGGATTTAGAAACTTCAAGAGATGCCGATAGATTAAAAGCAAAAGGGATAAATGCTTATCAAATCCAAACTGGCGCAGCTTGTCATTTAGATGCTTTTATGGTACATAAAGCACTTCATCATGTTCCACTTGAACCAATTGATGTGTGTTTTGTAGAAAATGTTGGAAATCTTGTATGTCCAGCTAGTTACGATGTAGGAACTCATCTGAATATCGTCCTTGTAAGTGTTCCAGAAGGAAATGACAAAATAGCAAAATATCCTGTAATGTTTAGAAGTGCTGATTTGATACTTATTACCAAAACTGACCTTTTGCCATATTTTGATTATGATTTGGAAGCAGAAAAAAAAGATGCAAGAAAAATCAAACCAAATGTCGATATACTTGAAGTCAATACCAAAGATGAAGAGAGTATAAAAAAAGTGATTGATTGGATAGAATTTAAAAGAAAAATGAGATAACACATACTTCTAAAACAATTTTAAAAGTATCTCTTCTACTAAATTGAGAAAAAAGGAAAATATATATGTGTCTTTCAATACCAAGCAAAGTGACAAAAATAGATAAAGGAAACAACACCGCAACTGTTGATACAATGGGTGTAAGCCGAGAAGCATCACTCGATTTGATGGAGGAAAATAGTGTTGCTATTGGTGATTTTGTTTTGATTCATATTGGATTTATTATGAATAAAATTGATGAGGAGGATGCTTTGATTTCCCTTGAAACTTATAGAGAAATACTTGAAGTGATGGATGAAGAGGAGAGGCAAAACGCAATAATTGAAAGTGATAACTGCCCAAATCAAACTCAAGGCTAAAAAATGGAACTCAATCTAAAAGACCTTTATGATGGTTTTAGACAAAGTGATGTCATTAAAAAATATGCAACTCTAATAGAAAAAGATGCTAAACAACTTTCAAAACCTATAAACATTATGGAAGTTTGTGGTGGTCATACCCATACGATTATGAAGTATGGACTTAAACAACTTCTCCCATCAACTGTAAATTTTGTCCATGGACCTGGTTGTCCTGTATGTGTTATGCCAAAAGAGCGAATCGACCATGCTTACACTTTGGCACTTTTGGATGATGTTATCCTTGTAACATTAGGGGATATGATAAAAGTACCAGGGAGTCGTGGAAGTTTACAAGATGCACGAGGCTTAGGTGCTGATGTACGATTTGTATATTCTCCACTTGATTGTCTTAAAATTGCTTCACAAAATCCAACAAAAAAGATAATATTTTTTGCTATTGGATTTGAAACAACAACACCAATGACCTCTGCACTTTTAAATCAAGTTATTACAAAAGGGTTAAAAAATATCTTTTTTCATATCAACCATATCACAGTACCTGAACCTATGAGAGCTTTACTTGATGACCCTACCAATAAAATAGATGCTTTTATAGGACCTTCCCATGTAAGCGTTATAAGTGGTAGTAAGATTTATGCTCCATTTCCAGATGAGTACAAAAAACCAGTAGTTGTAAGTGGATTTGAACCCCTTGATGTGATGCAAAGTGTTTCGATGATAGTGAAACAATTTGTAGAAAATAGATGTGAACTTGAGGTGGAATATACTAGAAGTGTAAGCTATGATGGAAATATAACAGCCCAAAAACTCAATGATAAATTTTTCACTCAAAAAGAAAGTTTTAGATGGAGAGGTTTGGGCGATATTCCAAATAGTGCCTTGCAACTAAAAGATGAATTTGCCTATCTTGATGCGGAAGTGATATATAAAGATATTTTACCAACTGATAAAATCGACGACCATAAACTTTGTATTTGTGGAGAGATACTCAAAGGAAAAGCAAACCCAAGCGATTGTAAAGTATTTGGAACCGCTTGTAAACCTACTAGCCCAATGGGAAGCTGTATGGTTAGTAGCGAAGGAGCTTGTGCTGCATATTATAAATATGGAAATTTAAGTTAAGAAAAAGGTTATGTGATGATGATTGACTCAAATAATTTAACTAAAGATATTATTTTTCATTTTGATTTATATAAAAAAGAACAAATTGAAGATGAGCTTTATTTAATGCAAAATCAAAATGCTTTAAATCAAACATCTTATGATAAATTTTTAGAACTTGAAACAGTTGTTGAAGATTTAGACGAAGAGGTTTTCAGATGAAACTAGAAAAAATAATAAGTAAATAAATGAGTTTATTTGAAATAGAATTAAATAATGATTTTAAAATACTTAATTCAGATGTTTTCTTTAATGAAAAAAATTTCAAAAAGTATTATAAATTAAATAAATTAAATGATGGTTATGATGACAATATTCAAGAGTTTATTACTAAATATCAATTACAAATACATCAAGATATGTTTGTAAGTTATGGCTACAGATACGAAGTACATGAAATAAATAATATATTTTTATCAAATATTTATGAGTTAAATGTTACTTCCTCTGAACATACCTTATATCCTGAATGGCTCTTATTTCTTATAAGTATAAAAAAAGATAAAGTACAATTTATAAGTGAAAAAGAATTTGATAAATATTTAGAGTATTTTAAATATATTGCCGAAATAAGATATAAAAAATATATAAAAAGAAATTTAAAAAACTATATTTGTTTTGAAGAATATAAAAACCTTTCAGATATAAAAATATCTTTACAAAACAGTTTATTAGAGTATTTAAAACAAACAGAATATGAAACTAATGAATTATACGAGTACTTAAATTTTTTATATACATTTCATCAAAAACTAAAGGATAATGAAAAGTATAAATTAATGTGGAATTTAGAACCTTATATAGAAGAGGTTATTATTTTATTAAGAGATAAAAATATACCATTAAAAGAGATATATGAAGAAGTTTATAAATACATGAGAGGTACTTATTCTGTTTTACATGAAATATATATTTATAAACCATTGTATATTGAAGAAAGTAAACCTTATTTTCAAACGTATTTAACTAAGATAAATCAATTATTTAATAGTAATATAAATGTTGAGGAGTTTATTGTAATACTAACAAGAAATGAAAGAAATCAAGATATTCTTTTTTTTAATCTAGAACTTATAGAAAGGTTCAATGCAAATAAAATGAGTGAGCACATAATGGGTGCTATGATAAAAAGTATTGTATTGGGTGTTGAAGAAATTATTAAAGATTATAAAGAAGAGAAAAAACTTTTAAAGTGTTTAGAAAGTTTAGCGGATGATGAAAATCTTTTGAATACTTATATAATTAAACAATATGTGGATTATCATTCATCTGATGAGTTATTAGAACTATTGGATAAACTAATATCTGAAAAAAACCAATCTGTAGAGCAATACTTAGCAATATATCATGCTTCAAGAAATTACTTAGCACATTATAATATTGATATGCATAAGTTTTTTTGGGGTGAAGATGGAGAAAGAAGAATTATCTCAAATACAATAGATGCTGTAATCATAATTTTATATAAAATGGAAGTGATAAAAAATGAACCTAGAAAAAATAACACAACGAATACAAAAATTTAGCGACGATAGGGAGTGGGAAAGTTTCCACAATCCAAAAAATCTTGTGATGGCACTTAGTGGTGAAGTTGGGGAGTTAAATGAAATTTTCCAATGGCTTGATTTTGAAGAATCACAGCATCTTCCTGATGATGTTTTAGCTCACACAAAAGAGGAAGTTGCTGATATTGCTGTTTATCTTCTTCGGATTTGTATGAAACTTGATATTGACCTCGAAGATGCCATAATGAAAAAAATGGATAAAAATGAAGCGAAATATCCAGTTGAAACTTCAAAAGGTGGAGCGAAAAAGTACAGTAAAAGCAGACAAAAATAGATGCAACAAATCTCTTTTTTAGACCTTTTTTGGATACTTATCCCGATTATTTTTGTCTATTTTATCTATAAAAAATGGAACGATGATAGTAAAACTATCCCTTATGCCCTTTCTAGAATGTTTTTACAACTTATCCTTTTGGGGTATATTTTAACTTATATTTTTACTTCAAAAAACTTTTTTTTAATTATCTTTGTTTTAACCATTATGCTTATTGTGGCTGGAGTTATAGCCTTGCGACCAGTTTCAAACAAAAATCCAAAACATTATCTAATAAGTTTTTCCTCGATTGCAATTGGTGGAATTATCACTTTAGCTTTTGTGATTATTGGTGTTTTAAATCTTGAACTTTGGTATGAACCACGATTTTTAATCCCACTTGCTGGGATGATTTTTTCTAACTCTATGAATAGTGTCTCAATCGCAGCTGAAAGATTTGAAGTGGAGATGCAAAGAGAAAAGATTTATGAAAAAGCAAGAAATATAGCTTACAAAGCCTCGCTTATAAAAGATATTAACTCCCTTTTTGCTGTTGGACTTGTTTCGATTCCAGGGATGATGACGGGACAAATTTTAAGTGGAGTTGAGCCAATCGACACTGTAAAATACCAAATTATGGTAATGTGTATGATTATTGCTAGTAGTGGAATCTCAACTGCTATCTATCTTAAATGGCTCGAAAAAAATAAAAATGTTTAAATTTCTTTTATCTTTTCTTCTATTTTACTCTTTTGCTTTTAGCTTTGAAGTACAAAAACCACAAATCTATGACGACCAAAATATAAGTGGTTGGCTGATGAGTGAAAAGCTTGATGGAATAAGAGGATATTGGGATGGGAAAGCAATCTACTCTAAAAATGGAAACCTCATCAACACTCCACTTTGGTTTACAAAAAACTTTCCACCCTTTCCACTTGATGGGGAACTGTGGAGCAAACGAAATGATTTTGAATTTATCCAAAGTACTGTTTTAGATACAAATAGTTCAAATGATTGGGAAAAAATAACTTACAATATCTTTGAGGTTCCAGATGCAAAAGGGGATTTCCCAACACGATTACAAAAAGCAAAAGAGTGGTTTGCACAACATCCAAATCCACATATAAATATCATCAAACAGATTGTTTGCAAAGATGAACAACAGTTGCAAAACTATCTAAATGAAATCATAGCTTTAAAAGGTGAAGGTGTTGTAATAAAAGATGGCAATCAACCTTATCATACAGGAAGAAGCCCACATATTTTAAAAGTAAAAAAAGTGCAAGATATGGAGGGGATAGTTATCGGTTACAACTATGATAAAGAGGGGAAATTTAAAAGCCTAAAACTTAAACTTGATAGTGGGGTAATTTTCAATCTTGGTGGTGGATTTAGTGATAAGGAAAGAGAAACTCCACCAAAACTTGGAATGATGGTCACTTTCAAATATTATGGTTTTACTAAAAATGATGTACCGAAATTTGCTAGTTTTTTAAGGGTTAGGGAAAAAGAATAATTTTATAAAATTATCTCTCTTGCCACTTGAAGATTTCTAAAATAAGAATTTTATCTGTTTCAATTTTATAAATGATTGTATAACCTTGATATACCAAATCTCTATAATGCTTTTCATCAAAATAATTTGAAGCTCGAAATTTATAAGGGCTATTTACTAAATTTTGAATCAAATGAGTTAGCTCATTTTCAAATTTTTTGGCTGCTGTGATTTTGTCTTTTGCTATAAATTTTAAAATATTTCCTAAGGCTTTGATAAACTTAGGCTTTTTTTCAATTTTCATCGTTGTATTCCAAGTTCATCTTGGAAAAATTTATCTATCAAAATATTATATTCTTCTTCTGTGACACCAGTTTCTTGTTCAGCTTCAAAAACTCTTCGTCTAACTTCTTCAATACTACTTACCACTACACTTTGTGGATAATTGTTTTCATAATCGTAGCTATCATCGACAACTTGCACTTTTCTATCGTTGACAAAACTATCTATCATAGCTTTAAAATGAGGGAAAAAACTATCCTCAATTTGTAAATTCATTGTTTGCATAACTAACTCCTTTTGAGCATTGCTTATTTTAGCAAATATTTTTAATATCTCTCTTTAGATAAATTTCAATCTCATCTTGGGCAATTTGATTTATCTCTCTAAAGCTTTTATCAAGATGTCGATAAACCGATTCAAAAAGTGGGTCTTGTGAGTGATATCTTTTAAATCTTTCAGCATCCTCTTCATATTTTATAAAATAAGATCCTCGTAATCTTTTCCAATTATCGATAAGTTGCTCTTTATTGTTCATTTTTGAATCCCTTTTATTAAAGTATGAACACAACTCTCAATCATCAAAAAAACTTTCTCAAATCCCTCAAAACCATTAAAAAAATATGGGTCTGGGACATCTTGATTGTCATATCCAAAAGAGCCAAGTTTATGAAGCTTCTCTTTTGGACAACCCATTTTTAAAAGATTTGCGATATTACTATCATCTAGTGCCACAATCATTTCAAACTGTTTAAAATCCTCTTTTGTTATCGCTCGTGCTTGATGTTTACTTATATCTATCCCATGCTCTGTAGAGACTTTTATAGAGTTTTGGCAAGGATTTTCCCCTTTGTGATAATCCCCTGTTCCGCAACTATCCACTACTATATCCAAATGATTTTTTGATACAAACTTATTTGCAACTCCTTGAGCTATTGGAGAACGACAAATATTTCCTAAACATACAAAAAGAATTGATTTCAAACTGCACCCTTTACACTTAAATTTATAAGATTTTATTCTAGCATAAAACTATTTTGATACAATAAATGAATAACTATTCAAAAAAGGCAACTCAATGCTCAACGACAAACAAATAAAACTCGCTCACGGTAACGGTGGAAGTGAAAACAACGAACTTATCACAAAAATATTTTACGAAGCATTTCAAAATGAGATTTTAGAAAAAAGTGAAGATGCAGCGATTATTGAAAATGGCAAACTTGCATTTTGCACCGATAGTTTTACCATTAGCCCTATTTTCTTTAATGGTGGGGATATTGGGAAAATCTCTGTTTGTGGTACTTGCAATGACCTAGCGATGATGGGTGCAAAGCCTAAATATCTGAGCCTTGCAGTTATTATCGAAGAGGGATTTAGTGTTGAGATGCTACAACAAATTGTAAACTCTATCAAAAAAGAGTTAGCTGTAAATGAAACGATAATAGTTACAGGGGATACAAAAGTGGTCCCAAAAGGGAGTGTTGATAAGATATTTATCAACACAACTGGTATAGGCGAAGTTATCAAAAGTGACATCTCTGCAAACAATATCAAAGAGGATGATGTGATAATAGTCAGTCGTGATATTGGAACGCATGGAGCAACTATTTTTGCCCAAAGAGAGGGAATCGAGTTAGAGTCAAATCTCAAAAGTGATTGTGCTTCACTGTATCCAATTATCAAAAAACTTCTCGATGAAAATGTAGCTATTCATGCTTTAAGAGATGCAACAAGAGGCGGAGTTGCTGCTGTTTTAAATGAATGGGCAAGAGCTTCAAATATTTGCATAGAGGTTGATGAAGAGAGCCTTCCTGTGTGTGATGAAGTAAAAGGTCTTTGTGAAATCCTTGGTTTTGAAGCAACTGCTTTAGCAAATGAAGGAACCTTTTTAATAGCAACCACAAAAGCAGAAGCACCTAAAATTCTCTCTTTACTCAAACAATTTAATGAAAATGCTTCTATCATAGGAAAAGTAACTATGGAACAAACTAAAAAAGTTATCCTCAACTCTAGTTGGGGGACAAAAAGATATTTAGATACACCAACTGGTGAACTTCTACCTAGAATTTGCTAGAGAAAATATTTAAAAATATAAAAGGAAATATCAAGAATGCACGAATACAGTATAGTTCAATCATTATTAAATAGTTGCGAAGATCAAGTTTCAATGAATAGTGCTTCAAAAGTGACTAAAGTTGTTGTTAAAATTGGTGTTTTAAGTGGAGTTGAACCCGACCTACTTCAAACTGCTTTTGATACTTTTAAAGAGGAAACTGTTTGCGATAAATGTGAATTTATTATCAATGTTCAAAAGGTTGTGATTCGTTGCAAAGATTGCTCTACAGAGTCCACTTTGGACAAACACGAATACAAATGTCCAAAGTGTGAGAGTATCAATATTGATATCATAGATGGAGAAGAGATGTACCTTATGCAACTTGAACTAGAATAAAGGTATAATGTATAAATATATACAAAAAAATTGGAGCAATTATGAATTTTAAAGAACTAAACTTATCAAAAGAGGTCTTAGCAGCACTAGCTGTTTGCGACTACAAAAAACCAACTCCAATCCAAGAAGCGATTATCTCTCAAATCTTAAAAAACAAAGATGTACAAGCGATTGCCCCAACAGGAAGTGGGAAAACTGCTGCATTTTCTTTGCCTATCATCGATAAACTCAATAAAAATTTAACAGATGATTTTAGACTACCACGAGCTTTGATACTTGTCCCTACAAGAGAACTTGCTGTGCAAATCGATGCAAGTATCAAAAAATATGCCATCCATACAGAACTCAAATCAGCAACAATTTTTGGTGGAACAAAGATGGAGCCACAAGTCAATAAACTCAAAAAAACTATTGATATTTTGGTAGCCACTCCTGGGCGACTTGCGGAACATATCAAAGAGAAAAATGTCAATCTTGCACATATCAACACACTTGTACTTGATGAAGCTGACACGATGCTTGAGATGGGATTTTCAGAAGAGATGGCTGTGATATTTGATAGTTTTGATAAAAAACCTCAAACGATGCTTTTTAGTGCAACTTTAGGGGAAAGTATCAAAAAACTTGGGGAAAAAATCCTTGAGAGTGCTTATTGTGTCAATATTGACAAAACACAAAAAGGGACTCATAAAATCGAACAATCGGTTTATTACATCAACAAAGATGAAAAAAATTCACTTGTTTCATATCTTATTGGGAAAAACTATCAACAACAATATATCGTTTTTACAAGAACAAAACACACAGCCGAGGAAGTTTTTAATTATCTAGTTGAGAGTGGTTTAAAATGTGATAGTTTACATGGAGATAAAACTCATGGAAAACGACAAGTTGCAATAAAAAGATTTAGAGATAAAGAGATTCAAGTTTTAGTGGCAACTGATATTACTGCTCGTGGAATCGATATCAAAGGGTTAGAATATATCATCAACTACGATATCCCAAATAGTGTTGATGACTATATCCATAGAATTGGACGAACTGGACGAGCTGGGATGGATGGAAATGCTATCAATCTTGTAAGTTCTAGTGAGATTTATAGTCAAAAAGTAATCGAGAGAAAACTTCATATTAAAATGAAAGTTCTTGAAGAGACTAGCTTTGGAAAAGATATGGTGGATGTTATAAAATCACCAAAAATTTTAGTTAGAAAAGAAGCAAAAAGAGAAGTATCTGGAGCTTTTGGTCACAAAAAAGTAAAAGTGAAAACAAAGAAAAAAACAACTAAAAGAGATGGCGATCCAAAAGCAGAAAAATTTGATAAAAAGAAAGTTGCAAAAGCACCAGTGAAAGAGAAAAAACCAAAGAAAAAAATAGACTCAGCAACTTTTGCTAAAAAGAAAAAATCATACACTTCTATAAAAGGTAGATAAAATGTTCACGGGTTTAATTAGGGAGATGGCAAAAGTTGAAAGTTTTGTGGGGAGTTTACTTACCATCAAAGCTTCATACAAACCAAAGATTGGAGATAGTATCGCAATAAACGGAGCTTGTCTTACAGTTGTACAAATCAAAAATGGTTCATTTAGTGTTGAACTCTCACCAGAATCACAAAGTGTACTTGCTCTTGATAATTATAAAAATGAAGTCCATATCGAACCAGCTATGATGATGGGTGATAGATTTGAAGGGCATATCGTTCAAGGTCATGTTGACTGTATCGGAAAAATTGTAGCTGTTAAAAACAATGGCAATTCAGCTGATTTTTTCATCGAACTTCCAAAAGAATATATCAAATTTGTTATCCCAAAAGGAAGTATCACAGTTGATGGGGTAAGCTTAACGGTCAATGATGTGATGAAAAGCAAAAATCAATTTCGCCTTACGATAATCCCACACACTATCAATAATACACTTTTTAAAACTTACAAAATTAACTCAAAAGTAAATATCGAAACAGATATGTTCGCAAGATATGTTTATAATATTTTCGCTCCAAAAGGGAAAGATATGAGTTGGGATGATGTTGATAAGATTATGGCTTCCTACTAAAATAACCATTAAATCTAGATAGAGATTACTATGGAACTACAAATAATTAATCTAAAAGATTGTGAAAAAGATTATTTTTATAAATCATGGGAACTTTATGAAAGCTCTTTTCCAAGTGAAGAAAAAAGAACACTCAAAGAACAAAATACAATTATAAAAAATGAAAACTATAATCCAATAGCCTTCATAAAAGATGAAAATATTGTAGCCATTTTATTTTTTTGGTCTTTTACGCAACATACATTTATAGAACATTTTGCCGTAAATCCAACTTTAAGAGGTCAATCTTATGGTTCTAAAATCTTAGAGGATTTTTTATCGAGACATAATAACTGCATTTTAGAAATTGAACTTTTAAGTGACCATATTACAAAAAAGAGGTTTGATTTTTATAAAAAATTTGATTTTGTAATAAATGAACATAAACATTTTCAAATACCTTTTAGACAAAACTCAGCAAAATTAGAACTTTTACTTCTTTCTTATAAAGATAAATTAACAAAAAATGAATATGATAACCTATATTTACAAATGAAAAATTCTCTTACTATAGTAGGAAATGTTAACAAAGGTGAGATAAAATGATAAATAATTTAAATAATTTTATTAGAAAAGCAAACTCTTTTGATGCTCAAAAATTAAGCCAATTAACAAATGGACTCACTTCATACATTTTTGAAAAAGAAACTCCCCAATGGTTTAAAGAAGAACTTTTAGAAGAGAGTTTCAAAGAAAGAATTTTAAGTGATGATTATGCGCATTTTGCATATGTTCAAGAAAATAAAATTGTAGGATTTATAGCAATCAAAAATAAAAATAGACTTTTTCATCTTTTTGTTGATTCAAAACATCATAAAAAAGGAATTGCAAAAGAGCTTTGGAACTATATAAAAGCACATTATGATGTTTCAAATATGAGTGTAAATGCGTCACTTTATGCCATCAAAACCTATGAAGCTTTTGGCTTTAAAATCAATGGTGAGCAAAGCGAGTATTTAGGTTTGAAGTATCAGCCAATGAGTTATAAATGCTAAATAATTCTGAAAATAAATCTTTTTTTATCATTGATTACGATAAAAAATATTTAAAACAAATAGTTGAACTTTTTATAAATACAGTTCACAATATCAATAAAAAAGATTACACAAAAAAACAACTAAACGCTTGGGCAAATCCAAAGTATGATTTGAAAACTTGGGAAAAAAGATTTGAAAAATCAAAACCATATCTATGTATGCTAGAAGATGAAGTGGTAGGCTTTTGTGAATATTATGATGGTTATATTGATTGTTTTTATATTCATTTTAAATATCAAGGTTATGGAGTAGGAAAACTTCTATTAACACATATTTTAAAACTTGCAAAAGACAATAAAATAGATAAAATCAAAGTGGATGCAAGTATCACAGCAAAGCCATTTTTTGAGAAATTTGGATTTAAACAAGTTAAAGAAAATTTGGTTAAAAGAGGAAATCAAGAATTGATTAATTTTAGTATGGAAATGGATTTAAAATTTTGAGGTCGAAATTTTCGACCTCAAAATCTTAGAAAATATAGAATCAAGAACTAATAAGTTTTACTTTAGCTAAAATAATTCATTAACAAATATGGAAAAAAGGTAACCTATTATTTAAAAGATTAAAATAAAGATAAATTACAATGACAACGATTACATATTAAAAAGTATAAACCCTCAAATACTCTTATAAAATACATCGATGCTTATTGGAGTATCGAAAATATATCATAAAAGAGTATTTCTATTCCCATAGTTCCTGATGGCTGTATGGATATTATTTATAAGAATAATGATTTAATTTTTGTAGGTGCTATGAGAGAGTAAAATTGTGGAGATTTTGCCTTCTGATTACTCTTTTGGTATGGACAAAGAGAGTTTTATATTAAAGACATTAATGGATATATTTTGGGCTTTGCAAGCAAAAAAATTTAAATTTACAAATGTTTTAGTAAAAGTAACTATTAGCTGGAATATATCTTGATAGATATTTAAGAATATAAAATCTATAATAATGAAATAAACTTTTAAAGGAAAAAAACAATGAACACTTCAATCTAATTCAAGGATAAAATCTAAAAAACACAATTATCCTTGATACTCATTTACAAATTAATCAAGGAAACTTATGCAACATTTACAATTAAATTATCTTACATTTAACTATTCACACACAAATATTTTCACAAATCTAAATCTCACTTTTGAACCATTTTCTTGGAGTTGTATTGTTGGAAATAATGGTTCAGGTAAAACAACACTTTTAAAACTTATCTCAAAAAAACTAAAGCCTGAATTTGGAAGTATAGTTGGCAATGATTTGGTTTATTATTGCCAACAAAGTTTGACTGAAACTCCAGAAGGTTTTGATGAGTTTATTTGTACTTTTAATAGTAAAACTTTTAGATTAAAAGAGTTGCTTCATATCCAAGATGAGTGGTTTTATAGATGGAAAAGTCTAAGTTATGGAGAGAAAAAAAGAATTCAAATTGCTATAGCTTTGTTTCAAGAAGTGGATGTTTTATTATTGGATGAGCCTACAAATCATTTGGATTATACTTCAAAGAATATTCTACTAGAAGCTTTGAAAAGTTTTAGAGGTATTGGTATTTTAGTAAGCCATGATAGGGAAGTTTTAAACACTTTATGTACAAATACAGTCATCATAAAAAATCAAAATATCTATACATACAAAAGCCGTTATGACAATGCGATAAAAGAGTTCAATCAGCATAGAGATTTTTTAATAAAAGAGAATGAAAATATTAACAAAGAGTTAAAAAAACTTCAAAAAAATATTCAAACTCAAAAAGAAAAAGTATTACTATCCAAAAGTAGATTATCCAAAAAAAATATAGATAAAAATGATAAAGACTCAAAAGAGAAAATAAATCTTGCCAAACTTACAGGAAAAGATAAAAATGATTCAAAACTTGTCACAACTTTTTCTAAAAAATATGAAGAGCAAAAGCTAAAAAGAAATGAATTGAATAAGGAGTTTGCAAAAGGGATAAAAATAGAAAATGATATTTTAAAAAAGAATTTATTCTCTTTTTATTTAGAAGAGGGAAGTTTGAAATTATCCCAAGAAAAAACTTTGTATTATCCAAATTTAACCATAAATTCAAAAGATAAAATAGCAATTGTTGGGGATAATGGCGTTGGGAAAAGCACTTTTTTAAAATATCTTATTTCAAAAATTGGCTTAAATAATAACTATTTATATCTTCCTCAAGAGATTGAAGAAAATCAAATCAAAAAATTATATGAAGAGATAAACTTTTTTGATAATGAAAAAAAAGGTTTGCTTTTTACTCTTATAAGAAGAATGTCTTCAAATCCAAAGAATCTTTTGGAAAATATCTTTGCAAGTCCTGGGGAACTTAGAAAACTTTTTATAGCAAAAGCTTTATTGGAAAATATTAGTTTGATTATTCTTGATGAGCCTACAAACCATATGGATATAGATTCTATTGAAGCTATCGAGAAAGCTTTGGTCGAGTATGATAAAGCTTTGATTGTGGTGAGTCATGATACAACTTTTATTGAAAACCTCAACCTAAGAGTATTAAGTATTATCAAAAAAAGTGATACTGAATTCTTTTTAAAATAGTGTTTAAAACAACACTCAATACAGTCTCTATTTACCTATCTAACACCTCTCTACTAAGGTCTAATATACTGATAACCTGCTTCTTGTAATTCAACCATTTTTACAACTCCAGCTGGAATTTTTTTAACACCTTCCGTTAATATTGGTTCTTTACCTGTTTTTTTTGTAATTTTTGCCATAGTATTTCCACATGCATCAAATTCAATATTTTGTAAAGCTAAACTTTTGATACGATTTGATTCTTCAGAATCCACAGTCAATGCTGAAAGTCCAGGTCCGTATGCGACAACTACTATATCAACATTATCGATTCCATAATAATTTTGTAAATTAACTGCATTGTTTAAAGCTAATGCTTGAAGTTGCTTATCATCTGAACTAATTTGTATTACTACTTTATGCATATCTTGAGCATAACTATTAACTACAAAAGTAATTGATGCAAAGAATATAAGCCATTTTTTTGATAATTTTTCCACTGAATAATCCTTATTTGTAAAGTTTAATAGATAAGAATCTATTATATTAAAATTGTAATATGATATAATAAATTGTAATATAATATTTTAAATTAATAATACAAAATATCTGGAATAAAATAATTTATACTCTTTTCATTCGTATTGAAACTATTAATGAAAAACTTAACAATGAAGCATCTAAGTATTTCTTTTATATAATAAATTATATTAATAATAAAAATAAGGAAATAAAATGAAACAAATTTTACTCAAAGAAAAATACCCTGTATTTACAATAAATATCTTAAAAAGTGAAACAACTTATAAAAATATAGATGAAATCTTTACATACCTCAAATCAAAGATAGATAATCATCCAGTTGCAATATATATTACAATTTTTGACCATATGGCTCATACAAAATCATTAGCTAATAATGTGATAGCTGATGGAATTATTGATGCTAAAAATCTTATTTTTTGTTTTGGAAAAGAGATTCCAGTAAGTCAAATATTAGCAGTTCGACCTAGAAGTATTGGAATATGTGAATTTGAAGATAGTTTTGATATTTCACTCCTTGAAGTTCCAAGTGAAACTCTTCATAAAGTTACAGAGGAGTGGATTAAGAGTATCAAAAATAACTAATTTGCCCCTTCAATACAAAAAAGTGTTAGTGTGCTACACCTTTTTGTATTGGTAAAATAATAGTAAATAAAGCTCCTTTATAACTTTTTCCCTCATATTCATACTCTTCATTTACAACTACAATTGAGCCATTCATATGCTTAGTTATAATCTCTTTACTCATATAAAGACCTATTCCTGTCCCAATATCTTCACTTTTAGTAGTAAATTTAGATTCAAAAACTTTATCAATAATATTAAGAGGAATTCCTCCAGCATTATCTTTAATACAAATTACAGCATTTTCATCATCTTGAGTTATTTGTGTAAAAATCAATCTTTTTTCAAAAGGATTCATTGTTTCAAACTCATCAAAAGCATTAGCGTATAGATTCATTAAAACTTGGATTATCTCCCTTGGATATCCCAACATCTCAAATTGTTCACAATCTTCTATTAATACAATATCATTTTTTTTGATTTTAGCTGACAATAAATCAATAGTTCTTTTATAAATATCACTTAAATTAAAAAGTGTTTGCACTTTATCGTGTTTAAAAAAATCTCTAAAATCATCAATAGTTTCTGCCAAATGTAATATATGTTTCGTAATATTTGCAAAACACTCTTCATTATTGACTTCTATTCCAATTTCATTATGCATTTGTGCTGTTGATGACATAACAGAGATAAGGCTCAATGGTTGTTTCCACTGATGGATAATATTTTCTAACATCTCACCCATCATAGCCATCTTTGAATGTTGATACATCAACTCCTCTTTAAGTTGTAATTCCCTTTGTACCTTAACCTCTTTAGTAACATCTCTACCACTACCAACAGTTCCTAGTAACCGTCCAGTATTATCAAAAAAAGGTGCTTTATGCACTTCAAGATAAAGTGGTTTTCCTTTTACATTTCCATACTCTTCAAAAACCATATTGCTCATATTTTCTAAAACAACTTCATCTGAATTAAAACACATCTCTCCAAAAGTATGCCATTCTTTGTTCTCTTTATGTTTTTCTCTTTCTCGTAATGCAAAAAAAACATCACCTTTACCAATAGGTTCACTTGTATCATCTGCCATTAAAAGATTATTGCATATTGCTTTATTTGCAAAAATATATTTTCCATTGACATCTTTTGCCCAAAGCATATCAGGAATATTATCAGCCAACATCCTTAAAAGCTTATGAGCATCAACAATTCCATTAAAACTAGAGTTTTCATCTTGTTTTTGATTACCACTAAAAATGATAATGCCATTATCAATTTTATCAATATCAAAGATATATTGCTTATCTTGGTATAGAAAAAATGCCCTACCCATACTTGTAGTAAATAAAGAGTGGATACCATCTTTTATCAGTTCTTGAATACTTTCGTTTTCAACATAATTTAATCCGAATAAATTTGAAAATCCACTGTTATAGTGAATAATCTCTTCTGTTTTGGTATCAAATAAGAAAATAATTTTTAAATCCAATAGAACATCCTTTAAAAAAATTTATTGCAATACATTGCGAATCTAAAACTTCTTTCTCTCGAGTAAAAAAATAATTATAAAATTATCTCTATCTCCCTTGAATCATTTACAACTTTTTTCTCTTTTACGATTCTATCTTCTTTTAATTTAACTGCTAACTCTTTATCAGTGATAGCTAAGATTTGCATAGCAAGATAAGCTGCATTTACAGCCCCTGCTTTTCCTAGTGCAACTGTAGCAACAGGCATACCAGCAGGCATTTGAACTGTACTAAGCATAGCATCCATACCATCCATCGCTCCACCTTTCATAGGTACACCAATTACTGGTTTGGTTGTCCCTGCTGCCAAAGCTCCAGCTAAATGTGCTGCCATTCCAGCAGCTGCTATAAATACTTTTGCACCTTTTTCTTCTGCTTCTTTGATATATGTTTTTGTTCTCTCTGGACTTCTATGAGCTGAACTGATGATAAGTTCATATTTAACGCTAAATTCTTCTAAAGTATCCGCACAATTTTTCATTATCTCATAGTCACTTTTGCTTCCCATTATTATTGAAATAAAATTCATTTTAAACCTCTTTTTTTAATTTTAAATTCTGATATAGTACCAAATATTTGGTTAAAACGCTAACTTCTTAGCCCCTGCAAAATCAATCTTTCCACTCCCAAGAAGAGGAATATTTTCAATCACTTTAATTTCACTTGGTATCCACAATGGCTCTAATCCAAAATCAATAAGTTTTTGCTTTAAATTTTCTATCTCTTTATTGATTAAAAGAACTATTTTCTCCCCTTTTTTCTCATCAGGTAGATTGATAGCTACAAGTTTAATATCCTCACTACTATTTATAGCTTCATAAATTTTATTTTCAATTGCTGTTAAACTTATCATCTCTCCAGCAACTTTCACAAATCTTGAATATCTATCAACAATCGTAATAAATCCATCTTCATCAATATGCCCTTTATCGCCTGTTTTGTACCAAATTTTTCCATCAAGATGAAGCAGTACATCATTTGTTTTTTCAAGATTATTCAGATATCCAACCATCACATTAGAACCACTTGCTATGATAAGTCCATCTTCTAAGATTGGTAACTCTTCCATAGTATCTGGATTGATAATTTTAATAGCACATCCAGGAAGTGGCATACCAATCGTTCCTCTTTTATGCCCAATTTGTGTTTGCCAATAATTTATATCAAGATTATCAGGGATATTTGCACTAATTACAGGAGAACATTCAGTTGCTCCATATCCCTCATACACACCAACTCCAAAGGTTTGTTTAAACTCATTGGCTACTAAAGGGCTGAGTTTTTCAGCTCCTGCAAAAACCATATTTAAACTTTCAAACATCAGTGGAGTTAGTTTTTTATTTTTTAAATAAAGTCTTATAAAAGTTGAAGTTGCACACATAAATGTTACTCTATTTTTTGCAACAGCTTTTCCAATACCTAACCCATCAGTTGGATCTGGATGAGATACAAGTTTTATCCCCTCAAGAAGTGGTAAAAGTGTCGTAACAGTCAGTCCAAAAGCATGAAAGATAGGTAAACTTCCCAAAAATACCTCATTTTGTGTGATATTTAACATCTCACTTATTTGTTTTACATTTGTCAAAAGATTTCTATGTGTTAACATCACCCCTTTTGGAGCACCTTCACTGCCACTACTAAAGAGTATAGCTCCAACCGTATCTAGATTATTTTTTGAACCATATAGCATTTGAACCAAAAAAGCTGGAGCAAATTTGATAAATCCATATCGTAAGATGATTGGAACTATTTGAAATTTTGAACTATTCTTTTTAATATCTTCAAGAAAAATCACATTCACATTTTCTAAAATTTCATCAATCGCAATCCCTTTATCTTTTAATTTTTCACAAAACTTTCTTGAGGTATAAATATTTTGGATTTCAGCTTCATTTATCCCATAAATTATAGAGTCTTTTGAAGCTGTATAATTTAGATTTACTACTGTTTTCCCAGCTAGTATTGTAGATATATTTATAATCGCTCCAATAGATGTAGTAGGGAGAATCAGTCCAATATTTTGTTCCTTATGTTTTTCTATTAAGTTCTTAAAAAATACACTCATTGTCATCATTTTATAGTAAGAAAACTCCTCACCACTACTATCTGCAAGTGCTACTTTTGAACCATTTCTTTTTACAGTATCTATATAAATTCTGTCTAAATTTTGAAAACCATTTATATATTTATTCCAACTATCAACTGAAAGTTCAAATACTTTTTGTTTCACTTTCATCGCTTTTGTTTGAATATCTTGTGGTTTTCCAAAAGAAACAATGACATCTTTTTTGTATTTTGTATCTTTTATCTCTTTAAAATTGATATTTGATCTTGACCACTTTGTTCCCCAAAGCCCACTAATATAAAAAGGGATAATCACAGCATCTTCCACTTGAGCAGTTGCTATCTCAAAACCTCTTTTAAACTCCCCCAAGTGTCCACTTCTACTAATCGTCCCTTCTGGAAAAATACAAACAACATCTCTATTGTTTAAACATCGTGCAACCTCATCAAGTGATTTTCTCCCACCACTTGTTGAAATAGGGATAACTTTAAAAAAGTCCAAAAATGGTTTAATCATCTTTTTTTCATAAATACTTCGCTCCATCACAAATCGAATCGGTCGTGGAGATGCCATCTGAACAAATGCCCAATCAAGCCAACTTATATGATTTCCAAGGAGTAATACCCCTTTGTTTTGTGGAATATTTTCTATCCCTTCAACTATAAGTTTGTATCTAAAAGAGAAAAATAAACTCACAAAAAGTTTGACAAGTGATTGAGGAAGTTTATAAATTGTATAAAATGTACTTAAAAATGTGATAAATGCAATCATAGAGAAAATCTCAACTGCTGTAATATTTATAAAACTACACCCAACAGTTAAAACTAAAAACGAGAACATAAAAATATTTTGAATAAAATTATTCCCAGAAAGTACAAGCCCTAATCTTTTAGTAGAAGCATGATACTGAATAAGGGAATTAAGAGGAACTATCAACAATCCACCAAATATCCCAAAAAAGAAAAAATTCACTCCACTTGAAACAACATCATTCAAATAAGGTATCAATAAAATAGTGATAAAAACACCAACAGAACCAACAGGAACCATCCCAACTTCAATATAATTTTTTGATAATCTAGAAGCAAGAAGTGAACCAATAACAATTCCAATAGCAGAAACTGCCATCAAACCTTGGATAATCACTACATTTGTAATAGATAAATGCTCTTTGATATACGCTGGATATACTGCTAAAACAACTTGCGATATCGCCCAAAAGATAGACAATCCAACAATTGAAAGTAAAATTATCTCATTTCTTTTAATCAATTTAATATTTTTTTGAAGATACTTCCCTTTGAGATATGATGAAAATGTAAACTCTTGACTAGTTAGTTCTATCGTTTTATTTGGTAATTTATAAGCCAAAAAAAGTTCTAAAAGTGAGCCTAAAAACAGAAGAATTCCAAGTGGTGCAATATCTTGTAAAATAGTCGCTTCACTCGTTTGATTGACAAGCAAACTCTCAAATCCAATCGAATACAAAAACATCCCACCTAAAATTGCCACAATAGTAACCGATTGCACCGCTCCATTTCCAGATGCTATATTGTTACTTCCAAGGAGTTCTTTGATATATCCATACTTCGCAGGGGAATATATAGCACTTTGAGTAGCAAGTAAAAATGTAAGAAAAAATGAAACCCAAAAAAGCCCCAAATAGTATGAAAGTGTAATAAGTAAAGTAACAACAACAGCAAAAATAGCTGACATCTGCATCACTTTCTCTTTTTTGTACTTATCACTAATAAATCCAGCAGGGGAAAAAAGTAAAATAAACGGCAACAAAATAAGCCCATTTACAATAGCAGTAAGGATAATTTGTTCACTTCCATCATACACCTTGAAAATTGTATTTTGGATAATTATTTTATGCCCCAAATCTGTAAAAGCATTTAAAAAGACTACGAAGATATAAGGAAGAAATCCCGTAATTTTAAGAAGTTTTGACATTATATCTCCTTTGTGTTATTATATTTACTCTACAAAATCTTCTGTTTCAATCCTAAAAATAGTCAAATATGGCAACTTTGTAGGAAGTTTGATTGGATTGATATTTCCACTATGAACCGACTCTAACTCTTTCCCTAATTCGGTTACAATTTTTTTAAATTTGATGTAGTATTTCCCATCCTCTTTTTTATAAATTGTTCCTATTTCATTGTCAACTTCATCTATTGTAGTATCAAGTGGATGAAATATCTCAACTTCCTCATTTAAGTATGTTTTGTATTTACAAAGGAAATGCTCTCCATCTTTCATAACAAGTCCACTCACCTCAAAAGCACCTTTGCTCATCGTGTAATCGTGGTTTTCAGTCCCTTGTTTTTCAAAAGGTTTATGGACAAGATAAGCATCTGTAAATCCACGATTTTTAGTCGTTTTGAGTTCGTCTTGATATTTTTGTGCTTCAAATTTTCCAGCATAAAAATCATCAATCGCCATACGATAAGTGTAAGCAGTGATAGCGGCATAGTAAGGAGATTTTGTACGACCTTCAATTTTCACACTATCAACCGCCCCACTTGCCAAAATCTCATCAATATGACTTGCTAAATTCATATCTTTTGCATTGAAGATATATGTACCGATTTCTGGTTGTTCTTCCAGTCTAAAAAGTGTCCCGTGATTTTCATTTCCAGCATACAAAGTGTATTCAAATCTACAATCATTTGCACAACTTCCACGATTTGGAACTCTTCCCATTTGCACTGCACTTACAAGACATCTTCCACTATATGCAAAACACATACTTCCATGGACAAATATCTCTATCTCAAGGTCTGGCAATCTTTTTTTTATCTCTTCCACATCCTTTAAACTTATTTCTCGTGCAGCAATAATTCGACGAACTCCCATATCATAATACACTTTTGCATCAAGATAATTCATAACATTTGCTTGCGTTGAAAGATGGATAGGGATATTTGGAGCAATTTCTCTACAAAGACCAACAACCCCAGGAGTTGCTACAATAAGAGCATCAGGGTTCAGTTCAGCCATCGTTTTGATATGATTTTTAAGAAGCTCAATTTGTGAGTTAAAAGGGAAACCGTTGATAGTTACATAGACTTTTTTCCCTAAACTATGCGCATAGTCTATCCCCTCTTTGAAAGTTTCAGTTGTAAACTCTTTTCCACTTCTTATTCGTAAAGAGAAGTGACTCACTCCTCCATAAACAGCATCTGCTCCATAAGCAAAGGCTATTTTTAATTTTTCTAAATTTCCAGCTGGAGATAATAATTCTACTTTTTTCATATGACTCTTTTATAATAAATTTTAATTTTGATTAGTTTTTCTATTATATCGAAGCTAGACTAAATTATTGAAAATGTAATCAAAAAGAGATTATCATATTCTAAACTATTTGAAACACAAGGAAGGAATCTTATGAATACAAAAGAAAAAGTTTATGTTATAGATACAAATGTAGTGTTACAAAATATTCAAAATGTTTTTAATCTATCAGATGATGGCTCAAATATCGTGGTGATTCCTGAAACAGTTTTGGTGGAACTTGAAGATAAAAAGAAGTTGCACGATGAACTTGGATACCAATCAAGACAATTTGCAAGACTTTTAGCAAAAGCTACGGTTGATGATATTGTTCTTAAAAAAGAGTTTAAAATAGTGAAACTTTCTTATGAAAATATCAGAATTCATATCATCTCAAAAGAGCGATATGAGAGTGAGATGTTGACTCACAATATTGCAGAAAGCAACGATAAACGAATCATCGAAGTTGCAAGTGTTGCGGTGGAATACTATGAAAAAATGGATGTTACTTTTATCTCAATTGATATTTATGCAAGAACTTTTGCCCTTTTTAAAAATATCAAAACTGAAACTTTACAAGAGGATAGATCTGATATTCCTAACTTTGAATTTGTCAAAACACTCTCTTTAAACTCTATCTACTTCAATGGCTTAGATGGTAAATCTATCTATGACTTTGACCCAAATTATCAAAATGAAAATTTCTCTTATGAATTTGTAAGTGATGATGGAAACTCAGTCTATGCAATCATCATCAATCAAAAAATAGAGATTATCGATGATGCCATCTTTAATCCTTTAGCCCTTCGACCTGCAAATCTCAAACAAAAGTTTTTCCTTTCAGCGATGTTATCAAATATGTACAATCTCCTTGTTATCGATGCAAAAGCAGGGAGTGGGAAAACACTTCTAAGTATCGCTGGAGCTATGAGATTGATTGAAAAAGGTGCTTATGAAAAGATAGTTTATGTAAGAAACTCTATTGAGTCCTTAGATAAAGGTGCAGAGGTTGGATTTTTATCTGGAAATGATGAAAAATTTAGAATTTACAATATGGCTCTTTATGATACTTTGGAATTTATCGCAAAGAAAAAACTCAAAAATGCCCAAAATATTGACCAACAAGAATCGATAAAATCAAAAACAGCAGAGCTGATGGAAAAATACAATATCGAAACATTATGGCCTGGAGAAGCAAGGGGACGAACACTCAGCGGTGCTATTGTTATCCTTGATGAGTGGCAAAATAGTAGTGAAAATACAACCCAACTCATCCTTTCAAGACTTGATGAGAGTTGTATGGCTATCGTTATTGGGTCAAATAGACAAATCGATAACCTTTACCTCAATAGATTTAATAATGGTTTAACGACACTCTTAAAACAAACAAGATTTGAACATCCTGAACTTAAAATGTTTGCGATTGAGCTTACAAAAGCGGTAAGGGGAAGATTTGCTGAATTTACTGAAAGGATTTTTGAAAACAAAAAAAATAGATGAAACTTATAAACGACACCATATATAAACATATCGAATGCAGTGTTATAGAAGATACAATTTTACAAACAAAAATAGTAAATCGTCTCCTCTTTATCACACAAAATGCGTTGGCATATTTTGCTTATCCATCTATCAATACAAAACGATATATCCATAGTTTAGGAACTATGCATATGTCGGCTCATATGTATAAAAATAGTATTTTAAATGCAAAAGAAGAGACAAAAAATAACTTTTTGAAAAATCTAAAATTGTCTATTGAAAATATTATAAGTGAAAATAAAATCAATCTATCTCTAAAAGATACTGAAATCTATGAAGACAAAGCACTCTTTGAATTTATGATTCCATTGAAATCAGATGTGAGTAAATCTATCTATTTTATCACTCTTCAAGCTCTTAGATTATCTGGACTTTTACATGATTTAGGACATTTTCCTTTTTCACATCAAGTGGAATATGCGATGGAAAATATCTATCAAATGTTAAATGGAAAAGAGACACTAAGTGATGAGGAGACAAAATTTTTAACATTTTACAACCAAACAACCCATAAAAACACAGAAGTTTTACATGAAGCGATTGGTTATAAACTCATCAAGTTACTTTTTACTTATGAGCTTAATTGTGCAACTAATGGCTATTTAAATCTTCTTTATTTGATTATCAAAAATATTTTAGATGAAAAAAAAGATGACTTTTTTGACTATAAAGTTTTACACTCTTTTATCGATGGAACAATTGATGCTGATAGGTTGGATTATATCAATCGTGATATGCTTGCAAGTGGTTATATTGGTGGTGCCGTTGATTTTATACGCATTGCTAAACAATCTGTTTTAATTGAGCACAACGATAGATTTATCCTCTCATTTTTCGATAGTGAGATTATCGATATAGAACATATGCTTGAGATGCGATTTAATCTTTATAAAAAGATTATTTTCAATCATAAAATAACAGCAACTGATACTCACTTGGAAAATGTTATTTTATATCTTGCAAAAAATTATTTTCAAGAAGATAATATATCTCAGATTACAGACTCAATATCAATGCTTTGGAAGTTTTTAGATGAACAAGATTTGGAGAAAAGACTTGATATTATTACTCAACTTGATGAAAATTGGCTAATCACACTTTTTAAAAAAGAGTATTTTAAAATTAAAAATAAACTCTCAAAGAATCTCAATGATATAAAATATCTTAAATCTTTTGAAGAGGTATTATTTGGAAAAAGATTTTATGATGCAACTTGGAAAAACCTCAATGAACTCTATAATATTTTGGAATTTGGTGAAATAGAAAGGTATAAATTTAGGGAAAGCTTTGGCTATGTAACCAATAATACTTACAATAAATTACAACTAAAACTTGAAAAATTTTGTGAAAAGTATGAAAAAGAAGATACTTTTTTTACATTTCAAATAGTCTCTTTAAATATTGGAATTGAATCAAACTTTTTACTTTTTGATGGAGAAAAACCTATTAAAATTGATGCCATTTCAACAATTAGAAAAAGGCTTAAAAAATCGATTTTAAATACAGTTCCATTTTATTTATATTCAAATAAAACAAATTTAAACAAAGAGATGATTGAGGATATTAGAAAAATATTGAGTGAGTGTTTTTGAGAGAAAAAGCTGTAAATAGAGCCGAAGCTCTACTTACTAAACATTATGGATAAAGTTAACTTTTCTATTTCTATAAAGACCTGTTCCAACTGGTATAGTTCTACCAATTACAACATTTTCTTTTAAGTCTGTTAGCATATCTATTTTAGAAGATATTGCAGCTTCTGTAAGAACTTTTGTAGTTTCTTGGAATGAAGCACTTGAGATAATACTATCACTTGTAACTGCTGCTCTTGTAATACCTAAAAGGATTGGCTCAGCAATTGCTGGTTCTCCACCCATTTTGATAATTTTAGAGTTTTCTTCATGGAATCTTCTTTTTGAAACCATATCACCAGCAACAAATTTAGTATTCCCAGAATCGATAATACTTACTTGTCTTAACATTTGAGATAAAATTACTTCAATATGTTTATCAGCAATACTAACCCCTTGTCCTCGGTAAACACCTTGAACTTCAGCAACGATAAATTCATTAAGTGCTTTTTCACCTAAGATTTTTAAGATATCATGACTTGCTTTTTGCCCATCTGTTAATTGCTCACCAGCATGTACAAACTCTCCATCTCTTACCAAGATTTCTCTATTTTTATCAATTAAGTTTTCACTTTTGTTTCCAGCAGCATCAGTAATAGTCAATCTTTGTTTATTTCTTAAAGGTTTACCAAAACTAATAACTCCATCAAACTCAGCTAAAACAGCAATATTTTTTGGTCTTCTTGCTTCAAATAATTCAGAAACTCTTGGAAGACCCCCTGTAATATCGCTTGATTTTGCAACTGCTTTTGGTGTTTTACCAATAATATCAGCTACTTTAATCTCTTCACCATTTGCAACATTGATAGAAGTTTTTGATTCAAGAACATACGCTCTAATATCATCATTTTTACCATGAACAATAATCGTTGGTTTGTAAGCTGCAGGGATATACTCATTTACAACTAATTTAGATGTACCAGTAAGTTCGTCATATTGCTCACTTACAGTAAGACCTGGGATAATATCTTCAAATGAAACCTTTCCATCTATTTCAGCAATAGTTGGATTTGCGTATGGGTCCCATTGTGCAACAATTGTATGCTCAGTTGTAGCTGGTTTTGCAATAACATCACCTTTTTTAACAACAGCATCAGCATCAACTGCAAGTACAGAATCTCTTGAGATATAGAATCTTGCAGCTTCTCTATCTTGACCATCAACGATTACAGCAAAGAATCCTTTTTTGTATATAACATCTCCAGCTTTCATATCAAGAACTCTTTCAAGATAATCACCTACAAGTTTGTAATATTTTACAGTTCCAGATTCTTTTGTTTTAATCTCAGTAGTAACAGGTGCACCATCTTCAACTAAAAGTTCAGATGCATATGGGATACGTGAAGGTACATTCCATCCGTCTTTGATAATCTCAACGATTGACTCGCCTTTTTCAACTGTATCACCATCAGTATAAGGAAGATACATTTTAGCTTCAATTTTACCACTAACACCTGCAAGTTCATTTGGTTTTGCAATATCATTTTTTCTTAAATAATATTTTTTAGTTCCCTCTGCTCCAGTTACAATTAATACAATCTCTTCATGTGTTGTTTGAGTTGAAATTTTTCCATCAAATGGTGCATTAATTTTTGGCTCAACCAATAAAATTGCAGCATTTCTTCTATTTGCAACAACATTTTTACCCTCTTTAGAAAGGTAAGTTTTTACATTGTAGTATCTTAAGAAACCTTCGCTTGTAGCTTTAAGTTCTTTTTCTGCTTGAGTTGCACTTGCAGTTCCCCCAACGTGGAATGTTCTAAGTGTAAGCTGAGTTCCTGGTTCTCCAATAGATTGAGCAGCAAGTACCCCAACAGCTTCACCTGGATTTACTTTTCTTTGCTCTCCAAGGTTCAGTCCATAACATTTTGCACATAAAGAGTTTTCAGCTTTACAAGTTAATGGTGTTCTAATAGTTACAGATTTAACTCCAGCATCAGATACAATTTTTGCATCATCTTCACTTATTAAAGCACCTTCACTAAATAGTATCTCATTTGAAATTGGATCAACAATATCATTTGCAATAACTCTTCCTGTAATTCTCTCTGCTAAACTTTCAACCAATTCATTTCCATCAGTGATACTTGAAATTGTAATACCTTCATGTGTTCCACAATCTTCCACAGAGATTCTTACATTTTGTGAAATATCTACAAGTTTTCTTGTTAAATATCCTGCATTCGCTGTTTTAAGAGCTGTATCGGCAAGTCCTTTTCTAGCTCCGTGAGTAGAAATAAAGTACTCAAGAACATTTAATCCCTCTCTAAAGTTAGAGATAATTGGTGTTTCGATAATAGAACCATCTGGTTTTGCCATAAGTCCCCTCATCCCTGCTAGCTGTCTAATTTGCGCTGCAGATCCCCTAGCACCTGAGTCAGCCATCATATAAATAGAGTTAAATCCATCTTTATCAGCTTTAACTAAATCCATCATTTCACTTCCAAGTTTATTATTAAGAAGTGTCCAAATATCAATAATTTTATTGTATCTTTCTTGCTCTGTTAATAACCCTTGGTTAAATTGTTTTTGAACTTCAATAACCTCTTTTTTAGCAGCAATTACTAGACCCTCTTTTGAAGGTGGGATTCTAATATCATCAATAGAAATAGAGATACCAGCAGATGTTGCATATTTAAATCCAAGATTTTTTAAGTTATCAAGAAATCTAGGAGTTACAGCATAACCACCATATTTGTAAATATAATCAACTAAAGCTCCAATATCTTTTTTCTTTAAAATTTTATTCCAGTAAGCAACAGGAACGAACTCAGGTAAGATATTTTTAATAATCATTCTTCCAACAGTTGTTGTAATGATATGACCATCAAGTATTGTTCTTATTTTTGCATGGATATCAACTTTTTTATGTTCAAGTGCCATTAAAGCTTCATTTAAATCTGTAAATATTTTATGCTCACCTTTAACACCATCTTTTTCAAGAGTTAGGTAATAAAGCCCTAAAATCATATCTTGTGAAGGTACTGCTAAAGCTCTACCAGATGCTGGTAAAAGGATGTTCATTGAAGACATCATTAAAATTTTAGCTTCAGCAATTGCTTCTTGTGAAAGTGGTACGTGCACAGCCATTTGATCCCCATCGAAGTCGGCATTAAATGCTGAACAAACAAGTGGATGTAATTGGATAGCTTTCCCATCAATCAACACTGGGTGGAATGCTTGGATTGAAAGCTTATGAAGTGTTGGAGCACGATTAAGCATAACTGGATAATCTTCAACGATTTCAGCTAAACATTCCCAAACTTCATTTGTTTCATTTTCAATCAATCTTTTAGAAGCTTTCAGTGTAGTTGCATACCCTTTCTCTTCTAGTTTTGCCATAAGATGCGGTTTAAATAGTTCAAGAGCCATTTTTTTAGGAAGACCACATTGATCCATTCTTAATGTAGGTCCAACAACGATTACAGAACGTCCTGAAAAGTCAACCCTTTTACCAAGTAAGTTTTGTCTAAATCGTCCTTGTTTCCCTTTAATAATTTCAGATAAAGATTTAAGAGGTCTTTTATTTGCACCTTTTACTGCATTAGCTGTTTTTGCATTATCAAATAAAGCATCAACTGCTTCTTGAAGCATTCTCATCTCATTTCTAATAATGATTTCAGGTGCGTCAAGTTCTACAAGTCTTTTAAGTCTGTTGTTTCTGTTGATAACTCTTCTATAAAGGTCATTAACGTCAGATACAGCAAATTTTCCACCATCAAGTGCAACAAGAGGTCTGATATCAGGAGGAAGAACTGGTAAAACTGTAAGCATCATCCACTCAGGTCTATTTCCACTGTTTAAGAAGTTTTCAACAACTTTTAATCTTTTAACAATAGATTTGATTTTAGCTTCAGATTTAGTCCCTTGGATATCCTCTTTTAAACTATTAAGTAAATCTACAAGGTCAAGCTCTTTAAGCATATTTAAAATAACTTGTCCACCCATTTTAGCAGTGAAACCAGTATCTCCATAATGCTCTTCGATTTGTCTATATTGCTCTTCATTTAAAATATCGTATTTCATCACTTTTTTAGAAGTTTCACTATCGTAAAAAGCTTCTCCAGTATTTTCTACAATATATGCTTCGTAGTAAAGTACTCTTTCAAGATCTTTTAATTTAACACCAAGAAGTGTCCCAATTCTTGAAGGAAGTGAACTTACCATCCAGATATGTGCAACAGGAGCAACTAAATCGATGTGACCCATTCTGTGTCTTCGCACTTTTGAAGAGATTACTTCAACTCCACATTTTTCACAAACTACACCTTTGTATCTCATCTTTTTGTATTTTCCACAAAGACACTCATAGTTTTTTACTGGTCCAAAAATTTTAGCACAGAATAATCCATCTCTTTCTGGTTTAAGTGTTCTATAGTTGATAGTTTCAGGTTTTTTCACTTCACCTGAAGACCAAGAAAGAATTTTCTCTGGACTTGCTAGGTTTATTTGAAATGCCGAAAAATCTTTTGGTTTTTCTAATTCACCAATTTCAATAGGTTTTAAAATTTTTTGCTCTCCAGCAAAAGAAGTTACATAATTACTACTCATCTGTTAATACCTCTTCATAAATTTCTACATCAAGTGCAAGTGCTTGAAGCTCTTTTGTTAATACAAAGAATGTTTCTGGAATACCTGAATTAGGTACATTCTCACCGTTTGAAATAGCTCTATAAGCTAATGTTCTACCTTCAACATCATCAGATTTAGTTGTTAGCATCTCTCTAAGAACAGCTGTTGCTCCATATGCTTCAAGAGCCCAAACCTCCATCTCTCCAAATCTTTGTCCACCAAATAGTGCTTTTCCACCAACTGGTTGTTGTGTAACCAAAGAGTATGGTCCAGTACTTCTAGCATGTACTTTTTCGTCAACAAGGTGATGTAGTTTTAACATATACATAACACCAACGTTAACTCTCTCAATCATTTTTTCACCAGTCATACCATCGTAAAGTGTTGTTTTACCATCAGTATCCATTTTAGCTAATTCAAATAATTTATCAAACTCTTCTTGTTTAGCTCCATCAAATACTTGAGATGCAAATTTAACACCTCTTGACCAATCTCTAGCATATTCTAAAAGCTCTTCATTAGAAATTTTATTTAAAAACTCTTTTGCATTCATAAGTTTAGCAACATCAGCAATTTCAACCATTTTAGTTCTTAAATCAGCTAAGAAAGTTGCTTGTTGGTTATCAAACATCTCTTGGATTTGAGCCCCTAATTTTTTACCAACAATTCCTAAATGGACTTCAAGAATTTGTCCAATATTCATCCTAGAAGGAACCCCTAGTGGATTTAAAACAACATCAACTGTGCTTCCATCTTCTAAGTATGGCATATCAACTTCAGGTACGATATTTGAAACGATACCTTTATTTCCATGTCGTCCTGCCATTTTATCCCCAACTTTGATTTTTCTTTTCGTTGCGATATAAACTTTAACTTGTTTAATTACACCACTTGGTAAGATATCATCGTGTTCTAAGATATTTAATTTCTCTTCATGCGCTTCTCTTAATTTTGCTTTTTCTTTAATAAAATGCTCTTTAATATTGTTATATTCTCTTGATACAGCATTTTCATAAGAAGCAACTAATTTTTTCATTGCAAATCTGTTGATGTTTTGTAATTGTTCTTCAGTTACAAGTTCACCTTTTTTGAATTCAATATCACCTAATTCTACATCTTTAGCTAATTTATTTTTTGATAATAAAGAGTTGATTTTTAAAATCTCAACTCTATCTAACATCAATAATCTATCATGATGCTCAACATCAAGTTTAGATTTTTCTAACTCCATAGATTTTACAGCTCTATTATCTTTTTCATATCCTTTTTTAGTGAATACTTTAACATCTACAACAGTCCCTTCCATAGAAGCTGGGCAATACATAGATTTATTGATAACATGTCCTGCTTTTTCCCCAAAGATTGCTCTTAATAATCTCTCTTCAGGAGTTGGTTTAATCTCACCTTTTGGTGTAACTTTTCCAACCATAATCATTCCAGGTTTTAAATATGTACCAATTTTTACAATTCCACTATCATCAAGATGATCAATAGACTCAGATTTTACACCTGGTAAATCTTTAGTAATCTCTTCATTTCCATGTTTAAGTTCTCTTGCTTCTATCTCTTTTTCATAAATATGAACAGAAGTAAATGCATCCTCTTTTATCAATCTTTGTGAAAGAACGATAGCATCCTCATAGTTATATCCATTCCAAGGCATAAAGGCAACAGTTGCATTGATACCAATTGCAAGTTCTCCATTATCCATAGATGGACCATCAGCGATAACTTGACCTTTTTCTACAACTTGACCCTCTTTTACAAGATTTCTTTGACCAAATGTTGTATTGTTATTTGTTCTTTGGTTTTTTCTTAAAAGATAATGATCAATAAATGCACCATCTTCATCTTCACCTTTGATATAAATATTTTTAGCATCAGATTTTTCAACAATTCCAGCTCTATTCGCTTTGATAACTGACCAAGAATCTCTAGCAATAATTTTTTCTAAACCAGTTCCAACGATTGGAGCTTGAGGTTTAAGAAGTGGTACTGCTTGTCTCATCATGTTCGATCCCATTAGGGCTCTATTCGCATCATCATGTTCTAAGAATGGAATTAAAGAGGCTGCAACCCCCATAACCATTTGAGAAGAGATATCGATAAGTTCAACTTTTGAACTTTCAACCATCATAATCTCACCATCAATTCTCCCTTCAATTAGAGTATCAACGATTTTTCCATGTTTATCTACTTTAGTAGAACCTGGAGCAATTGTTTTCCCCTCTTCTTGTGTTGCTGTATAATATTCGATATCATCAGTAACTTGTCCATTGATAACTTTTTTATATGGAGTTTCAATAAATCCTAAATCATTTACTTTTGAGTAAGTTGATAAAGTATTAATAAGACCAATATTTTGCCCCTCTGGAGTTTCAACTGGACAGATTTTTCCGTAATGCGTTGGGTGAACGTCCCTTACTTCAAATCCAGCTCTCTCTTTAACAAGTCCACCTTCTCCAAGTGCAGAAAGTCTTCTTTTATGTGTAACTTCAGATAATGGATTTGTTTGATCCATAAATTGTGAAAGTTGTCCACTTGTAAAGAATTCAGTAATTGTAGAAGTTATCATTTTAGACATAATTAAATCGTGAGGCATTAACTCTTCTAAGCTTCCACTTAAAGTTGTCATTTTGTCTCTGATTGCTTTTTGCATTTTAACTAAACCATTGTGTAGTTCATTTGCTAAAAGCTCACCGATTGATCTAATTCTTCTGTTTCCAAGATGGTCTCTATCATCGATATGACCATGTCCTGATTTAACTTTGATTAAATATTGGATAGTTTTAATAATATCTTCATGTGTTAAAACTGTAACATATTCAGGAACCGTAACACCAAGTTTATGGTTCATTTTCATTCTTCCAACTTTTGTTAAGTCATATCTTTCTGGATCAAAAAATAATTTTTTAACAAACTCTTTAGCTGCATCAGCAGTAACAGGCTCACCTGGTCTCATAACTTTGTAGATTCTAATAGCACAAAGGTCATTTTCATCTTCAATTTGTTCTGTCTGTTTTAATAACTTGATAGACTCACCATCAGTTTTAAATGCTTTAATAATAGAATCATCGATTCCATCAGCTAAGTCATTTGCAATATTAAATTCTTTAAATCCTAAATCTAAAAGTTTTTTTAGTTTTAAATCATCTAATTGAGTTAATGAATCAAATAAAACTTCACCACTATTTGGATCATAAATAGTACTAGCTGTATGTCTTTCCATCAATAATTCAACTGGATATTCAACTAATTTAAGACCACCATCAGCTAATGCTTTTGCTTTTCTCTCAGTAAGTCTTTTTCCACTAGCAATAATTAAATTACCTTTATCATCTATAAGGTCAAATTCAACTCTTCCTGTAAAATCTTCAGCTTTAAATACTCTTAAAAATTTATTACTTTTTACTTTGATATTTACTATTGGATAAAATAATTTAATAATATCTTCTTTTGTATATCCTAAAGCTCTAAGTAAAATAGTAGCTGGTACTTTTCTTCTTTTATTAATTCTTACATATAGTACATCTTTTGCATCATATTCAAAATAAAGCCAACTTCCTCTATTTGGGATAATTTGACCTGTGTATATTAATTTATTAGAAACAGTAATAGCTTCTTCCTCTTTAAATATAACACCTGGGCTTCTATGTAATTGATTTACGACTACTCTTTCAACACCATTTACAACAAACGATGTTCGTTCAGTCATAAGTGGTATTTCTCTTACAAAAATAGCTTGTTCTTTTATATCTCTAACACCGATTTTTTCACCTGTTTTTTCGTCTAAATCCCAAAGTGTTAGTCTGATATTGATTTTAAGTGGAATAGAGTAGGTAAGACCTCTAACCATAGATTCATTCACATCATATTTAGGTTTACCAACCTCACTATTAACATAATCTAATGTAAATCTATTTTGAGCATCATGTATTGGAAATATTGATTTGAAAACTTTTTCAATTCCTGCTTCCGCTCGATCTTCCTCATCAACCATTAAAAAGTTTTTATAGCTGTTTTGTTGTAGTTGTAATAAATTTGGGATTTCGATTTTTTGTGGATTTTTAGCAAAATCTACCCTTAATCTATTACCAGATTTTAATGAATTTAACATAGAATACCTCATAATTTTGTATTTGAATTGCTTATTTTAATAAAGCTTAAAAAAGCACTCTAAGATATATGAATAACATATATCATAGAATGCTAACTCTTTTTAAACCACTAATGCTTCGCAAAAAAAGCGAAGCATTTGAGGTTTTTTAAATAAATATAATTATTTAATTATAACTTTTGCACCAGCAGATTCTAATTGTGCTTTAGCAGCTTCAGCTACATCTTTAGGAACAGACTCTTTAACTATAGAGTTTGCTTCTTCAGACATAGTTTTTGCTTCTTTTAAACCAAGACCAGTTAATGCTCTGATTTCTTTAATAACATTGATTTTTTTATCACCAGCGTCAACTAAAACAACTGTAAATTCAGTTTGCTCTTCAACAGCTTCAGCAGCAGCTACAGCTCCACCAGCAACCGCAACAGGTTGTGCAGATACTCCAAATTTTTCTTCAAACTCTTTTACTAATTCTGAAAGTTCTAATACACTTAAACCAGAAATAAATTCTAATACATCTTCTTTAGAAATTGCCATTTCAAATCCTTTTTATTTTTTTATTTTAATTTTTATATTGTTGTTATACACACATACTGTTGCTTATAATTTTTATAATTAAGCAGCAGTTTCTTCTTTTTGTCTTCTAAGAGCATCAAGACCAATAGTAAAGTTTCTAACAGGTCCCATCCAAACAGAAGCAAGCATTCCAAGTAATTCTTCTCTTCCTGGTAATTTAGCAAACGCCATAACTTTAGCAGTATCAGCAATTTGACCTTCAATAATACCACCTTTAATAATGAATGTATCTTTGTTCTCAGATGCAAATTTTTCAGCAATTTTACAAGCGCTAATTTGATCACTAGCCCAAACGAACATACTCTCATCTTTTAGATCCATCTGTGGTAAATCTGCATTTTTAAGTGCAACATTTACAAGAGTGTTCTTAGCAACTTGAACTTTAACATCAGCTTCTTTTGCAAGAACTCTTAATGTTTCAAGTTTTCTATGTTTTGAACCTTTGTAGTTTACAACAACAATTGAACCAGCAGTCTTGAATTCTTCAGTAAGAGCATTAACAATTACATTTTTTTCTTTTCTAGTCATAATTTTCCTCCTTTCAAAACAAAAAAACTTCGGTAGGATTTATTGAATATTTCTATCCAACCCACTGTCTTTAGTTTTAAGATAAAGCCAAATAAATTAATTATTTGACAAATTAGTTTTTAATATCTATCATTTCCATTGGATCAATTTTAATCCCTGGAGACATTGTTAAAGATATTGTTGCAGTTGTTACATATTTACCTTTAGCAGTTGCAGGTTTTTGTCTATTTACTGCTGCCATTAAAGTTCTTGCATTAGCTTTTAAATCTTCAATAGAGAAAGATGCTTTTCCAATACCAGCATGGATAATACCTTTTTTGTCAACTCTATATGTAATTTGACCACCTTTTGCATCATTAACAGCTTTTGTTACATCCATAGTTACAGTTCCAACTTTTGGATTTGGCATTAAACCTTTTGGCCCAAGGATTCTACCAATTTTACCAACAAGTCCCATTGTGTCTGGAGTTGCGATAAGAACATCGAAGTTGATGATTCCAGCTTGAATTTGCTCAACTAAATCATCATTACCAACCAAATCAGCACCAGCAGCTTTAGCTTCGTCCATTTTAAGTCCTTTTGCAAATACTGCAACTCTTACAGTTTTACCAGTTCCAGCAGGAAGTACAACAGAACCTCTAATCATTTGATCAGCATGTCTTGGATCTACATTTAAATTTAATGCTAACTCTACAGTTTCATCAAATTTTGCAGAAACTAATTCTTTTACATTTGTAACTGCATCACTTAAGCTATATACTTTTGTTGTGTCTACTTTTGCAAGTAGAGCTTTTAATCTTTTACTCATTTTATTATTTCCTTCGCATATTTTAATTTTGCTACCACATTTAAAGCCTTGTGGTCTTTACGGCACATCAATAATTTAAAAATTATTTTTCTACTTCTACACCAATACTTCTACATTGACCTTCAACTATTTTCACAGCTTGATCAACATCTTTTGTATTTAAGTCAGCAATTTTTTGTTTTACGATTTCTAAAACTTTCTCTTTTGATAACTTAGCAACTTTATTTTTAAGTGCATTATTACTACCTTTTTTAATTCCAGCAGCTTTCATAATTAACTCACTCATTGGAGGTTGTTTTGTTATGAATGTAAAACTTTTATCAGTATAAACAGTGATAACAACTGGTATTTTAAATCCTGCATTTGCTTTTGTTCTTTCGTTGAAAGCTTTACAGAATTCCATAATATTAACACCTCTTTGACCAAGTGCAGGTCCTACTGGTGGTGATGGATTAGCTGCTCCAGCTGGTATTTGAAGCTTGATAAGTCCTTGTATTTTTTTTGCCATTTTAATTCCTTTTTTGTTTTGAAATAGGTATTAGGCAATACTACTAAAAATTTAGAAGCTAGTATCTATTGCCTAATACCTATTAATTACTATTTAAACTACTCTTTCTACTTGCGTATAAGATATCTCTACAGGTGTATTTCTTCCAAAAATTAAAACATTTAATGTTAATAATCCTGAAGACATATCGAATGATTCAACATTTCCGTTAAAGTTAGAGAAAGAACCATCTTTAATTCTTACCATTTCACCTTTTTCAAATGAAATTTTTGGTTTAGCTGCTGCTCTATGATTTACTTTTTCTAAGATTTGATTGATATCTTTTTCACTTAGTGGTGAAGGTTTTTTTGCTTCCCCGATAAATCTACCAACTTTTGGCATAGATTGTATTGCATGCCAAAGTGCAGTATCAAGATCAATTCTTGCAAATACATATGCAGAATAAAGAGGTTTTTCAATAATTACCTTTGCGCCTTTTTTAATTTCAATTAAATCTTCAGTTGGAACAAGAACTTGTTCTATTCTTCCATCATTTAATTCACTGCTTAATCTTTCAAGTGCTCTTTTTATAGTTAATTCACTACCTGAATGTGTTTGTATTGCATACCAATTATGTGCCACTCGAATTTCCTTAGTTCATTATAGAAGATAGACTTAAAGACATAATAGTGTCAATAAGTGCTAAAAATAGTGATATTACTGTTACCACAACAAAAACCGATAAATAAGCACTTTTAACTTGCTCTTTTATTGGAAATATAACTTTGTTTAGTTCATCTTTTGCTTGTTTATAATAATTTTTCAATTTACTCAAAATTTAACCTTTTTATAGTGAAAAAATAAAAACAAAAGTATTTAGTATTTTACTTTTAATTTATCACTTATGTGAATTTTATGATGGCAGGCCAAGAGGGAGTCGAACCCACAACACCCGGATTTGGAATCCGGTGCTCTAACCATTGGAGCTATTAGCCTATATATTATGAGTAGATGAAAATCATCTACTCAATCCCTCAAAGAAGATTAAGATTTTAACTTAACTTCTTTATGAATTGTATGTTTTCTTAATCTTGGTGAATATTTATTCACTTCAAATTTTTCCGTATGTGTTTTAGGGTTTTTCATTGTTGTATAATTGATATCACCAGTTTCTACACATTTCAAACCTATTTTTATTCTAACTCCATTTGCCATAATCAGTACCTGACTATTCTAAGATTTTAGAAACAACACCAGCACCAACAGTTCTTCCACCTTCTCTAATAGCGAACTTAGTTCCGTCTTCTAGAGCAATTGGAGAAACTAATTGTACTGTTAATTTCGTATTATCACCTGGCATAACCATCTCAACACCTTCAGCTAATGTAACAGCACCAGTAACATCTGTTGTTCTTACATAGAATTGTGGTCTATAGTTAGTAAAGAAAGGAGTATGTCTTCCACCCTCTTCTTTTGAAAGGATATACACTTCACATTCAAATTTTGTGTGTGGAGTAATTGTTCCTGGTTTAATAAGAACTTGCCCTCTTTCAACATCTTCTTTTTTAACCCCTCTTAAAAGGATTCCACAGTTATCACCAGCTTGACCTTGATCCATCTCTTTTCTAAACATCTCAACACCTGTAACAGTTGTTTTGATTGTATCTCTTAGTCCAACGATTTCAATAACTTCACCGATTTTAACTGTACCTTTTTCAATTCTTCCAGTAACAACAGTTCCTCTTCCAGAAATTGAGAATACATCTTCTACAGGCATTAAGAAATCTTGGTCGATATCTCTTGTAGGAGTTGGGATATAGCTATCAACTGCATCCATAAGTGCCATAACTTTTTCAGACCATGGTCCATAATTACCAGCTTTAGCTTCTTCTAATGCTTGAAATGCAGAACCTGGAATAATTGGAGTATCATCACCTGGGAAATCATACATAGAAAGAAGTTCTCTAACTTCCATATCTACAAGCTCTAACATCTCATCTTTATCATCATCATCAAGTTGATCTTCTTTATTTAAGAAAACTACAAGGTATGGAACCCCAACTTGTTTAGAAAGAAGGATATGTTCTCTTGTTTGAGCCATTGGTCCATCAGTTGCAGCGATAACAAGAATAGCACCATCCATTTGAGCAGCACCAGTAATCATGTTTTTAACGTAGTCAGCATGCCCTGGACAGTCAACGTGAGCATAATGTCTTGCTTCAGTTTCATATTCAATATGAGAAGTAGCAATTGTAATACCTCTTTCTCTTTCTTCTGGAGCATTATCGATTTGATCATAATCTTTCATCTCTCCACCAAATTTAGTAGCAAGAACTGCTGATATAGCAGCAGTTAATGTAGTTTTACCGTGGTCAACGTGTCCAATTGTACCGATGTTTACATGCGGTTTATTTCTGTTAAATTTTTCTTTTGCCATTTTTTTTCCTTATTTAATATTTTTAAATTTCAACCCTTTGAGTAGATAAGTCATTGGCTTATCTATTCAAAGGGCTTTAGTACCTATGGAGCCTATGATAAGACTTGAACTTACGACCTCTTCCTTACCAAGGAAGTGCTCTACCCCTGAGCTACACAGGCTCAATTGTAAAAAAGTTGGGAATTGTACAATAATCAACTTTAAATATAGCTTTAACGATTATATGTTCTATTTTTTGATTTTTTAGTGATTTTCTTATTGGAGCGGGAGACGAGACTCGAACTCGCGACAATCTGCTTGGAAGGCAGAAGCTCTAGCCAACTGAGCTACTCCCGCAAAAAAAGTGGTGGTGAGAGAAGGATTTGAACCTTCGAAGCCGTAGGCGGCGGATTTACAGTCCGCAGGATTTGACCGCTCTCCAACCTCACCATGAGATTTTCTTGCTTTTGAAACAATAAAATGGAGCTGGATATAGGACTTGAACCTACGACCTGCTGATTACAAATCAGCTGCTCTACCAACTGAGCTAATCCAGCTTAAATTTTTAGTGGTGGCGCGGGGCGGAATCGAACCGCCGACACAAGGATTTTCAGTCCTTTGCTCTACCGACTGAGCTACCGAGCCATCTGAATTTTTTCTTTTAAGTATTACTTCTTAAAATGGAGTGGAAGTATAACCAAAGAAGCTTAATTTACTCTTAATATTAAAAAAGATTTCTAAATTCTTACAATCTTGCAAATTGTTTGAATTTTTCCCCTCTTTCTTTATATGAAGTGAACTGGTCAAGTGATGCTGCTGATGGAGAAAGTAATGCAATTTCACTATCATCACTACTATATTTCATATTTTCAGAAATTTGTTTTACTGCATTTTCTAAAAAATAACATTTATGACATACAATATTATTATATTGATTTGCTAAATCATCAAGTTTTTCACAATTTGTTCCTATTGCATAAATTTCTAAATTATACTTATACAATTCTTTAAAAAGTGGATTTAAATCAACACCTTTATCATCTCCACCTAATATAATATGAATTTTCTTTTCTGTATACCTATTCAATGCTTGTAAAGTAGCATCAAAATTTGTAGCTTTACTATCATCCACCCAAAGTCTATTTTGTTTATCTCTAAACTCTTCCATTTTATGTGGGTCTTGTATAAAACTATTTATAGTTTCATAACTTATATTGTCAAATAATATTTTATCAACACACATGGCAAGAAGTGCATCCATTAAAAAAGGCTCTTTAAAATCTATTTTTGATTTATCTATCCCAAAAGATAATGCTAAATCATCAGAGTTTTCATAACAAATCTTAAATCCGTTTGTGGGATAATCTTCATATTTTTTTGGAATTATTGCAATTTCACCTTCACACATTTTATCAAGAGGTTTTAGTTTGCTATTTTCATACTCTTTAAAGCTACCATGCCAACTTGTATGGTCTTCTGTAATTGGAAGTAAAACATATATATTTGGCTTAACATTTTTTGTGTAATGTATCGTAAATGAAGATGTTTCTAAAATCCATATATTCTTTGTTTTATCCATCTTTGCTAGTGGTAATCCAATGTTTCCACCACTTATTGCATTTTTATACTTTAGTATGTGTTCCATCATAGCTGTTGTAGTTGTTTTACCATTTGTTCCACTTATCCACACCATATAAGGTTCATCTTCACAAATCAAGTCATATTCACTAATAAGATTTTTTGTGTTTTCAACCAAATAATTATAAGGTGGAATTCCTGGACTTACAACGGTTAATTCATCACTATTGATATCATAAATATCTTTATCTAAATCATCATACATGATAGCGTCACTATAAACTTCTTTTATAGCTTGAGCTGTTTTCCCTTTACCTAATATTCTCAATATATTCTCCAGCTTTTATTTTATTATCTAATTTTTAAACTAAGTATCGCAAATAAATTTGCCATAAAAGCAATGATCCAAAATCGAATAATTATCTTATTTTCATGCCAACCTTTTTTTTCAAAATGATGATGAATAGGAGCCATTAAAAAAACTCTTTTTTGTCGATATTTATAACTACCAACTTGTAGTATTACAGAAACTGCTTCTATCACAAAGATTAATCCAATAAGGATAAGTAACACTTCACTTTTAGCCACAATTGCTAAGTAGCCCATAAATCCACCCATTGCTAAACTTCCACTATCACCCATAAAAACTTGTGCTGGATGTGAATTAAACCATAAAAAAGCAATCAAACTTCCTATAAAGCTTGCTCCCACAACAGAAAGTTCACCAGCTAATGAAATATGTGGCATCAATAAGTATCCACTAAATACAAAGTGTCCTGTAATATAAACTATGACAGATAAAGTAAAAAATCCTATTATAGAAGGTACCGTTGCTAACCCATCTAATCCATCCGTTAGATTGACTGCATTTGTTGTTGCGACCATCACTAAAACCCAAAATGCAATAGCATAAAGTCCCATATCAAATATTGGTAATTTATAAAAAGGGATGTAAAGAGTTGTAGTATGATTAGCATAAAAAAGAACTCCAACAACTACCAAAGAAGAGATAACTTGCAAAATCATCTTAGCTCTTGGAGTAAGTCCTGAATCATTTTTGTTTGCAAATATCTTAGATAAATCATCTTTAACACCAATAGCACAAAAAAGTCCTATTGTTAAAATAGCACCTATCACATAGGGATTATTCAACTTTGCCGTTATAAGTGTAGCAAAAAGGGTACCAACTACAAAAACAATTCCACCCATTGTAGGAGTTCCCACTTTTACCCTATGAGTTTCAGGTGCATATTCATAAATGGGCTGATTTGCTTTTCTTTTTCTTGCCCACTTGATAAATTTAGGCATAAAATAGATTGTAAATAAGAAACCTATAAAAAAACCTAACCCCGCTCGAACCGAAATATACTGAAGTATATTAATATTTAAAAATTTATAAAACCAATAAAACAATTTATAAAGCCTCTTTATTGTAAAATGAGTGTTATTATATACAAAATATTATTAAAAAGGTTTAAGAAAATGTCGCATAAAACACTACTAGTAATAACTGATGGGATAGGATACAATAGTTCATCAAATTATAATGCATTTTATAATGCCAAGAAACCAACTTATGATTATTTATTTAGTAATGTTCCAAATTCTCTTATTAAAACTTATGGTGCGTTTGTAGGTTTGCCAGATGGTCAGATGGGAAATAGTGAAGTTGGTCATATGAGTATTGGAAGTGGAAGAATCCTTTATCAAGATTTAGTAAAAGTAAATCTTGAGATAAAAAATAACACTTTAAAAGATAATACTGTATTAAGAAATACTATTGAAAAATCTAAAAATATCCATCTTATTGGACTTTTAAGTGATGGTGGGGTTCATTCTCATATTAATCATATTATAGCTTTAGCTCAAATTTGTTCACAAAAGAAAAAAGTATATCTCCATCTTATCACCGATGGTAGAGATGTTTCTCCAATAAGTGCAAATAGTTTTATACAACAAATAGTAGATATTTGTGATGATACTATTAAGATTGCAACTATTGGTGGAAGATATTATGGGATGGATAGAGATAATAATTGGGATAGAATCAAATTAGCTTACGATGTGATGATAGGTGAAAATCTTGAAAATGAAAAGTTAAATCCAATTGATTATATTAATGCTCAATATGAAAAGAATATCTTTGATGAGTTTATAACACCAGCTAGATTTGGGAATTTTGAAGGGATAAAAGAAAATGATGGATTAATTTTTGCAAACTTTAGAAGTGATAGAGCAAGAGAACTTACAACCGCATTTGCTGATAAAAATTTTATTGGATTTTCTAGGAATTTACTTCATTTAAACATTGCAACAATGACTCAATACGATAAAAACTTACCACTTCCTGTAATGTTTCCAAAAGAAAATCCGATAAATACACTAGCTGAAGTGATTGCAAAAGCTGGTCTTTCACAACTCCATACAGCTGAAACAGAAAAATATGCCCATGTTACATTTTTCTTTAATGGAGGGAAAGAAGAACCATTTGAAAATGAGAAAAGAGTTTTAATACCTAGTCCAAAAGTAGCAACCTATGATTTACAACCACAAATGTCTGCACCAGAAGTAAGTATTGCTGTTCAAAAGGGGATGAATGAGAATATTGATTTTATAGTTGTTAATTTTGCAAATGGAGATATGGTTGGACATACAGGAGTATATGAAGCTGGTATAAAAGCAGTTGAAGCTGTTGATAGAGAAGTTGGACTTATTTTAGAAAAAGCAAAAGAGAAAAATTATAATGTAATTATCACAAGTGACCATGGAAATTGTGAAATGATGCAAGATGAAAATGGAAATACACTTACCAACCATACAGTAGGGGATGTTTTTTGTTTTATTATTGCTCCCAATATTACACAAGTAAAAGATGGTGGATTAAATAATATTGCACCAACTGTTTTAAAATTAATGGGACTTGAAATTCCAAAAGAGATGGATGAACCGCTTATATAATGCAAAATAGTAAATTAGTGATTCATAAATTAAAAATAGCTACAAAAGAGACAACTTCTTCGGAATTAGTTAATATATCTTTTGATATAAATAGTTCCACTGCACTTATTGGTGAAAGTGGAAGTGGTAAATCAATTACAATCAAAGCTTTACTTGATATGTTACCCTCAAATTTAGATATGGAGTTAAATTATGATTCTAATTTTGATTTAGATAAACATAATATAGGATATGTTCCTCAAAATCCATTCACCTCTCTTTCTCCACTTACTCGTATAAAAAATCAATTTTCATGCGATAAAGAGGAACAAAAAAGATTATTACATATTGTTAATATTGAAGAGGAGAGTTTAGAACGATTTCCAATGCAGCTAAGTGGCGGTCAACTTCAAAGGATAGTAATAGCCTTATCTTTACAAAATAATCCTAAGTTATTATTGTTAGATGAACCTACAACAGCACTTGATACAAATAATAAACAGATGATTTTAAAGCTTTTAAAAGAGATCCAAAATCAACTAAATTTAAAAATGTTATTTGTTACACATGATATAAATTCAGTGAAAGATCTTTGTGAAGATATCTTAATTTTAAAAAATGGGATGATTTGTGAATCTGGCAAAATTACTAATGTTTTATCAAATCCAATAAATAGTTATACAAAAAAACTTATAGAATCTAGTTTTATTAATAGGGAGTATAGAAAATAAGATGAAAAGAAAATTAACAATTGCGATGATGAGTATTGGGGGAATTTTCCTCTTGTGGATATTATTTATCATCAATCAAATTCGTATCGATATTAACAAAGTAGTAGATTACAATCCACCACTTACAACTCAATTTTATGATAGAAATGATAAATTAGTAGCAAATGTTTTCGAAGGTGAACATCGTTTTTATGCACCTTTTAGATCTATTCCTCATCAAGCTATCGAATCTATTGTTGCTATTGAAGATACAAACTTTTTTGAACATGGCGGAATTAATTTAGAGGCTATTAATAGAGCTATTTTAAAAGATGTACAACATATGAGTCTTGTTGAAGGGGCTAGTACACTTACGCAACAACTTGTAAAAACTATGCTACTTACAAGAGATAAAAAATTTACAAGAAAACTTAAAGAAGTAGTCCTGTCTTTTCAAATAGAATCACTTCTTACAAAAGAGGAGATCCTTGAAAGATACCTTAATCAAGTTTATTTTGGGCATGGGTATTATGGGATTAGAACTGCTGCTTTAGGATATTTTCACAAAGACTTAAATCAACTCAATCTCAAAGAGATTGCTATGCTTGTAGGACTTCCAAAAGCTCCAAGTTTTTATGATCCAACTAAAAATATTAAATTTTCAATAAGTCGTGGGAATCAGGTAATTACTAGATTACAAACTTTAGGGTGGATTAATGAGAAACAATACAACGATGCTATGAATTTTGTCCCTACAGTTTATAATGATACTGCAACGCAAAATAAAGCTCCTTACGTTGTTGATGCTGTTTTAAAAGATTTACAAACAAAATATCCAGATATAAGAACAGGTGGTTATAGAATCAAACTTACTATTGATGTGGATGCACAAAAGATTGCCGATGATGCTTTACAATTCGGTTATGAAGGGATAAGAAGTAGAGATCAAAAACTTGATACAAATAAAAGTACCTCTCAAACATTAAATGGAGCAATTATCGTTCTTGATAGTGCAACTGGTGGGATTATGGCACTTTCTGGTGGAGTTGATTTTGCAAAATCTTCATATAATAGAGCAATCTCTGCTATAAGACAACCAGGAAGTTCAGTCAAACCATTTATCTATCAAAGTGCTTTAGACCTTGGTTACACGACTCAAAGTGAAGTAGCTGATATAGCTAGAACATTTGAATACAAATCTGACAATAATGAGATAAAAAAATGGCAACCTAAAAATTATGAAAATAACTATAAAGGACTTGTAACATTAAGAGATGCTCTTGTCCATTCAAGAAATCTTGCTACAATTAATCTGGTTATGGAAATTGGATTGGATAAAGTGTATAAAGATCTTCATAGATATGGGTTTAAAGATATACCATATGATATGTCTATAACGCTTGGAAGCTTTGGTGTAACTCCTTTAAAATTAAGTGAACTTTATACTATTTTTTCAAATCAAGGGGTCAAAGTAACCCCTTATTTAGTTGATTCAATTGAATATAAATCAAAAATTTTAGAAAAATCGCAAACGAATTCTGAAGTTATCACATCTCCAAGTCAAGTTGCAAAAATGACCTCTATTTTAAAAGATGTTGTTGGTTATGGAACGGGTGCAGGAAGTGCTGTTGATGGGATTCAATTAGCCGGAAAAACAGGAACAACAAATAGAAATATGGATGCTTGGTTTTGTGCATATTCTCCAACTATTCAAACAGTTGTTTGGTTTGGAAATGATGATAATAAACCAATGAGAATAAGTGAAACAGGAGGACGTGGAGCAGCTCCTGTTGTTGGGTATTTTTATAAGAATTGGATTCAAGTGCATCCTGAAACAAAAAGATATTTTGACAATCTCCCTACAGAAGATGGAGCTGATAGCAATGAAACTACACCAAATTTAACAGAACAACCAGTTCTTAATACAAATGTAGAATTTTAATAGTAAATAAAAAGGATATCAAATAATTACAATAGACAAATCAACAAAAGAACTTTTTAGCTCTTTTTGTAAACAAAATAATATAGAAGATATGGAGATAGCAATTCAATACTTTACTATTTTTGGTGGACTAAAAGAGAAAATAGACTTCAATATTCCCCTTAAAGAATTAATTGAAAAAAATATACTTCCAAAATATGATGAGTATAGAAAAGAGATAAACTATCTTATAGGTGGCTATGGTGTTGAATATGCTGTCTTAACAGGTATTGCACTTGGTGATAGAAAAACAACAACAGCATTTAAAAGGGCCCATGTGAGCTTTGAAGAGGGGATGAAATGTGTTGAAAATTTAGTAGAAAAAGAGATAATTGAAATTGAATCTTCACAATATTTTTTACTCAACAAAAGAAATGAAAGTAAAACTGCAAAAAAATTGTTTTTTACTACTCCATTTATAAGATTTTGGTTTGGATTTGTTTCCCCTATTTATAAAGGGATAAAAGATGGAGATTTTAAAGAATTTCATATAAGATTTGATAACTATATTGGGGAGTTTAGTAATTTTATTTTTGAAGAGTTATCTCTTATATTTTTACAAAACTATATGGTTAATGATAAAATAAAAAATATTGGTAAATATTGGGATGAAAAAATAGAATTAGATATTGTTTCAAGAACAACATCTAATAAATTGATTGTTGCTAACTGTAAATTTACAAACAATAAACTCAAAAAAAGTGAACTGTCTAAACTTACACAAGATTGTCAAACTCTTGGAATTTCACCTGATATTATAATTCTTTTTTCTAAAAATGGTTTTTCAAGTGAACTAAAATCTTTAAAAAATGAAAATCTCAAACTTTTTACAGCTAAACATTTAAAGCTTTTACTAAAGTAGTCTCCTACTTTAGTAAAATTTATTTAGAGTTTTCTAGCTAATGCAAAAACTTTTTAATATTATTATAATCTTCTAATTCTTGTTTTATATTTTCTTTATGTTTTTTTAAGAAGTTGATATTTTTGTAAAATAACTCTGAAAGTTGAATAAGTTTCTCTAACTCTAAATCAAAACTTTTTTCAAAATCATCTTGTAAGTATTTTTCGAGCCATCTTTCTAAAGATAAAGCTCTTTCGTCTCCTCCATCAAGGGAATCGATATAATAAAGGCTATCTAAAGCCTCTAAAGACCAGTTTCGTCTTTCCATGCTTCTATAAGGCTATTAACAACCTTTGTAACTTGTTCTACCGAAGATAGATTGTTATTAATTCCAGCGCTAAATAGTGTTTCTATTTGATAAAGGTAAAGCCCATCAAGATAGTAAGCTACATCACCACCCTCAAAATCAAGGATATTTCTAAGTTCATCAAAAATTGCAATTGACTTATTTATATATTTAAATTTCTCTTCAATATTATCATTTTCAATTGCATCTTTTATGAATGATAAATACTTTAAAAGCCCTTCATAAAGCTTTAATATAAGCATATAAGGGTCTTCTGTCACCGCTGCTTGTTGATTATATACATCCAATCCCATTGTTTCTCCAAATTTTAAAAAAGTATTCTATAATAACTAAACTTAAACTACTAACTTGACGATGTTGACTCCGCAATCATTTGCTTCATTCCTGAAAATGCATTTTCCATTTGTGTAATCATTGCAGTGTATGCAGCAAACTGTTGAGACATTAAAGAATATTTTGTATCAAGAGCCTCTTGTGCTTTTGTTTTTTCCTCTTCTAATTTTGTTTTATTATCAGCCATAGTATCACCATACAATGTTAAGGCACCATCATAGCCATCTAAATTATCAAGATATTCTTTTAATGTTGTTCCAATTCCTGGTTTCTCTGCAACACCTACAAACAATGCTTTTAAGTTGTCAAGATTATCTGTTAAAGCTGTAGCAAAAGTTTTACTATCAATTGACATATGTCCTGTTGTATCCATAGAAAAACCATAGCTAAAAATATTTTGGTCATCATTTGGACCATAATTTCCAAAAAGAGCACTTTTAATTGTACTTAGAATTGTTTTTAAACTACCAATATCGCTAATAGGAGAATCTTCTGAGAAAGCTTCTGTATTTACCAAATCTAGTAGTTCATTATACTTGGAAACAAAATCTTCTAAACCACTTGCTATTGCTGATGTATCCTTTTGAAGCGAAATTGTAGAAGTTCCAAGTTCTACAGCTGTCATAGTAAGATTCCCTTGTATTGTTATAGTATTTGAAGATACATCATAAGAAACTCCATCAATAGTTGCTTTCATATTCTTTGCAGTTAACATCTTATTTGCAGAGTCTTCAAGACCTAAATCAACACCTGTTTGTGTAATAGTGAGTGCATTTGCTTCTCCACTATCTTTACTTTTAACAATCAACCGATAATCACTATCTCCAACTTGCTCTATAGAAGCTTTAAACTTATCATTTAAATTTATTGAATCAACTAATTGTTGATATGTTTTACCTTCTGTTGAAAAATCATACGTTGTCCCACCAATTTCAATTGAAACTTTATCTCCACTATCATTTCCACCATCAATTTGAATATCTTTATCAGTAAATGTATTTGTCTGATATACATCTCTTTGTGCCAATTGAGTTACATTTACAGTTGTCGAACCTTCAGTTAATCCAGTAACATCTGTCGCACTAAATACAGCTGAAGTACCTGATGTACTAGCAGTTACTTGATCAAATGCATTTGGTGTACTTTTATAGAGGTCATAGTTTGAAATAGCAGATAAAAGCTCTTTTGTTTTAGTTTCTATTTCGGTAATTTTTTCTAACTCTTTATCCCACGTTTCTAATTTCGTTGTATAAGGGTCTACTTTTGATTTTGCTTCTGCAGTTTTTAATTTATCAATAAGTTCTTGACTAAGTCCCGTTGAACCACTTGAACCTAATCCTAATATTCCATCAGCCATAATTTCCTCCTTGACTATTTTTAAGGGTTATTGTTTCATCCCTAAAATTGTTTGTAACATCTCATCGACTATTGTTATCAATTTTGCATTAGCTTCATAAGCTGCTTGAAATTTGATTAAATTTACCATCTCTTCATCTTTATCTACCTTGACTAGTTTGTCATAAGTTGTTTGCAAAGATTCAGTGACAGAATCTTGTGTTTCTTTTAGATAATCAATATTTTCTTTATCAGCCGAAACTGTAATTTTTATATTTTGATAAAACTTAGAAAATGAAGTTTTATCACTATCCCCTATTGTTAAATTTTCATTCCAATGGATAGTTGAAAGATAATCTAAATTTTCTTGCGTTAAATTTCTAACAACGGAACTATTAAATGCAAGAGTTTTGACACTTGTTCCATCAAATAATCCAATCGTTTGTATAGATGCTTTATCTTTATTCAATAGTGATGCTTCTTCCCCAGAAACATAACTTGTTCCACCTTGATAAATATAGGCTTCAGTTACATCAGAGAGTGCTTTAGCAAAATCATCCAACATTGTTTTATATTTTTCAAATTTATTATCAACGGATCTTGTATCAATATTATCTAAAATAGATTTTATCTTACCACTTTGTGGTGGAATCTCTTGACCAAATATTTCCAGATGAATATCATTTTGTGCATCTACACTTTTTATACTACTTTTCGTAACTAAATTAGATACTTGAAATCCATTAGTATCTGTAATATCATTATCATTTACTACGATACGACCTTCAAATGAACCATCGGTACCAGCAACTTTTGATTCAATTATTAAGTAATGATCAGTTGTTGTTGGAGATTGCGGTATCTTATTTCCATTTTGATCAGTCGAATATGGACCATTATATGCAGAAATACTATTGCTTATAGTTGGATCACTATTTATCTTATATGTTAAAGCTCTTACTACGCTATCTTTATCAACCGTAAAAGTCCCATAATCATCAGTAATTGATTCACCGACAGTTATAGTTATTGAATTATCTTTGTCAAAATAATATGTTAATGTATCAGGAGTTGCTCCACTAGTATCCCATGTAGGAGCGACCAATGTACTTACATTTGTATTTGTAGCATATACATCTTTTTGTGCAATACTATTATCAGCTATACTAATCTCATGAATATTTGTATTGTATCTAACAGCTGTCACTCCACTTATTTCAAGAGAATAAGTATCATCTGCTCGATTTACTTTTATTTCTACATACTGAGCAAGTCTTGATTCTAATAAATCTCTTTTATCAAGTAAATCATTTGATGGATTAACTGCATCTTGAATTTGTTGATTTACTTTTCCAATATCTTGTAATATACTATTAATCTCATCAACACTATCATAAGCAGCATTTTTAGATATTGTTTCCCTCTCCTCTATCCCACTATATAAACTTTGGAGTCCATCTACAAGCATATTCCCTTGATTAATAAGGTTTGTTCTATAGATTTCATTATAAGGATTTGCCCTTAAATCTTCTATTGATTGAAAATAAGCATCCAAATTATTTGAAAATCCACTTGTATCTGTTTCTGAAAGTATAGACTCTATATCAGCCAACATTGTTGAAAGTTCATCATATTCAGCACTCTTACTTTGTTGTTTCACTAAATTGTCAGACATATACGTATTTGTTATTCTATCAACACCTATAACAGTTGCACCACGACCCGTAATTCTACTGTCACTTTGTTCGGATTCTTTTACATCAACAACTCTTTTCTTATAACCAACTGTATTTTCGTTAGCTATATTATTCATAACATTTTCAACTTGAGTTTTAGATGCAGAAAGTCCTGATAGTGCGACATTTAATGAATTTAACATTTAACTCCCCTTAATTAACTAATTGTACTAATACATTTCTTAATATTAGTTTAAAATGGCCATATCTTTTCGATAAATTTTGTACCCCAAGGTTTTTCTAGTGTATCACTACCATCACCTTCTTTATCATATAATATTTTTAAATTAGCTACTTGTGACGAAAGAACTGTATTCTCAGGACTTATATCATAAGGTCTTATAATCCCACTTATAGAGATTTGTTGTTTTTCATCGTTTATAAGAAGTTCTTTTGTCCCTTTTATAAAATAATTTCCATTTTGGTAAATATTTGTAATTACCACAGAAACAACAGTTGTAAATGCTTCATTATCTTTTAGAGTAGATGAACCACTAAAAGAGTTTGCTGAAGTACTATCAAACCCAATTCCTAATGCATTATTAACTCTACCAATTCTAGCTGCTGTTCCAGCACTATTCGTGACTCCAGTTGCTCCAGCAAATACTCCACCACCTAAAGATGAAGTCGTATTTTTTGCTAAGTCTTTTGTTGATTTAGAATTCTTTGTTAGTGTTTCACTAATATTAACTTGTAAAATATCACCAATTTGCAAATCTTTTTTATCAGCAAAAAGTGAAGTTCCCGCTTGTGAGTATAAACTCCCCTTGAAGCTTTGCTCCTCTTTTTTTGAGTTACTTACTGGAAATTGATTTTCAGGTTTTGAATCAAGATCTATCTTTTGCTTTGCAGAACAGCCAATGAAAAATAAAGGAACAATCAATAAAAGAGATATTTTGTTATGCTTCATAATTACTCTCCACTATAAACTGTAAATCAATAGCAATTTTAATATTTTCAGGCGTTGATTTTACAAGAGCCATAATTCCATATCGTATAAAAAGAGGCTCAATATCAGTATCCCAATCACAAACAATATACAATTTATCTTTTACAATTTTAATAGACTGAATTTTCTCTTGTCCTATTAAATCTACACAACTCTCAGCTTCTTTATAGATAACTTTTTCCACTTTTTTTGTTAACTCTATCTTACTTGCTAAAAGTTGTTTATTTGATTCTAGCTCTTTTGAAAGCTTTGTATTTTGTTTTAAAAATTGGTCACTCATATAAAAATAGTAAACCGTAAACATCAATATTAAAGAACCATACGATAATATTTTTCTAATAATTGGTTTGTATTTACTTTTTTCTTTTATTATAAGTACCATATTTTAAATCACTTTTTATTTTATTACAAAAGTTGTAAAATATATATCTTTTATCATATTTTTTTCTTTAATATCTGGATTTTCTGCTACTGCTTCATTGAGTATAGAGTTCACCTCGCTTACGAGTTCCTCTTTAAGTAGATCTTTTCCTGCTGCTGTTAATAACTCTTCACTATTTCTTGAACTTACTTGATGGATAACAATATCTACAATCTCTGGTTTATTTGCTGTAACTAAAGCATCAATAGTAGGTTCTGTACTTTTCATAGAAAAAGAGAGTTTCATCAGTTTTTCTCTCCCTTTAGAGGTTGTTACATTTAAAACTAAATCTTTTATTTCTGAATTAAAAAATACATTTTCAGGATTTTTTTCATCTTTTGCTGGTGCTTCTTCTGTTTTCTTTTCACCTGCTGCTTGATCATCAAAGAAACCTTTTGAATATAAAATATATCCTATTCCACCGATAGCTGCCATAAGTATCACTATAAGCACTACCAAAATAATCATCATCGGATTTCCACTCTTTTTTGCTGCAACTTCTTCTTGTTTCTCTTCAGCCATTATTTTTTCCCCTCTATATTATTTTTACTTTTATAATCTTTCATTCTATTCATAAGTTCTGTCGCCGTTTTTACATCAAACATCTTCATTAAAACCATAACTTTCTTCTCTTTTAACCTAACTATAATATCAAATACATCATTAATATTTCCATTATTTATTTTTTCTTGAAGTATTTGATAAACTAATTTTTCTTTCATTTTTGCATACAATTGCATAGATTTATCAGCTATTTTTCCATCTATTTGATCTAATATTTTTTGATTTTCAACTTTTGCTGCTTCAATCTTATCTAATTTCGTTTGAATATCTTTATTTATATTTTCTAATTCTGCTTTTTGTTTTTTATACTCATTATCTTTATCTTTATAAAAAGCATCCAAATCTTTTTTAAGTTTCGCTAATTCCGCTTTTTCTTTTGTAAATTCACCCTCTTGCATCACAGCTGCTTGAAGAGAGACGAATGAAACCATACAAAAAATAAATAGTATTTTTCCCATTAACTTGCCATCCATTTGGCTTGCATATATTCACTAGCTACCATCTCTTCATTTTTCTCCTCTTTTTTCAATCTTTTTTTCGCTTCTTGCTTCAAGATATAACTATATTGTTCAAGCTCTTTTTGAAATTCAATTATTATCGTATCAAGAGTTGCTATTTTACTTTGCAAAAATTTTTTCTCTCTTTCAAGTTTCGTTATTTCAAATTTCATTGAGTTTTTATGGATAGCTAAAACCTTAAAATCACCAATTGATCCAAATAATTTAACCGTTGCAGTTGATAAACTATGTTCTGTTTTTCCTATCTGCTCATCAATTTCAAAAACTTTAGATAATAATTGTCTCTTTTGCACCAATTGTTGCTCTAATTGAACAGTTTTAAAATGAAAAAGTTTTTGTATCATTTTGCTGTTTGTCCAAAAACTAAAATCATATTCCAAAGTTCCATCGTATATGTTGTTATTTGATCACCAATCCAAGGAAGTGATAAAATAATAAAAATAGAGACTATTATCATTTTGGGTACAAAGGCAAGTGAAGCATCACTGATTTGTGTTACAGCTTGGAAAATACTAATCAAAACTCCAATAACCATACTTACAATAAGGGAAGGAAGCCCAAGTAGAAGGATTATTTTAACGGTTTGTTGTGATATACCTAAAAGGTCCATGTCACCCATCTTTTTTAATTTTCTTTAATTTTTATAGAAATTTCAATTGTTTTATTATTTAGCAATTCTTTTAGCAACAATGCAAAACTTTCAACATTTTGGCTATCTATTTCAAGTACTTTACCTACTGATTTTTGTGTAGCTTGATTCTCCACTTTATCATTAAAGTTTTCTTCAATAAATACCTCACCTAAACTCTCTTTTACAGATGCTTTCTTAACTGTCTGTTTATTTGTACTATTATTTACTTCAAAAACATTAAAAATACTTAATAAATCTTCTTCTAAAATATCATCTATTTCCACAATATCCTCCCAAAATCAATTTTTAAGATGCATAAACATCTCATTTTCTACTTCATTTTCCCTTATTTCATCAATACTTTTTATCTCTGATAGATCTCTTATCTCTGGCTCTAAAATCATCTCTTCTAAAGGCTCTTCTGGCTTGTATTCATAATCATCATCTTCATAAACATTTTTAAACTGAGAAGTATCAAAAGTATCTATCGATTCGATTGCTTTTTCTAATTCCTCTTTTTGAGTCTCTTTCTCATGGAGTTTTATACGACTATTTATATAGCCTATCATACCATTGATAGAATTAAAACAAACATCTCCTACACCAAATTTTTCAATTTGTTCCCTCTCTATCCCATCAGATGGAAATAAGAATTTCATTTTCCTAGTTAAAAAATTAGTAGTTATTATTTTTGTTTCATCTATAATAAATATATCTTTTGGGGAATTCTCTAATTTTGTTTTTATTGCAAAAAGGGTATTCAAAACTTCTATGTTTATCCCTAAATTAGCTTTATTTAAAATCGATTTTATATTATTTTTAAATTTTTCAGACCCATAAATATAAATATTCAAACTACTATCCCTTTTCAACATACATATAAAAAACATCAATGTTCCAAAAATAATATCAAATATTTATAAAATTTCAGATAAAATAAGGAAAATCAGTTGAAGGCTAGAATGAAATTGAAAAACTTTTTTAAAATAATATTATCACTCTTTTTTATAGTAAATACCCTTTTTGCTCAAACTATCAAGGATGTTTCTAACGTAGTTGGAATTAGAGAAAATCAACTACTTGGTTATGGATTAGTTGTAGGACTTCCTGGAACTGGTGATAAAAGTAAATTTACTATGCAATCATTACAAAATCTCCTTCGAAATTCTTATGTTAAAATTCCAACATCATCTATCAATTCAAAAAATATAGCAACAGTTATGGTAACAGCAACTTTGCCTCCATTTGCACGACAAGGGGATAAAATAAAAATAAATGTCTCTTCAATAGGTGATGCAAAATCAATTAACAGTGGAGAATTACTCCTCACACAACTAAAAGCAGTTGATGGGAAAGTTTATGGACTTGCTCAAGGAAATATCGTAGCAAATGGAAATAGTCCAACAACTGGCTATATTTATGACGGTGCTACAATTGAAAATGAGATTGATTTTAGTTTAAAAAATGAAAATTCTATCACTTTAAGTCTTCTTCAAAATGATGCAAAAACAGCATCAACAATAGAAAAAAAAGTAAATCAAATTTTTGGCAATAAAATAGCTTTTGCTATAGATACAAGAACTATCACAATCAATAAACCAAAAGACATCTCAATTGTAAGCTTTATAGCAAAAGTTCAAGATATAGAACTCGAATCAGATATTCAGAAAAAAATTATTATAGATGTTGCTAGAGAGATTATTGTTGCTGGAAGTGATATTAAAATTAAACCTATAACAGTTACCCAAAAAGATTTTACGATCAAGATCAAACAAACGCCACTTAATCAAACAGATTTCAAAGATGCCACAAAAAATCTAGGTGTTGATATTGGTGATGATGTAACAATTGGAAATAAACCTGTAGAGATAAATCTTAATAATGCCCTTGTGAACTCTTTAGCTGAACCTACGGTTTCAGATTTGATGCGTTCTATGAAAATTATGAAAATAGATATATCGCAAATCATAAAAACTATAGAGATGCTCAAAGATCTCAATGCAATTGATGCGAAATTGGAGTTGATAAAATAACATGGCAGAATTTTTAAGTCAAGATGAAATTGATGCGCTTTTAGGGATTGCTGAAGATGGTAACGCTGACCTTGATGAAGTTGCACAGTCAAAACCAGTTGCAAAAGAAAAAAGTTATACAATTTATGATTTCAAAAAACCAAATACAATCACAGTTGACCAACAAAAAGCTTTTGAAGCACTTCATGAGAAACTAGTAAGATTAGTTGTTACAAATCTCTCTTCTATGATGAGAAAAATTGTTGAAGTTAAAGTTTCTTCTATTGAACAGATGACTTATGGTGAATTTATCCTCTCAATTCCTCCAATTACAAGTTTAAATACCCTTTCAATCAAACCCCTTGAAGGTCGTATTGTTATTGAATGTAATCCTGGAATTAGTCATAAAATTATTGCAGAACTTCTTGGAAATGGGAGAGGTTATTCTCCAACAAATCAAGATAAAGAGTTAACAGACTTAGAAGTGGAAATTTTAGGGCACTTTTATAATTTACTAATAGCTGATATGAAAGCTACTTGGGATGAGATAGCAACGATAAATTATAAAATAGAATCACGAGATACCAATGCAAATGCTATTCAAGTTATTTCAAACCATGAAGTTGTACTCCTTGTTGTTATTGAAATTACCATTGATGATGAGATTGGAAATGTTTCTATTTGCTATCCTATTGCTTATATAGAACCCCTTTTAAATAAAATTGTTGCAAAACTTCTTGGGAGTGGTGGAAGTAAAAAAGCAAGTAAACGAAAAGATTTAAATACTTTGATTTCAGGTGCAAGAATGGATGTTGAAGCAATTTTAGCTGAAACTCAACTGTCAATTTTAGAACTTCTCAATTTAAAAAAAGATGATGTAATAGTCTTCAATAAAAATGCAACAAGTTCAAGTGCTAAAGTATACATCAATAAAAAAGAGAAATTTGCTGCAATTGCTGGTCTTTCAAATAATCGTAAAGCTGTCCAAATTGAATCAAATATTGACCATGAAAAAATGGAAACTCTAGAAAAACTAAGAGTTTTAAGAGAAGAGAGAGAAGCAAGACAAAAAGAACAAAATGAAAGAATTGCACGACTTATAGAAACAAAAAATGAATATATCTAATATCACTATCAAGGAGATAAATGTTTAACGGAAAAAATATACTTATAACGGGTGGAACTGGTAGCTTTGGTAAAAAATATACAAAAATTTTATTAGAGAGATATAAACCTAATAAAATCATAATTTTTAGTCGAGATGAACTCAAACAATATGAGATGGCTCAAGAGTTCACTGATATTTGTATGAGATATTTTATTGGTGATGTTCGTGATGGTGAAAGACTAAAAAAAGCTATGAAAAATGTCGATTTTGTTATCCATGCAGCAGCACTTAAACATGTTCCAATAGCTGAATACAATCCAATGGAATGTATCAAGACAAATATTATGGGTGCACAAAATGTTATCGATGCCGCGATTGAAAATAAAGTTTCAAAAGTTATAGCTCTCTCCACGGATAAAGCTGCAAATCCAGTCAATTTATATGGGGCGACAAAACTTGCATCAGATAAACTTTTCGTTGCTGCAAATAATCTTATTGGAGAGCAAGATATCAAATTTTCAGTTGTTAGATATGGAAATGTTGTAGGAAGTCGAGGAAGTGTAGTTCCCTATTTTAAAAAATTAATAGCTGAAGGAGCAACAGAGTTACCAATAACTGATGTTAGAATGACAAGATTTTTTATCACTTTAGAAGATGGTGTTAATTTTGTTTTGAAAAATTTTGAAAGAATGCATGGAGGTGAAATTTTTGTTCCTAAAATTCCTTCAATGAAAATAGTAGATATGGCAACCGCAGTAGCGCCAAGCCTTCCTCATAAAGTTATAGGGATTCGTCCTGGGGAAAAATTACATGAGATTATGTGTCCATCTGATGATAGCCACTTAACTTTAGAATTTAATGACCACTATGTCATTAAACCAACTATTCAATTTACAGGATATAGAGATTTTGCAAAAAATCTTTTAGGGGAAACGGGTGTTCCTGTGGAGCAAGGGTTTGAATATAACTCTGGGAATAATGATAAATGGCTCAATAGTGATAATTTACTTCAAATGATACAAAATAGCTAAATGAATTTTATCCCTTATGGCAAACAAACAATTGATGATGATGATATAGATTGCGTTATTGAAGTTTTAAAATCTCCTTTTTTAACCACAGGTCCAAAAGTACAAGAATTTGAAAAAATTATTTGTAACTATACAGATGCTATTTATTGTGTTGCAGTTGCAAATGGAACTGCTGCACTTCATCTAGCTTCTTTAGCTCTTTTGGGAAAAGATGATAAAGTTCTTACAACAGTCAATAGCTTTTTAGCTACATCAAACTCTCTTTTATATGTAGGTGCTATTCCAATTTTCATTGATATTTGTGAAGATGGAAATATTGACCTTGATATTTGTGAAGAATATTTGAAAAATGACAACTCTATCAAGGCACTTTATGGAGTTCATTTTTCAGGAAATCCACTTAATCAAAATAAGCTAAAATATTTAAGAAATACTTATAACATCATTATTCTAGAAGATTGTGCCCATAGTTTAGGAGCTTCATTTGATGGAGTAAAAGTTGGAAGTTGTAAAAATTCAGACTGCTCAATTTTATCTTTTCATCCAGTTAAGCATATTACAACAGGTGAAGGTGGAGCAATTACTACAAACTCTAAAGAAGTTTATGAAAAACTCCTACTTTTACGAGCTCATGGGATGGTAAAAACACCAGATATGAAGCCATGGGAATATGAGATGAGAGAATTAGGATTTAATTATCGCATTACCGATTTTGCTTGTGCTTTAGGGATAAGTCAATTTAGTAAGCTTGATAATTTTATAAAAAGAAGACATGATATTGCTAAAATTTATGATAAAGCATTTTTAAATACAGATATCAAACCACTCTATCCATTTACTCCTAACTCCTCATATCATTTATATGTTATCAAAGTTGATTTTACAAAACTTCCAATTTCTAAAGAGGAATTGTTTATCAAAATGAAAGAAGCAAATATTGGCTTGCAACTACATTATATCCCTATCAATAAACAACCATATTATAAATCTTTAGGATATGGAAATGAATCAACACCTATGATGGATAGCTACTATGATGAATGTTTTTCACTCCCTATGTTTCCAGCTTTAAAGGATGATGAGCAAGCTTATGTAATAAAAAAACTCTTGGAGATTTTAGATGCCTAAATGTGTAGCAATCATCCCTGCGCGTGGTGGGAGTAAAAGAATTCCACGAAAAAATATTAAAGAGTTTCACGGTAAGCCTCTTATTGCATATAGTATAGAAGCTGCTCTCAAAAGTGGACTTTTTGAGAAAGTTATTGTAAGTACTGATGATGAAGAGATAGCCCATACAGCTAAAAAATTTGGGGCAAATGTCCCTTTTATTCGACCAAAAGAACTAGCTGATGATTTTACAGGAACAGGTGATGTTATTAAACATACTCTCAATTTTTTAAAAGAAAATGGTGAGCACTACGACTATGCTTGCACTATCTATGCAACGGCTCCACTTTTACAAGAGAAGTATCTCATTGAAGGGTATGAAAAAATAAAAACCACCGATGCAAAAATGGTTTTTAGTGTAACATCTATGCCATTTCCAATTCAAAGAACTTTTAAGATAGATGAAAATGGAAGATGTAAAATGTTTACACCTGAACATTTTATGACAAGAAGTCAAGATTTAGAAGAGGCTTATCAAGATGCTGGACAATTTTATTTTGAAAACTTAAATAAAGAATTTACAGATATTCCTTTTGGAAAAGATAGTGTTCCTATTGTTCTTCCAAGGTATTTAGTACAAGATATTGACACCCTAGAAGATTGGGAAAGAGCTGAATATCTGTATGAAGCTATAGCAAAAACAAACACTAAATAAATCTAATTTTAAGAAAAGTTTAGTAAAATTCTCCCCATAATACAAAGGCTTTACTATGAATACAAAATATCCACTTCTAAATACAATGTTGCAAGATATGGCAAAGCAAAATCAACTTTATAGACCAACTGCATTTTGGGAATATGGCTCAAAACTACTTATTGATGAACTAGAACAATACGATATAAAAGATTTTAGAGCATTAACGACAACTAGAAACTTTTTTGTTCCAGGGTATAGTGCTGTTGAATATTTTGAAAATCCTACAAAATATGATTTTTTTATAGATGAACTAGATAAGTTAGTAGCTGATAAACGATTTACTACAAGAGTGCAAAGATTATTTACAGGATATACAAGTGCTTTTAATGATTACAGAATTTTACAAGCTAGTAATATTGATAAAATACCATATACAAATAGAGTAAGTGAAAGTAAAGTTGGAAATCCAATTGAACAAAATGAATTTAATGGAAGAAATTTTTCTAGATCATTTTTAAATTATCTTTTAGGACTTAATTTTTTAAAGCAAAATGTTGATACAAAGAATGTTAAAACAGTGATGGAGATAGGTGGTGGATTTGGAACACTTGGTGAGATTTTCTTAGGAGATGAAAGAAATGAAGCTTTTTATATAAATGCAGATATTCCACCTGTTGGATTTGTTTCATCTTATTATCTACAAGAGGTTTTTGGAAAAGAGAATATAGCTGATTATAATGATTTAAAAGATTTGGATATTTTAGATATTGAAACTTTAAAAGAGAAGTATAAAGGGTTAAATATCACTTCGTGGCAAGTTCCAAAATTACAAGGGAAAATAGATTTATTTGTAAATTTTATTTCATTTCAAGAGATGGAACCAGAAGTTGTTAAAAATTATTGCAATTATATAGATAAACTTGAACCACAATACATACTACTTAGAAATATGCTTGAGGGGAAAAGAAAACAAAGTGATCACTTTAAAGCTGGGGTTAAAGAGCCAATTTTAGGGGATGATTATAATAATTTCCTACCAAATTATAAACTAATAGCAAGGGATAGTGAAGTGTTTGGTTTTGTTACTGAAGATGGATTTCATTCACAACTTAGAATTTACGAGAGAATCTAAATGTTTAATAAAAGTTTTAAAATTAATGGTAGAGAAATAGGACAAAACTGCGAACCTTATATCATAGCTGAGATGTCTGCAAATCATGGAAATGATATTAATAAAGCAATAGAGATTATAAAAGAAGCTAAAAAAGCTGGTGCAGATGCTATTAAAATTCAAACATATACAGCAGATACATTGACTTTAGATTGTAAAGAAGCTCCTTTTGAAGCAAAAGGTGCTTGGAGTGGGCAATATCTTTATGACTTATACCTTGATGCTTCAATGCCTTGGGAATGGACACCAAAACTCATTGAAGTTGCTAATGAAGTTGGAATCACACTTTTTTCTAGCCCTTTTGATTTTAGTTCTGTAGAATTTTTAGAAACTTTAGATATGCCAGCTTATAAAATTGCTTCACCAGAAATTGTAGATTTACCACTCATACGAAGAATTGCTCAAACGAAAAAACCGATTATCCTTTCAACTGGTAATGCAACTTTAGGGCAAATTAACGATGCGATTGCAGTTATGATTGAAGAAAATGTAAAAGATTTAGCAATTTTAAAATGTACAAGTGAATATCCAGCACCTGTTGAAAATATAAATTTAAAAACCATGAAACATCTTAAAAGAGCTTTTAAATGTCCAGTTGGATTATCTGACCATACTTTAGGAAGTGCTGTACCTATTGGTGCTATTGCTCTTGGTGCAAGTATCATTGAGAAACATTTTATTGTAAATAGGACGGACACAACAGCTGATAGTTTTTTCTCAGCAACTCCAGATGAACTCAAAGCGATAGTTGATGGAGCTAAAATGGTTTATAAAGCTATTGGAAAAGTTAATTATCCAATAACTCCAAACAAAGACCAAAGATCATTAATCGTTATAAAAGATATTCAAAAAGGGGAGATATTTTCATCTTCAAATATCAAAAGTTTAAGACCAGGTGGAGGGATTGCATCTAAAGATATCAATAGTGTTTTAGAAAGAAAAGCCTCCCATTCACTTAAAAGAGGAACCCTTCTTAAATGGGAAATGGTAGGAGAACTCTCATAAATGAAAGTTGCATTTTTCACAGAAGCTGGTTTAAAAAGGGGGATGGGACATCTCATAAGATGTTATACCATAGCTCAAAAATTTAAAGATAACTTTTGTGAAGTAGATCTCTTTCTTGATAGTGATATTGATTTTTCATATAAATTTAATGACCTAAAATCATTTACTTGGGATAATTTTCAGCTACAAAAAAAGTATGATGTTATTTTTATTGATAGTTATGAAGCTACTTTAGATATCTATCAAGAAGCTTCCAACAACTCAAAAGTTACTGTTTTTTTAGATGATGAAAACAGACTTAACTATCCAAGAGGTGTCATTATCAACTTTGCACCAGATGCAAATGAAGAGTTTTTTCAATCTAAACAAAAAGAGAATAGTTATCTGTTAGGTTTAGATTATATACCCATTAGAAAAGAGTTTATTGTATCTTTTAAAGAGAAAAAAGAGAATATCTTTATAATCCTTGGAGGAACTGATACAGAAGGTTTGTCATTCGATATTATTGAGCTTATACAAGATATAAATATCTCAAAAACAATAGTAACAAATAGTGCAAAAACAAAAGAAGAACTAGAAAAATTTGAAAATCTAAAAGTACTCTACAAACCAAAAGACAATGAATTAGTAGAAAATATGGCCAAGAGTTCTATAGCTATCTCAACAGCTAGTATGACCCTTTATGAGTTAGCCTATCTACAAATTCCAACAATTACAATATCAGTAAATCAAAATCAAGCCAATGGTGCTAAACAATCAATCAAACATAATATTGCAAAAAGCAACATCTCTATTGACGATACAAATTGGAAAAATAAATTACATCAAGAGGTGATGAAATGTGTTCAAACTCAAAATACTTTCAAGGTAAATAACCAAATTGATGGTTTAGGAACACAAAGAATTTTTGACTCTATTTCAAGGCTAATACAATGAAAAAAATAGTTATTTTAGGTGGAAGTCATAGAGATATTCCCCTTATTAAAGCATCGCAAGAGTTAGGATATTATGTTATCACATTGGGAGATAGAGATTATTATCTTGGGCACAACTATTCAAATAAAGCTTGTAAAATCAATTTTAATGATTTAGACAAAGTAAAAGAGCTTATCAAAGAGGAAGAAGTTGATTATATTATCCCAGGAAGTGGCGAAGAATCTTATCTTAATACGGTTTTGTTAGCACACGAGCTTCATATTGGAAATTTTGATACTCTTGAAACAGCGCAATTAGTTCATAATAAATGGAAATTTAAAAAGTTTTGTTTAGAAAATGGGATATCTACCCCAAAAGGATTTTTCTATAATGAAAATTCAAATGATAAAATAAACCTAGAGTTTCCAATAGTTGTGAAACCTACAAATTTATCAGGTGGACGAGGCGTAGAGGTTGTGTATAATGAAAATCAATTACATAAGGCTCTTCAACATACCTCTGATATATCAAATGAAATATTCCTTGAAGAGTTTATAGATGGGAAACTTATCGCTTATTCAATATTTTTAAAAGAGCAAAAAATAGTATATGGTTTTTTAGGTGATGATGCAACATATCTCAATCCTTACCTCATAACCTCAGCATATCCTACTACCATAGAGAAAGAGACATTAACAAAACTTCAAAATGATATTGAAAAATTAGCACAACTACTAAAACTTGTTGATGGTATGTTTCATCTTCAAGTTCTCATAAAAAATAATATCCCTTACATCATAGATGTCACAAGAAGAATACCAGGTGATTTATATCCTTATTTGATAGAATATAGTGATGGGGTAGAATATTCAAAAGCTGTAGTAAAAGCTTATACAACTGGACAAATTGATGATGAATTTAAGTATAAAAATGAAAAACAAAATTTTATAATACGACACTGTGTTATGCCAACTCAAAATGGAATCTATGAGAGTATAAAGATAGATAGTAGTTTAGAAGAAAAGATTCTTTTAAACTTTAGTTTAATTGAACCAGAATATCACATAACAAATTATTTAAATACTCAACTTGCTATCATATTCATTAAGCTAGACAAAAGTGATGAGATTGAAAATATTATAAAGAATATAAATAAATTAATACAAGTTACTTTAAAAAAATAATGGTGTTTTATCTTATTTAGTTACAATAAAAGAGACAAAGGAAAATAATGAAAAATAACAAAAATCTAGATGTACTTTTTATAAGTCCTAGCACAATGCCACTCTACCAACAAGAGCAATTATTATCTCAATTTAATAAAAATTTACGACCAACATTTGAAACTCCAACTGGATTGATAGAGTTAGCTTCTTATACAAGAAATAAGTATGATTATCTCAATTTTACTCTATTAGATATTGCTCAAAAGTTGCACTTTTATTATCTTAACATAGAAAATGAAGCACCAATTACTTTTGAACAGTATGCAATAAATATCCTCAACGAAATAAAAAATCCACCAGATATAGTTGGGATTTCAATCCTCTTCTCTTCTGCTTATATGTCCTCTTTAAAAATGGCACAACTGATTAAAGATAAATGGCCAGACTGTACACTTATTTTTGGTGGTGGACATGTAACATTTTATCATGACACAGTTTTTAAAGATTCAAAGTTTGTAGATTATGTATTTGTTGGGGAAGCTGAAATTAGTTTAGCTAAATTTATTCAAGAAGTATACGATGTAAAATTAGGTAATAAACCAAATATAGATATCAGTACTATTCTTGGTGTGTACGATGAAGAAAAAGTAAAATTAGAAGCATCAAGAGGTATTACAAAAGGGGTATTTGGTGAAACACTCGTAGACCTTGATGAGATTGGTTTACCTGCATTTGATCTACTTGATATTGAAGCCTATAGAACTCATTCAAATTCATTTACAACTGGTTCTATTGGGATGATGATGGATAGAGGTTGCCCTTTTAGCTGTACTTATTGTGCTTCTATGATAATTCATGGTAGTAAAATCAGAACGAAATCAAATCAAAGAATCATTGATGATTTACTCTATTTAAGAGATGAATGTGGATTTGTAAATATCGTACTTTGGGATGATTTACTTGCTGCAAGAAAAAACAAATTTATGGAATTAGCTCAAAGAATCAATAATGAAGGGGTTAACAAAGGTTTAGTTTTTTCGATGCCAAGTGGATTAAGTGTGAGAGTAATGGATGAAAATCTACTTGAATATGTTTGCTCTTTAGGATTTGATTATATTAGAATTATGATTGAATCAGGTTCACAGTATGCACAAGAACATATTGTAAAGAAACGAGTAAATCTTACAAAAGCGAGAGATTTAATAGCACATGCTAGAACTCTTGGTGTAAAAGTTGAAACAAATATACTTTTTGGCTTTCCAAATGAAACAAAACAATATATGCAAGAAACTATTGATGTTGATTGGATTCAAGTCTTTGCCCTTTTACCACTTCCAGGAACTGAAGCTTATGATGAGTTTGTTGCTATGGGAAAAATTGATCCAAATGATATTGACTGGGATCATTGTGGATATGGGAGTAGAGAGTTTGATACAAAAGAGATTACAGCTAAAGAATTAACTGAATTAGTCTATGATGTAAATATCTATACTAACTTTTTTGGTAATAGAAATATGTTAAATGGTAGATATGAAAGAGCAGCTAAATATTTTACAGATATGGTACTATGGAAATATAAATTTCATATACCAGCACTTTACCAAAGAGCAATGGCGTATCTACAACTCAATAAAAATGAAGAAGCACAAGCCGATTTACAAGAAGCAGTAGCACAAATAAAAAGTAGTCAAATTGCACGAAATTTATGGGATAGATATGGTAGTGAGATGCCTCATTTGAATAACTATCTAGATGAAGAATATCTAAAAACTGTAAAACCTCATCCTCCATCAGTTGATGCTGGTTTTAGATTTTAATAAAGGTGTTTAGATGTATAAATTAGCATTTATAGGTGGTGGGGATGGGTCAATTGCAGGTTATCCCCATTTTATAGCATCACAAATGGATAGAAGATTTGAAGTTATTGCAGCTACATTTAGTAGCAATGAACAAACAAATATCGATACATCAAAAAGATTAAATATTAAAAATATTTATAAAAATTACAAAGAACTCATTGAAAATGAAAAATCAAATCTTGATGCAGTTGTGATACTTGCTCCAACTCCTGTTCACTTTGAAATGATTCAATATTTATTGGAACAAAATATAAATGTAATTTGTGAAAAACCTTTAGTAAGCTCCATAGATGAGATTGAAAAAATAGAGAAATTTTATGATGAAAATAACCATTTTTTAGTTGTAACCAATAACTATAGTGGCTATCCAATGGTAAGACAACTCAAAGAAGAGATTGCACAAAACAACCTTGGGAAAATTTTACATATTAGATTAAAAATGCCTCAAGAGAGTTTTTTAAGACCTCCTAAAAGTATCAAATACCCTCAACCTTGGCGATTAAAAGATGATTTTATCCCTATGATTAGTTTAGATTTAGGTGTACATTTACACCATCTCTCTTACTTTTTATTAGGAAAAGAACCATCAAAAGTTTTTGCAGCATATGATAAATATTCAAATTATGATGTTATAGATGATGTAAATATCCTTTTAGAATATAGTGATGGAGTAAAAGGAAATTTTTGGTTAAGCAAAACTGCTTTAGGGAATAGAAATGGGCTTCATATTGAAATTTATGGAGATAAAGGAAGTGCTGTGTGGCATCAGGAAAATCCTGAAAAATTACAACTATCTTATCGTGATGGAAAAATGATTATTTTAGATAGAGGTGGAGAACTTGATATTTCTAATAAACTTTATAACAGAATGACACCAGGACATCCATCTGGATTTATAGAAGCATTTGCTAATCTTTACAATGATATTGCAAATGGATTAGATAACTATAAACAAAACAAACCTTATACAAGCGACTATGTTTACGGATTTAATCATGCTAAAAATGGTTTAAAACTCCTTCATAATGCTAGTATTTCAAATGAAAAAAAAGAGTGGATTACAAATAAATGAAAATTAATGCCTCAATTGAAGCTAGGATGACCTCAACTAGATTTCCAGGGAAAGTTTTGCAAGAAATTGGTGGAAAACCAGCATTGCAACTTATGATAGAAAGAGTTATTCAATCTAATAAAATTGATAATCTCTTTGTTGCGACAACTTCCAATACAACAGATGATCCCATTGTAGAACTTTGTGAGAGTCTTAATATCAAATATTTTAGAGGGAGTGAAGAAAATGTCTATAAAAGAGTTTTAGAAGCTCATCAATTCTTTGAAACTGATATTATTGTTGAACTATCAGGCGATTGCCCTTTGATAGATTATAGAGTTATAGATAAGGGATTAGATATTTTTTTAAATAATGCATATCAATATGTTCACACAAGTTGCGATTATCCTCTTGGTATGGCAACAGAGATATTTTCCCTTGATACACTTCAAAGTATCTCAAAAGAGAGAGAACTTACACAAGCCGATATAGAACATGTAACACCTTATCTCTATACAAGTGGTCTTTATAAAACTTTTCAATTTCAACCAAATGAAAATGAAAAGATGCCAGAGTTATCTGTAACATTGGATACAAAAGAGGATTATAAGGTTATTAAATCAGTCTATCAACACTTCAAAAACAATACTTTTACAGTAGAAGAGATTGTCGCTTTTGCAAAACAAAACCCACAAATAATAGCAAACAACACTCATATCAAAAGGAAAGGTTTATCATGAGAAATATATTTTTAGAAACAAATAATCTTTATTTAGAACCACTCGAGGAGCAACATTTAAGTGATAATTATATCTTTTGGCTCAATAATTCTGAGATTACACAATACAACTCTCATGGTATTTTTCCAAATACAAAAGAGGCAACTTTAGGATATATTCAAAATTGTCAAAATAGAACGCAAATAGTTTTAGCAATTATAGATAAAAAAACAAACCAACATATAGGGAATACCGCTATTTCAAAAATAGATTATATAAACTCTCATGCTGACATCTCTATTCTTTTGGGTGAAAAAGAGTTTTGGGGGAAAGGCTATGCTGTAGAAGTTTTTAGAGCTACTCTTAGTCACTGCTTCAATAAACTAAATTTAAATAAAATTAACTCTGGGACAACTTCGGATAATATCCCAATGCAAAAAGTGTTTAAAAAACTCAATTTCACACAAGAGGGATTGTTACGAGAATATTTCCAACGAGATGGAAGATTTGTTGATATTGTCCCTTTTGGTATTTTAAAAAGAGAATTTATAGATGGTTAATGTCGCTTTAGTTGGTCTTGGTAATATTGGCTTACTCTTTGATACAGACAAAACAAATTTAGCAAAATGTTTATCCCATACAAAAGCAATATACGCAAATAAAAATTTTAACTTAAAATATGCCGTAGATATTGATAGAAAGAATTTTGAAATTTTAAATGACTTTTTTCCAAATTGTTTAACCTATACCAACTATGAAGAGATTGTAAATCAAAATGATATTGATCTTTTAGTTATTGCAACACCAACAAAAACACATTACACAATTTTAAATGCTTTTTCTAAAAATGAAAATATCAAATATTTTTTTATCGAAAAACCTCTATTTGAACTTGTTCAAAATTACACTTCAATAGATACTACACTAAAAGAAAAAATTATCATAAATTACTCAAGAAGATTTAGTAAAACAATTTCTAATATGAAAAAATTTATAACTTCAAAAGAGATACAACCAGAAAAAATAATCATCCACTACTGCAAAGGGTTGAAAAATAATGGTTCCCATATGATAGATTTGATAAATTATCTTTTTGAAAATCCATCTATAGAAGAATCACAAATATTATCTAAATCAAATGGATTAAACGAAACAGATATCAATTATGATATTTTTGCAAAGCTTAATTATAAGGGAAATACTATTCCTACTTATTTTATCGCACACAATCATACAAAATATAATTTTATTGAAGTTGAAATTTTTAGTAATGATTATCTAATAAAATTAAACAATGCAAAGAGTGAAATTCAATATTATGAAAAAATCGATCATCCAGAGTTTCCAACATATAAAATTTTTAATCCTACTTGTAAAACAGAAACTATTGACGGAACTCTCTTCCTCAGTAATGCTTATGCAAAAATATATACTATGTTGATAGATAATGAAAAAAATATCTCATCATTTGATGATGAACTCCAAAATCAAGAATTTTACAATACAATCATAAAGGAAGCAAACAAATGAAATTAGCTATTAATGGTGGAGCAAAAGTTAGGAATACTCTATTTCCTAGATATAACAATATTGACCAAATCGAGATAGATGCCGTTACAAAAGTGATGCAAGAGGGTGTTTTATCCCAATTTATAGGTGCTTGGTGTAATGACTTTTATGGTGGAAAGAAAATATTAGAATTTGAAGAAAAATGGTCAAAAAAATTTAATGCAAAACATTCAATTAGTGTCAATTCAAATACATCAGGGATAATAACAGCTTTAGGTGCTTGTGGAATTGGTCTTGGAGATGAAGTTATAGTTACACCTTTTTCTATGTCTATCTCAGCAACTGCACCACTTTTTTATAATGCTACTCCTGTTTTTTGTGATCTTGATATGAACACATATTCGTATGATTTAGAGATGTTAGAAAGAGTGATTACAAAGGATACAAAAGTTATTATTGTTGTCCATATCTCTGGTTGTCCTTCAAATATGGATGAGATAATGGCTATTGCAAAAAAACACAATCTCTATGTGATAGAAGATTGTGCTCAAGCACCAGGAGCTACTTATAAAGGAAAACCAGTTGGAACCTTAGGTGATATTGGTATTTTTAGTTTAAATTACCATAAACATATCCACACAGGTGAAGGTGGTATGTGTACAACAAATAATGATACCCTAGCAAATAAGATGCAACTCATTAGAAATCATGCAGAATCAGTGGTGGATGCAAAAGGGGAAACAGACTTAATAAATATGCTTGGATTTAATTTTAGACTTACAGAGATTCAAGCAGCTATAGGAGTTGAACAACTTGATAAACTTGATATGGAACTTGAAATTAGACAACAATATGCAAAAATGTATAACGATACATTAACAAAATATGATTTTATAGAAACTACAACCTATGATGATAGAACACATAGTTACTATGTACAATTATTTAGATTTTACGAAGAGAAAGCGGGTATTAGTAGAGAAAGATTTATAGAAGCTGTAAAAGCTGAACTTATGCCAGTTGAAGGACGAGAAAAAGAGGGAGTTCCTATTGGGTTTGGAGGGGTAAAACCACTTTATTACCACCCAATTTTTCAAAAAAAATGGGCATACAAAGAGCAAGGCTTTGGTTTTAAAGAAACTATTAATTACAATAAAGGACTATGCCCTCATTATGAAGAGTTGCATCATAAAAGATTATTCAGTCATGATTTTACAAGAAGTCCATTAACTGTATCGGATGTCAAAGATGTTATCGCTGCATATTGTAAAGTTGCTGATAATTTAGATGAACTCAAGTAACACTTAATAATAACTATAAAATATATGCTTAATAGATTAGTCGTTTTTGCTCATGATGCTAATAGTGCAAATATAACTATAGCATATATCTTTTTTTATGGTAAATTGTATGAGGCTATAGATATCTATTGTGATGGACCAGCTAAAGAGATTTTCAAAAGAGATTATTCTAGCTATATCAAAGAGTTCTCATCTCTTAAATTTTGTCAAACTGATACGGTAATTAGTGGTACTTCTGGTTTATATTCAAGTTACGAAATGTCTATGATTAAAAATGCAAAAATCGCTGGGGTACAAAAGACAATCACACTGATTGATAATATAGCTAACTTCGAAAAACGATTTATCTTAGATGGAAAATTGATCGATTTAGAGTATCTTGCTGATGAGATATGGATTGATACCATTAAATCGTTCAAATCAGATATCCCACAAATAGAATCAAGAAGCATCATCAAAGAAAATTTTTACAAATCATATCTCAAAGTTTTTTTTCAAAAATTTCCACCAAAACAATCACATAATTTTATAAAAGATCATAAAGGGGAATATCTTCTTATTTTAACAGAGTATATTTATGAGCTTTATAGACTTCAATTTGGTTTTACAGAATATGAGATGGTAGAAAATATTTTAGAAACTATTGATGCTTTAGATTTAAAAATTCCAATATTTTTGAAACTACACCCATACGAATCTAAAAATAAATTTAATATTCTCCTTAGAAAGTATAGTCATCTTCAGATTATTCAAGACAATTGTAATAGCCAAGATTTAATTTTTTACTCAAAAGTTGTTTTTGGAATCAGTTCATCATTGTTTAAAGAGTGTTCACTCTTTCAAAAACCAACTTTTAGTATCCAAATCAATTCAAATAAAACAATTGTAGTGGAAAATATCCCAAATAATCACAAAATATACTCTCAAAAGCATCTAAGTGTGATACTAAAAAAATATTTCTTATGAAATTGCTTTTCTAATATCCGTAATAACATTGATAACACCATCTAACCACAACTGATTTATTTTAATTAGATGTTTTTTGTCATAGAGATTTTGTTGTCTTAAATTTAATAAAAAGTTCACATAGATGTCTACAAGTTCTGTATAATGTAAAAACATATTACCAATAATAGCACCATTTGTCTTTTTCGATTGCTCCAAAATCCAAACCATCAAACTCAATTTTTCTTCTAAAAAACCATTTCTTGACGTAAGTTGATTTTTTTTGTATTTTTTAGCTTTATTGACAATTGAATTTAATATCTTAATATCTTTTGTATAATCAGGCATCTCCACTACAATAGAAATTTGATCCATTAACTCTTGAATATTCTTTTCTTTCTCTTCCATCTCTTCAACAAGACTATTAATTATTTCAAATGACATAGGTTCAAAACCATTTAATTTTACACCATCAGATAGATTATATACTTCTAAATCTTTATAAAAAACTTTCAAACTATACATTGTAGATTCAAAAGCTTCTTTAAAAGTCATCAATATTCTATTTGTTCTTACTTTCTCTCTTAGATTTCCTTCAACTTCCATAACATCATAATTAGAAATAATATTATCACTCTTAGCACTAGAGTCTAATTCATCAACTAAGTTATTAGAACTCCCTTTGGAATATCTATTCCCTGTTTCTTGATTAAATGCTGCATCATTTCCTATCGTATAGACTTTATTCGCTCCAAAATGTATAGATACTAAAAGGGCAAAAGTTCCAACATTAGATACACTTCCCATATATCCAATATCTACAAGTAGCGGGATACTTTGAGAAAAATATTTTTTTGTATCTTTTACTATCTCAACAACACTCTCCTCTTGCTGTGACAAAAAAACAATAGCACTATCTTTTAAAAAATCTTTATTTTCAGTCGTTAAATATTTCCCACATAAATGAGACGGGTCAATTGATACTACAATGTCTGGAATAATTTGATGCTCTTCAAGTTTTCGCAAAATTACATCAACACACACAATAATAAATTTATTTTGATGTTCACATATCCAATCAATATAGTTATCTAAAGAAGGTCCAGCTGCAACTATCAAAGTTGGTTTATCTTTTAAAACTTTTTGCTCCATAATAAGCGTTGTATCAAAGAACCTCTCTTCATCTCTCATATATTTGATAGTTCTATGTATATTTTTTAAAGTGAGTGAATAAGGAAAGGATGTTGTTGTATTTGTTGAAAAGAAATCTTTGATCTCAGCTAATATCGTTTCATTATTTTGAATTAATAGATGATGCTTAATATTATAATTCATATAATTATGATAATTATAGAACTGCTGAATGGCATTTATCCTTTCAAACTTATCATCTCCAACATACAAAAATAATTTTTTATTGTTTTTTTGGAACTCGCTATAATCTGTCACAAATAATGACAATCTAAAAACTTCTAATTCTGGTTCTATGATTAATGTTGTAAAAGGGTCTAGCTTTTTATTGATTTCATGAAGATGGATACCAAGTCCAGTCCCAATAAAAATAAATTTATACACTTTTTGAAATTCTATAGTATCAAAGTCTATTATGTCATTCATATAATCAATAATCGGTAATACATCTTTGAATGATTCACTTTTTGCAAGTTTCTTTCCACCAAGACCTTTTCGTAAAAGATCCAAAGAACCATCTTTTGTAAAATTAGAATGTTTTGCTCTAAAATCACCATCTGCATAAGTGTTTTCACCATAATACCAAGAATTTGTCTCAACATTTAAAATATCAAAATAATTATCTACATACTCTAATGTATACTTAGGAAAATATTTCTCTTCATCTAATTCTTTTGATAAAATATCTACCTTATCAAAAACTTTTGGAAAATACTCTTCTAGAAATACTAAATTTCTTCTGTAAATTTCAAACAATGTACTGCTTAAATCGATTAACTCTTCTTCCATAAGGAATCCTTTTTATGAAAACAAAAAACCCAAGAAATTACTCCTTGGGCTTTATAGATTATATTTTTTAACCTACATTCAAAAAACTATTTAAATAATTCTAGAATAACTTACAAAGAAACAACCTTAAACTACAAAAATAGCTTAAAATTAATTTCTAAGGAACTATCTTAGATTATTATTGTAATAATTTTAGAACGTTTTGTTGTACTGCATTCGCTTGACTCATAGCATAAGTCCCAGCTTGCGCAATAATATTTTGTTTATTAAAGTTCGCACTCTCAGAAGCATAATCAACATCTCTAATTACAGATTCTGCTGCTTTGATATTTGTTTGTTGAGTCATCATATTTCTTAAAGCTGATTCAAGTTGATTTTGTGTAGAACCAACATCTGATCTCCAACCATTAAGTTGATTTAATGCACTATCAACATTTTTCATATATCCTCTTGCTACGCCAGCTGAAAAACTAGCACCACCAAGTGCAGAAGCTTTTAATGCAGACATACCATCTAATCCATGAGTATTAGCTGTAATACCTGAACCTAATGATATAAGATTTCCAGATGACTCTCCCATTTGAAAATCTAGTTTTATAGATGAATCAGTACTAGCAGCACTTGCTTGCAATAATGAAATACCATTATAGTTTGTTTGTGTTGCAATATTATCTAATTGTGTTAACAATTTATTAATATCTTTTCCAATAGCTGTTCTACCCTCTTCTGAAGTAGTAGCAGTTGCAGCTTGGATTAATTTTTGTTTTACAATATCAAGAATATTTGATTGCTCAGCCATCGCTTTATCAGCAATTTGTGTTAAAGCAGTCGCACTATTCCCATTTGATATCGCTTGACCAATTGAAGACGCCTGTGTTCTTAATTTATCAGCAATCGCCAATCCAGAAGCATCATCCGAAGCTTTATTAATTCTAAGACCTGAACTTAATTTTTCTAATGAACTTCTTAAGTTATTATTTGTATTTGTTGCAGATTCTTGTGCATTTAATGATGCAGCATTTGTATTAATTCTCATAATTTATCCTTTTAAATATTTATGACACTTTTGCAAAGAATTCCACTTTGCACCAATTTACATTCTTATCAGATTAACACCCTTTAAGCATAGGGTCTCTCACCCTTCGGTATCAATTGATACCTATACAGTTATACTAAAATTATTTTTAACAAACATTCTTTGCAATATTTTATATTGCTTTATCGACTACTGAAGTAGTTTTAGAACGTTTTGTTGTACTGCATTCGCTTGACTCATAGCATAAGTCCCAGCTTGCGCAATAATATTTTGTTTATTAAAGTTCGCACTCTCAGAAGCATAATCAACATCTCTAATTACAGATTCTGCTGCTTTGATATTTGTTTGTTGAGTCATCATATTTCTTAAAGCTGATTCAAGTTGATTTTGTGTAGAACCAACATCTGATCTCCAACCATTAAGTTGATTTAATGCACTATCAACATTTTTCATAATAGCTCTTGCTGACTCAGCTGCAAATCCACTCGCTGCTGCTGCACTTGTTTTACTAACTAATGTAAACATCCCATCTAATCCAGAAGTATTAGCTTGAATTCCTGAACCTAATGATATTAAGTTTCCAGATGATTCACCCATTTGGAAATCAAGTTTAGAAGATGTTCCTTTACCAGCAGCACTAGCTTGTAATAATGAGATACCATTATAGTTCGTTTGACTTGCGATATTATCTAATTGTGTTAACAGTTTACTAATATCTTTCGCAATCGCTGTTCTACCCTCTTGAGAAGTAGTAGCAGTTGCAGCTTGGATTAATTTTTGTTTTACAATATCAAGAATATTTGATTGCTCAGCCATCGCTTTATCAGCAATTTGTGTTAAAGCAGTCGCACTATTCCCATTTGATATTGATTGACCTATTGAAGATGCCTGTGTTCTTAACTTATCAGCAATCGCCAATCCAGAAGCATCATCCGAAGCTTTATTAATTCTAAGACCTGAACTTAATTTTTCTAATGAACTTCTTAAGTTATTATTTGTATTTGTTGCAGATTCTTGTGCATTTAATGATGCAGCATTTGTATTAATTCTCATAATTTATCCTTTTAAATATTTATGACACTTTTGCAAAGAATTCCACTTTGCACCAATTTACATTCTTATCAGATTAACACCCTTTAAGCATAGGGTCTCTCACCCTTCGGTATCAATTGATACCTATACAGTTATATTGAAATTATATTATACCATTTCTTATATTTAGATTAATTTTATGCAAATAATAAGAAAGTGTGTTGAGTTGTTTTTAGTTTAAAAAAATGAGAATATAAGGGAAATAGTTAAGAAAGAAAATAAGGAGAAAGCCCTTATTTTAATAGTTCATTTGCAATATCAAACCGATTAGCGGTCATAAGATGAATTTTTGGATGAATTTTTTTTGTTTCATTTAAAAGATTGAAGCTTAGCTCCATACCTACTTTATATTCCTCTTCTTCTCCTATTTTAGAAGCTTTTGTAAGTGCATCTATCCAAGTATTAGGGACATAAATTCCAGGAACATGTGAAGCTAAAAACTGGGCAGTTCGTAGTTTTGTGATAGGGAAAATTCCTAAAATAAGTTCCGCTTTACTTCTCTCATCTTTAAATTCTAATTTTGCATTATTAAATGTTTCAAGCAATACTTTTCCATTTTCTATATCGTAAATTGGTTGTGTAATGATTCCAACAGCTTTAGAAGCTATTTTTTTATTCATCTTTTTTTCTAAAGTTTTAAAGTTTTTAGCAAATGAATTTACAACAGCAAATGGATAGATTTGTTTTGGAGCAGTTTTAAAAGGTTTACCACTAAAATCCATTCCATTGTTAAATGAATTTATTATCTCAAGAAGCAAATTTGAATTGCCTTCAAATACCCCTTTTGTATGTGGTTGATCACTCATATGGATAGGATCACCAGTGAGCGCTAAAATAGCTCTCACATCAAAATCATTTCCACCAAGCAGATCACTTTGAAGTGCTATTTTATTTCTATCTCTCATCGATAAAGTGGCAATTACAGGTTTATTAAAAGCTTGTTGTAATTTCACACTCGCGAAAAAAGAGTTATATTTTAGTTTTGAAAGAGGATTATCTGTAGTTGTAAATCCATCTACCTTTGAAGCTAAATCATATTCTTTGATTTTTTCTATTATAGCATCAAATGTTGGTTCATGTGAAGGTGTTGTTTCTAGTGTAAGATACTCTTCATTTTGTAGTTTATGGATAAGTTTTTGAAACATTTATGGTGACACCTCGCTTTAATTTATGCGATTGTACCACATCTTAGTTTTTATTTTAATTTGAGGGTTGTTTTCTAAATAAATGAAATTTCTCTTTCTCTAACATCTCTCTTGTATATTTTTTTGTAGCTTTATTACACTTATGCCAAATTCCAGATGGCAATCTTACTTCTAATTTTTTCTTATCCATAAGTTTGATGATTTTTTTAGGTGTCAAAACTTTTGAAACAGGTGAAAAATCTAACTCTGTTACATCAATATCTGTTTTGTAAAAAAGTGTTTGTACCTGAAATTTGCCCCATCCAGGAACTCCATCTTCAGTATAAGGAATCTCATGTTCATTTTCAAATTCGACAACTATTTTATAGTGACTATCTTCAAAAACATCTCTAATCGTACCTTTTCCAAATACAAGACCAAATACAACATCACCTTTTTTTGCATTATCAAAATAAGCCATTTTGTCTCCTTTTAATTTTTTGGAATAGTTCCCAAAAAAAGTTTCATAATGGTAACATTGTAGCAGAGAATTTACATTTTGAGTTGATGAGAAAAAATTAACTTGAGAAAAAATTTAAATCTTCAGTAAAATTTACTTGAGTTAGAAATAAGTGGACGAAAGTCCACTTATAAGTTTTATGTTCTTAGAAACTAGCCCATTCATCATCGTCATTAGCCGATGCCACAATTGGTTTAATTGAACCAGTTGGTGTAGCTTTTACTACAGGTTTAGGAGATAATGAAGCAGAAGCAACTGGTGTTGATACTTTTGGTTTAGAAGCTACAACAGGTTTAATAGTTGGAGTTGGAGCATTATTATGTTTAGACATATTTTTAGCTTTTACTTCATTTTTCCCTACAAACTCTTTTTCATTTGCACTTGATACTACTAATTTAGCAATACTATCAGTATCAACTGCTACATCATGAGTTTGACTAGCTATCATTGCATTTCTTTGTGTTTGTTGGTCTAAAGAGTTAACAGCATCATTAATTTGATTAATACCTTGTAGCTGTTCTTTAGAAGCCATCTCAACATCTTTAATTAAATTGATAGTTTGTTCTATATTATCATTTAAGTTAGTATACCCACTTATCATACTATCAGCTATTTTCTTACCATTATTAGCTTTAGTTGTTGCGTTAGATACAAGTTTCTTAATCTCATTTGCTGCATCTGCTGAACGAGTTGCAAGGTTTCGCACCTCTTGTGCAACAACGGCAAATCCTTTTCCAGCTTCACCAGCGGTTGCTGCTTCTACTGCTGCATTTAAAGAAAGAATATTTGTTTGGAATGCTATTTGGTCAATAATTGTAATAGCTTCACTAATTGCATTAACTTCTTTATTAATTTCATCCATAGCTTGTGTTGTTTGAGAAGCTAATGCTTGTCCTTCATTTGAAGATGTTGTTACACTATTAGCTAAAGTTGCCATTTTTACTATATTTGTTGTGTTATTTGAAATATTTGAAGTAATCTCTTCTAATGCTGCTGCTGTCTCTTCTAGTGCTGCTGCTGCTTCATTTGAGTTTGTATTTAAGGTATCTACGTTTTGTAAAAGAATATCTGAACTATTATCTAGTGTTAATCCGTTTTGTTTATTTTCTACTAGCATTTTAGTAACAGCACCTTGAAGGGAATTAATACCATGAACTAATCGCTCAAATAATCCACCTTTTTCATCATTTGCACCCATTTGCATAGTTCTTGTGTAATCATTTTTTGTATATGTTTCTAAAAGTTCATCAACTTGCATAAATCTATCTCTTGTTGATTTAATCATAGTATTTACATTATTTTTAAAATCTTCCAAGGATTGATTTGGTGTAGATTTTTCGATAAATTGACTATACCAACCGTTTGAAACTCTAGACATTACAACTTTTGCATC
>JAQUAG010000029.1 GCA_028687375.1 Arcobacteraceae bacterium | reverse complement strand
GATATTTTCCAAATAAATATCCCCTTTTTTATTGCAATTTGTCTTTACTATCAAGTGCTTTTTTTGTTTGGGTATTGAGTTTTCTCTCAATCTTTTTTATATCATCTTCTGGTTTTACATTTTCAGGTATGATACCTCTACTTATTAAAGTTTCTCTGACTGCTTCATTGTTTGTGATATGTTCATTTGAAATCTCAACTTCTGTATTCATAAGCTTTTCTCTTGCATTGTAGATAGTTATCTCTGTTGCAAAATCTTTTGCTTTGAGTAAAATCAGCCAAAGGTTTGTTTTGGATATTCCACTTTTCCTTCATTTGTGCAGTTGTACGATTGAAAAGTGCTTGGTCTCCTTTGCTTCTTATAAGAGCAAAATTATCATTTCCACCTGTTTGTTCGTAAATCACTTTTGAAAGTTCTTTTTCTGTAAGTGCAAGTTTGTGTCTCGCTTCTATCCTTTCTGATTCAAGTATTCGCTGTTCGATTAACTCTGCTTTTCGTGTCTGAAGTGCAAAATAAGTTTGAGCAAAAGCAATTTGTTGTTTTTTACTATCTCCATTTTGAGCAATAAGATAACAAGCATATCGTGTAAGCATAATGTCATCTATCTCTTTTACCGCTGTTTTAGGCATCTCTATCGTTTTCCCGACATCGGCAAAATGATCTGAAATATTTTGATTTGATACTTCACACGCTATTTTTGCTTTGTTTATTACATTCTGAAAGTTACTCCATTTTGTATATCCAAGTAAATTCTGCAAATCTCTTGCCAACCAAAATTCAACCCCATCACTTGTAATCTGAACAGACTTTTCAAAATTCTTTGTAAGGCTATGTATAATATCTTTTTCCATAAATATCTCCTCAATTTGTCTTGATAGGTGGCATTATATACTACTTTGAAAAACTATCTTAAAAATATGACAAATTGCAATATTTTTCTATATAACTCTCAATGAGTGGTCGTACAACTAAGACAATTCTCCACCAAAAACACCCCTCTTGCTTTCTCTTCCCCATTTATCAAAATAGAGATAAAGTGTTCCCCAGCATAATGTTTCCGTGTCGTCATATCTTTAAAGCTTTGTTTTTTTGTGAAAGTTTTGCTTTTTATCTCAAGCTTTCCTTGGGTTAGCATAAAAACTTTTTTTGTGTGGCGGTTGTTTGATTTCGGGTAGCCGATAAGATATTCTAGCCGTATATTTCCGATAGATTCTTTGGCTGTGAGTTCAAAAGAGAAGTGGAAGTTTTCCCCTATTTGTACTGTTGTATCATGGATAAAATTTTCGATATATACATCTTCTAACCTTTGAAGATTGAATAGTTCGAGTATCTCGACATCTCCCTTTTTGAGTAAAGTCCGTGAGGCGTGTTTACATATCCAGCTCAGTTCTTTGGAGATTCCTTGGTTATTTTTGACAAACTCTTTTATGATATGTGGGTGGTCTTTTGAGATGTCATTAAGATTGTTAGCGACCGATTTTCGCACATAGATACTTGGGTCATTTTTAAGAAGTTCTATGATTTCCAAAACTTTTGAGGGGTCATTTTTGAACTTTGGAAGTGCCACAGCCCACGGAAGTCGTGGACGACACCCTTCAGAGGAAAGTCGTCGCAGGTGTTCATCCTCACTTTTTGCCCAGATTTTCATCTGCTTCATCGTTTGTTCTTCATATTTGAGGATAAATTGTCTCACCGCAAACTCACTACTTGAACCCACCGTAAAAACAGCCAAAGCCTCCATCGAACTCTCAAAATCCTCCAATCCGAAAACCTCTACAAAATCTTGAAAAAACATCGCTTCAAACGAAAAAAAATCTTTTGAAACAGGTTTTAAAATAGCTAGTTGCTCTTGGTAAGAAAGGGGAAGAAAGGAGTGAAGTTGCACTGCGATATGCCTCATACGAGCTTTGAGTTCCAACTCACTCCAAATATCACAAAAGAGAGAAGATAGAAAATTTTTCTCATCAAACAGAGGGTAAACCTCTTTGATTTTTTTTGCTAAATTTGTGAGATATTCGGCGGTATAAATATTTTTAAGTGGTTCTGCCATTTAGATTATCTCTTTTCGTTTTAGCACTATGAACCCTTTTTTATCAATCTTTGAAATAAAATATCTTCTAAATTTCTACTTGAATCTACTACGAGTAAAATGTAGACTTTTGTATTTTCAATTTTGTAAATTATTCTCCATCTTAGATAAATAACTTCTCCATATTTTAAAATTCCTATTTGTTGAAGTTCGGGTACAACTCTTTTTCGTTTAGGGAAATAATAGAGGTTATTACATTCTTCTTTGATAGCAAAAAATATCTTTTTTGCACTATCTATACTATCAATTTTAATATACTCGATAATCGTTTCCAAATCAAATTCGGCATTTTTTGTCCAAATAACTTCAAAATCTTTCATTTTAAAACTAGCCAAAGAGTTTTTTTTCTAAATTTTCAAACATACTTTCTTGTGAAATGATTTTATTATTTTCAATATCATTTTCACTTTGAACAATAAGTTTTAATAAGTTCAAAGAATTTTGTAGATTTTCATAGCTCTTAATATCTTGGATAACAGCTTTAGCCTCACCATTTTGAGTGATGATAATTGCTCTTTGGTTTTCATTTACACTATTTATAACATCAGCTGTTTTTGATTTTAGATAACTGATAGGTTTTATATCTTGACTTAAATGCATTTTTCTACCTTTGAATAGAGATGAGATATTGTACTAAATTTAGATTTAATTTGGTATTAGATTGGAAGATTTTTTTATGATAACGTTTGAGTTGAGAAATAGTTTAACCCTCAGGGTAAACTATTTCTCTCCAAGGTTTTGTTAGACACTACGAGTTTATCTGAATTTGCCTATCCAATTTTTAGTAATATCTATCATCTCTTTTGTCTTGTTTTTTGTTTCTTTGATGGGAAGACCATCCACGAAAAAGCCTATATTACCTTTAACTAATTTAGTAATTTCAGAAGCTGAAATTGCTTTATTAAATTGCTCTATTGATTTTATCAATTCTGATGTTTCTGAATTTATATTATGGGGATGAACACCAACTTGTTCAGTTATAATTATTGCATTTTGTGCTGACACAAGAATATTTGATGTTTCCTCATCTAAAATAATTGAATCTGTAAGTATGACTTTTTTCATAAGTTCAATTTTTTCTATTCTGTATTTATATTCTTGGTTGTATCTATATTCAATATACTTTATAATATTTTCTTGTTTTTTTTCTTTTAAAATAGTTATTGTTTGGCAAAACTTTTTTTCTGCAATTTTAAGATTCTTTTCTGCAATTATTATTGATTTTTCCATAATAATTTTAATTGCATTATCAATAGCTTTTGTTTCTTCTTTTAATAAACTCATTAATTTAAGTTTATCAACTAATTTAGTTATTGTAATTGAACCTAATACAGCACCAACAGCTCCACCAACTACAGCAGCAGCTGGCATCCAAATCATTCCACCTAGCATAAATAATTGTGAACCAGTTAGTCCACCTATAATTCTTGTTGTACTTTCTTCAACTGTTTTTCCTATTGCATTTTCAATATCTATTTTATTTTGAAATACAGAAAAAATATTTTTTCCTGATACTATGGCTATTGTAATTAATGGAATTTCATAGTCAATTATTTCACTTGCACTCTCTAAATTATCAATTGTTAATTGGGTAATTTCATCATTTCTTACACCTTCAATAGGAAATACTTTGTCATTATTAATGAAAAATTGACCTAATTCTTCATTAACTAAAACAGGAATATCTGGATATTTTTCAAAGTGTGTATTTACAAGAGATGCACTCTCTCCACATTTAACTTGAAAAGGTTCATTATTAACTAATAAATCATATTTTGGCTGATTTGATAATTCTGGAAATTCTACTTCATATCCTTGTGATTGTAGTTGCAGAGCGACTAGTCGCTCTGCAACATATCCTTTTAATTGACTAATATTTCCTACACTTTCAATATCTATTCTTTCTGAAAAATATGCAAAACTGAACATATCTGCTATATCATCTTTTCTAGCAAAATCTACAGATTCAATTACAAGTGGATCAATACGACTCATATCATATATTAAATCACCAATTGTTAAAGAAGCTATTGAAAAATTTGTTTCTTTTGAATAATCATTATATGATTTATTTATAATAGATTGTAGTCTATCATGTAACGATGTTTGAACGATTGGTTTATTTAAAAATTCCATTGAACTATCACAAGTTGCTAATGTTGATGATGGTATATTTGACAAATTAAAAACGGATTGTTTTTCAAATTTGATATCCTTTAATCCAAGTATCTTATCTTGCATTACTTTTGTTTCATATTCATTTGCTTCTTTAAAATCTAATATTATTTGATTATAATTATTTATGTGTTTTTCACTTGTACATAAGTAATTATCAGATTTCGCTGATAAAATACTAACGAGAGTAATAATCATAGGAGAAAGCCTATTTCTTATAGATTCATTGGATTTTGAATTTAATATATAAATTAGAAATCCAATAGAACCAATTAAAAAAAGTGGATTTGATAATACCGCTATTACTGATGTTAAGCCAGAATAAGCTCCAAAAGGTAATCCTACTCCTACTAATCCTGCCATTGAAGCTAAGGCACTTGTTGCAAAAGTATATGCAGAAAATCCTGCGATACTGATGGTAGTAGCGAAAGCAGCACCAAATGTTCCAGCAGCTATAGCTTTCATAACAATATCTTCTGAAAGTTCATCAACTCTTAATTCTTCTTTTAATTTATCTTGTTGTTCTTTTGGCATTTCTTGAATTGTTTGAAAAATATTTTTAGCAATTTTTTCTTTATCTTCATTATTTTTATCATGAAATTGTTTTGACATATCATTAAATAATTCTTGAAATATATAACTTATCATTTCCTCAAGTGATGTTTCTTTAAATGATGTATCACTTTTTCTTAAAGCTTCAATAGAGCAATTTTCTATTTTAATACCAATTTGTTCAAGGGAATACATATTTAATGTTTTTGGTAATTTGATTTCAAAGTATGATGCTAATTGCATAATAATCATAGTTCTTAATTCATTTGTATCAACTTCTTTTAGTTCAGTTTTTTTATTTTCTAGAATTTTTGCAAATTCATCATTATTTTCTTTATTAACGATTTTATCGTATAAATCAAAACCTTTATATTTTATTATATTTGATATTGTTGATTTATCCCACATAGCAATAAAATTTGCTAATATCTCATTGTCTGCTGAATAAAGACCTGATATAAATTTTGAACGCATTTGGTACCTTTTTATGATGTTAGTTTATTTCTTTGTCTAACTATCTATTGAACATAGATTATATATAAGATAGCTTGAAAATCAACAAATAATATACACAAAATATGTCGTATATTAAACAATAACTAAGACCTTAAATAAGGCATTAATATATGTGTATTATGACAATATCACACCAAATCTACATTTATGTTAAATTTATTGTTTCACTTCATACAAAAACAAAAATTCCTCTTTAAAATCAATCTTTACATCCCCTCCATTTTTGAGTTTTCCAAAAAGTATCTCTTCACTCAAAGGGAGTTTTATCTTATCTCGTATCACACGGATGAGTGGTCTTGCTCCCATCTCTTTATCGTATCCTAACCGTGCTAGTTCCTCTTTTGCTTTTTTTGTGATGGTGATTTTCACTTTTTTGTCGTTTAGTGAAGTTTCAAGGTCACCTATAAATTTTCCAACTACTTGCAACACTATTTTCATATCAAGTGGGGCAAATTTTACTATCTCATCGAGTCTATTTCTAAATTCTGGTGCGAAAAAGTTTTTGACTGCTTTATCTGTGTTGAGATGTTCATCTTTTGTAAATCCCATCACATTGGCACTTTTTGCTCCCAAGTTTGAAGTCATAATGATGATAACATTTTGAAAGTCCACTTTATAGCCGTTATTATCGGTAATTGTCGCATTATCCATCACTTGAAGGAGGATATTTAAAAGTTCAGGATGGGCTTTTTCTATCTCATCAAGCAACAAAACTGAGTGGGGATGTTTTTTGATAGCTTCACTGAGAAGTCCCCCTTTTTCATGCCCAACATATCCAGCAGGTGCTCCGATAAGCCTACTTACAGTATGTGCTTCCCCATATTCACTCATATCAAATCTGGCAAAATGTACCCCTAAAACTTTAGCTAACTCTTTGGCAACTTCTGTTTTTCCAACACCAGTTGAGCCTGTAAATAAAAAGCTCCCGATAGGTTTATTGTCATTTCCTAGTCCTGCTTTATTTATTTTGATTGCTTTTGTTATTTTTACAATCGCATCATCTTGTCCAAAAACCCTTTTTTTGAGGTTGGTTTCTAGTTTTTCGAGCAAACTTAAATCGGAAGATGTCGCCGTTTTTGGTGGAATATTTGCCATTTTAGAGATAGTTTTTTCCACATCAATTGAGGTAATTTTCAGTGGTTTTTTCCCTTTTTTGACACTGTATTTTTTCGTTGCTGCCACTTCATCAAGGACATCTATCGCACTATCTGGTAAAAATCTATCGGTGATAAATTTTTTGGAAAGTTCTACACAAAGTCTTAAAGCTTCCTCTTCATACACCACACCGTGAAACTCCTCATATTTGCTTTTAAGCCCCTCTAGTATTTTGATACTATCTTCGATATTTGGCTCATTTACCTCTACTTTTGCAAATCTTCTACTAAAAGCTTTATCTTTTGTGAAGTCATTTCGGTACTCTTCATAAGTGGTCGCACCGATACATTTGAGTTTCCCACTACTTAGAAGTGGTTTGAGGATATTTGAAGCATCCATCGAGCTTCCCCCAACACTTCCAGCCCCTATGATTTGGTGAATCTCATCGATAAAAAGGATAGATTTATTGCTTTTGCTTACCTCTTTGAGGACAGCTTTGAGTTTCTTTTCAAAATCCCCTCTATATTTTGTCCCAGCGACCATACTTCCCATATCAAGGGCAAATATTTTTGCATCTTTGAGGTCATCTGGGATTTCGTTGCTAGCGATTTTAAGTGCCAAAGCTTCCACGATAGCGGTTTTTCCAACTCCCGTTTCCCCAAGTAAGATAGGGTTATTTTTCTTTCTTCTTCCAAGTATTTCGATAACACGAGCAACTTCCCCCTCTCTACCGATAACAGGGTCAATTTTCCCTTCAAGTGCAAGTGCCACAAGTTCTGTACTATTTTCAGCGAGTGGTGTTTTTTCTTTCTCTTTTTTGAGACCTTTTTCAAGTGCTTCTTCAATCTCATCTATATCCTCAAAATCTTCAAAATCCTCATCACTTCCACCATGACTTATCTCTTCTAAAATATCCACTTTTTGAAGCCCTTGCTCTTTTAAAAGGTAGGTGCTATAAGCTTTGTCATTTTTTAAAATAGATACGAAAATATCTTCAATCGTGATAGTATTTCGTCCACCAAGACTTGCATGAGTGATAACTTCCTCCATCATAGTTGAAACACCCAAAGTTTCAATAGGGTCTTGATTTACATCTGTTTCACTAAATCTTGGTGTATTTATTTGGATATAATTTTTGAGTTTTGTTTCAAGTTCACCTAAATCAATCCCTAGATTTGTTAGAATCGTAGATATCATCCCATCTTTTAAAATATATAAAAAAATATGTTCAGATGTTAGATATTCGTGTTTATTTGCTCTTGCAAAATTTACTGCATTTGTAAAAACTTTTTGTAGCTCTTTATTGATATTTATATTTGCCATAAATGATTTCCTTATTCTTCCTCTATGATAGCTTTAAGTGGAAACTCCGCTTTTCTTGCATTTGTTCGTACTTGTGCTACTTTTGTTTGAGCTATCTCATAGGTATAAACTCCACAAATACCTTTCCCTTGCTCGTGGATATTCATAGTGATTGTGGTAGCTTCCTCTAAATTCTTTTTAAATATTTGCATCAAAACTTGTATTACAAAATCAACCGTTGAGTAGTTGTCATTTAAAAGTATTACTTTATATTTTTTTGGTTCTTCTATCTCTATTTCAGTATCTGTTCCGTATTCTATTTTTGTTGCCAATGTGTTCCTCGCATCTTACTTTATTGATTGGATTTATATTAGAAAAATATTATAACAAATTAATACTTTTTACTTAGTTTTATTTTAAGTATATATTAACAGCATAACCGATAAGATTTTAATTACATTCTAGTTACACTCTGGAGTTGTTTATTTTTAATAGGAGATCGTATGAAAAAAATGTCTTTAATGGTTTGTGCTTTATTATTAGGAGCATCAGTATCGGTTTGTAGTGCAGATGCATTTACTTCAAAACAAGAGAATATGTTAACTAAAATAACAGATAAAGTTGATGGTACAAAAAATCCAAAAGCTAAAGAATTTGCAAAAAAGAAAATAGATTGTGTAAAAGCAGCAAAAGATGAAGCTGGTCTTTTAGATTGTAAAAAGAAATTTCCTCCACAAGAACTAGATGCATTAGCAAAATAAGTTCTTCTGTGATACTTTCGATAGATTGAGTATTAAGTCTATCGAATTTTAATTTTAAAACTAAAGGTAAAAATTATGATTCAAAATCTTTCAGTCAAAACAAAAATGAGTCTGTTAATTGGTATTGCATTTGTAGCATTATTGCTTATTGGAGTGATTAGTTTTGCTTATTTAAGCTCAATTAAGAAAACAACAACCGCTAGTGCTACAAATACAATAATGTTAAAAGAGCAAACTATTAAACTATTAGAGATTTCAAGAGCTTTGCAATTAAATATTTTTATGGCAAAAGCTGTAGGATTTGCTTCAATTGTGAAAGAAGAAGATATTTTTGAAAGTGACAAATTTCAAAAACATAAAAATGAAATAGAAAGATTATCTAAAGAATTAAATGATTTTGTTTTGAAATATAAAAAAGATGATAAAGAACTTGTAGAACTTAGTGAAACGATAGGTAAAAAATCGAAAGCTTTTCTTGCAACTATTGAGATGCTTCAAGGGGATATCCAAGATGATAGAGCCTATGCTATTTCAAATATTCCAAATGGTGTAGGAAAAAAAGAAGCACTTTTACTTGAGAGTACAAATAAGATTATACAAAGAGCAGAAAATAAATTTAATAAAACAATAGATGATGTGACGAACAGTGCAGTAGGTATCAATGAGTCTATTTTTAAACTTATAGTTTTTATGGTAACTATGGTAATTGTTACATCGATAGTATTTATCTTTTTTGGATTATTTATAACAAAAAATATTGTTCATTCACTTGAAAGTGTTAAAATTGGACTTATTTCGTTTTTTGATTTTTTAAATAAAAAGAGTACAACAGCCGATATTATACATTTAAAATCTCAAGATGAATTTGGTGAAATGGCTCAGTTTGTAAATGCAAATATAGAAAATACCCAAAAAATGTTGATACAAGATAATAAGTTATTAAATGAAGCTCAAACTGTTATAGATAGGGTAAAACATGGGTGTTATTCTCAATATATAGAGTCAACAACAACAAATTCAGGACTAGAGCGATTCAAAAATGATGTAAATGATATGATTAAAGCTACGAAAAAGCACTTTGTTAATATGAATAAAGTACTTGAAGAGTATGCAAAATATGATTACACAAAAGAGTTAAAATTAGATAATATTGAAAAAGGTGGAGTATTTGATATTTTAGTGAATGATATCAATAAACTTAGAAATTCCATCAATGAGATGTTGATTGAAAATAAACGAAATGGTTTAACCTTAGATAAGAGTAGTGACATTTTACTTGAAAATGTAAATACCTTGAATCAAAACTCAAATGAAGCAGCAGCAGCATTAGAAGAGACAGCCGCAGCATTAGAAGAGGTTACAAGTAATATTTCAAATAACACTACAAATATAGTAAAAATGGCAACTTTGGCAAATAGTGTAACACAAGCTTCAAATGATGGACAAGCTTTGGCATCTCAAACAACTCAAGCAATGGATGAAATCAATAAAGAAGTAAACGCTATTAACGAAGCTATTACAATTATTGACCAAATAGCATTTCAAACAAATATTCTTTCTTTAAATGCAGCTGTAGAAGCAGCAACAGCTGGTGAAGCTGGAAAAGGATTTGCAGTTGTTGCACAAGAGGTGCGAAACCTTGCAACTCGTTCAGCAGATGCAGCAAATGAGATTAAGAAACTTGTATCTAACGCAACAACTAAAGCTAATAATGGTAAGAAAATAGCTGATAGTATGATAAGTGGGTATAGTAATCTTAATGATAATATAGAGCAAACAATAAGTCTAATAAAAGATGTAGAGATGGCTTCAAAAGAGCAATTAAATGGTATCAACCAAATAAATGATGCAATCTCTTCACTTGATAGACAAACACAAAGAAATGCTTCAATAGCTTCAGAAACTCATAATGTAGCTGTAACAACCGATAGAATAGCAAAACTAGTAGTGTCAAGTGCAAATGAGAAAGAGTTTATTGGAAAAGAAAGTGTAAAAGCTGAGGCGATAAATACTGGAAAAGTAGTTTCATCGGCTCCAGTTGTGAACATGAAACCGAAAATGTCGGCTACAGTCCCTACAAAATCTAGCTCTTCTGATTCTTTTTCGAGTAAATCAGTAACAAAAACTACACCATCTACACCAATCAAACCAGTCGTAGCATCAAATAATGATGACGATGAATGGGCAAGTTTTTAGGACTTGATAAAGTTGACTTTTGTCAGCTTTACCTAACAATTTTATTTTTTTAAATCAATAATTTTTAATTTTATCCCTCTTTATTGTCTCTAAAAAATTCACAAACATCAACATTTAAAGCTCTTGAAATTTTATAAAGTTGTTCAAGATTATAGTGTTTATTATCAAGATTTGCTTCTATTTTTCCAATTGTACTTACTGATTTATGACCAATTGTAAGTGCGAGTTCTGTTTGTGTGACATTTTTTTCTTTTCGAACTTTTTTTACATTCTCAGCAACTTTGCTTTGAAATATTTTAATATCATTGTCATCAATATCCATAAATTCTAACATATATTTTATTTCCTATAGTAAATATTATTCTATTATTGATTTTTTCAGCTATTCTAAGAAAAAATATGACAAGAAATATCGAAAATGGTACATTATTTACATCACATTTTCAAAAACAATATGATGACAAAATTGATCAATTGATAGCAAAATGGAATCAAATTATTAATTCAATAAAATATTAATATCTCTTTATTTGATTTTTTGATACTATACACAAAATTATTTTAAGGAATATTCCTATGCAAAAAGAGCCAATGACAAGTGAAGTGTTTGATAAGATAACAGCACTTTTAAATGAATTAAAAACAGTAGTAAGACCAAAAATTTTAATAGCAATAGAAGAGGCTAGACAATTAGGTGACTTAAAAGAAAATGCAGAATACCATGCAGCAAGAGAAGAACAAGCAAGTGTTAATAAAAGAATATCTGAGCTTGAAGATACAATTACAAAAGCAATCGTGATAAATCCAGAAACTTTAGCACATGATAAAGTAAGCTTTGGTTCAACTGTGATACTTCTAAATCTTGATGATGAAAGCCAAATCACTTATAAAATTGTAAGTTCATTTGATAGCAATCCAGATATTGGGTATATCTCATTTCATTCACCACTTGCAAAACAGCTTCTTGGTAAAAGTGAGGGTGACGAGGTTCACGCAGTTTTACCTGGTGGAAAAAAAGAGTTTGAAGTGTTGGAAATAAAATATGTTAAATAAAATCAATGTAGCTATTGTAGGTGCAAGTGGTTATACTGGACTTGAACTTCTTAAAATACTTATCAATCATCCCACTTTTGTTATAAGTTATGTAGCAAATAGTGAAGGAAATACAACTGTTTCTAAACTTCATCCATCACTTACAGGTGTATTTGATATGGAAGTGAAAAAAGCAAATGCTGCTGATATTAAAGCTGTTGCAGATGTGGTTTTTTTGGCTTTACCACATAAAGCTTCTATGGGATTTGCAAAAGAACTTTTGGCACTTTGTGGGCTTAAAATTGTTGATTTAAGTGCTGATTATCGGCTTGAATTGGATACTTATGAGGAACATTATTGTCCACATGAAGATAAAGAAAATCTTCCAAATGCAGTTTATGGGATGCCTGAATTTTATAGAAATGAGCTAAAAAAAGCAAATCTTGTGGCAAACCCAGGGTGTTATCCAACAGCATCTTTCCTTGCACTTGCTCCATTTTTACCTTACATCAAAGAGGGAGCTAGTGTATTTATCGATGCAAAAAGTGGAATCAGTGGTGCTGGAAAAAAACTAACAGATGCTACAAGTTTTGTAAGTGTTAGTGAAAATATGACAGCATACAATCCATTTAAACATAGACATACACCTGAAATAGTTGAAAAAGCAAAGTTGATTGGAGGAAAAGATTTAAAAATAAACTTTGTTCCCCATTTGATACCTGTAACTCGTGGGATGCTTGTGAGTGTTTATGTGAGTTTAGAAGAGGAAATAGACGCCAAAAGTGTTTTAAAAGAGTTTTATAAAGATGAAGAGTTTGTACGAATTTTTGATGAACCAGTCAATATCAAAAATACAAGTGGAACAAATTTTTGTGATATTTTTGTGGCACAAAATGGAAAAGATTTATTTATCAATAGTAGTATCGACAATCTTCTAAAAGGTGCTTCAAGTGCAGCGGTTGTCAATGCAAATTTGATGTGTGGATTAGAAGAAAATTGTGGAATACCTAAAATAGCATATGTCCCATAACCGATACGAGATAAAAGATGGAGCTATTTTTGTAGCAGATGTCCATTTTAATCCAAATAGACGAGAGTTTTTAAATTTTTTATTTGATATAAAAAATAGCACTTTAGAAGCTACTCAACTTTTTTTGATGGGGGATATTTTTGATTTTTTAGCTGGTGAGATTGAGTATTTTAAAAATCAAAATAAAGAACTTATTGAACTTATCAATGAATTATCTCAAACTTTAGAGATATTTTATTTTGAGGGAAATCACGATTACAATTTGGCAACACTGTTTCCAAATCTAAAAGTTTTTAAAAGAGAGATGCAACCCATTATATTTCTTTGGGATGATAAAAAAGTAGCCTTGTCTCATGGAGATATTTTCACCCCTTTTGGGTACAACCTTTATACCGCAATCATACGAAATCACCTACTTTTAGTTTTTTTAAATGCAATTGATAGAGATAATTGGCTCACAAAAAAGATAGATTTTTGGCTTCGAGGGAAAAATCTATCCCATATTTTCAATAGTTTTGAAGATTTTGCTATAAGAAGATTGGGAGTGTATAAAAATAATATCGATGCAAATATATTTATCGAAGGGCATTTTCATCAAGGGAGACTTTATGAGGATACAGAGCTACAAAAACTCTATTTTAACTTGCCATCTTTTGGAGTTGAACATAGTTATATGATGATTCAAAAAAAAGAGTTTCTCCTAGCATGTTATATCTAATTAGAAATTTAATCAATCTTTAGCTAAAATCTATCCTTATGATACAAACAATATTTTTACAAAATAATACTACTTTTAAACCACTTCACAAAAAAGAGAAAGTGAATCTTATCTTATCACCTAGTTTTTATTGGGTGAAGTTATTTACTATCCCTGTAGAATCTGAAAATAAAGCACTTTTTTTATTACCAAATCTTTTTGAGGATTATTTTGATATTGCTGGATACAGTTTTTATACGATAAAAGTGGGAGAGAATCAATACCTTTCATTTGCTTATGATGAAGATAAAATTATCCAAAAACTGAAAAGTCTCAATATTCCACAAAATAAAATTCTCCATATCTATTTTGCTCAAAATGAGTTTAAAAATATTCTTTTAGAAGATGAAAAAATAGCTCTTAGTTATGAAGATGAAGTGTTTATGTACAAACAAAATCTCCTCGTAAAAATTCCAAATAATTTGGCACAACAAGTAGAGAAAAAACCTATAAATCTAACTAATTTAACACTTAGTGAAAATTTTATAGAGCTTTTTAGTTATAAAAAACTCACTTCAAATAAATCAGCACAACTAGCAAGTAGTATATTGTTGGGATTTGCTATTTTACTTTTTGTTCAAACTTTTTTATTTAAACAATTAGCAAACAGTTATCCCTCTAAAATTGAAACAATCAAACAGCAATACAATCTTCCCCCAACAGCTATTCAAGCAAATGCAATAGTGGAAACTTATGGAAAGTCAGAAAGACAATACAAAAGATATAGAGATGCTATTGGGTATGCTCTTGGAGCAAATACTATTGATGGAGTGACAATTCTTGAAATCCATTTGGAAAAAAATATTCTTAATCTTACTTACAAAGTAAAAGAGGGTGAAATGTTAGAAAATTACCTCAAAAAAGAGTTTAGAAAAACAACCCTAAGAGTTGAAAATGATAAAGCAAAAGTGAGAATAGAACTATGAAAAATGTAAATATAGCTTTTGTATTAGCTAGTTCTGTGGTTGTATTTTTTATCGCTATCTATTCTTTTGGAGAAGCGAAACAAACTCTTGATGAGAAGAAAAAAGAGTTTAATGAATATCAAGAGGTAGCACTTAAATACAAAGAAAATCATGAAAACTATAGTGATGAGGTTTATATAGAAGAGAAGCTTAAAAAAATAACAAAAGATTTGGGGATAAAAACAACTAAAATCACTCAAAAAGAAAAAACAATTATTTTTGAAGCTACAAATCTTTCAACGATAAGTTTTCAAGTTCTTTTTACAACCCTTTTAAATGAAAATTTTAATGTTGTAAAACTTGATGTACAAACGAATAGTATAACAATGGAAATAGGTGTGATATGAAAAATAATATGATGATAAAAAACAGCTTGAAATATTTTGGATTTGTGTTAATTTTTATATTCTCTTTTCTCCTATTTTTACCAAAAGAGAATATCTATTTTTATTATTTAGAGAGATTACAACACAAACATATCACAGTACAAAATGAGGAGATTAGCTCTAAGGCATTTAAGTTTTCAATTACAAATGGAGATGTTTTTTACAAAGATATCAATGCTTTTAAGGTTGAAAATATAGATATAGAATACTTTTTGGTATATGGAAACATTGTAGCTACAGGTATTCTTTTTGATGGATTAAAAATAGATGATATGGAATTTTCTTGGAGTGTTTTAAATCCACTACGATTCGATATATCAATTATTTCAAATGATTTAAATGGCTATGGTACATACAATATAAAAAATAGAAATTTTGAACTTTATTTAAAACCAACCGCTCCTGTGGCAAAAAAATATGAATTATTTTTTAATCAAGGGGAATTAACTAAAGATGGGGAGTATAAAATTGAATACAACCTATAAAAATGAGATTAAACTAGCACTTCAAATAGGGACAATACTCTTTGTTAGCTATTTCCTAAGTATTGTAGTGTTTTTATTTTTACCAAAAGAGAAACCTCAAGGTAAAATCGTCACAATTGCAGGATTGGAGTACAAAAGTTTTGATTTTCAAAATGCTTTTGGAGTACGAGAAGTTGTCCCATCACAAGTGGTAACAGTGGTAAGAAAAGCAAAAGTAGCACCTCCTCCACCGCCACCTCCAGTTGTAGAACAACCAGTTGAGATTGCTCCGCCACCGCCACCACCACCGCCTCCACCACTGGTGCTTAGTATCAATGTAGTTGCTATTTTTGATATGGGAAAAGGGAGAGGATTTGTCACTATCAATGAAAGAGGAAATAGATCAACTACGATTTTAAGTACTGGTGAAACTTACAAAAGTATGAAACTTCTCAAAGTATTTACTAAATATGCCCTCTTTTTAGAAGGAGATGCTGAATATAAGATTGAGCTTAATAGTGTCGCAACTGTTGATAGACAACTTGGAGGTGGTTCACAACCGTCACAACAATCAACTATGCCACCTCAAACTACACAACCAAAAATAGTTCCACCTATAAATAATATCTCAACAGATAGAATTCAACAAGTTGGAAACAAAACAGTTGTCAATAAAGATCTCTTAGAAGAATATACAAAAAATAGTGATAAGATTTGGCGAGATATTAGTTTAAAAGAGAATTTAGCAAATGGTAAAATTGATGGATTTAAAATCAATAAAATAAAAAGAGGAAGCAATTTTGAAAAACTTGGACTTAGGTCTGGAGATATTTTGAAATCTGTGAATAATGTAGAACTTAAAAGTTATGATGATGCTATGAATATCTATAAAAAAGTTGGGAATATGAAAGCATTAAATATGAAAATTATTAGAGGAAATGAAACTATGGAGCTTGGTTATGAGATTAAATAAAGTATTACGAATTGTTTTGATTTTGGTTATGGGTGTTGTTTTTGCTTTTGGAAAAGGGGAAGAGATCAATATCAATTTTAAAAATCTTGAGATTGTTGACCTTATAAAAATCGTTTCAAAGATTTTAGATAAAAATATTCTTATGGATCAAGATGTCTCAGGAAAAGTTGATTTTGTATCAAATAAACCAGTTGATAAAGAGGATGTTTTAAATATCTTAATGTACACACTTGAACCAAAAGGGTTTACAATAGTTGATAATAATGGAATTTTAAGACTTGTACGAATCAACGATGCTTCAAAATACAACCTACCAGTTGTAAGTAAAACAATAGAAACTTTTCAAATCATAACAGAAGTTTTTATCGTTCCAAATGTCAATGTTGATGTTATAAGCTCAAAGATACGACACCTTATAAGTACAAGTGCAAAACTAGTAACCGATAAAGACTCAAATGCTATCATCATCACAGATTTTGTAGCAAATATCAAAACAATCAAGTCTGTAATCGACCTCCTTAGCGTAGATGCAAAAAAATATATTGAAGATGTAAAACTTAAAAATCTTCAAGCCGCAGATATCCAACCAGAACTTGTAACAATGGCAAAAACTATCTACAATGAGCAAGTTGAAAATGAAAAAGTAGCGATTTTACTCAATAAAGACACAAACTCTTTGATGTTTGTAGGAAAAGAGGAAAATGTTAAATATCTTGTAAATTATCTTAGAGATGTTGATAATAATGGAAGTTTAGTTGCAAAAACTGTAGAAGTGATGACACTTAAAAATGCTGAAGCAAAAGCAGTTGTGACTATGATAAGTGGAATTATTGCAAATAAACAATATAAAAATCCAAATGACAAACCGTATGCTTCAAGTGATGAGGAGTCAAATAGTGTTATTTTGATGGGACAAAAAGATGAGCTTGAATACTACAAAGATTTGATTACACAACTTGATACTGATAGACAACAAGTGTATGTACAAGCTAGAATTATTGAAGTGAGTGAAAATAAAACTAGAGATGTTGGAATCAAATATGGAATTGATGGTTTTCAAACAGGAAGTTCTGGATTAGCAATGGCTAGTTCAAAATTAAATGGTGGAAGTAGTGTTTTAGATAAAGTGGGTTCAATTGGTAATCTTGATTTGACAACAATGAAAAGTGGTTTAGCTCTTGGGATGACTGTTAATTTATTGAATCAAAATGGAGCAGCCGATATAGTAAGTGAACCATCTTTACTTTGTATCAACAATAAACAAAGTTCAATTTATGTTGGGGAAACAAGAAGTATAAAAACAGGAACTACTACAACTACAGGTGGGAATATTAGTGATAACTTTGTAAGGGAAGATATAGGGCTTACTCTTAAAGTAAAACCACGAATTTCAAACGGAGATAAAGTAGCACTTGAGATAAATACAAAGATGGAAGATGTTGGGCAAACAACAACAAACGGACAACCAAATACAACTAAAAAAGATATCACAACAACTGCTATAGTAAATAATGGTGAGAGTATTATTCTTGGTGGATATATCAAAGAGAAAAATGAAAAAACAGTTGATAAAATACCACTTCTTGGAGATATTCCATTTTTTGGAGCATTATTTAGAAATACAAAAGAGATCAATGACAAAATTAATCTTGTTGTGATTATTACACCATATATTGTTCCAAAAACAAAAGATTTAACTTATGTAAGAAATCAATTATCAGAACTTAAAATTTTAGAAGATAAATACACAAAAGATGCAATTTTAAGACTTGAAAAAATGAAACTTAAAACAGATAAGGAAAATATTGAAACAGATAAACAACTTCTAGAGCTGGAAGATGATAAAGTAGATGTAAAAGAGGATAGAGTTGATTTTGAACTTGATAAAAAAGAATATTTTGATGATAAGAAAAAAGTTGAAGAGGAGAAACTTCAAAAAATTCTGGAAAAACAACAAGAGTTAGAAGATGAAAGAATAGAAAAACAGAAGGAAGCTTTGGAAAAGCAAAAAGAACTTGAAGAGGAAAAATTAAAAGAGGAAGAGAAAGCAAAAGCTGACGCCAAAGCAAAACTAGAAGAAGCAACTTCTAAAACAAAATCAGTACAAGAGACAAAATAGATGTTTACGCAAGAGTTAATTCACAATCCAGACCTACTTCCTCAAAATAGAGTTGGGTATCAGTTGGCACTGAAAAATTATGCTCTTTTTTCTATAATTGATGAAAAAAATGTGATTGTTGTTTGCCAAGAACATCTTGGAGTTGCTTTTGATTTTATCTCAAAACAAGAGTTTATTGAAGATGTTGTTTTGGTTGATGAGAGTTCATACGAGAGACTCTACAATAAATTTATAGAACTTCGTGCAGATTTGCAGATGAGCGAACTTGCAAGTGAGAAACAAACAGAACTAGACAGTGAAGATGAGATATCTCTTACAGAGTTTTTAAAAACCTCAAGTGATATCCTTACAAGTGAAGAATCAGCACCAATTATTAGGTTTGTAAATTCACTTTTTTACCAAGCTATCAAGAAGAAAGCGAGTGATATTCATATTGAACTTCATGAGTACAAAGGGGAGATACGATATAGAATTGATGGAGTTCTTATCAAACACATCGAACTTGATAAAAAAATAATGGCACTTATCATTAGCCGTATCAAGATTATTTCAGAACTTGATATCAGTGAAAAAAGAATCCCTCAAGATGGAAGAACATCTATTAAACTGGGTGGAAAAACTTTAGATATCAGGGTTTCTGTGTTGCCTACTTTTTATGGGGAGAGGGTGACTATGAGGATTTTGATGCAAAGTGAGGATATTCCAACTTTAGAAAATCTTGGAATCTCTCCAGCAATAAAAGATAAGCTTCACGAATTAAGTCAAAATTCACACGGGATGATACTTGTAACTGGACCTACTGGAAGTGGAAAATCAACCACTTTACATTCACTTCTACAAAAAATTGAAGACCCAAATAAAAATATCATAACAGTTGAAGACCCAGTTGAGTACAAAAGTGATAAAATCAATCAAATTCAAGTAAACAATAAAGTTGGACTTACATTTGCATCAGGACTACGAAGTATTTTGAGACAAGATCCAGATATTATCATGGTTGGGGAGATAAGAGATAGTGAAACAGCTCAAATAGCTACACAAGCTGCACTTACTGGTCACCTTGTGTTATCAACGCTTCATACAAACAGAGCCCATTCAGCAATTAATAGACTTGTAGATATGGGACTAGAGCGATTTCTAATCTCTTCCTCTTTACTTGGTGTTATGGCTCAAAGGCTAGTACGAAAGCTTTGTGATGAATGTAAATGTGAAGATGAAATAGCAGAGATACATCTATCTAAATTTGAGATAGCTGATGATACAAAAGTCTATAAAGCTGTAGGTTGTAAGCATTGTAATTTTACAGGATATAGTGGAAGAGAAGCAATTGCAGAGCTTTTTTTGATGAATAAAGAGGTTATCGTTGCTTTAAAAAATGAAGTTGATGATAGTGAGTTAGAAAATATAGCACTAAAAGATGGGATGATAACACTCAAAGTGCAACTGAAAAATATGATAAAAAATGGAACAACATCGCTTGATGAGGCTTTAAGAATAGGGCTTCACTAAGTTAAAATGAAAGCAAAAATGAAAAAATCTTTTACCCTTGTGGAGATTTTAATAGCAGTAGCTCTTATAAGTGTGGTTATCGTTGCACTTATAAAAATGGGGCAAAATAATCTTTTTTTACTTGAAAAATTTAAAACAATCTCTACAAATAATGATTACAGTTCTTTGGCCTTTTTGGGTGTGGATGAAAATAAAACAGAAGATAAAAATATCTATCTTGATGAGGTTGCTGATTTTAAAGATGATGACTTACGAAGAGAACTTAAAGAGATAAAAGTGATAGTAAAAAATGAAAAGCTTGATGATGAAAATATCCCTGTAGAAAATTTTGTCCTTACAAAGAAAGTAACAAAAACAAAACTCACTATAGAAAATCAACAAGAGAAAGATTTTTATAGATTTAAGTTGGTAAATTGATGAGAAATAAAAAAAGTTTTACCCTTATTGAGGTGATGATAAGTATTGCATTATTTTCAATCATCATCTTATTTTTGTATCAAACGCTTGATATGAACCAAAAATCAAATAACTTTTATGAAAATAAACTTGAAAGTTTTCAAAATCAGGACAATTTAAAATTTGTAATCTATGAAGATATTTTGGATAATATTGCAATTGATACAAATAAGACAAAAGTTATCGTAGAGGATAAAAACAACAATATGATTTTACGACTCAACTCAAGTAATACTTTTCACAACCCATTTTTTAATAATATCACCTATCTTTTAGGGAAAAATGGTGAGCTTTTAAGGATAGAGAGCAAAGAATATTTTAATACTGACAATCTCTATGATGTTCTTAAAGATAGCTATGTTGACACAATTTATAGTGGTGTAGAAAAATTTAGAGTGGTTCAAAAAAACAAAGGGAAAGAGTATGCTGTATATATTCGATTTGAAGATGGAGAGAAGATTTTTTTAACTGTTTCAAATCCAAAAGGATGAAGAAAAGTAGCTAGAGTAATCTAGCTACTTTCTTATTTTATCTCTATTACTGTAGTCTTTTTATCTTTTCTCTCTTTTTTCCCGATGGTAACAGTTAAAATCCCATTTTTATGTTCTGTGGTTATTTTAGAACTATCAGCATCATCAGGGAGTTGTATCATCCTTGTAAAGCTACCAAAATATTTTTCGTTTGTTTTGCCTTTTGCATCTTTTTTTGGATTTTTCTTTTCCCCTTCAAGTTTTAAGATATTATCCTCTTCAAGTGAAAGTTTTAAATCACTTTTTTCAATTCCTTGCACTTCAAATTCTACAGTGTAATTTTCTTTATTGTTATAAAATTCCATTTTTGGAGCAAAATGCTTAGAGAAGTGAGCATTAAACATAGAATCAAAATATCTATCAAATTTAGAAAATTCATCATCTATATTTGTGTAAAAAAATGGGCTAGCAAATAAAGTACCACCAAGTAAAACCGATACCAATGTTGTTTTAAAAAGTTTCATAATTATCTCCTATAATAATATTTTGATGATTTTATAAATCACGAGCCAAATTATAAATAAGAAAATTTAAAAAAATACTAATAAATAAGCTTTAATTGAAGTGATTAAAATTAACAATCAATTAACAGTTTGTAGTTACAATAATTTCACGAAATTTAACAAACACAAAACAAAATAACAAAGGAAAAATTAGATGACAAAAAAAATTGTAACATTGTCTTTATGTACTGCCTCATTTCTTATAGCAACTGAAGTAGATTTAGGAAAAGTTGAAGTAACTGCAAATGGTGTAACTTCTAAAGTTGAAAATATTAGCAATGAAGAGTTAAAATCAGCAGACCTTGCTGAAGCGTTGAGTAAAAATAGTGCAAGTGTTTCACTTATAAGAAGAAGTGGAATAGCAAACGATATCATCGTACGAGGGCAAAAAAAAGATAATATCGCTGTTGATATCGATGGATGCTGCATAGCTGGAGCTTGTCCAAATAGAATGGACCCACCAACAAGCCATATAGTTACAAATAATGTAGAAAATGTAGAAATTATTGGTGGACCTTTTGATGTAGAGAGTTTTGGAGCTTTGAGTGCAAAAGTCAAAGTAAAAACAAAACAACCAAAAGAGGGGCTAAATGGTGAAGTAAATCTCAATGCTGGAAGTTTTGGATATACAAAAGCAGCTGCTAGTGTAAGTGGTGGAAATAGCACTGTAAGAGTTCTTGTAAGTGGTTCAACTGAAAATGGTGAGCAGTATGAAGATGGGGATGGGAATACTTTAGCACAGCAATTAGA
>JAQUAG010000028.1:3947-23639 GCA_028687375.1 Arcobacteraceae bacterium | reverse complement strand
GCACTCATAAGAGTCGCACTGATACCTTGTTCTGCCATTGCAGATACAATAACATTTCTAAGTCTATGAAGTGTGAAATTGGGTAGATATTCTTTTATTTTTGAAGTTTGTTTTTCTACATTATTTAGAGGTTTATTTGGAACAAGTGGTGACTCAAATACCCAACCTTTCGTTTCTCGAAATTTTAGTAATTCTGTTTTGACAAAATATGGCAAGGTATGAAGTTGATGCTCTCCATTTTTAGTATCTTCAATAAGAAAATTGTCATTATCAAAATTAATATTTTCCCATCTTAAGTGGAGTATCTCAGATTTTCGTTTACCTGAAATGGCTAATAAATAAAATGACAAATAATATGGGTCATTTTTAAAGATCTCACTTATAGTTTTTAAAATTGTTGAAAGTTCATTTGAAGCATGGAGTACCGTTTTTTTTGTTTTGGGAAGTTTCAATTTGATACCATCACAAGGATTAAAAGTGATAAGTCTATTTGCTATTGCTTCTTTAAATAAAGGGTTCAATATCTCTATAGTTGTTTTTGCAGTTCGTGTAGAAAGCCCTAATTCTTGCTGTGCTTTAATACATTCTTTAATGTGCATTTGTTTTATGGTGGTTACCTTTTTTGAACCTAATGAATTTTTTAGATAGTTAACATAATGTCTCTTTTTTGCAATTGTCCAACTTGTATCTGGCATTTGAGCAAAGTGCATCTCTATAAATGTATCCAGCTTGATATTTTCATCCAATTCCGTTTGGGGATTGAGCTTGTTTTCTTTTAAATTTTCTAATTCAATTTTTGCTTTTCTGATACGGTCTCTTTTTGTCCAACCCTTGTCTGAATAATCCATGATTTTTTCAGTTCGTTTTCCATTTAATTTAAAGTTTATATAAAATCTAGTGAACTCATTGTTACTTTTTAAATTCGTATCAATTGTTTCAGTAAACTCATCTTTTTTTATTGCCATCATACTTCCTTAATAATAAAAGAATTGTAGCGGGTCTTCCCTTTGGGTCTTCCCCTATATTGAACTTTTAGGAAATAAAAGGAATAAATAAGAAAATAGAAATCCCTAAAATAGGCTATTCTGAACTTATTTATCTCTTAAGGAAACATATCAAAAGTGGCTCATAACCGAGTGGTCCCAGGTTCGAGTCCTGGATGACCCACCACTTATAAATCTTATTTTATTTATCAAAAATTAATCTTCACTAATTTCTAAGTTAATTAATTCTTACTTTATATTAATCAAAAGAATATTCAAAATATTTAAAATCGTAACAGTTATCGTGACACTCTTTTGATAAAATTACTGTTATAGCAATGTAAAAAATTAGAAAAAGTATTTTATTTTATGATAATTTTTACCAATGCGTATAAAGTTTAGTCAAAAAGGGGTAAATTATGATAAATAAAACTAGGAAATTAAGAGCTTTTTCTCTTATAGAACTTATCTTTGCGATTGTGGTTATTGCAATAATAGCATCAGTTGCCATTCCAAAACTTATGGGGATAAATAGCAAGGCAAAAACTTCAACAGTGAGCGGAGATGTATCAACAATCATATCATCTATCCAAAGCTACCATATGGTAAATAAAAAAATAGATAAAATTAGCGATAGTGTAACTTTAAATCCATCAGTTTGGAATATAAGTGATAAAGAAGTTATCTATAAAGAAAATGCCAAAGATTGTATAAAAATAACAGTTGATGATGATAGTGTAAGTTTGTCGATTGATGAAACAGCTGGGACGGTATGTGGTGAATTATATACAAGTGGTATCAGAAATGAAGTTTTTGTTTTTAATTAATTTTGATAAAATTAGTTGAAATTTGAAGTACTCCTCCCAGATACCAAAACACACCACAAGAAAAGTTTCCTTGCTATATTCCTATCCTGGGGACTTGACTCTAAATGCAATTGCAAAGGTCTAAGAGAAGCGGTGGAACTATACAAAAAAGAGTATTAAATTTTGTTTAATCACTTTTTTGCACTCTTTTCATCCACCGCCACAAAGTCCTTTGTAGTTTGTACTTTTAATTTTTTCAAGATAAACCAAAGTATGTTCTAAAACTTTTTTTTCTTCAACTAGCGGTTGCATAGCTGTATTCTTTTCTATTAAAGAGATGGATTGATTATCGACTAACGCCAAAACTTCATCTCTAATTTCAGCTATTCTATTATTTAAAACTTCAATCATTTTCATTATTTAACCTCAACATTAAACATACCAGTACTTAAATATCTCTCACCACTATCACAAAGAATCGTTACTATTTTTTTACCTTTATTTTCTATTTTTGAAGCTAATTTAATAGCTGCTGCAACATTTGCACCACTTGAAATACCAACTAAAATACCCTCTCTTTTTGCAATCATCTTTGCCATATTAATTGCTTCATCATTTTCAATTGTAATAATTTCATCGTAAATATCTGTATTGAGAGTTGCAGGGATAAATCCAGCTCCAATCCCTTGAATTTTATGAGGTGCTGGAGTACCACCACTTAAAACATTTGATGCAAGTGGTTCAACTGCTACTACTTTTACATCTTTAATTTCCTCTTTTAAAACTTTTCCAACACCACTAATAGTTCCACCAGTACCTACACCAGCCACAAAAATATCAACCATTTTATCCATGTCATTTAATATTTCAAGTGCGGTTGTTTTTTCATGAGTGAGTGGATTATCTGGATTTGAGAATTGATTTAGCACTATGCTATTTGTATCTAGTTCAGATAACGCTTTTGCTTTATTTACTGCCCCAGTCATACCAAGCTGTGCAGGAGTTAAAACAATGTTTGCTCCGTAAGCGGCGATAAGTTGTCGTCTTTCAATCGACATAGATTCTGGCATAGTAAGGGTAAGTTTAAGCCCCATACTAGCGCAAATTGATGCAAGACCAATTCCTGTATTTCCACTTGTTGGTTCAATAATGTGGGTATCTTTATTTATTGTGCCAGCAAGTAAAGCACTTGTTATCATATTTAAAGCAATTCTATCTTTAATAGAGCTTGATGGATTCATAAACTCACATTTCCCATAAATTTCTCCATAGAGTTCTTTATCGATATTGTGAAGTCTTACAATTGGTGTATTGCCTATTAAAGAAGCTACATTTTGTCCTATTTTATACTTCGTAATTTTCTCACTTTGCTCGTGCATCATTTTTCCTCCAAATTTGTGTAGTGTAGTTCCAAACCATTTGTGGTGGTTACAAAACCATTGATATGTATTTTCCCATCATGGACCATTTTGTGGTGTTTTTTACAAAGTGGTATCAGATTGTATTTATGATTGACATTGACATGACCAATAAATCCTTTTTCATCAATCTTTTTTTGCTCTTGGATATGATGAACATCATCCACAATAGCACCACAAATTGCACATGATGTAATATAAAGTTCTTTGTTGTATTTACTAGTCTTTTTAAAAGAGAGTCTCTCAACCGTATCATAGTCATCCGTTAAAGTTTTTCGTATGTCATTAGCTACTTTTAAAAACTCCTTATCCATATGGAGTGATTTTGCAAATTCCAGCCCGTACATACTGCTTCCACTTCCGTGTGATAGTTTTCTATTAAAAATAAGTTTATCTTCATTTTCATCATAAATCACACTCAAATGCAAACAGATGATATTTCGTAAAAGCTCTATCTCTTTAATAGTTGGAAGTTGGTGAAGATGGGTAGCAAAAAGAAAAATTGATTTCATTTTAGAAAGCTTCAAAATGGCACTTGCCACAATGCTAAGTCCACTCATAGTTTCAGTGCTATGACTTATCTCATCTCCTAAAATAAGTGATTTTACACTTGCTCGATTAAAAATATTTTTAAGTTCAAGCATCTCAACAGCAAAACTCGATAATCCTCGTGCAATATTATCTGCTCCACTGATTCTTGTAAACATTGAGTCAAAAAGTGAAAATCTCATAGAGGTAGCTGGTACAAAAAACCCACTTTGAGCTAAAATCACACATAATCCAATTGTCTTCATCAAAGATGATTTTCCACTACTATTAATTCCATATAAAAGGACACCATTCATATGGTTATCTATAATAGTATGTGGTTTGGAATTTTTTAGAATCACATTATCTTTATACTCTTTTTTTGAGAGATTGAGATTTCCTAAAATAATATCATTTGGGATATAAATTCCCCTCTCTTCACCCATCTCTAAAATAGGATGTCTTCCCCCTATAAGTTCAAGAAAGTTCTCATCACTCGAAGTTTTTACTATTTTTGGACAGACATAGTTGTATTTTTTTGATGTTTTGATATTTGAGATGGTAACATCAACTTCAGCTATAAATGAGACAAGTTGCGTGAGTAAATCACTAAACTTTTTATCGTAATATTTTACATATTCACTAAAAACTATTTTATTGAGTTCTATTATTTTCCGTAAATTATGCACATATTTATCTGAAATAGTAGAGGTGAGTTTATTTGATATTTTTACATTATTTGTTTGTATCTTAATAGTAAAATCTTTAAATAAATACAGCTCATCATCAAGAATCAGATGACTTTTTAAAAACTCCTCTTTTATCATCATATATCTATTTTTGGTTAAACCTAAGAAAAATCCCTCTTTATCAAGGCGATTAATTGATACTTGATTTGTATCTTTTGTCCCTAAAAGATTTAAAATATGCTCTTGAAAAATTGAAAGTTTTGATTCAAGCTGTCTATTTTCCTCTAAAAGAGCATCGATTTTTGTGTCAATTCCTTCACAAATCATATTTTCACCAATATCTTTGAGCATATATTTTCCAGCGATATCGATATGGAAAGTTTTTTTGATATTGTTTAGAAAAATATCTATCTCAACACTGTCACAAGGTGACTTCATAAAGTGGTAATTTTCCATAAAGGTAACCACCTCTTTGATGCTAAAAAGGGAATCAAAAAGATAACTAAGTTCAAATGGGTGAAGTCTTGCTAGTTTAATTCTTCTTGCTAACCTTTCGATATCATAAATGTTTCCCATTGAGTTTTCAATAGGCATATGATAATCATACAAATCAAGAGAAAGTTGGTATCTTCTATTTATCTCTTTTTCATCTTTGATTGGGTGAGTGAGCCTCTCTTTGAGTAACCTTTTTCCCATAGCTGTTGAAGTGTTGTTGATAAGATTTAAAAGGCTTGGAGAGTGATTTGCTTCTATTACATTGAGTTGCTCTAACGCATTGTTTCCAAGATAGACAAAGTGATTTAAATCGAGTTTTATTGGCAAAAAAAGTTTTTGAACAATTTTACTATCGTGACTAATTACAAAATCGATTAAAATTGCTAAACTTTCACTTGAAAGTGGATAGAGTTCCATATCTAGATGTTCAATTGGACTTAGAAGCGATTCTATTACAAAAACATTTTTAAAAAGCTCATTTTGATAAGTTATCTTCATCCTACTTGTATTGATATGAAATGTTTTATGAGAAAGCTCAAGATAGTCCAAAACCTCTTTTTGATTTATCTCTTTATCTAAAAATGTCACAATTACTTCACTTGTTTTATGAGTATTCATATAGTTAAAAACTTCATCAAGTGCAAATGAACTATCTTCACTTGTACCAAAGATTTCATTGTAAAAACATTTACCAGTGGTTACATCAATTGCACTATAACCTATGAGATAATTATCTTTTACTTTATCTATAGTAATAGAGGTGATATTATTTTCATCTTGATTGATCGTATAGTCAAAGTTCGTACCAGGGGAGATAATTGCATCTACAATTCTTTTTACTTTTGGAGGAGTTCCCATTTGTTTGATAAGAATAACTGTATATTTTTGTTGGGCAATTATTCTGCTTAGATGTTTTTCGAGTGATACTGATGGTACACCAGCCATAATTGGATTGGCTTGTGAGTTTTCTAGGATATTTTTATTTTTTCTTGTAAGTTGGATATTTAAAAGTTCAGCTATCTCTTTTGCTTTTCCAACTTTTTGCTTTTCATTATTAACTTCATAAACCTCAAAGAAAGTTCCAATCTCTATTAGAACTACACTATTTTCACCATATTTTTTTTCAAATAGTGTTTGAAGTTTGAAATAAGCCTCGGTAAGAAGAAGTGACTTATCTTCTAATATAATAGAAATTTCGTCGTTCATTAAAACGGTGCTTTCCCTGTCCAATCTCTAATCATTTTTCTCTCATCTGGTGTCAGTTCAGCTTCAGGATGCATTGAAACATAACCTCTAAGTGGCATAGCTACAAAAACTGCATTGTAGATTTCACCCATTTTTTTATCTTTCTCTTCAACACTATATGTTTCCCAAGTAGAAAAATTAAGCCATTGTCTACCTAAATCTACATGTCGACTAATTGACCATGAAAATGGTGCAACATGACTATACCAAGGGAGCACTGTTTCATTTGAGTGACATGCATAGCAACTTCTTTTAAATACACCCATAATTTCTGCTGGTGCTTTCATCTCTAAAGCTGAATCAACTTTTTTTTGCTCTTCATAACTAATAGGAATTACTTGGATTAGGATAAAAAATCCTAATAAATACTTGAAAATTGTTTTTAATACTACCATTTTGGAACCTCATTTTTTCGTTCTAAATAATCTTTATACTGCACAATATTCAACTCGATAAAAAAGAAACAAATTATCCAAAGTGCAGCATCATAAAAATCGAGCCATTCTCCATCCATTTGCCAAAGAATAGCTATAACAAACAAACTAAAATAAAGTAGAAATTTTAGGATGTTTAAAAAAGTTTCTTTTCTTCTAGAAAACAGTTTTTTAGAAAATAACTCATATTCAAGAATCATAACAACAATAAACCAAATAATGGCATTATAAAAATCAAGAATACCATTCTCAATAATATAAGATTCTCCCCCATAAATAACAATAGAATACACAATAAAAATATAACTAATTATTCTTCCTAGCTTTAAAAGGACTCTCTCCGATTTAGCTACTATATCCATATCTAGCTGTGAAGTTTCCCATTCAAGTAAAAGAAGTAAAAGAAGCCATGCTAATGAATCTATCCCTTCAGCGATAGTTTGATTTGAAAAAAATAAAGTCATATTTATAAATAATAATCCATAAATAAACCATTTTGCATATGGAAAAATTTTACCGAGCAAAGAATTTGGGGAAAATATCAACATCAATAACCTCTAAAAGTCTAATCTATTTAATTATGATACCAAATAGGTGTAAAAAAAGAGCTAAAGCTATATTTTATAACCCTTTCCCCTACTCTACAAATAGTGTATATGGTCTCTCCACTTCATCAATAAACATATCAACAGAAAGGTTTCTACTTTTTCGGAAGAATTCTTTCCCCTCAAAATAGACAATAATAGTTGGAATCACAAAAACTTGGAGAGAGGAAACGAACTCTTTTTCATTTTCTATATCAATTCTAAGTTGCTCCATTTTCGGAAAGTGTTCTAAAAAAGCTTGTGTAACTTTTGGATAAAGTGCTTTGCATACACTACAATGTTCCCCACCAATATAAAGCATAAGTGCTTTTGATGTTTCAATTTTTTGTAATAATTCATCTTTCATTTTAGTAATTTCCCTTTTTTATTCTTTGTTGCATATTATTTTATAAGGACAAAACTCACACAATTGCTCTTTTTCACATTTTTCAAAATTAACAAATTGAGTTTCTAAACTTTTGAGTATCTCAAACAATCTTTCCAATTTTGGTTCAATTGTAATCTCTTCTTTAATTTTCCCATCATTTAAATCATAGTAGCCAACTTGAGATATCCCTAAATCTTTTGTTGCTAAAAAATAAAATTCAAGTTGAAAATCGGATGATTTATCGTAAGTTTTAAAGCTATCAATTTTAAGATTTGAAGATGTTTTATAGTCAAGAATAGCAAATGTTCCATCTTGTAATCTATCAATTCTATCTATTTTTCCTTTTAAAGTTATCCCATTTATTTGAACTCTAAAAGGTTTTTCTAGCTCATAAATAGATATTCCATTATCAAATCTTTTTCGTTCATATTGAAAGAAACTCTGTAACTTCTTTTTCCAAAGTTCAAGCTCTATAGTAAGGTATGGATTGATGTTTTGATATTTTGATATCTCCTTAATTACCTCTTCATAAGTAAATTTTTTATCTTTATAGTTTTTTTCTAAAATAGTGTGAAGAATATTCCCAAGCTCATAACTTTTTGGTTTAAGTGTTATGGTGTGTTCATCAATCTTTTGAATATATTGTAAATAATACTTTCTTTTACAATCCAAAAATATTTTAAGTGATGTAGCAGACCACTCTAATTTACTTAAGTTTATCTCTTGAATAATATTTTTTTCATTGTAGAATATCTCTTTTGTATCTTTTAAGATATTTGAAACATCAAGCTCTACTATATTAGGTTTTTTAAATAATTCATTTAAAAACCTACTTGCTGTATGTTCCTTATCGACAACATATGATATATAGATCTCTTTTGCACCATCAAATAGTTTTTGGTAGTAATATTTTTGAAGATTTTCTCTATCTTTTGGGGTTGGTAGATTCGAATGTTTTTTAACATGTGATGAGATAAATTTATCTTTTACACTTTTTTTTGGAACTGTATTATCATTAAAATCAATTACAATTACCCCATCATATTGCATCGCTCTTGTTTCAAGTATTCCCATTACAGTAATCTTTCCTGCTTGAATATCATCTGTTGAGATATCTACAATTTTGGTAAGAAAGATTTTAAATCCATCTTTAAAAAGAAGTTCATCCAAAGCAAAACTTTGGAATAACAAATTTTCTAATTCAAATTTAGTCTCTTTTATCTTTTCTTGAATCTCCTCATCATTTTCAAATGAACAAATAAAATCTAAAAAAGAAAAGAATCTCTCTTTATTTATTGGTTTTTCCCAAAATGGCTTCACTTCAAGATTCAAATAAGAGATATTAAGATTGAAATATTCCACTTTCTTTTTATATTTTGGCTCATCTATATTGAAGTAATCATTTATAATATGTGCCATTTGATAGAGTTTTGAATTACTAATATCATTTCCCATAGCAAAATTAAAATATTTCTCATTATCAAAACTTTTTATATATTTGGCAAATTTTTCATCAGGTAAAATAAGGACTATTTTTGATGCTTCAATCCCTTTATTTACCATCGAAGCAATAGCATATTTCACCAATGCTATTTGAGAAATTCTAAGTGAAATTGGATAGATAGTATGTGATAATTCTTTATTTTGTAATTTTATTTGAGATACTATATGACTGTTTGAAATATCTAAAATATATTCGTTGTATGGTTCTAGTTCAAAATCAAATATTTTAAAAAGTTCAATATTCTTTCGATTAAATTGATTTATAGTGCAATGAAGTTTTAGATTTGATATCTGTGCTATTTTTTTAATCATAAGAGCTTCAAAGTTAGAAAAATACCCCTCATAAAAAAGTGTTATATATTGATATTCTTCTAAAAAACTATTATTTATTGAAAAGTTATTGGGGAGTGCTATTAAATCTACAAGATTATTGTCATCTAAGACTTTTATATAATTTTGAAAAATCTGATTCAAAATATCTAAATGCTCTTTATAAAACTCATACGTATCAAGGATTTGTAACTCTTCAATTGTTTTATACTCGCTATTTAATTCATTGAAAAATTTAAAAATAAAATCACTTTGAGCGTAAAGTTTTGTAAATTTTTTACTCAATCCAAGTTTAGATATCTCTAATTTTTTAATAGCAATCTTAAGATATAAAATTCTTAAATCTTTATCAATAATTTTTTTATCAGCTGGAGGAAGAGCTACTCTTTGAAATAATTCACCAATAGTGATAAGCTTTGGTAAAATTTGATTGGTTAATTGTACTTTTGAGATATATTCTCGAATTGACCTATTTGTAGGGAATACAAATAGGTGGTGATTAGATAGCATTTGTTTTTATATAAAATTGACCGATATCATCGTTTACTTTAATATTCCCCATAATATTCCAATATGATTTTTTATTAAGAGAGATTATTTTTTCTTCATTACTTGATGTGAATAAAACTTCTTGATTAAATTCATGAGTTGATGGCATAGTAAAAAGAATTTTGGCTTCGATATTTTTAATTACATTATGAGTTTTTTTATCCTTTACAGTTATCATAACTTTATTATCTACAGTATGTAGTATATTTCTTTTCTCTTTTCGCTCATTGATAACTCTTTGAGAAAGGTAGATATCTTTATATGATAATTCATTTAAAATAAAGTCATTGATTTTAATTTCAATATCATATTTTTGAGTAAAGTTACCATTGTTTAATACGATTTGATTGAAATTCTCATCGACATCGTGATAATATTTCATAAAAGTATTATCATTATCTTTTCCAACACCAGCACCAAGTGTCATAGTAACTGTCCAAGCAATCAAACTAATACTAAATAAAAATTTAGCTATAAAAATTGCGTATAAAGTTCTTTTACTCATCTTTTTCCCCATTTGCTTCTTTTTTTAGTTTTTCATTGTAAGCTTTTTTTATCTTTTTTTCTCGAAGAATAATTACAAAATAAAGAATAATTCCGATAAGTACAATAGTATACATAAATACTTTCCAAATTGTACTTGCTATTTTCCCTTCGCTTCCTATACTAGATTGTAATGTAATATTTTTGTTTTTTGCTAAACTATCAGCTATTTGAGCATAACCATTTAAAGTTGCTGCACTTACTTTAGAGTTAAGTGTATTTTTGTCTTGAGCTGCCACAAGAGGAATAACATATCCATCAAGTATTGAATCTCTATCAAGTATTGATTTTAAATCATCACTCATTAAAATATTTGCATATTTTTGGTCAAGTGCCAAAGTCAAAATAGCAAATGATTTTGATTGATTCATATCATTTTGAACTTGAAGAATAAGTTGTTCCTCTTTTGTTTTCATTATTGCAATTCTCTCTTTAAGTGGTAAGTCAGGGTTTATTCCATTATCCCCTTTTACATCTAGATAGATATGAACTCCAAGTTTTGTATTTACTTCAGTTCCAATTGTGTTTATCTTTTGTGCAGCTCTTTCATCAAGTAAGCCACCAGTATTTAAAATAAAATTAGCAGTAGCTCCATACGAAAAAGATAGTAAGATAAAAACAGGTAATAAAAGTTTAATTTTCAATAGTCATCCTTCATTTTTTAGATAGTCTATATTACTCATTTTTCACTAAATAATCGCTTTATCTGTTAACTCATATATTTAGGAATCTCTCCTAAAACTACTGTATACAGATTAAAAAATGATAATCTTAAGAAATAAAATGATTCTTGAATAACTACATAGGATAAAAAAAGAAATAAAAAAAGGGTAGATGTAAAAACATCTACCCTTTTACAATAAAAGTTATTGTTTCTTTATCCTACAAATACTCTTGTAGGGTCTAAGAAAGACAAATAAACTGTAGCAACAGCAGAAACAACTAATAACCATGCAATAATTTTTTCCATAATATATCCTTATTTGTTTTGCCACATTGTATGATTTTCTGGGCTATTCATTTTAAGACCAGTTAAATCTTGATTGATTGTATAAAAATTCTCAGCATTTGCTTTTTGAGCACCTATACCAAAGAATGTTAAACCACCTAAAATACTTAAAAGAAGAACTACCGCAACTAAAAATCCTGTAATCCCATTCAGAGCAAATAATCCTCTTTCTGATTCGTGCATCTCTTTACTTAATCCCATAATTATCTCCCTCCTATACTTCTGATATATTCAGCAGCAGCTTTAACTTGAGTTTCAGAAAGTCTTCCATCAAAACTAGGCATTGCACCGATTACACCTTTTTTACCATCTTTTAAGATACCTGTAACTAATTCGTCATTGTAATCTTTAAGACTTGGTGCAACCATAGCCATACCTTCTCCGTTTTCACCATGACAAGTAGCACATGCAGCGAATGCAGCAGGTTTTTCACCTTTTAATCCACCAGCAACATAAGTAGCAAGTGTTTCAACATCAGCTCCACTAGCCATACCAGCAGGCATTCCAGCAGGGAAAGCAGTTTTCATATTATTAGCACCATTGTTAATAATATCAATCACTTGTTCTTTAGATATTCTTTTTGTTAAATCATGTGCTTTACCGTTACTTCCATCACCTAAAACACCATGACACGGAGCACATTGAACTAAGAATACAGATTCACCCATAGCTCTAAGTCCAGCAACATCAATGTTTTTATTTTTTTCTTCAAATTTAGCCTGATACTCTAAAGTTTCTTCGTTGTATTGACCAATTTGAGAAAATTGATTTGTTGGATATCCAACAAAAAAATACCAAAGCATCCATACGATACTTCCTAAAAATATTAATCCCCAACCACTTGGAATTGGATTTGTATATTCACCAATACCATCCCAATTTTCTTCAACAAGTTCACCACTTGCTTTATCATTTTTCATCTGATTAACATATTTTAATACTGTCATAGTTGAGATAGAAATTATCGCCAACCCTGCAAGCATTGTTAAGTCATTTATGTAATCCTCACCCAGACTAAAAGAGTCACCTGCTACGAAGTAAGTCCCTGCCATTAGTGCTACGATAAGGATAATTCCACCTATTACCATAGATTTCATATTCATTTCTCCTTTTTATTCTTTTGTATCACTCTCTATTTGATTCTAATGGTTTAGATTCAATACTATCATTATGCACAAGATCTGAGTATTTTTCAAAATCTCTTTCCCCTGTTTTTTGTCTTTTATATATTGAATAAGCATAACTATAAAATATTATAAAAACAAACAAAGTTATAAAAAATTTTCCATAACCTCCAATTGTCATCCATGTTTCTTGATCTAAATCCATTAAAAACCTTTTATTTTAGAGAGTTCATATAAGCAATAATTGCAACAATTTCAGGTATTTTACCAGCAGCAACTGCATCTTTAACATCTTGATCTTTCATGTCAGCAGCTATTAATTCCGCTTCTTTTAAAGCAGCAGCTTTTGCTTCCTCAAGTGTTCCAAGTATTGGCATACCTTCTTTATCATATGGTACTCCAAATACATCTCTTACTGTTACAGCTTCTGCATAAGCAGTATCCACATCAGCAACATTTGTAAATTGGTGAGCATACGAAGGCATAACTGTACCTGGTACAACAGAAGATGGATCTTTCATGTGATTTTCATGCCAATCTGTAGTTCTGTAGTTTCCAACTCTCATAAGATCTGGACCAGTTCTTTTTGATCCCCATAAAAATGGTCTATCATAAGCATATTCACCACTTAATGAATACATACCATATCTATCAGTTTCTGATTTAAATGGTCTAATTAATTGTGAATGGCAAGCATTACAACTATCTTTGATATATACATGTCTTCCAGTAAGCTCTAATAAACTGTATGGTTTTGTACCAACAGTAGGTTGAGAAGCTTTTCCAAAATCTGGAATGATTTCAATTAACCCTGCAAAAGCAATTGTTAAAAATAACGCAACTGCGAAGAAAAACGGTCTTTGTTCTAACCAATGAAACATAATTTTCTCCTCCCTTTCTTAAGCGCCCATAGGCGAAGCATTAACTGGTTCTTTTGTAAGAACTCTACCAGCTGTAGCAGTTTTATACATATTGTATGCAAACATAAAGAATCCAACTAAATACAATAATCCACCTACAGCTCTAATAGTATAGTAAGGATGTAAAACTTCAACTGTATCAATAAATGAATAAACTAATGAACCATATTCGTCATAAGCTCTCCACATCATACCTTGAGTAATACCTGCAATCCACATAGATGTAAAGTACAGTACGATAGCTACAGTTTGAATCCAGAATTGTGTTTCAAGTAAAGATTTAGAGTAAATCTCTCTTTTGTACATTCTTGGAGCCATATGCATTAATGCAGACATAATCATAAATGCAACCCAACCAAGCACACCATCATGTACGTGTCCTGGAATCCAGTCAGTAAAGTGTGCAATAGCATTAACAGATTTGATAGCTTGGATTGGACCTTCTATTGTTGATAACATATAGAATGTAGAAGCCATAACCATAAATTTAATTAATGGATTTGTTTGTAATTGTCCCCACTCACCTTTCATTGTTAACAGCATATTAATTGCTGATCCCCATGATGGTAAAATTAAAACAACAGACATAACAGAACCCATAGTTTGCATCCAATCTGGAACTGTAGAATATACAAGGTGATGCCCACCAGCCCAAAGGTAAACGAACATTAATCCCCAGAAAGCTAACATAGAAAGCTTATAAGAATAAACATTTTGTCCAGATTCTTTTGGTAAGAAGTAGTAAATCATTGCAATAATTGGCGTAGTAAATATGAACGCAACAGCATTGTGTCCAAACCACCATTGAACTAGAGCATCATTTGTACCTGCATACATAGAAACTGAATGTAAAATAGACCCTGTTCCTGATACGAAATATGTAGGAACTTCCATGTTATTAAATAAGTATAACATTGCAACAGCTAAGAATGAAGACATATAGTACCATACAGATACATATAGCGTTCTTTCTCTTCTGATACCGATCATACCAAACATAGCAACACCCCATAGAACCCACCATACAACAACTAATAAGTCTAATGGCCACTCTAATTCAGCATATTCTTTAGAAGTAGTAATACCACTTAATAAAGTTACAACTGCTAAAAGTATTGTAAGGAAATAAAGTGCAAAGTGTAACTTAGCAACACCCATTAAAAATGGAGATTCTTTCAATGAAACTTTTAAAACTCTTTGTCCTACATAATACCATGTAGCGAAAATTCCACTTAGTGAAAAACCAAAAGCAACACCGTTAGTGTGTAAAGGTCTTAATCTACTAAATGTACCGTACTCTCCAGCTAAATTGCTTAGAGCTGGAAATGCAAGTTGAAATGCAAGTATAACACCAACTGTCATACCTATAATTCCAAACAGAATTGTGGCAAAAGTAAAAGCTTTTGCAATCGAGTAATCGTACTCAATTTGTGCACCGTTTTGCATCAATGTCCTCCTAAAATAAAATAAAGCCACAATAATATGAAATACGACCGTAACTTATCGCGAGAATTTTAACAAGTCTTGAGTTAAATGAAACTTAATATTCTAATTATATAGGTAAAGAATAAATTAAGTATTGTATACTTCAAATAAAGAGAAAAAATATTTCATAATTTTATCTAATATTAAGAAATGTTTTATTAGTATTGCATATATAGAATGTAAAAAAGGTTTAAAATGACAAACATAGTAAAGATACTAAAAAGTTTTTTAGTAGTAGGGTTATCAACTTTATTTTTTCAAGGATGTAATCAAAATACAATAGTGATTCCGAAAGATAAAGCAAGTACAAATGAAGTTTATTTCACTATTAATGATGCCATTTTATCACTTTCAAATCAATTATCAAAAAATAATATCTTATCTCCAAAAGATACAGGGACGATTACGGTTACATCATTTGTCGATCTGCAACAACTCAACAAAACAAGCCAATTTGGAAGAGTGATTGGCGAATCTTTATTTAGTGAGCTTTTTGTAAGAGGTTTTAATGTTTCTGATTTTAGAGGTCAAAATGCAATTACAATCAATGCAAATGGGGAATTTTACATTACTAGAAATATAACAATGTTACAAAGTGAAGTATCAAATACATATATTTTAGTTGGAACTTATTCTAAAATTGATCAAAATGTTATTATTAATGCAAGAATTTTAGATAATAAAACTGGAAAAATTGTCAGTTCTGGAAGGGTTATGTATGCCAATGATGACTGTAGTATTTTCAATGTTTGTAACAATGCACAAAGAAAAATTAAACTTGTTTCAGATGAGACATCAATGCCAGCTACTAACACTAATCAACCAACAGAAGGTACTATTGCTATAAGAAAAATCCAATTCTAATTTTTATTTTGATAAAATGCCTTAATTTATAAAGGTTTTTATCATGGTGAAATTTAGCTTTAGCGTACTTTTTTTATTTACATCTTTATTTTTGTTTTCTGGATGTAAGCAAAACAATCAATATATAAATAGTGATTATAGACAATCTAACTTCTCTTTATTTGTTGATAAACGATTTACAGACCTAGACAGTGCTGTTGCTGAAATTTCAAATCAATTACTTTTAAATATCCCTTCCAATGCTCAAAAACAAAATAAATTAATTTTAACAACATTTGTGGATTTAAATACTTTATCAAAAACTTCTCCATTTGGTAGAGTTATATCAGAATCATTAATAGATGAATTACATTCTAGAAATTTTAAAATTGTTGATTTTAGAATGCAAGAGATGCTAACTATAAATAAAGAGGGTGAATTTTCACTGACAAGAGATGTGACAAAATTAAAAGATGAAGTGCAAGAAGCGTTTATTGTTGTAGGTACATATTCTGTTGTCGATGAACATAGTGTTGTATTAAATGCAAGAATTATGAATACTTTTACTTCAGATGTTATCTCAACTGCAAAAGTAATTTATCATTTTAAAAACTGTGAAGAGTTTAATATTTGCAAAGAAATTACAAAACCTAATGATATTAAAGTAACTAAAACAAAGATTTTGGAAGATAGATGAGTTTTTTTAAATATTTATTGCCTTTTATTTTCGTATTTTTTACTGGTTGTAGTACTAGAGCTGTTAACAATACAAATGGTTATCACGAAGAAGTTACTGATTTTAAGTTTTTGACTTCGAAGTTACTACCGAACTCTTTTTGTAATAAAATAAATTCAAATACCACACTTTATGTAACTGACTTTGTAAATGAATCAAATCTTGATAACAAATCGGAACTTGGTTTTTTACTCTCAAATGAATTAAAAGTTAATATTCTAAAAAATGGTTGCACTAAAAATGTTGCTATTAAAACATTTAATCTTGGAAGTAGTTTAAAGATTGGTCAAAATGGTGCTAAAATTTTAACAAGAGATTTACAACAATTAAAAACACAAAATATAGAAGACGATAAACAAATGGCTGTTGGTAGTTACATTATTACAAATAAACAGATTATTTTATTTTTAAAACTAATAAACCTTCAAAATGGAGATACAATCGTATCGAGTTCTAGTTCTTCTCCTCTTACATCTGAAATCAAAGAATTAGAGGGAATGAAGAATGTTGACGATTCACCTTACATAAGAAAACCTTTTCATCTGTAGGCTAAAAAGGTTTTCTTTTAACTCTTATCTGATAGAGAAATTGCATTTGGGCTGTTGAGTTTCTTTTTATCCATATCTATATATTTTATATTCATATTCTCAATCTTATTAAATTCAAAGTTTGTGGCTATTGTACTTCTCTTTTTAATAATAGATTGATATTCATATATAAACAAGTTATTCTCAAATAATGCCATCCTAACAGGAGTTGCTATAGAATATGTTGTTATTACAGCTTTTGTAGAGAGAATTTTGCTAATATCATAAAAATACTCTTTTGTCCAAAGCTCTTTGTTTGTATCACTACTAAAAGCATCTTGGTAAACAATATCAATATTTTTCAAATTTTTAATATAATCTCTTGCATCCCCAATAAAAATTTTAATCTCAAAATTATCATCTTTATAATATTTATAAATTGCAAGCTCTCGAATAATATCCTTAATACTATCAAATTCATTTGGATACTCAAAATCTTTCAATGAATCTACAAGTGATTCATCAAATTCTGGAGAAAAGAAGTTTACCTTTATGGTAAGATTATTTTTCAATATATGATAAATTGTACCTAAAGTATTGTACCCAAGACCAAAACAAATATCCAAAATATTAAGTTCCTTAGCATTATCAAATATACTTAAAGCAGGAAGGATATGCTTATGTAAGGCCTCGCTTAAAGCACCATCTTGCATACTATGAAAAGTTTGATTGTATTTTTGAGAGAATAAAGTTTTACTCCCATCCTTTGTTATTTTATAATCCATTGCCCCACATATGCATCTTTTTTGCCACTGTAAGATTATATTCTTCAAAAATCTCTATAGAGTTTGTCGCTCTAAAATCATTTCGCTCAAGGATATCTTTCATAAACAAAAGATTATTATTTAATTTATTTTCTATTAAAATTATATTTGCAGAATTTTCAAGTGAATGATAAATCTCTTTGATAAATTTATCAATATCTTCAACCAAATCCAAACAATTAGACACAATTACATACTCAAAATCTCTAGCAGTTAGTCGAAATCTTTCAATATTTATTTCATTAAAGTTTTTATAAGTTAACTTACCATCTATCTCATTTATGAAATTATCAATAATGTCTTTAATCTCAGCAGAGTCATTATTAATATGTAAAATAATACTCTTTGGGGATTTTTGAAATAGAGTTTTAAACAACTCTATCTCTTTTGAAGTAATCATTTAGATTCCAAGCTCTTTCATTTTTTCATCAGTTAATAGTAGTTTCTCATTATCCATAACACCAACACCACTTTTAACTACAAATTTAGCAGTTTTTTTAGCATCTTTTAGCGAGTGCATTTTGTAAGTTCCACATTGATATATGTTAAGTTCTGGAATATCCGCTTCACTTTTTACTTTTAAAACATCTTTCATCGCTTTTTTCACAGCTTTTGCAACTTTTTTTGCACTTGGATTTCCAAGTAAACTCATATAAAATCCAGTTCTACAACCCATAGGTGAACAATCTATTATCTCAATATCATCACCATTAAGATGTTCTCTTATAAATCCAGCAAAAAGATGTTCCAATGTATGAATACCTCTCCCTGTCATCTTATCTTCATTTGGTTTATGAATTCTTATATCATATACAGTGATATCATCTCCACTTTTACTTTTCATTTGCTTTGCAATTCTAACTGCTGGAGCTTCCATAATTGTGTGATCTACTTTAAAACTGTCTAATAGTGGCATGTAACTTTCCTTTTTAAATGTCCCATTTTAAAAGGGACTTATTGTTAAATGTTTACTTGTAACGGTTTAATAAAATTAAACCTAAAGTAACAAATCCTAAAGAGGAAAATAAATTTTCCTTATCTCTATATAGTTATATTTTTGTATCATAACGAAAAAAGCCTAAGTCTTATTTGACTTAGGCTCTTAGTTTTTCAATTTTATATTTATTTACTTTTGAATTTTATCACTTCTTGGAAAAATAAATACAGCTTCTCTTGTGACAACAATATTAGTTGGATCTTCTTGAGCATAAGCTTTTAAAGTTACAGTAATAGGTGTATCTTGTCTTGCATCATCTATAAGTAATTCTTTTGTTGAAAGTTGAATAACTTTCTTTGCTAATTTTCCTTTACTTAATTTAAATGGCTCAAATCTAAGAATTTGAACTTTATCTTTATATTGGCCAACCACTTCTAGATTATATGTATAAGTCTCCTTTTGAGTATTTTGGAATAATAATACAAAACTATTTGTAACTTCTCCACCTTCATATGTTTTATAAAGTTCTGTTGTTTTATTAACATTTAACAGCATATACTCTTTTTTACCACCCATAACAAATAACATTCCAATAATAATCACTAAAGCAACTGCATATCCAATACTTTTTGCTCTTATTAATTTCAATCCTTGATTATGAATAACATCATTTGTACTTGACCATTGAACTAGACTCTCTTTACCAAGTTTTCCCATAACTGTTGTACAAGCATCAACGCACTCTAAACAGTTAATACACTCTAATTGTGTCCCTTTTCTAATATCAATATG
>JAQUAG010000028.1:0-3847 GCA_028687375.1 Arcobacteraceae bacterium | reverse complement strand
GTAACTGCAAAAATTCCTAAAAATAATAACATCAATAAAAATGGCATCATATACAGTTCTTGCATATCAAAAACTGTACCCATTAAATGAAGTTGTTTTTTATCAAATGATAATAAAAATACTTGATTTCCACCTATTTGAATAAATGGTAAACCAACAGCCACGATACTCGCCAATGCGTATGCCCAGTATCGTTTAATTCGATACGACATCTTTTCTACTTTTTCTTCCATTGTAATCTCCTAAAATAATGTAAAAATTATATATTACTAAAGCTTATGACAAGCATAAACTATAGTTATTTTAAATAATTCACCAATATCATCCCCACAAATCTTTTTTCTTTATAAAACTCTATTCTAAATAAACTCCCATTTTTCTCAACGGAGTATCTACTATCAAATTCCTCTTTTTTGATACTCAAATCAGTTTCTTTCCCAGATTTACTTTTATACCCTATTACATTTACCCTAAAAGATTTATTATTTTTCACTAAAAAATTATTCTTTACTTCAATTGTATCACCAAATTTGACATTTTTTAAAGCTCCATCAATTACCATTTTAACTTCTGTATTAAAATTTAAATGTTCTATATAATCAGCCTCAAGCTTTGTTAATACTTTATTTCCATAATAAATTGTATAAGTTTTCCCTTGTTGAATAATTTTTAAAAGTGGATTGCTAGGAAAATATTTAATAACCCCGCTATCATTTACAGGAAAATATTTTTGAATATTTCTTATATCTTGAAGTGGTATTTTTACATTTGTATCTTCAAATACAATGTCAATATTCTCCATCAATGCTTTATTTATACCATCTAAAGTGAGTTCAAAATTTCGCTTGTATTCTATCCCCATAATATCCATAAATTTTTCAATAGCTAACAGCTTATAATAAACCCTTTCATTTGTTGATAAACTTTTACTTGTTTCATGCCCAAAAGCTGCTTTACCATTCGTTATTGCATAATATGTAAGAGTTTTTGACATCTCTTGCTCTTCAAATGTTTTTTTAAATCTTGTGTGGGTATTTTTAGTTCTATACTCATCTTCCTCTTTTAAAAGAAACTTATTTGTATGAGCCACCACCTCTTCTGATATGGTGTACAAATCGTTATAAGCTTCCACTTCATGAAGTAACTCTTGATCAATAACTATAGTTTGTCCCCATCGTAAAGGTTGATGCATCTTATCTATATACATAGGTCGATAAAATCCACTCCCATCATGAAGATTTAAAATAAGTTTAACATTTTCACTTGCCATATATTCTTTTACCCTTTGGACTATCTTGTACTCAGGATCACTTGAGGATAAATCGGCAAATTTTCTATTCATATCTCCAAATGGTGCCCGCCCACTTTTAATAATACTATAAAAATTAAGATTTGGCACAATCCAAACCGACCCTTTTGTTATCTTATAATGTGATGAAATCAGTGAAGCTGCCATAAATCCACCTGGTTCATCACCTTGAATTCCACCAACAATAAGTAAAGTATTATTGTCATCTGTCCCTCTTTTAAGGATATCAAATGCAAATTCATCTAATTTTTTCGTGTCAACATTACCTTTTTTATCAACTACTGTACTTGTTTTAGATGGTAAAAAATGTTCATTATTTACCGTTTCCCCTTGGGCTAGAAGAAGTGTTGCTTGTAAAACAACTAAAATTCCTAAAAATTTAAACGACCTGAATGTGCCACGGTTCATATATTACTCCATCTTTATTATTTTCTGTATATCTTATCTTTATATAGTCTAGCAATACTAAACTTTTGAACTCTTGCGTTGTTGTAAAAAAAGTTGAAAAATTACGACCACCTAGACCTTTTTTACCCACATCAAAATCGCTAATGGAGTGATGGGTGTATGCAGGGGGTGCTATTATCCTTGAAGCTTGTGAAATATTTCCATTTAAAGAATATATTTTGTCAAGATAGAGGCTCATCTGTTTAGGTACACTTCTTATTCCAGATGTTAAAATGATATCTTTTCCAACATCTTTAAGGATTCTATTATAATCATCCAACGATTTTCCACGAAAAAGATAATGCCCTGTATAATTTATTTTTATTATCTCTTTTTCCTCAATTACTTGAGTGATTTTTTCTGTTGTTTGTGTACCATAAAATCCATATTTATTTGGATTATCATAAAATAATTTATCAAGAAACTCAAGTTCACTTTTGGAAAATTCCCCTACTTTTGGGTCATCTTTTGCAATTTTTAAAACTTCATCAAAAGAGATAACATTAAAATGCCCATATCCAACTATTTTTTTTACTTTTGTTAATTTTTCTCGTGCAAGAATTAAAGAGCTCCACTCATCTTTTGTTGTATAGATATCACTCAATCCAACATCACTACTAAACCCTTCACCAAATAATTTACCACCTAAAAAAGGGGAGAAAGTTGCTAGGGATATAAAATTTCTTCTGTTCATTTTATATCTTTTCCCTTTCCAATTTCTCTTCTAAATGTTTATAAAATCTATCAAGATCCAATTGAAGTTCCCCCTCTCTCATCTTCTTTCCCCAAGTAGGTTCTGGGAAGAAACTATCATTTTTAAATCGCGCTTGAATATGAAAATGTAGATGTGGCACATAATTTCCAAATGAAGCGATATTTATTTTGTCTGGATTAAAGGTGTAAATCATCTCTTTTTCAAGAAAATCCAACATCTTTAAAATTTCAAGTTTTAAAGAATAACTACATTGACTAAACTCTTTATAAGGCTCAATTGTAAATATTTTAAGCCAAGGTATCTCAAAAGGCTCAATTTCTACCCTTACAAATTGATTTTGGTAAAGTATTTTTTCCATCAAATCACCATCTTGACATCTTTGTGTTCATGCAAAACTTTATGAAAATATGTTCTATCGTCATCATTATGTACCAAAAGCTCAATATTTAAACTTTTATATTTCCCTTTACTACTTACTTTTGAATGGGTAACCTTATGTGGTCTCTCCTTGAAGATCTCTTTTGCAATATGGTGACCATCATGCTCATCATGAATCACTATTTTATAGCACCATTCACATGGATAAGTTAACTCTAGTTTATATTTACTCAAATCTATCATCTGTTATAATCCCCACTTTTTCCACCACTTTTATGTTCAAGTTTGATATCAGAGATTATCATCCCTTTATCGATAGCTTTTACCATATCATAAATTGTTAAAAGCCCAATACTAACCCCTGTAAGTGCCTCCATCTCTACCCCAGTTTGACCACTTAATTTTGTGGTAACTGTAAGTTTAAAACCACAAATATCATCGAGTTGTTCAACATCACAATTAATTCCACTAAGTAGTAAAGGATGGCACATAGGGATAAGCTCTGGAGTCTTTTTTGTCCCCATAATAGCCGCAACAATAGCTGTTTGAATCACTGGACCTTTTTTATTTTGATTATTAACCACATTATTAAAAGCTTCTTTTGACATAGTGATAATACCACTTGCAATAGCAACCCTTGTAGTGTTTTCTTTTGGTGAAACATCAACCATTTTTGGATGATTGTTTTCGTCTAAATGTGTTAAGTTCATAGTTATTATCTTTTTAATTAAATTTTTTGATTATGTGAGAAAAAGAATAATATACCAAATCATATAAAAATCTTATTTTGGATAAAAAGAAAAGGGAGTTGAAAATAATTTGATTTATCTTTTCTTAAGGGTAATTTAAATAAAATCTACCCTCAATTTAAAAAGAAAGTGGGTGATGTACAGTGCCTGGTGTTAAAGTAAAAGAGAGCGAATCTTTTGAAGAAGCATATAGAAGATTTAAAAAACAATGTGATAGAAGTTTAATCGTTACAGAAACAAGAGCAAGAA
>JAQUAG010000006.1 GCA_028687375.1 Arcobacteraceae bacterium | reverse complement strand
ACCTGGCAGTCAAGATTCTCATCGCCGATAATACTGCAGCTTTCAGTTGTGGAAACGTAGGTCGCCGCCAACTTTTAAGATCTCTTTTTTTTTGCTCGCAACTTACTTGTTATTTATATTTGTTTTATAATTTATATATCGAGTTTAATAATTTTACTCAGTATATAAGTGATAAAATTATCTTATTTTCTTTTTAGTTTTCTTCTAGAAGAATAAGTTAAAATATCTTTATAAATTAAAGGATGAAATTAATTATGTATCAATTGATAAGCAATTTAGAACCGTTAAATATCAGTAAAAAAATAACTAAAATAGTTGGAAATACTAATGCTACTTACAATCTTATTGAAGAGGGTGATAAAGTTCTAGTTGGTTTTAGTGGTGGTAAAGATTCTTTGACTCTTTTACACACATTGAAAAGAATGCAAGGGAAAGTTCCTTTTAACTTTGAGTTTAAAGCAGTAACTATTACATATGGTATGGGGGAACAAGTTGAATTTCTTTCAAATCATTGTAAACAATACAATATTCCTCATGAAATTATTAATACTGAAATATTTGATATCTCAAAAGAAAAAATACGAGAAAATAGCTCTTTTTGTAGTTTTGTTAGTCGGATGAGAAGAGGATATTTATATACGTATGCTTTAGAAAATAGTTACAATAAGTTAGCTCTTGGACATCATTTAGATGATGCTATGGAGAGTTTTTTTATGAACTTTTTTTATAATGGAAGTATGAGAAGTATGCCACCTATTTATAGAGCGAAAAATGGTTTGATGGTAATTCGTCCTTTGATATTTTGTAGAGAACGACAATTACGAGCATTTGCAACTCAAAATGAGATACGAGTAATTGGTGATGAAGCTTGTCCTGCTATGAGAATGGATATTAAAATGCCACATGCTAGAGAATCTACTAAAGAATTATTGGCAAAACTTGAGGAATCAAACCCAGATGTTTTTGTATCAATGAAATCTGCATTTACAAATTTACATACAAATACCTTTTTTGATAAAGACAAATTAGACAAATAATCGATATAAAGAAATTTATAAGCATTTCGATGATAAATTACTTTACTTTAAAATAATAGTTAGGGAAACACAATATGACATTTTTATTTGACAAAAACAATCACTTTAATTTAGCTAATTTAGTTACATTTTTTAATATTGCCTCAGGAATTATGGCAATTTATTTTTTGACACATGCAGAATTTTTCGGTGCTGCACTTTTTGCATGGCTTGGAGGTGCATTTGATATTATTGATGGAAAAATAGCTAGAAAATATCAACTCTCAACTGAATTTGGTATTCAACTTGATTCTTTTGCAGATTTCTTATCGTTTGTTATAGTTCCTTCAATGTTTATCTATTTTGGTGTTATTGATGGAAAAGAGATGTTTTTAAATACACCTTTTATTGCGGCTGCTTTTATTTACTATATTATTAGTGGATTAAGACGACTTATTACATTTAATATCAATGCTGAAGCTGGAAGTGTTGGGAAGTTTTTTGTTGGTGTTCCTACACCTTTAGGGGCTATTTTGTTATGGCTTGTTTATTTAGCTTGGGAATTTAATCTTATCCCTACATTTTTTGAAATAACTCCTGAATATATTGTTTTAGGATTTATGTTTATTATTGGGTATCTTTTAAATTCAAAAGTAAAAATTCCACACTTATAAAATTCCTACTATAAAAAAGAGATATTTTTCTCTCTTTTGACTTTTCCCATTATTATATTTTCTTCAAATTTTCCTACGGTATGATATGTGCAATGTTATTTTAAATAAATTACAAAAGATACAATATGAAAACCTTTGAAGATGAAAAACATTTATTAAAAAATGAGGATATGGATACTTTACATAAAGAGTTTCTTGATATTTATAATGCTGTTAATACAAATGATAAACAAGATTATCGAGCAAAACTTATCACACTTTTAGAACATTCAAAGAATCATTTTAGTATTGAAGAAAACTTGATGGATAAATTTTCTTATAAAACTTCGAAAGAACATAAAGAAGAACATGCCAAAGTTTTAAATGAGATGGAATATTTTATTAAATTATCTTCAAATAATTTTGGATTGAATATGCTTCAATCTTATTATAAAGAGAAGCTTCCTTATTGGTTTGATTTACATCTTATTAGTATGGATAGTGATCTTGCACATCACCTAAAAGGGCAAACAAATGTTTAGTAATGAAACAATAAAATGGCTAGAAGAAAATGACTACACTCCAAATGATATAAATAAAGTTGGAAAGCATGGAAATAGTGCTTTAATGAAAGCTTGTAGAGAAGCAAAAGCTGATATCGTGAAAGAGATTTTAGAGTGTAAACCTGACTTAGAGATATCAAATGTAGATGGGAATACTGCACTTTGGAATGCTTGTTTTGGACAAGATTATAGATGTGTGGAACAACTTGTAAATGCTGGAATTTACTTAGATAAAATGAATGATAATGGAGTAACTGCATTAATGTATAGTGCTAGTGCTGGAAAAGAGGATATGGTAAAACTTTTACTTGATTTTGGAGCAAATAAAGAGTTGTCAAATCTTGATGATTTTAAAGCGATAGATTTAGCTTGTACACCAAGAATATATAAACTTTTAAAATGAAAATTAGAAAAGCTAAGCTAAAGGATATTAACGAGATTACAAATCTTTTAGAAGTCCTTTTTACACAAGAGGGCGAGTTTGAATTTAATACAAAACTACATCAAAAAGGTTTAAAAAAGATTATACAAAATAAGAAAGTGGGGACAATCTTTGTTGCTTTAAAAGATAAAAAAGTTATAGCATGTGTAAATATTCTTTACACAATAAGTACCGCACTTGGAAGTAAAGTTGTTCTTTTGGAAGATATGATTGTAAATCCCCAATATCAAAATCAGGGGATTGGAAAAAAATTACTTTCAAATGTTTTAGAATATTTGAAAAATAAAAAAATTCAACGAGTAACACTTTTAACAGATGGTGATAATCTAAAAGGGCATAATTTTTATAAATCTTTAGGATTTAAACAATCATCAATGAGAATTTTTAGACAAAGGATAGTAAATGGGTAAAATTGAAGATAAAATAAAACAAGACTTAATGAGTGAGATATTTAGTGATACTTTTAAAATATATGAATTTATTGATGGTAGATTTAAGTTATCAGAAGAGGAACGAACAGTTATTATCTCTAAAATAAATGGGCTTAATAATGATTTAACAAATATTTTAAAAGAGATTAAATTATCATAAACCTCTTTTTCAAATAAAAAGGAGTTTTTATGAGAACAAAACTTTTAAATAGAGCTGAGTATCTAGATTCTGTAACAAAAATGGATCATTTTGAATCTTTAAAATTTGCAAAGCAATCACTTCTTTGGTGGGATCAATATTATAGTTGGACTAAATCACCTTGCCTTTGTTTGGAAGATAATGGATTTGATGTTTGTTATTTATTTTATGCAATTTCTAAAGATAATAAATACCTTACTATTCATAATCTTTTAACCCCTTTCATTTTTAGATTTCAAGGTTATGGGAAAGAATTACTGACAATTTTACTTAATCAAATCCTTTTAGATTCAAAAATTGAGCGAATTAAAATGTTGTGTGTTTCAACATCACTTGATTTTTATATGAGTTTAGGAATAGATTTTTGGGGTGTAACTAAAATAGGACAATATTACACAGAGTTTCCAATGCCACAACTAAATATAAATGAGATACCACAGTTGATGCAAACTGAACATCTATCTACCTTAACAACTTTAGAACTTAACAGTGTTTATGAAAAGTTAAATGGTAATGGTTCACTGTTCAATTTACAAGAGAAAGATATTTTTAATCGGGCACTAATCACTTTAGGAGAGAGATACAGATATGAAGAGCTCTATGATATGATTCATCAAAAATTATAAAAAAGGTTTTACAATGCCACAATTTCATCAAGATACAAATCATTCCTATATTAGTATAAGAAAAAATTCTTTTTTCTTAGATTGGCGAACACAACCTAAAAATTTTAAAACTTATCCCCACTTTCAAATGAGATTCAAAATTGATGATTTTAAAGAATTAGAAAATTTAAATCTTATTGGTGGAGTAACTTATGAAAAAGAATATCCTGAAGGTAAATATTATCTTCGTACAAATCCAAGTGCTGGTGGACTTTATCCTAGTGAGATTTATTTACAAATTCGTGGAGTAGAGGGATTATTAAGTGGAATTTACCATTATGAACCAATAACTGTTACTATTTGTTTATTGTATGAGATAGATAATGATGGAATTGAATATTATTTTAAAAATAAGAATAAACAAAAAGGGATAACTTTTTTAATCTCATCAATCTATTTTAGAAGTAGTTGGAAATATAGAAATAGGGCAGTTCGATATATTTTATTAGATAGTGGACATTCTCTTGGAGCTATATATGCAACGATGTGCTTAATGAATAGAGATTCTAAAATAGTTTTTGATTTTGATAAATTAGCTTTAAGCAATACTTTTGGATTTAGAGTTGATGAGATGTTTACAGTTGCACTATCTTCAACAATTTCTACTGAAAATGAGACAAAACAAATAAAAGAAAAATTTCCTTTTGTAAGTGGATGTGATTTTTTAGAAACAAATAATTTTATTGAAGATGCTTACAAAAAAAGTGTTTTATTTCAATCAAAAGATATTGAAGAATTAGATTTTTTAAAAAATATTGATAAATCAACACTAAAAAATGCAATTTTAAGTAGAAGGTCTATTCGAGCTTTTAGACAAATATCTATAACAAATGATGAGTTTGAATTTATAATAAAAGATATATTTGAATTTGCTATTATTTATAATATTGATATATTTTATACAGTGCATAATATTGATGGAAAACCACAAGGTCTTTATAAAAATCAAAATTTATTAAAAGAGGGAAATTTTTCTCAAAAATCAAGATATTTAAGTTTGGAACAAAATATTGGTGGACAAAGTGCTGTTACATTTTATTTTACCTCAAATGAAAAAGAGGCTTATCAAAAAGTAAATATTTTAAGTGGATTTCTAGCACAAATAATTTATTTAAAATCTGAAATAAAAAGTATTGGTTGTACAGGTATAGGTGCTTATTATGATGATGAGACAAAAGATTTTTTAGAAACTAAAAATAATATTTTATATTTATTAGCAATTGGTAAATAAAATAGAGAAATAGGAAACTTCTCTATTTATTAAGATTAAGCTAAAAGTTTAGGAGAATTTGCAGGAATCGCATTTGCTTGAGATGAAACAACTGAACCAACAACATTATTAATATTTGTACTTGTAAAATCAGCAGTATTTTTACCAAAATCTATATTTTTGAATGGTGCTTCTTTATTTGATTTGTCTATTTCTATATTGATAACTTCTAACGATTTATTTGTTACTTTTTCTACATTATCATTAAAAAACTTTTTTTCACTTTGTACAACTTCAAATTGCTTATCAATAGCACTGATGAGTTCCGCAGGATTAAGTGGCTTTGCACCAAGAATACCATCAAAATAGTTATGGCTATCAGTTTCTTGTTGATATTTTCCAAAATTTTTATTAATATTTGATGATAAATAGTTGTATTTTGCAAGTAAATCTTCCACTGATGGTTGCAAATCATCTAAAGAAATTTGAGAGCCTAATGATGTTGCATTTAATACAGTTTCTTTTAAATTTGTCAAAATATCAGACTGTGTGTTTAAATCTCTTAAACTTACTTGACTACTACTAATACTATCCATTGATGTTTTTAAATTTAAACTTAAATCACTTCGCCGTTCTTGAAGATTGAATTCAAGTGAAAACGAATTGTTGCTCTCTTTGGAAAGATTTACTTGTTCAAGTGCTTTAACATTGATAGAACTAGCAAGTGTCGAATCACTTCCCTGAATGGGATTATTTAGATAATCATTTATTTCCATTTGAACTCCTTATATAAAGATTTTCATTTTTGATTATATCCTTATAATTATTAAACTTTTCTTAAATTTAGTTAAATTTCATATAATATTAAGCTTATATTTGATAAAGGGATATATTTTATGATAAAAAAGAATTGTTATTTAATCAATATTATTTTGATTGAAAATTATAATTGTTAGATAAATATTTTAGTTATAAGTTTATTTATTAAACTCATAAAAATTTAATAATCTTTTAAATATAATCCGACCTAATTTTATATTATATATTTTACTTCTAATAATAATTTTTATTTATTAGTTAGAATGATTCAAAGGAGATTGTCATGCGAATGACTGGTGCTAAAATGGTTATTAAAGCTCTAGCGATGGAGAATACAGAAGTTGTATTTGGATATCCTGGTGGAGCTATTATGAATGTTTATGATGAAATTTATAAACAAAAAGATTTTCAACATATACTTACAAAACATGAACAAGCTGCAGTGCATGCAGCTGATGGATATGCAAGAGCAACAGGTAAAGTTGGTGTTTGCATAGTTACCTCAGGTCCAGGATTTACGAATGCAGTTACAGGTCTTGCGACTGCTTATATGGACTCTATACCTATGGTTTGTATTAGCGGTCAAGTTCCAAATGCAATTATTGGAACAGATGGTTTTCAAGAGATTGATGCGGTTGGAATTAGTAGACCTTGTACAAAACATAATTTTTTAGTAACAACTATTGAAGAATTACCAAGGGTACTAAAAGAAGCTTTTTATATAGCAGCTTCAGGGCGACCTGGACCTGTTCATGTTGATATACCAAAAGATATCACAGCTGAACTTGGTATTTTTGATTATCCAACAGAGATTAATATTTCAACGTATAAACCTACAATTAAAGGTAACGCAAGACAGATTAAAAAAGCTTTGGAAGAGATAGCAAATAGTAAACGACCATTATTGTATATTGGTGGTGGGGCAATTTTAGCAAATTGTTGTGATGAGATAAGAGAATTTTCAAAACAAACTGGAATTCCTGCTGTTGAAACTTTAATGGCAAGAGGTGCAATGGGGAGTAAAAATGAGCTTCTTGGTGGTATGCTTGGGATGCATGGAGAATATGCAGCTAATATGGCAATGTATGAAACCGATTGTATTATCTCTTTAGGGGCTAGGTTTGATGATAGGGTTACTGGAAGATTAGATAAATTTGGAAAACATGCAAAAATTATCCATGTTGATATAGATCCTGCAAATATTGGAAAAATAGTTCATATTAATTATCCAATAGTTGGCGATTTAAAAAATGTTATGACAGATATGTTGATTTTTTCAACAGAATACAAATTTAATGATTATAGTTCATGGGTTAAAATAATTAAAGAAAATAAAATTAAAGAACCATTGAAATATTTTGATGATAGTGATGCACTCAAACCTCAATGGGTAATTGAAAGAACTGGGGAATTACTTGGTGACAAAGCAATTATCTCAACAGATGTTGGGCAACATCAAATGTGGGCAGCTCAATTTTATCCATTTAATTATCCAAGACAATGGGTAACAAGTGGTGGTTTAGGAACTATGGGATATGGACTTCCAGCAGCAATGGGTGTAAAAAGAGGATGCCCAGATAAGATATCTGTAAATTTTACAGGTGATGGAAGTATTATGATGAATTGTCAAGAAGTTATAACTTGTACTCAATACAATCTTCCAGTTATCAACATTATTTTAAATAATAATTATCTTGGAATGGTAAGACAATGGCAAACATTTTTCTATGAGGATAGATTATCTGAAACAATACTTGAAGTACAACCGAACTTTCAAATGCTTTGTGAGTCAATGGGTGGAATTGGGTATAAAGTTACTACTAAAGAGGAATTTGATAAGGCATTGAAGGATGCAGTTGCTTCAAATAAAATAGCATTTATAGAAGTTATGATTGATAGAAGAGAAAATGTATTACCAATGGTACCAAATGGGCATGCATTAAACGAGATGGTATTATTAAAAGAGGGGGAAAGAAAATGAAAAATGCACATGATTTTTATAATACGACTGAAAAAAGAGAAATTATTTCAGTAATCGTGCAAAATGAAGATTCTGTACTTTCAAGAATTTCAAATTTATTCTCTGCAAGAGGGTACAATATTGACAGTTTAACAGTGGCACCAGTTCCAAATAGTGAATATTCAAGATTTACAATTGTAACAGTTGGCAGTGCTAGAACTATTGATCAAATTGTAAAACAATTAAATAAATTAATACCTGTTTTAAAAGTAATTGAGCACAAAAACTTTATAGAAAAAGACACAGTTTTGATAAAATTTCCAATAGACCAAAACTTAAAAGATATTGATCTTATTGCTCAAACTTACAATGGTTCAATTCAAGATGTAACTGATGATGCAATAGTAATATCTGCAACAGATGATCCTAGAAGAATTATGAATTTTATACAAGTAATTCAAAGATTTCATCCAATAGAGATAGTTAGAAGTGGTGTTGTATCTATAGAAAGATAGATAAAAAAGAATAAGGAGAAACTTTGAAATTACAAGACATTATAAAAGATTTAAAGATATCTTGTGATCAAGATATCGAAGTTTCTGGCTTAAATACTTTAAAAGATGCTACATCTTCTCAAATCTCATTTTTAGAAAATAAAAAATACTTAGCTGATTTAAAAGATACAAAAGCAGGTGCTGTTTTTGTATCTTTAGAGTTAAAAGATGAAGTGCCTCTTGGAACAATAGCACTTATTTGTGAAAATCCCTATATCTCTTTAGCAAAAGCTTCTAAATTTTTTGCAGCAAAAGTTATTGAAGATAGTGGAGATGAGCCTATAATTGGTACAAATTGTACAATTATGGCAAATGTAACTATTGGAAAAAATACATTTATTGGAAATAATTGTACTTTGATGGCTGGTGTATTTATAGGTGATAATGTAACGATTGGTGATGATGTTTTGCTTTATCCAAATGTTGTTATTTATAGAGATTGTGTAGTTGGAAACAATGTAATGATTCATGCCGGAACTGTTATTGGAAGTGATGGATTTGGATTTGCCCATACAAAAGAGGGTAAATATATAAAAATTTATCAAAATGGCAATGTAGTTATTGGAAATGATGTTGAAATTGGGGCAAATTCTACGATTGATAGAGCCGCTTTTAGTTCAACAAAAATAGAAAATGGCGTAAGAATAGATAATCTTGTTCATATCGGACACAATTGTATTGTTGGACATGGTTCAATTTTAACAGGACAAGTTGGGCTTGCAGGTTCAACTATCTTGAAAGAATATGTTGTGATGGCTGGACAAAGTGCAGCTACAGGGCATCTTGAAATTGCTCCATTTACAACTATTGCAGGTCGTGGGGTAGTTTCTAAAACTATAAAAGAACCAAAAAAACAATGGGCTGGTTTTCCTTTGATGGAACATAAAACTTGGCTCAAATTGCAATCAAAACTATCAAGATTACTTATAAAGGATAACAAATAGCACCTAAGATTTTATACTTTATTTCTGGATTTATCCTTATTTATTTTTCGTTTTCTATTTTTGTAACTGCTGAAGATATCGTTGGGATCGTTGGTTATAATGTAGCTTTATTTTCTCATGAATATTTTGGATATCTTTCATATGTTTACCTTTTTGGACTTATTTACACACTTTATAAGCTTATAATGATAAAAAAACCTTCCGAAGCGTTTTGGATAAAGTTTGCAATTGGAGTGTTCATATTTATAAACCTTCTTTTATTGCAAGCACTTATTCTAGATGATGAATTATCTGGAAAAATAGGAGAAGTATTAATTGAACTCCTTAGCCCAACTATTGGGATAGCTGGACTTTGGATTTTTGTTGTTATTGGGCTTTTGGTTGGAACTTATATGCTATTACATTATAACGATTTTGATTTTGAGCAGTTTTTTGATGATTTAATTGAACTTTTAAAACCAAAAGAAAAAGTAAAAATAGCACCAAAAATAGTACCAAAAGAAAAAGTGCAATCACAACCAAAATTAAAGCTAAAAGAAACTCAATCAGAAGATGCAAATGTGAAAATCAAACAAATAGAAGAGAAACTTGCAAACCTTGATACTCAAAAAGAAAATAATGAAAATGCAAATGAGCTAAAAGATGATATTGAACCTCAAAATGTCTATGAAACAACACTTCAAAAAGAGAAAGTCACAATTGTTGAAGAGTTAGAAGAGAATAAAAAACTTTTGGAAGATATTGATATGGGAGCTGTTGCTAAGCCTAAAGATTTCAAACTCCCACCAGTTGATTTTTTTGTAAAACCTGTAAAAACAAAAATAAAAATAAATGAAGCAGCGATTGATAAAAAAATAGAAGATCTACTTCAAAAATTGATGCAGTTTAAAATTGAAGGTGATGTTGTAAGAACTTACACAGGACCAATTGTTACAACTTTTGAATTTAAACCAGCACCAAATGTAAAAGTATCAAAAATCTTAGGGCTTCAAGATGATTTAGCGATGGCATTAAAAGCTCAAACGATAAGAATCCAAGCACCAATTCCAGGGAAAGATGTGGTTGGAATCGAAGTTCCAAATGAAAATATGGAAACTATTTATCTAAGAGAACTTCTTGAAAGTGATATTTTTAAAAATAGTAAATCACCTCTTACTATGATACTTGGAAAAGATATTGTTGGACAACCTTTTATTACAGACCTTAAAAAACTTCCACATTTATTAATAGCTGGAACTACAGGAAGTGGAAAATCAGTTGGGATAAATGCGATGATATTATCGCTTCTTTATAAAAATTCACCAGATAATCTGAAACTTATTATGATTGATCCAAAGATGCTTGAATTTTCTATTTATAATGATATTCCGCATCTTTTAACACCAGTTATAACAAGACCAACTGAAGCTATTAATGCATTAGCAAATATGGTAAAAGAGATGGAAAAAAGATATTCAATGATGGCAAAAACTAGAACAAAGAATATTGAAAACTATAATGATAAAGCTCTTGAAGAGGGATTTGATACTTTCCCTTATATTGTTATCATTATTGATGAGCTAGCTGATCTTATGATGACAAGTGGAAAAGAGGTTGAGATAAATATTGCAAGACTTGCTCAAATGGCACGAGCAAGTGGAATTCACTTAGTTGTGGCAACGCAAAGACCATCAGTTGATGTTGTTACTGGTCTTATTAAAGCAAATTTACCTAGTCGTATAAGTTATAAAGTAGGGCAAAGAGTTGATAGTAAGATTATCCTTGATAGTATGGGAGCTGAATCTTTACTTGGACGTGGAGATATGCTTTTTACACCTCCTGGAATGAGTGGATTAGTTCGTATCCATGCACCTTGGAGTGATGAAAAAGAGATTGAAAAAGTAGTTGAATTTTTAAAAGATCAAAGGGAAGTTCAATATGATATTAGTTTCTTAAAAGAGAAAAGTGATGATTTTAGTTTGAGTAATTCTCAAAGTTTAGGGGAACTTGATGAACTGTTTGAAGAGGCAAAACTTATAGTGATTCAAGATCAAAAAAGTTCTATAAGTTATCTTCAAAGAAGGCTTAAAATAGGGTACAACAGAGCTGCAAGTATAGTTGAGCAATTGGAACACAATGGTATATTATCTCCTGTAAATTCAAAGGGAAATAGAGATATTTTAATATAAGCTATAGTACAATTGATTTGATTTTAAAATAAGGAGTAAATTATGAATACAAGTATAGTAGGAAGACACGTAACAGTTACAGAGGAGTTAAAAATCCACATCCAAAATACGATAGATGCATTCAATAAATATCATTTAGATATCATTTCTGTAAATGCAATTATTTCACAAGAACAAAAACATGGTAAAAATGTAATTACATTTGAATACGTATTAAATATTGCTAATCAAGATGCAATTGTTGTAAAACAAAAAGATAAAGATCTTCATGCAGCTATTGATATAGCAACTGATAGGGTTTGTAAAATTTTAAGAAGACATAGTGATAAAGTTAAAGCACATAAAGCTACAAAATTAACTGAAATAGTGATAGAAGAAGAGATTGATAAAATAGCAAAAGAGTTAGAATTATTAGAAGATGAAATAGTACCAGTTAAGCTTAAATCGTATAAACCTATGGTAATCGAAGATGCTTTAAATGAATTAAAAGCTGATGGTGGTGTATTTAAAGTATTTTATGATTTAGATGATAACTTTAGAGTACTTTATAAAATGGCTGATGGGAAACATTTCGGATTATATTAAGATTCGAGGTCAGGTAAAGTTAACGGGTTTTGTATATGCTTAGTTTTGAGCTGGATTTGTTGATTTTTTGAGAGTTGAAAAATGAGGGAAAACTCCCTCATTTTTGCTTTTGTGAAAGTAAATAAATAAAATAAAAGGGGTTTTTGGATGAATTTAGAAAAAGTAATATCGGGGTTTTTTATCATATTTGCTATGACATTGAATTTTGGATTTTTTTATGGGGATATGACAGATATCGCCCTACACAGTAAATATGAATTATTTGCTGCAATTGTTGTAAATCTTATAGCTACAACATTAAAACTTGGAGATAAAACTCAAATGGGTTCTGTTCTTTTAGCTACAAGTTTGGTAGCTGATATTCAACTTATCGCTGCAGCAACTGTTTGGTCTATAGGTGTGTATGCTTATACAATGGATGTTGAGATGACCTCTATTGTTATTTCTCTTGCTGGTGGGGCACTAGCTGCTAATGTTATATCTGTTATCCTTTATGTTGGGGATACACTTCGTTCTAAAAGATAATTTTCAGATATGAATAATAGTGCTCTTTGGATTATACTTCATAGGATGAGAGCACCTTTATTGGTGCTTATTGTTACTTATAGTATTGCAATTATTGGATTTTTAGTACTTGATGGGGTTGACAACAATGGTAACACCTATCGGATGACTATATTTGATGCTTTTTATGTAGTTTCTTATACAGCAACAACTATAGGTTTTGGTGAGATACCGTATGCTTTTAGCTATCCTCAGCGAATTTGGATGTCGATGATTATTTATGCAACCGTTATGGGTTGGTTTTATAGTCTTGGGACACTTATTGCTCTTTTAAAAGATCAGCTTCTTATCGCTCAAATAGCAGAAGCAAAGTTTGTAAAACAGGTTAAAAATATGAATCAACATTTTTTACTTGTCCTTGGGTACAACCATATCACAAGTGAAATTATTAAAAAAGCGAATAAAGAGGGTGTAAGAACGATAGTTATAGAAAAAGATGAAAATAAGCTTAATGAACTTTTACTTGAAAACTACACTCCAATAGTTCCCTTTTTGATGGCGGATGTTTATGACCCCTTGGCACTTCAAAAAGCTGGTTTACATTCAAAATATTGTAAAGCTGTTGTTTCCCTTTTTGCAGATGATGATTTGAATCTAAGAGTGGCACTTACTGCAAAATTTTTAAATAAAAATGTAAAATTGGCGATTAAAACAACAACCCATTCTCAATCGGAAGATTTAAAAGATTTGGGGGTGGATGTTGTAGAAAATCCTTATGAAATAATCGCAGAACAGATTGATATGTCCCTTAGAAATCCTTATATGTTGATTTTAGAAAAATGGATTTATGGTGCTGGAAAATTGAATGATAAGATTATTCAACTTCCAAAAGAGAGATATGTTGTTTATGGTTTTGGTAAATTGGGGCGAAAAATCTATGAGGTACTTACAAATAATGGAATAGAGGTAGTTTTTATTAAACCATTGATTGAAGATATCTCTATAATACCAAATGATATGTTGCATCTTGTGAAATGTCAAGGTAGTGATGAAAAAGAGTTATTGATAGAAGCTGATATTATGAATGCCTCAGCTATTATTGCTCGAACTACAAGTGATACACTCAACCTTTCTATTTTAGCAAGTGCAAGAAAAGTAAATCCAAATATTGTCACTATTGCACGAGAAAATGAGATGACAGATTTTTCTGTATTTAGAAATGCAAAAATTGATATGGTTTTTATCCCCTCAAAAGTTTTAATAGATAGAACAACCAATGCTCTTATTGCACCCTATTCAAATAAGTTTTTAGAACTTATTAGGGAGAAAAATGACCCCGACTTTGTTCAAAGTGTTGTGATGCGAATTATAAATAAAATTGGTCCAAATCCGATAACTTTTGGACTTACCATTAATGAAGAAAAGTCATATGCTATTTGGAATTCTATTGTACACAAAAAGAGAGTTGTTACTTTGGATGTCGTGGCAAGATCACGAAGTGATTGGGAAAAAAGGAATAAAATTTTGCCACTTATCTTAATTAGAGATGGAGAACCATATCTCTTACCTTCTTGGGATATTGAGTTGCAGTTGGAAGATAAAATTTTGTTTGCATCTGATGAAGAGGCAAAAGAGGATTTACGATGGATATCAAAAAATATCTATGAATTCTTTTATGTCTATTTTGGAAAAGAGAAAAATATGTTTAATAAATTGTTTAAGGGGAAATATTAATGATACTAATAGCAGGACCTTGTGTTATAGAAAATCGAGATACAATGATGAGAATTGCTGAAAAGTTAGCACCTTTACATGAAAATAAAAGAATAGAATTTTATTTTAAATCGAGTTATGACAAGGCAAATAGGACAAGTATAGATAGTTTTAGAGGACCAGGACTTGAAGAGGGGTTGAAGATGCTTCAAGAGATTCAAAAAACTTTTGGATACAAACTCCTTACAGATGTTCATGAAACCTATCAAGTAGCACCTGTAGCTGAAGTGGTGGATGTGTTGCAGATACCAGCATTTTTATGTCGCCAAACAGATTTACTTGTAGCAAGTGGAAAAACAAAATGTACAGTCAATATCAAAAAAGGGCAGTTTTTAGCAAGTGAAAGTATGAAACATCCTGTTGGAAAAGTCTTAAATACAAGAGGTGTCAGTGAGATAAACTATCAAACATCAAAAGAGAATGGTGTATGGCTTTGTGAGAGGGGAAATGTTTTTGGATATGGTTCTTTAATTGTTGATATGAAAAATCTTATCACGATGAGAAATTATGCACCTGTCATTTTTGATGCAACTCATTCAGCTCAGGTTCCAAGCACTGGTGAGACAACTGGCGGAAATAGCGCTATTGTCCCCTCTTTGGCTAGAGCAGCTGCAGCTGTTGGGGTGGATGGTTTTTTCTTTGAAACACATATTGACCCAAGTTGTGCTTTGAGCGATGGTCCAAATATGTTAAAAATTGAAGATTTGCATAAAACAATTGATGATATTTTTAAAATACAAGATGTGTTACATTTCAACTAAACTATAAAAAATAAAATAAACTAAAAAGGAAAAAATATGAATATAATAGAAGGTAATCTAAGATTAAATGGAGATGAAAAAGTAGCGATTATTTGTGGTAGATTTAACCATATCATTACAGATAGACTAGTAGAAGGTGCTGAGGATTCTTTTAAAAGACACGGTGGAGATACAAATAAACTTGACCTTATCCTTGTTCCAGGTGCATTTGAAATCCCATTTGCGTTGCAAAAAGCACTTGAAAGTGGAAAATATGATGCGGTTTGTTGTGTTGGTGCTGTGATTCGTGGGGCAACTCCTCATTTTGATTATATTAGTGCTGAAGCAACAAAAGGGATAGCAACTGCAGCTATGAAATCTGGACTTCCTGTATCGAATGGTGTTTTAACTACAGATACAATTGAGCAAGCGATTGAAAGAGCTGGAAGCAAAGTTGGAAACAAAGGAGCTGAAGCTATGACTACAATCATAGAGATGTTAAGTCTTTACAAAGCGATGGAGAAATAATGGCAACTAGAACACAAGCAAGAGAATCTGTCGTAGGGTTACTATATGCTTACGATTTGGGAAATACTACGATAGCAAAATTTTCTGATATTATTTTTGAAGATAAAAAAATAAGAAACAAACAAAAAGAGTTTGCACAAGATCTATTTGATGGTGTAATCGAAAATTTAGAAAGTATTGATGTTGTCCTTTCAGAACATTTAAAACAAAGGGATATTAATGAAGTTGGAGCAGTTGAAAAAGCAATTTTAAGACTTTCAATTTTTGAAATATCATTTAAAAAAATAGATAAAGCTATTGCAATAAATGAAGCAATTGAATTAGCTAAAAGATTAGCAAGTGATAATGCTCCAAAATTTATCAATGGTTTATTAGATAGTATTTAAGAATTAAAAGGAATATAATGAAACTTTGTGTTGCACTTGATAATGATAGTATGAAAGAAAATTTGGCTTTAGCTCTTACTTTAAAAGATTTTGATATTTGGCTTAAAGTTGGATTTCGAAGTTATATAAGAGATGGAAAAGTTTTTTTAGAGGAGTTAAAAAAGATAAATCCAAATTTTAAAATTTTTCTTGATTTGAAACTATATGATATACCAAATACTATGGCAGATGCTGCGCAAGAGATTTCTAAACTTGGTGTTGATATGTTTAATGTCCATGCAAGTGCAGGGAAGATTGCTATGCAAGAGGTGATGGATAGAATCAAAGATGTTCCAAATCGCCCTTTAGTATTAGCTGTAACTGCACTTACAAGTTTTGATAATGAAAATTTTAAATATATTTATAATGAAGATATTGCACAAAAAGCAACAACTTTTGCAAAAGATAGCTATGAAGCTGGACTTGATGGAGTTGTTTGCTCTGCTTTTGAAAGTATGGATATTAAAAATAATACAAAAAAAGAATTCATTACCCTTACTCCTGGTATTAGACCATTTGGAGAAGATGCTGGTGACCAACAAAGAGTTGCTGATATTGCTTTGGCACAAGAACAATTGGTTGATTTTATTGTGGTTGGAAGACCAATTTATAAAGCCTCAAATCCTGCAGAAATAGTAGAAAAGATTTTAAATTCCCTTTAAGTTCTTTTTTACTTTTTTTAAGTATAATTTCGAACTTTTTAACAAGGACGAGTGGGTGAGTGGCTTAAACCAGCACCCTGCTAAGGTGTCGTATCCGCAAGGGTACCGAGAGTTCAAATCTCTCCTCGTCCGCCACTAAATCCCCTATAACAAGCCTTTTAAAATCACATTTTTTCAAACTGTGTAAAATCATCAATATTTTTTAATAAAATCATCATTGTATTAAGCTTTCCATAGATTTATATATCTTTTTATGACGATAGTGGTATTATCTTTTTTATAAACAAAACTTTAATCACTAGGTAAGGTATCAATGTTCGATATAACAGTTTTAAAAAATTTAAATATTCTCTATGCTGAAGATGATGTTGAGCAAAAAGAGGCAGTTGAAAAAACTCTGAAACTCCTTTTTAAAAATGTCTATACAGCAAATGATGGATTGGAGGCTTTTGAAATATTTCAAAAATACAATATTCAAATTGTTCTACTAGATTATGTTATGCCAAATCTTGATGGATATGAAGTTGCGACAAAACTAAGAACTCTCAAACCAAAAATCCCACTTATAATTGCAAGTGCTCACAATGAAAAAGAGAAACTATTAAACTCTATTCAAGTGCAAGTTATTCAATATATTGAAAAACCAATAACGCAAGAAAAATTATTGAATGTTTTAGGATTAGCGTATTTAAAACTAGAACAACACAATCTTCTCAATATTGAATTAAATGATGCTGTAGTGTATAGCTATCTTGATAATAAACTCCTCTTTCAAGATGAGGAGATAAAACTTTCAAAACAAGAAGTTGCACTTGTAGAGTTATTACTTGGATATAAGGGGCAACTGGTCTCAAAAGAAGTTATAGAACAAGAGATATTTAAAGAGTCTATAGAATCAAATACCTTTAGAAATATTATCTATCGCCTAAGAAAAAAAATAGGGGAAAACAATCTCCTTACAGTTCAAGATGTTGGGTATCTTATCCCTTGATAAAGTTACTTTTTTATATTTTATTTTCATTTTTAACGCTTAATGCAAATGTGCTTTGTTTGGATGATACTATACAAAAAATCAACACAATAAATTACCAAATAACAGTAGAAGATAAGGAACACAATCTTTCAAGTGAAAATATTTTAAAAGGGGAATTTCAAAACTTTTCTACAAAGGCAACAATTGGGTATTCTCATAGTTTCTTTTGGACAAAAACTACTATCAAAAACAATTCCTTAAAAACAACTCAATATATTTTTCGTAATTTAAGAGCAGGAGTAGATAAAATTGATGTGTTTATTTATGATGAAAATAAACTATTAAAAACAGAATATTTAGGGGATAAAAGGGGGCAAAAAGATAGAGAAATATTATCAGCTAAAAGTGCTTTTTTATTTCATATCCAACCAAATCAACAACTAACAATCATCACAAAATATAGTTCTTTAGGGAGTCTAGACCTTTTTTGGGAAATTTTACAACTTGACAGATATAGCTATATGAATGGAATAGACAATATCCTTTTTGGATTGTTTGGTGGATTTATATTTCTTCTAATTTTATACAATTTGATGCTTTTTTTTACACTCAAAGAGAAACTCTTTTTATTTTATACTTTACAAATATTTTTTATTTGGTGGTTTATCTATGCAATAAGTGGTCTTTTTTATTTTTTAGATTTAGAGCTAAATTTAGACTTTTTAACAGCTACAACTTGGTTAGCACCAATTTTGATGATGTTTTTTTCTATGTTATTTATCATAGAATTTTTTAAATTGTATCAACGAAATAAAACTCTTTACTACTTATTACTCCTTTTTTCAGCACTTGCAGTTGTTTTTTTTCTTTTATTTTTCTATGGATACTTTTTTGATGAAACTATTTTTATTGATTATTCATTTATCTATTTGAATATCTCATTTTTATCGTATATTTTTATTTTTATCACCTCTATTTGGGGTATGTATAAAAAAATTGATGGAGCAGTTTATATAGCAATAGGGGAGATAATTTATCTTTTATCTGTTATTTTCATCACAGTTATGCTCAAAGGTGAAACAATTTTTACAAATTATTCCTATTTTATTATGCCAATAGCAGTAATTTTACAAATGCTTTTTTATTCATTTGCTTTAAGTAAAAAGATTAAAAAAATGAAAAATGATTTTGAAAATACAAAACTTCTCCTGATACAAAATCAACACTATATCGAATACGGGAAGATGGCTGGAAATATCTCCCATCAATGGAAACAACCCCTTTCAAATCTTTCATCGCAAATTATGTATCTTTCAATGTTAAAAACCCTCAATCAAGAGGATAAAATCAAAGATGAGTTTTTAGCGATGGTACCACAACTTAACTACACGATTGAGCTGATGGCAAATACAATCACACTTTTTAATAATACGTATCAACACTCTTTTGACACAACAACTATCAATATTAAAAATACAATAGAGCAACTTATCCATCTTTACAACTATAAAATTGTTTTAAATAATATCTCTGTACAAGTAGAATCTTTAGATAATACTTTAGAGATAGCAACACATAAAGATTCATTTTTACAAATTTTTATAATTTTACTAGATAATAGTATCGATCAATTTGAAAAATTAAAACATCAAAATAGTGAAATCAATATACAAATTATCCCTCGTGATGATTTTGTAGAGATAGTTTTTCAAGATAATGCTGGGGGGATAAAACTTCCACTAACAGAGATATTTAAACCTCATATCACATCAAAAGAGGGAAAAAGTGGGATAGGACTTCATATTTTAGAAACTATCTTACATGAAAAACTATATGGTCAAATTGAAGTAAAAAGTATTGAAAATAGAGCAATTTTTACCATTTTTATACCAAAAATCATAAAAAAGTAAAACTGTGATGTCAATGTGATATTGGTATATTAAAATTTTAAAAATTCTTTTATATTAGGATAGCAATTGAATCTAAAACAAATACTTAAAAATCTCAATGTTCTTTACGCAGAAGATGATGAGGTAATACGAACAAATACCACAAAAACTTTAGAAATCTTTTTTAAAAATGTTTTTACAGCAAGTGATGGTGTAGAAGCACTTGAGATATACAATAATGAAACAGTACATATTTTATTTTTGGATTATGTGATGCCTTGTATTGATGGATATGCACTTGCCAAAGAGATTCGTCAATCAAACCCAAATATCCCCATCATCATTTGTAGTGGTTTTTCAGATAAAGAGAAACTTCATAACGCTATAGAGCTAGGTGTGGTAAGATATATCGAAAAACCACTTAAATATGATGAACTTATCTCATCATTTGAAAGTTGCATAGATACTCTAAAAAGAGAAAATTTACTAAAGATTAAAATCACTTCAACTCTTATATATGACTATATCAATAAAGTGATTGAAAAAAATGATGAGATAATAACGCTATCAAAAAAAGAGATAAAACTTCTAGAACTTTTCATCAAAGAAAAATCAAAATTAGTTTCAAAAGAGATGATAATAGATGAAGTGTTTGAAAACGAAGATGTAGAACCAAACACAGTAAGAAACCTCGTATATAGATTAAGAAAAATTATAGATAATGATAAGGTTATCGCTTCTGTAAAAGATTTTGGGTATATGTTGGCTGTTTAAACTCTTTAATTTTTATTTAGATAATTTTCCCCTTTAACTCATCTTTACTACTTTATATTTATTTCGATAATAAAATTACAAAGAAATTACAAATTTCCAAAAACTGTGATGTCTATGTGATATTGGTTTTGTAAAATACTGCTAAGTTGTTTTTTGAATTTCAAAAAACACTCTATATTTTAGAAAAAAGGAAACAGTATGAGATATATTCCAGAGTTTGGTTCACGATTTCGTATCTTAAAAGGTGGGAAGATTTCCCTTGTGGTATCGGCTTTATTGGTCGGGAATTTGATGGTGAGTGAGGTGGAGGCAGCTCAGGATGTTCCTCCTGTAGTGACAAGTACACCTAGCTCTACAAATCTAAAGTTAGGCAATTCTTTTAGCTATACACCAACGGCAACTGATGCAGATGGTGATACACTTACTTGGAGTGTAAAAAGTGGGACAACCAAACCAAGTTGGTTGGATGTTAATAGTAATACGATTAGTGAATTTGAATCAGTAGGAAATCAAGGGTTTTCCAGTAATGCTAATTCACAATATAGAACATTAGCTTTCGACAATAACGGTATTCCATATGTTGCATTTCAAGATGGAGGAACTTATAACAGGTTAATAGTGATGAAACTGAATGGGTCAACTTGGTCATCAGTAGGTGATTCAACTGGTATTAGTTCTGGTCAATTATATGGTACAGCATCACTTGCATTTGATAGTAGCAATACACCATATGTAACTATTGTAGATCGTGGTTATGGTGATCGTGTTGTAGTTAGAAAATGGAATGGAACTTCTTGGAGTGTAGTTGGAGGAGTATCAAATGACCAACCCGTATCAGCTTCAAATCATCAAGCAACTTTATCAAATATGAAAATTTCTGCTGATGGTGTGTTGTATGTCTCTTATTATGATAATGAAGATAAAAGAATGTATGTTTCAAAGTTTAACGAAGAAACAAAAGCATGGGATACTATTGGAAATTTTTTAATTCCTAGTTCTGTTAATGGATATTCCGTCAGTATTTATAATGCTTCTTTTATCATAGGTTCAGACAATAAGCCGTTTGTTGCATATACTTATGGAAATTTTGGAATGCCAATGACATTATTGATAAAAAAATATGATGGAACCAATTGGAATGATATAGATGCAAGTTCGCAAACTGGTATTTCTAACTTTTCTATGGATTTGGATAGTGACAATAAGCCTTATATTTACTACACGGAAAATGGCAATACAAATGAAGCCGACAAAAAAGGCAGTGTAGTTATGTATAATGGCACAAATTGGGTAAATATTGGAGCTGCCAAATTTACAGTTACGAATATCGATTCCTACAATAATACTTTGAAACTAGATGCATTCAATACCCCTTATGTATCTTCAAAAGATAATTATTATGGACAAAGTTATCTGATGAAATATAATGGAACTACATGGGAAAAACTAGGTGATGATATAAATAAGACAGCTTTTACAATGGAATTAGATAGTAGTGGCACACCATATGTAGCATTTAATGACCCAACGACAATTCCAATTAATAAATTAAGTGTCAAAAAATATACAAGTGAAACTACTTTTAGTTTAAATGGTACCCCAACAACAGCAGGTACTTATGATGTAAACCTTACAGTAACAGATGGGACAAATGAAGTAGATCATAGTTTTCAAATAACTGCGATGGCTGATGTTGCTCCAACTATCACAAGTACGCCAATAACTACAATAGCTAACGGTGCAGAGTATAGTTACACTATCAAATCATCAGATGCAAATAGTGATAAAATGATTTTTACAGCTGTAACGATACCTGATAGAATGCTTACTTTTACTCAAACTACAAGAGAACTATTTACACAGTATGATATAGTAAAAAATGCAAATAATATTGTTGCATTAAGCGATGGGACTATGTATGTAGCAGGGAGTAAACTTTACAAAATTGCTCCAGATAAAACAGTCACTAGTTTATATGATAACTATACTTCTGGTTTATCATTGGATGCACAAGGTAATATTTATACTGTTGACTCTAATGGACTTCATAAAGTAGTTAAAATAAATCCAACTACAAATGCTAACGAAATAATATACACTGCTGTCTCAGGTACTTATGATGAGTATTATGGAGGTTTAATTGTAAATAATGATGGTAGTATCTATGTTGCTGATATAGGAGCTGGGACAAATCATCAAAAAATCATTAAAATTACAAATGGGGTAAAAACAAATTTTATCACGGGATTTACTTCTCTAAAAAAAATAGCTAAAGATAGTGCAGGTAATATCTTTGCTTTAGATGGTAGTTCATTGAAAAAATATGATAGCAGTGGAGCTTTTATTGAAACAAAAACATTAGATAATGGTGTATATAAATCTTTAGTTATTGATAGCAATGACAATATATATGTTGCAGAAAGAGATTCGAATAAAATCATATCAGTTTCAAAAGATTTGAGTACAGTAAGAACTGTGAGTAACTTAAGTACTACTTACATTCAAAATGCAGGTCCAGTAAGAACGATAGGAATAGGGAGTGATGGAGGGCTTTTTGCAACTGATGATTATCATATGTTTAAAGTGATTACAGATACGGCAACACTTACTGGAATGTTTCGTGTAGATGGTGTATATCCTGTAAGTATCAAAGTTTCAGATGGTGTCAATGAAACACTTCATGATTTTAATATTACAGTTGGAACAGTAGATACAACACCCCCAACAGCAACTATTACACTAAATGATAGTGCTTTAAGCGTAGGTGAAAGTGCAACTGTAACTATTACATTTAGTGAAAATGTTACTGGATTTACAGTAGATGACTTAACAGCACAAAATGGAACATTTTCAAATTTTGCACAAAGTTCATCTGATGTGAAAGTCTATACAGTAACTTTTACACCAACTGCAAATATTACAGCTACTACAAATGCAATCACTCTTGCAAATACCTATACAGATAGTGCAGACAATACTGGGACAATAGCATCAAGTGAAAACTATACGGTTACTACAACACCAACAGACACAAATACTGGCGGTACGACACCAACAACCCCAACAACGCCAACAACACCATCGACACCTGTGGATATAGATATTATAAAAAACAAACTTACTCCACCAACTACAACAACTCCTCCTTTAACAAACAAAGATAGATTAGATGAGTTAAAAACAGTGACGGTGACTGCTCCTACAGCTCCTGCGGTTGTTACGAGTTCAGATGTGAAAACATCAACTATTACATATACTGTAGGAAGTGGAACAGTAAATCAAAAAGTAGATATTGCAAATATGTTTGATTCAACTATCACAACAGATGTAAACAAGACTACTTCAGTTGTTACCCCAACTACATCAAATACTATCCCTACTAAGATTCAAGAAATTACGGTTAAACAGTATTCTAATGGAACTTCTACAAGTGATTTGATTGTAAAAGATGGAAACGACAATAACAAAACAGTATCATTTAACTTCACACCAACAAATGTAAACCAAGAGTTTAAAAATGATGGAAGTGTAGAGATAAATATCATCCCAGATGTGACAACTACAAATAAAAAATCACAAATCATAGTTGCACCAAATGGAATCATCACAAATAAAATCTTAGATGAAAACAATGTTACATTAGTAAGTTCTACAACTGCAATACAAGATGCAAATCTTTTTGTAAGTGAAGATGGAAATGTAACTATTGAAACTACAGTTCCTACAACAGTAACTATCAAAAATGGAACAACAACACAAGATGTCAATACAACAGCGAGTATCTCAACAATATCATCAAGCACAAAAGTAGAAAGTACAACAACAATAGGGACTACCAAACTTAAATCAAGTGCAGATGTGGCTACAGGTACAACACTTACTCAAAATATCACAAGTGGTGGAGATGTAGAAACTACAGCGACAAGTGGAGGAAGAAGCAAAAAAATCAAAACAACAGCACAAGCTACAATAATCCATACCGTGACAAATAATGATATTAATACAACAGCTACATTTGATACAGCAGGATTTGATACCACTTCAAATATTACAAGTGACAATATCACTTCAAAAGTAGATACAAATGAGACCTATCCAGCAGGAACTACTCTTGTAGGAGATGAACTATTTGAAGCTGTAATTATCACAAATAATGATGGAACTACCCAAACGAAGTTTAGAATTACAAATATCCTTACAAATGTATCAAGATATGTAGACTCTACAGTAGATTCAACTACTTCACTTCCAGTAGGTACAAATTCTACTATCAAACTTGTAGGTGGTAAACTAGTGATTGAAAACAAACAAACTACAAATGGAAAAACAATTATCAAAATAGGAGCAACAGATGAGTAAAAAAATAATCATAGGAATATTTACAGCTTTGAGCATTATGCTCCTTGCTGGGTGTGGTGGAAGTGATAATGCAGATTTTCAAAATAATAATGGTACAGATATACAAAATTGTACAGATGGTAATACAACAGTAACTGCAGGGCAAACGATAGAACTTGATGATAATTCAACATACCTACTGACACACAACCAAGATGGTACAAAAACTATTTGTATCACGACTGGTAGTGGAACGATTTACTAAGGAGTGATGATGAAAAAACTAATAACAACAGCTTTACTTTTAACAACTTCTATATTAGGAGCAAATGAAGTTGGATTAAATATTGGTAGTGCAAATATGAACTACGATAAACCAAATCCAAATATTATCTTAGGGACAAATCCAGATAAAAGTTTTAGAAACTATGAACTTTTTACTACATTGGAAGGGAAACTTCCAATGAAACTGAAAACATATCTTTCTTATACTCAAAATACAAATGATACTCTTAGAAATCAATTTGTACTAGTTGGAGCAAATAAAGAATATGGAGATGGAAAAGGGAAACTATACGCAGGATTAGTTGCAGGATTTGGTGAACTAAAATGGAAAATAAATCCTCTTACAAGTACAAGTTCTGATAAAACAGCAAACTCTTTTATTGCTGGTGTTCAAGTAGGTGGAAAGTATGATGTGAGTAATAAATTATTTATTAACCTAAATGGAAAATATTTAAAACACAACTACGGTACAGATATAAATACTCAAACAACAATAGAACATAAAACAACTACAAGTATAGCTCTTGGAGTTGGGTATAAGTTCTAAAAAACTGTTATTCGAAATTTAACACATACACAAAACAATAAAAACCATCCAATCTTTTGGGTGGTTTTATCTTTTACTATCCTTTAATTAGAACTTTCTTCTCACTTTTCTCGAAACTTACAAAGAACTTACAAAGAAATTACAAAGAAATTACAAATTTCCAAAAACTGTGATGCCGATGTGATATTGGTTTTGTAAAATTACAGTCATTTTATAAATAGGAGAAAATATGTTAAGTAGATATATCGATAATTTTGACTACAGCTCAAGATTTAGAATACTCAAAGGTGGGAAAATATCCCTAGTCGTATCAGCACTATTAGCTAGTGTTACACTCTCATTTGCAAGTCCAGTGGGAGAGCAAATAGTAAGTGGAAATGTCGCTATTGATAGAACGATACCAAATACTACAAATATCACCCAATCAACCCAAAAGTCAATTATCAATTGGCAAAACTTTAATGTAGCAGGTAATGAAACAGTAAACTTCGCTATGCCATCTGCAACCTCTAGCTCTTTAAATAGAGTCGTTGGAAATAACAAATCAGAAATCTATGGAAAGATAAACTCAAACGGTCAAGTTTTCTTAGTCAATCAAAATGGTGTGTACTTCTCAAAAGAAGCACAAGTAAATACTGCAGGGTTTGTAGCATCTACTAGAGATATATCTGATGAAAACTTCAACAACTCAAATTATATCTTTGAAGGAAATAGTGATGCTAGTATCATCAACCTTGGAACTATCACAACTCCTAATGCCTACACAGCACTACTAGCTAAAAAAGTAGAAAATGAAGGGGTTATCAAAGCTTACTTAGGAAGTGTTCAACTAGCTTCAGGAGAGAGATTTACCCTTGATATCAATGGGAACTCTTTAGTAAAACTTACTATCGATAAAGGAACTCTTGATGGTTTAGTAGCAAATAAAGGAGCTATCATAGCTGATGGTGGGGAGATCTATCTTACTACTTCTGCTTTAGATGAAGTTTTATCAGGTCTTGTAAATAATACAGGAATCATCCAAGCAAACTCAGTAGAAGAAAAAGATGGAAAAATCATCCTTTTTGCTCATGGTGGAACTGGTGAGTTTGGTGGGAGTATTGAAGCAAACGGTGGATTTGTGGAGACTTCTGGGAAAGATGTAATCATCGATAAAGATTTAAAAGTAAAAGCAAAAGAGTGGTTAATCGACCCATTAAATTTAACTGTCGATGATGCGACGGCTTATGAAACTGCTTTAAATGCAGGAACAGATACTACAATTCAAACTGACAATTCACAAGGTGCAGAAGATGGAAATATCTATATCAATGATGCAATAGATTGGACTTCAAGTGCATCTTTAACCCTTGATGCTTATAATAACATCTACATCAATGAAAATATCACAGCAACGAATGCAAATGGAAAACTTGCTTTAAAATACGGTCAAGGTACTGCAGCAGCTTCAAATTTAGCAGACTACTATCTAGGAAATGGTGTCACTATCAATCTTCAAGCGAGTGGATTAGCAAATGGTAACAATGGCACAACCCAAACAAACTTTTCAACACTATTAGGAAATGATGGAACAGCTATCAACTACACCGTTATCAATGGAGCTGATAATGCAACAAATCTTGCAGCACTCCAAGCTATCAACACAGATGATACAACTCGTGCAGGTAAGTATGTATTAGGGATAAGTATCGATGCAAGCGATACTGTTAATTGGAATAGTGGGGCTGGATTTATGCCAATAGGAAATCTTACCTATAAATTTAAAGGATATTTTTCTGGACTAGGGCACAATATTACTAGTTTAACTATCAATAGACCAACCACAGATTATGTAGGTTTATTTGGTATGGTAGGAATGGCAAATGCAAAACAAGAGGTACGAGATCTCAATATCTTAGAAGCAAACATTATAGGACAGAAGTATGTTGGTATTTTAGCTGGATCAGCAGGGTTAAATTATCCAGGTGATGATCCAAGGTTTATCAATATCTCCACAAGTGGAACTGTTACAGGTACAAGAATTGTAGGAGGTATCGCTGGAAGATTAGGAGGATATAGTGAACTTTCTAATTCACAATATGCTAATACTGGACTTACAAAATCAGACTCTTCGGCAACCGTAACAGCTACAGGGGATGCAGGAATAGCAAGTGCAGGTGGACTTGTAGGACAACTCTATAATACACAAATCAAATCAAGTTATGCGACGGGGGATGTTATTGGTCAAAATGGTACTTTCGTTACTAGTAGTCGTGTTGGTGGCTTGGTAGGTGAGATTATAACTGGTTATACACTTATTAAAGATTCCTATTCAAGCTCTTATGTTTTTGGAAGCCAGTCAGTAGGGGGTATCGTAGGGTATGCAAGTAAAGAGGGAAACATAAATGGATCAACGATTTCAAAAATCGAAAATAGCTACTCTACAGGGGAAATCTATGGAGATGATTATGTAGGTGGTATTGTTGGTCAAGTCTTTCTTACAAGCGATAATAAGGATTTAGCTCTCAACATCACAGATAGCTATACAACTGCTTTTATCGATGTTTCAAATAACTCTTCGACTCCTATTGGGGTAAATAGTGGAGCTTTTGCAGGTGGTATTAATACTCTAACGACGATTTCAAACTCTTATGTGGATACTACACGATTAGCTGAACTTGATGCTTTTCATAAAACTTACGATGGGCAAGATGCAAGGGTATTTAACAAAATAGGTACAGACAACACAACCACAGCTCAAATAGGTAATATCGGTTCAGTAGATACTTTTTCAAAAACAGCTTTAGCGAATTTTGATTTTGTTAATGATTGGTTTATGACAGATGGGATGACTCGTCCTATGCTTCAAACGGAATGGAGCCGAAATATCTCAAATGCACATCAATTACAACTTGTATCAATGGATTTCGATGCTGATTATAAACTGATAAAAAATATCAACTTATCAAAACAACTTGGCTTAACTGCACAAAAAGATTTCTTTGGCGAGACTTATATCGTGGGTGACAGTATGATGTGGAAAAATCAAAGTTGGGCACCAATTGGAGATAGTACAAATAAATTCATAGGAACTTTTGATGGAGGGGATAAGACAATAAGCAATTTTTCTATTGTTGGTTCCAGTGTAAATTTGGGACTTTTTGGTTATACCTCTAATTCAACAATAAAAAATCTTACTTTAAATAATTTTGATATCACTTCTTCAAGTGGATATGCAGGAACTTTAGTTGGAAATGCTACAGCAACAACAATTTCAAATATTACCGTAGATAGTACAAGTTCAGTAATTAGTACTATTAATGGTGATGCTAGAATAGGTGGTATTATTGGTCTTGTCAATGGTGGAACTTTATCAAATCTAAATAGTTCTGCTACAGTCACAGCGACTACTGGTAGCAGAGTTGGAGGGGTTATCGGAGAAAGTATTAACACTGCTGGAGTAATAAATATTTCTGATATTTCTGCAAGTGGAGTTGTAACAGGATTGGATAATGTTGGAGGAGTTATAGGGCGTGCTAATTTGGGAACAAGTTTAGATGGTGCAACAGTTACAAATACTATCCGAGTGATTGGTAGAGATCGTGTTGGAGGTATTTTTGGAGAGGCACTGAGTGGGACTATATTAAGTGATGCTACCGTCAATGCACAAAGTATTACAGGTCGCTCATCTGTGGGTGGAGCAGTAGGATATGCTAACACAGGGACAACTTTTTCAAATCTTCAAGTAGTATCAACGATAACAGCAGGAGATAGTGCAGATAATGGTACAGGTTATAGTGATGCAGGGGGGATTATCGGGTCGATGTATGGTACAGCAACTCTCAGCACATCATGGAGTGATTCAATAGTATCAGGTAATGGACGAAATATCGGTGGAATCGTAGGTTATATGAAAGATACTTCAATAATCGACCAAGTGATAAGTTACGGTACTGTGACACTAGCTGGGGATACGACGCAAGGTGGTGTTGGTGGACTTGTAGGAACAATGGTTGGGACAAATTATTCTAATAAAACAAAGATTACAAATAGCTACACAGAAGCAAATGTTGTCATAGGGACAAATGCAAGCACGGCTACAAGTGGTACAATAGGTGTAGGTGGGATTGTAGGGTCTGCATATTATGCTGATATATATGCGTATACTTTTGGAAAGATTGTGGGGTATAGACTCAATGATTATACAGTCAATGGAACTATTGGATATGTTGTAAATGCTTCAACTACGTACTTGAGCTATTTTAATAGAGATGCTTATCCAGAGATAATTGATGATAATCTAGTGTACTCTTATCTAGGAGCAAATGCTAAATCAGCTGATTATTTTAGTACAATTTTTTCAGGATATACATCTGATGATAGTTTTAGTCCATCAAAATGGACTTTAAAAGCAGGTGCCCAAAATGTCTCTGGATATGAACTTTTATTGAGACCATATTTGACAAATGTCACACCAAATGGGACAAATAATATCTTTGGAAAAGATTATAGTATAGGTACAAAAACACTTTTTACTTCGGGTGGGGGAAGTTCTGACAATCCATTTATTGTCCATGATATGGCACAGTTTTTAAATCTCAACATTCTTGCATCTGATAGTACTTTTAATTATGCATTGGATACAGATTTGGATTTGAGTGAATATACTCAAAATAATGCACCAATTAATGAATTATTTTTTGGAACATTTGATGGAGATAACCATACTATCTCAAACCTTACTTTAGAATCAACAGGTGGTCCTCTTGGATTATTTAAAAATGCACCTGGTGCTACATTTAAAAATCTTACTTTAGAGAATTTTAATCTTACTAGTACAGGATCCAACAGTGTTGGAGCTCTTGCAGGATATGCCCAAAATGGTGTAACAATTGATAATGTCACTTCAAGTGGAACAATCAAATCGTATAGTGGCTACGCTGGAGGATTAGTAGGAAATCTACAAGATAGTACGATTACTAATTCAAGTAGTTCAGCAACTGTTTCCTATTATGATGAAAATACACCATCCGATTATTTAGGTGGATTGGTAGGGCAAGCTTTTAATAGTGTGATTAGTAATAGTTTTGCTACAGGGGATGTCACATCAAATGGGGATAATGTTGGTGGACTTGTAGGGAGTATTTTTGGAACGATTAATAACTCTTATGCTACTGGAGATGTAGTGGGGAAAAATTCAATTGGTGGACTTGCTGGATATCTTGGAAGTGAAGGTGGTGTGAAGAGTTATTCATCTCTTTATGCTACGGGAGATGTAACTTCAACTTTGATTTCAAGTGATGATTATGGGTATGCTGGAGGTTTGATAGGAACGTTTTATATTTTAGATGGAGCTACCGTTACTCTTAGTGATACTTATGCTACAGGTGCTGTAAGTGGAGTTAAAAATGTAGGTGGACTAATTGGTGGAATTTTCTCTGATGGGTCTGAAGACCCTAGCGAAATAGTCAATAGTATCTCTATCTCAAATACTTATGCTACAGGTGATATAACAAGTAGTACAAATGGTGGAAAACTTATCGGTGGTAAAGAAGAAATGTATTGGGTTGAAACTGAGGATGATGAATACCCAGTTTCAAGAGAATTCACTGGACTTAGTGTTGCAAATAGTTTTTACAATAGTGATAGTACAGTAACAGTTGATAGTGAAACGACAGGATTTGGTGTAGGAAAAAGTGCAGCAGAGTTCAAAAAACTAGCGACATTTAGCGATGCAGGATGGACGATAACTACAGATAGAACACTTGATAAAACACAAATACTCTCTCCAATACTTGTGGCAGATGATGAGGGTGTGATGCACTGGGTAATGCCTGTTTATACTATAGGGCTAAATTACACTTTAGGAACAGTAGATACAACTTACAGTGGAGTAGATAAAGTTTTAAGTACTCTTTGGACAACAAATAGTATCTTTGGAGATGCTGGAAGTACATTGGTTTTTGGAACAGATTATAAATTTGTTTATGATAGTGGATATGTTAGTGGATTCAAAAATGCTGGAACTTATAATGGTATCACTATTGAACTTTTAAATAGTGATTATGAACTAGGTACTGGGACAAATACAGCAGGAAGTTTAGTTATCGCAAAAGCAGATGCAACAGTTACTGCAAACTCAGACCTTACAAAAGTTTATAATGGTGTTGCTCAAAGTGTAAGCGGTTTCACTGCAACTGGTTTAGTGAACGGTGAAACAATTTCAGTATTGAATAATGTTTCTGCTAGTGGAACGGGAACAAATGCAGGAACATACACAGTAACTGCAAGTGGAGAAGATGAAAACTATAATCTTACATTTGTAGATGGAAGTTTGGTTATTGGTAAAAAAGTTGCAATAGTAACAGCAAATTCTGATACAGTAACTTATAACGGACAAGCTCAAACTATAAGCGGTTTCACTGCAACTGGTTTAGTAAACGATGAAACAATAGAAGTGCTTGATGGTGTAAGTGGAACAACAGCAACTGGAACAAATGCAGGAACTTATAACACTGCTTTAACTGGAACAGATGAAAACTATAATCTTGTATTTGAAGATGGTAGTTTGGTTATTGGTAAAAAAGATGCAACAGTAACAGCAGATGATTTAACAAAAATCTATGGCTCACAAGATGCAACTTTAACTTACACAGCTACTGGACTTGTAGGAAGTGATACTTTAACTGGAAGTTTAACAAGAGAAGTAGGGGAGAATGTAGGGGAGTATGTAATATCAGAAGATACAACTTTGGCAAATTCAAACTATACAATTACATTTGATAATGGAACATATACAATCACTCCAAAAGCGATAACTGTAACAGCTCAAGATAAATCAAAACTTTCAGGGGAAATAGATCCAGCTCTTACTTTTGTAGCAAGTGGACTTGTAGGAAATGACACTTTAAATGGAAAACTAAGTAGAACAACTGGCGAATCTGTAGGAAACTACGCTATCTCAAAAGGTAGTTTGGCAAATAGTAACTATGTATTAAATTTTGTAAATGGAAACTTTGAAATCAAACAAAATGCAACAGTAAACAAAGTAGTAGAGACTATCGTCCCAACAACTCCAACACCACCACCAACAGTTCCAACAAGTACAGGAAGAGGTAAAGGAAAAGTTACTACAACAGTAACAACAACTGTACCATCAGGAAGTATAGCAGTGACTGCACCACAAACAACAGTAACAGAGATAGTAAAAGCAATCTCTCCAGAACTAAGTGGAAGTACTGATAACTTTACACTAGTATCACAACTTGATGGTCAAACAGAAGTTACAAAAGTAACGATGGAAGAGTTAGCACAACAAGCACCAAATAGTGAGATACGAGTAGCTTTAGGTGGAGATAGTTTAGCAGAACTTGTACAAGGTGGAGTTTCACTTCCAGCTGGGTTAAGTCAAGAATATTATGTAATAAAAGATGAGCAATAAGGATATAAACAATGAATAAAATACAATTATCAATCATAACAACAACTCTACTTGTAGGTTCATCATTACTTGGAGCAACACCTCCAAGTAGTAGTGATATCCTAAGACAAGCTAAACCAGTTACAATAGAGAAAAAAGAATCAATAATCCCTGAGATAAAAGCACCAAGCTATAAAGCTCCAATGGTAGCTGATAAAGGTCTTAAAATAGGTGTAAAAGGTTTTACAATCTCAAATAATACAGTTTTTAGTGATAAAGAACTTCAAGAACTTATCAAAGAGTATGTAGGGAAAGAGCTTACATTTAATCAATTAAATGAAGTAGCAAGTATCATCACAAAACACTATAGAAATAAAGGATACTTTGTAGCACGTGCTTATATCCCTGCTCAAGAATTATCAAAAACAGATGCTATTGTTGAAATAGCAATAGTGGAAGGATTGTATGGAAATTTTACTATCCAAAATAGCTCATTAGTTCAAGATAAATCACTTCATGGATATATGAATAAACTTACAAATGGTGAAGTTATCTCTTCAAAAAGTTTAGATAGACAGATGCTTATTATAGATGACCTCTCTGGTGTTAGTGTTACAAATATTGAGATATTACCAGGGAGTGAAGTTGGGAAAAGTGATTTTAATATCAAAACAGAAGCAGAACCAAAATATACAGGATATGCAATAGCTGATAACTATGGAAGTAGATATACAGGGGAATATAGACTGAATGTTGCAGGAAATATCAACTCTTTAACTAAAAGAGGGGATACTTTAGGTTTAAGTGTTCTTGGTTCAAATACAGCTGAGATGAAAAATGGGAGACTCTCTTACTCTACTCCTCTTGGTTATAGTGGATTTACACTTGATAGTTCACTTGCTTTTACAACTTATGAACTTGGTAAAGAGTTTGAAAATCTAGATATCAAAGGGAAAAGTACTGTGTTTGATATAGGTGTAAATTATCCAATTATTAAAACAAGAACCCATACACTTGAAACATCTTTGATTTATACTTTTAAAAATTCAGTAGATGAAGATAACTATCAAGCTAATAGAGAGAAAAATATAAACTCTGCAAAATTATCTCTTTCTGATAGTTTAAAAACAGTATTTTTTGGAAAATCAGGGATGGCTAAAAGTTCAATATCTCTAACTGCTGGTAAAGTAAATCTCAATGATTATGCAAAAACAATAGATACTATCAATGCAGATGGTGGATATAGCAAATTAAATCTATCATTTTCTCAAAATCAATCTCTTACAAGAAACCTTTCTCTTTTAGGGTCAGTTAGTGGTCAAATAGCACTTGAAAGAAACCTTGATGGTGGTGAAGATTTTAGTGCTGGTGGAGCTTATGGTGTACGAGCTTATACAGATTCAGAACTTAGTGGTGATAAGGGATATTTAGCTTCACTAGAATTAAGCTATCAATTGCCAGTTTTAAAAGGGATAAACCACTCTATCTCTACATTTTTAGATCATGCAAAAGTGTGGGATAATAAAGAAGATGTAGCTTCTGTATCGCCACAATCAAGACTTTTAAGTGATGTTGGAGTTGGATATAACTTAGCTTATAAAGATCTATCTTTAAAACTTTCTTACGCTCATGGATTTGGTCCAAAAGATGAAAGAACTCCAACAGCAGATGGAACAAATACAAACCTAAATCGTGCATTTGTTCAAGCGATGATGAGATTCTAAGAGATGAAAGAGTGGAATATTAAGGAAGAGGATAATTGTAAACTAAAAACATTTTCTTTTGGATTAATTCTTGGTATGGTAATCGTTTTACTTTTAGCTTGGGATAAAATTATCTATGTTTCTTGAATTTTTAAAGAGACAAGAGATGCAACAAACATCTATACGAGTAATCCTTGATGAAAAAGGAAATATTCTAGATTACGAATCAACTATAAAAGGTCTTGAATATGATAAAAGTGAAGTGATTGGAAAAAACTGGTTTGATATCTTTATTGAGCCAGAAGATCAAAGTAAAGTTTTAAAACTTTTTAATGATAACTTTTATAGCAATGATCTTTTAGATAAAAGTTTATGGCAACATATCACAGATATTAAAACGAAAGATCAATATCATAAGTTAATTGATTTTGAGAATACAATTTTAGTGTATGATAACGGAAAGAAAGCTCTATACCTAAAAGGTGTAGAGCATTAGAAAACTTTCCCTACTAGTATCATTGGCATTTCTTTTCCCAAAGTTCACAGACACTTAAAAGTTGTCTATTTTTTTGAAATAATAGATGAACTTTTCTAATAATATTTTTGAGTGATTCTATTGTATCAACTACAAATGGACCTTTATTTAACATAACACAGTCAGCTCTTTGAGCATTTGCAGCATCAGTTACTTCAGCTCGACTTGGAAGATTATTTTTCATCTTTCCCTCTAAAATTTGTGTAGCATAGATTACTGGGACATGAGCCGCTTCACAAATACCAAAAATCTCCTCTTGAATATATGGAAGGTTATCAAATCCAACCTCTATAGCCAAATCCCCTCTAGCAATCATAAGTGCATAATTTTCACTTTGTAAAAGTTGTTCTAAAATTTGTGGTAAATTTTTAAGAGCTAGTTTTGTCTCTATTTTTGGGGTAATTGCTATGTGATTTTTATTTTTACTTTTTAGCATATTTTGTAGTTTTTCTATATCTTTTTTCGATTGAGCAAAAGAGATACCAATAATATCTGCAAATTTCACTATATCTTCAAAATTTTTTTCATCTGTTGGAGTGATTGCACTTATTTCTAAGTCAGTATTTGGGAAGTTTATCCCTTTTTCCTCTTTTAAAAGAGTTCCATTTTCTTTTGCTATAAATACACTACATTCTAAACCAATTGGAAAATGTTTTGTAACTTTACAACCAATTTTTCCATCATCAATAAAAATTTCATCATCAAGTTTTACATAGGGAAAAATCTCTTTATTACTACAATGGATGATTCCAGCATAAGGAGTTTTTTCATATTCATAATTTGCACTTCCTTCTATTTCAAGTGGTGTAATTATGATTTTATCATCTCTAAATAATCGAATTACTGTTGGTTTAGTTTCAAAATTATGAAGATTTGATTCTAAGATAGTATCTGTTGTTTTGGATTTTAATATAGTATTTTGAAAAATAGTCAATTTTTTATCAACAATAGCAAAAAGTTTTTCACCTTCAATTTGAAGTTTAAAAGTTTGTTTTTTATCTTTTTCTATATCTTGAATAGAAAGTTTTTTTGATTTGAGGAGATTTTGATAAAAATATTCATCTACAACCAAAGAAGCAGTTTCTTTCCCATCAAAGCTTTTTTCTTTTGTAAGAGAATCTTTTGTAGATATACAAACTATCTCAACTTTTTCACCTTCTTTTGAACCAATTTTAAAAGGGATAATATCTTTGCTAATTTTACCTGTTCGATTTTTTGGACCAGCTAAATCGACATAAATTTTTGTATCTTTATTTTGTAGTTTATTCTCCGCTTTGATAGTTTGCGCCATCTTAGCCCATGCGATTGCATCATCATGTGCTGTATTGATTCGTAATACAGCTGTGTCATGAGATATCAAATCTTTAATAATGAGAGGAGAGTCTTTCGCCTCACTAGGAAGCGTAACCATAATATTTGTTTTAACTTTACTATCTTTAGCACCAAAAACTAAACTTTTTTTCATCATAATATCTTGAGCTTGTTTGAAAGAGAGGGAAGCATCCTCTTTTTCTAACTCTTTGGTATCAAAACCAAGTAATGCTTGGAGTATTATCAAATCTTGATTTATTGAACTAATTATGCAACTTTGAGATCTTCCAAGAGAAGACAATCCAAAATTAGTTAGCTCCTCTTGAAGAATAGTTATATCTTTAGATCGAAGATGAACATAGGCTTTTAGATTTTGAATACTTAGATTTTCTTGATTTGAAAGAGAATTACTAATCAATTCATTTTTCAAATTTTTTAGTTCATTGTAAAGATGGGTTAATAGCTTTTTTTTCATCTATGATTTTCCTTATTTTGTCATACTTTGTGCCATATCAAGTAGATTTGGTTTGATTGTATAAGTTGAAGAATTTACATAATCGATAGTTACAAAATCAAATTTGCCATCTTTATATACTATTACCAACCCATCATTTGTATCTTGCCCTAAAATTTTATCAACTGCAAATGTCACAAATTCAACCGCCATAAGTCTATCATGAACAGTTGGATTTCCACCTCTTTGGATATGTCCTAAAATCGTAGCTCTTGTTTCAATTCCAACATCATGTTCCAACCAATCCACAAGTGTATGAGTCAATTTAGTTCCTTCTGCAACGACGCAAACTACATACATTCGTCCATTTTTTATCTCCTCTTTCAGTTTTGCACCTAAAGATTCTAAGTTATAGGAAAGTTCAGGGATGATACAAACCTCAGCTCCACAAGTAAGTGCAGAGACAAGAGCTAAATATCCACAATCTCTCCCCATAGTTTCGATAACACAACCTCTTCTAAATGAAGCAGAAGTATCTCGTATAGCATCTGTTGCACCTCTAATGATATTTAAAGCCGTATCAACACCAAGACAATAATCTGTTCCAAAAATATCATTATCAATAGTTGCAGGAATCCCTATAAATTCAACTCCAAAATCGTGATAAAATTGTTTTAATGCTCGAAAAGAACCATCTCCACCAAGGATTATTAACTTATTAATTCCATGCTTTTTAAGATTATCATAGGCTTGTTTTCTATAGTCATATTCAAAAAATCGTTTTGATCTTGATGACCTAAGAATCGTCCCACCTTCATGTAAAATACCAGCTACATCACAATGGGTAGCTTTTTTAATATTTCCATCAATCAACCCCTCTAATCCATCAAAAATTAAATAAGGTTGAAGACCTTTATCAAAACAATAATCAACAAATTGTTTAATAGCAGGATTCATCCCTGCACAATCTCCACCTGATGTAAGTATCGCTATTCCCATAGTTTTAAACCTCTTTTACAAATTTTTTAACTAATTTTTTCTTTCCAAATTCAACACCTGGTTGGTCGTAAGTATTTATATCAAACATCGCACCAACACAAGAAGTCAATAGTTCATAATAATATATCAAACATCCTAAATTAGCTTCACTTAGATTGTTTACAGTTATTAAATCCACAGGGATTCCTGCTTCATTTACACTCTCTAGTGTTGCCATACATTGAGCATTGATAAGTTCGCTAAAGGTGTGATTGTTAATAAAATTTACACCAGTGATATTATCAAGTTTTATATCTGGTATTTTTATATCTGTTTCAAAATCATTTACTTTGATAAATGTTATTGTTTTATCTTCAGGACCTTGCATCACAAGTTGTAAAAATGAGTGTTGATCGACACTTCCTACAAGTCCAACAGGAGTGAGACCCACTTTTTTATGTACTTTGTTAAACTTTCCTAAACTCTCACCCCAAAGTTGCACATACCATTGGTTGAAATAATAAAATGAACTAGCATAAGAGAAGAGTACATTGATAGGTTTGTCTTTTCCATGTTTATAGTAATAATATGCTTTTGTTAGAAGATGATTTTGTTTTCTTGTAAAAAACTCCTCTTCAAATTTTAAAGCCCCAGAGATAATAGCTTTTACATCATATCCAGCAATTGCAAGTGGAACAAGACCAACAGAACTTAAGACTGAAAATCTTCCACCTACATTTTTAGGAATTGAGAATTTTGAAATATTATATTTAAGAGCAAATTCCCAAAGAGGAGAATCCTCATCTGTAATAGCAATTAGTTTTGATGTATCACTTGAGTTTAAATCTATTTCATATCTACTAATAACATATTTAAAGATAGAGGTTGTCTCTATTGTTGTTCCAGATTTACTGATTATGATAAAAATAGTATCATTTTTGTTAATATTTTTTAAAGTAACATTTATATTTAAAGGGTCACCATTTTCTAAAAAATACAATTTTATCTCAGAAGGGTTTTTAAATCTTAAAATCGAATCAATAGCTTTCGTCCCTAAACTTGACCCACCAATTCCAATAATAGCTATATTTTTAATAAGATTATTTTTCAAATCTTTATTATTATTGATATAATTCTCAATTTCCTCAAATAAAGTAGCTGTAGTGTTTGGCAGAGTATAGTATCCAACTGTTTTACTATCTTTCTCTTTTTTTAATTTTTTAAAAGAGTCCTCGATGAACTCTTCCCCTTTTTTACCAATTTTTGGTTTGAATTTTCTATCAAACGCAAGCATTGTTATTTATTTCCTACAAATTTAACCATATCTACAAGTCTTGAACTGTATCCCCACTCATTGTCATACCAAGCTAAAACTTTCACCGTTGTCCCCTCAACTACACTTGTCATATCTGGTATAAATGTAGCACTGTAAGTACTTCCAATAAAGTCACTTGAAACTCTTTTATCTGTATCTATCTCAATCAAACCTTTAAAAGTCCCTTCACTTGCACTTGCTATTGCTTCGTTGATTTGCTCTTTTGTAACCTCTTTTTTCAAGTTTACAGTTAAGTCAACAACTGATACATCCACTGTAGGAACTCTCATCGCATATCCATTGAGTTTCCCTTTGAGTTGTGGCATCACAAGCCCGATAGCTTTTGCAGCTCCCGTTGTAGTTGGTATCATATTAACAGCCGCTGCTCTTGCTCTTCTAAAATCAGCTTTGTGTTTGACATCTAAGATATTTTGGTCGTTTGTATAAGAGTGAATAGTTGTCATAAGACCATTTGCTATCCCAAAAGTATCATCCAAAACTTTACAAATAGGTGCTAAACAGTTTGTTGTACAACTCGCATTTGAGATAACTTTTTCTCCACTATATTTATCTGTATTGATATTTAAAACATAAGTTGGTGTATCATCTTTTGCAGGTGCTGACATAACAACTTTTTCTACACCATTTCGTAAATGCCCTTGGCAAGATTCTGTAGTTAAAAATGCACCCGTACATTCGATAACAACTTTAGCACCACATCCACCAAAATCGATATCTTTTGGGTCTCTTTTGCTAAAAACTTTGATATTTTTACCATTGATTGAGATAGTTTCCTCATCAACAATTCGAGCATCTACACCTGTATGCACTGAGTCATACTTAAGTAAATACACCAACATATCAAGTTTTGCAGTTGAGTTAATCGCAACAAGCTCTAAATCATCTCTACTCATCACTATTTTTGTCACTATTAAACCAATTCTACCTGTTCCGTTGATTGCTACTTTTAATGCCATTTTTCTATCCTTTTTCTTTTTAGATTTGTATATTATAGTAGTTATTAGCTTCTAAATGATTACACTGTTTAATTACTTTTAAGTAAGGGTAACCCACACTCCAACATCAAGGGAAGAATTTGCTCTACCTGTAAACGACCCAGAGATTGGAGGCACAGAATCAGCAAGTCTCGATACAGCGACAGGGATATGGTCAGCACCTGCAATATCTCCAATAGTTGGGTCAAACCCTATCCATCCACCACCAGGCAAATAAACCTCAGCCCAAGCATGGGTAGAGCCAACCAAAGAAGACATAAGTGGTGCATAAAGATAGCCACTTACAAACCTCGAAGCAAGTCCTAAACATTTGACTGTTTCCATAAAAAGCAAAGCAAAATCACGGCAAGAGCCAGAGCCTAGTGAAAGTGTTTGTTGAGGTGTTTGTACACCTGGTTCTTCTCGTATCGTATAAGTAAATGTTCGATAGATATATGAACTTAGTCTTTGGAGGAGAGTGTATGTTTCGATTTGTTCATTTGTTTTGTAAATATTGAAAATCATATTATTTAAGAGTTCTCTTGTGTGCTGGTCTGGTAATACCATATAAGGAGAAAGGGTAAAATAATCATTATTTGTATATTGGAAAGGGAAAGATATAGCGTAACTATCCACTATAAAGTTAAGAGGAGATTCGTTGTATTGTTGAATAATCAATTCACTTTCGATTAGAAGTTGTTGTGTTTGCCCACTAAAAGTAGCAATCGCAACCGAATTTCCCTCAACATCTCTATGCCAAAGTATTTTTGCTTTTGGTGTACTATTTAAGATAAAAGATTCTATACGAAGTTCATGATCTTCTCGTGGGCGTAAAAGTAAACGATGTTCCCCAAGGGTGACATTGGAAGAATAGTTATAATATGTACGATGGATAATTTTATAGCGTTTCATATTTTACCTTTCTTGTTTTATTGAAAAAGTTTAGTCATTTTCAATTTGTTCAACATTTACTTGATGCAAAAATGGATATAAACTTGGACCAAATTGGTTATAAATAGCAACATCCGCTGCATCTCTACCATAACCAATCGCTACATAGCCACCTTTTACTTCAGTTTGTGTCGCATCAAACAAATACCATCTATCTCCAACATAAGCTTCAAACCAAGCGTGTAAATCCATGGGTTCTAGATTGTGAAGATATCCAACCACCATTCGAGCTGGAATACTAAGACTTCGACACAATGCAATTCCAAGATGAGAAAAGTCTCTACACACACCATATCCTCTCATATTGACCTCTATCGCTGATACAAGTGTATCACTGATATTTGGTTCAAAACTGATATTTTTTTGCATCCATTTTACTATAGCTACTACTTGATTGTATCCCCAAAGTTCACCTGCTGTTATCTCTGTAGCCATTTGACAAAAACGGTCAGCTTCACAGTAACGACTAGGCAGTAGATAGATAAGGGTAGATTGGGGTAGATTTTGTATCTCTATAAATGGAGCACCAAATCCTTGGTCTATACTATCAGCCGTCATAACTTTTGCAGCAGTGTGAATCGAAAAATTTCCAGCAGGTGCTATCAACCTTTGACAAAGATTGCCATAAATATCTGTAAATTCAACAACAGGAACACTTGGGACGATTTTGTACTCTTCATAAGCAATCCATTGATTTTTATTACTACGAGGGCGTAGCATAAGGACAAAAGGTGTCGGAGTAACGATATCAAATTTTAAATCACAACTTGTAAATAACCACATATTTTATCTCCTTGAGTTGTATTATAGCTAATAAGTTTAGTGGTAAGTATGTTATTTTATTTATGTCCGCCACTTTGCCTTGGGACTAACTCATTCATATTAGCTCCACCAATAAGATAAGCATCACCAAAACCAAAAGTCGCTTCACCTGAGGTTACTTTTAATTCAAACAGATTAAAGTCCATCATCTTTTTGAGCATAGCAACCATAGAAGTATCAAATTTTGCACTAAACAAAGTGAGTATCTCTTCAAATCGTTCACTTTCTCTAGCAATTTTTTGTGATTTACACTGCAACGATATTCGTTTTCTAGCAAAAAGGTTTGTACTCTTACTCTCATCTTCTATAAAAAATAAAGAAGCGTGTGGATTTAACTCTATATTTTTTGTGTGCGTTGCGATGCTGGAGATGTAGATATAAAAATGATTATTATTATAGATGTATGGAGCATACGAAGAGAAAGGGAGATTATTTTTATCAATCGTCCCTATAATTGTTGTTTGAATATTTGAAATAAAGTTTATCATGAAATCTCTTTTTTTAGTAATATTAGCGTAACGGTTTTTATTCTTGTTGAGGTAATAATTTTACCCTTAATGTATAAGTTGGTGAATATATTTTACTCTTTTGCTCTATCGTTAACCTCAACCGCCAAATCAGAAATCACTCTAGCTTTTGCTATCCCTTGACGATTGAGCATGGCACTGTTTTTAAGCATATTGATATGGGTATTTAATTGTGCTAGATTTGATTTAAAACCATCTTTTGATTTTGCGATAGCTTCTTTATCTTCAACAGTTATCTCTTCTGTTCCACCTAATAAAGATTTTGCTTTTCCTAAATAATTTAAAGCAGTTGTTGATGTTGTAGAGATGATTTGTGTTGCAGTTAAGAGTCCTTCCGTTGTTTTTGAGATTTGTTCCATCTCTCCTTGAAGAGCTAAAGCATCGATGATGAGAGTATTATCTGCATATTTAGAAAGTTCGGCTAATGCACTTGGAGTTGGATTTTCACCTAATTGATTGTATTCTTTGATAAAAATTGCACTACTTTCTCTATATTTATGAAGGGCAGAGGCTGTATTGTTTAGAGTAACTAAACTGTTTGAAACCAATTTTGTAGCATTTGAAACTTCCCCAGCGTATGGGATTGGTAAGACTCTAAGTGCATTTGAAAAATAAGCACTTGCTTGAATTGTATTTGAATAATCACTTACATAACTTTTCATAATATCGATAAATTTTGCAAAATCACTCATAGCACTCTCTTGCTCTTTGATTGATTTAGCTACAACACTTAGTTCACTATAACTTTTAGATACTAACTCTTGTTGTGAAATACAAAGTTTTGGTTGTTGTTCTCCACAACCTTGAAAGATTAATACTAAAAGTACTAGAAATATATAACGCATAAAAGACTCCAATTTTTTTGAAATTATAACAAAAAAAGGAGTCAAAAGAGAGAAACAACAAAAAGAAAAAAAGCTACATTGTAAGCTTTTTATGTCCATTTTTAATGATTCTTAAAAGTGGTAATTTATATCTTAAAAATACAAATTGTTTTATCAAATATCCTATAAATCCTTTTACTTGAACTATTCCATAAAGGTCACATACCGCATATCTTCCACCTAAAGCTATTAGAGTTCCTTCAAGTTTTGGATCACAAACTTTTAACTCTTTATCTTTTATACTATTTACAATATTATGGGCTGCACATTTTGCACTTATTTTTGCAACTGTGACATTTGCAGGCATAATTTGCCCCTCTTTATTTTTTATCTGTGCAATATCTCCAATAGCAAAAACATTTGGATATTCTTTTGTTTGGAGATATCCATTTACAATGATTTGATTTTTCTTATTTTTTGAAAGATTAAGTTTTGTTGAGAGATTTGAAGCTTCAATTCCACCAGCAAAAACAATAAATGAATATCTTATATGTGTACCATTACTAAGATATAAAAACTCCTCATCACTACTTGTCATCTTTGCATTTGTTATGATATCTATTTTCAAATCTTTCAATCTATCGTTTGACATTTGGACAATTTTTTTATGAAATCCACTTAAAATTGTATCTCCTGAACTAATGAGAGAGATTTTCAAGTTATCACAAATAAAATTTCCCCTTTCAAAAAATTGTTTTGCATAGTTAGCCATCTCAGCAGCAATTTCAACACCACTAAGTCCAGCACCAACGACAACTATTTGTGTTTTATCACATTTTTTTGCTTCGTCACTTACTTTATTGAAAAGTTGTGTTTCAAAACTTTGCTTGAAAAAGAGGGCTTTGTGGAGTTTTTTAATATCATCTGTATTATTTAGCCCCTCAATTGAAGTGGGAAAAAGTGTTCTTGTCCCCATAGCTAAAATCAAATAATCATAAGTAACTATCTCATCTTCTTGGGTAAAGATATTTTGAGTTTGAAAATCTATAGAGGTAACTCTTAAATTTTTAAATTCTAAATAGGAATGATGCAAACCAGCACAAAGGCTTGGTAAATCTATCGTAACATCTGAAATATTTGATTTGTTTGCTATTAAGTCATAGACTTCTGGCTGTAAGTTATGATACGGGTGCTTATCTATAATTGTGATTTTTATATCACTTTGCTTGGCTAATTCTCTAAGGGCGTAGATTCCTGAAAATCCACCGCCTATTATTACTACTTTTTTCATCATACCTCTTTGATTTTAAATGTTATTTTGTACTCAAGAGTATTACTAAAGTTGGTTACAAATTGGAGAGAAAGATGTTGAACTGTTAAGTCAAGTCCAGATTCACTTTGGCTTACTGTAAAATCTTTAGATATAAAAATTTCAGTTTCACTTGTTAAATCAAATATGATTTTAGAGCTAAGATATGGGTCAAATATCTCTAATTTATTTGAAGTGATAGTTAGGTTATCTTCTAAAAGTTTTCCATTTATCTCTAAAATATTATAAATTGCAAAATGTAAATTCCACTCATCTACAAATTTCATTTTTCTTTTTTCTTGCGTTTCTAAAATGATATTTGTTTCTAAAGTATTATTTTTTAAAGAATATTCTTTTTGGATATTTCCCTCTTTACCCATCATATTAAAAGTATGTGTGAAGGTAGATTCATTTTCTTTTATTGGTGTAAATATAGCATCACTCAAATTGATAAATTGAGTAAAAAGAGATGAATCATCACAAATAGAGTTCATCGAAGATTTTTTCAGATAGCTATCTTGATGGATTTGGATATTTTCATCCATTGTAAGAACATTATCGTGAATTGTAGCTATTTCATTGTTTTCTAGCTTTGCCTCTTTTTTGATATTTTTGTGATACTCCTCTTCTCTTCTTGTGAGGGTATTTAAAAGATTGAAGTTTTTAGCTTTTATATCAAGTTCAACTATACTTGCACCTAGATTTGGTTTAACAATAGCTAGTAAATCGTTACTTGAAAGTTTATACTCAAGATATCCATCAAAATCGATATCGTAAATGCTCAAAGCTTCTAAAGGTTGCATCTTTTCACACTCTATGATATATTTATAGGCATTGTCTCTTAGATTTGGAAGATAAATTCCTCCAAAGACACCGTGCCAAAGTACATCATTACATTGTGCTTTGTATAAACAATCAAGATAAAGTTCATCATCTGTTTGATTCTTTGAAAGTTCTAAAACTCTTTTATGTATCCAATTACTCTCTTGATATTTGATAAAAAAGTTTTTCCAAATACCACTTTGACTATAGTGATAGCTTCTATCAAGATTTGACCAATGTCCCATCTCTTCATAGGAAACTGTTTTTAGGTAGATTAAACCAAGGGGTTTGTTTGATTCAAAAAACTCTTTATAAGTTTGTGACTCGATAGTTCCATTTGTAACATCTAATGCAAAAAAATCTTTAAGCCAACCATGTTCATAGCACAACTCATAAGTTTTTGGCCATATTCCAAATTTTTCCCCATCGTCGAATATTATCGCACCATTTGAGCCATCTTTACTGCTAAATGATTCAAGTTTCTCTTCGATTTGAGCTGTTGAAGAAAATGGAATGGTATATCGTAAATCTTTACTTATTGGAAATAGGGCGATTGTTTCACCATTATTTTCTGTGAGATAGTACCCTTGTAGATTTTGTGTAGTTCCATTTGAAAGGAGATGATAATCATCAACTATTACATATTCTATGCCACATTTTTTTAAATCACCAATAATTGAATCATCCCAAACTCTTTCAGTGAGCCAAAGTCCTTTTGGGGTTTGATTGAAGTATGTTTCTATGAAAATATTAAGCTTTTGTATTTGAGCTATTCTATCTTTTGAAGGGATTGAAGCTAAGATAGGTTCATAAAAACCACCACTAAAAAATTCAATTTGGACTGAAAGCTTTTGAATAAGAGAAAAGAGTTCAGAATCATTTTTTTGTATAAATTCTAAAAGCCATCCACTAAAATGGACTGAACATTTAAAGCTAGGAAAATTTTGCAAAGTTTGAAAAAATGGTTTGTATGATTTTGCAATAGCATCATAAACAACATGGTCAAAATTATCAATTGGTTGATGGCAATGGATACCAAAAAGTAGCTTTGTATTATTCATTTTATTTTCCTAATATCGGTTTTGGTAATTCTACTGTAATTGTATTACAATATGATATATTCAATTGAATTACAATTAAGTTACACTAAAAATTACAAGTAAACATCAAGAGAAATGGTGTCATAATTTTAATAGTAATCATATAAAAAAAGGAAAAACATGAAAGCAATAGTATTAGCAGGCGGATTTGGAACAAGGATACAACCTCTCACAAATAGCATACCAAAACCAATGTTACCAATTTTAAATAGACCAATGATGGAACATATAATTATCAAGTTAAGAGATGATTTAGGGGTGAAAGATATCGCTATTTTACTTTATTTTATGCCAGATGTTATAAAAGATTATTTTAAAGATGGAAAAGATTTTGGGGTGAATATCTCTTATGTTTTACCAGATGATGATTATGGAACAGCAGGTGCTGTTGGATTTGCTAGAGATTTTTTAGATGAAACTTTTATCATTGTAAGTGGTGATTTAGTAACCGATTTTAATTTTAAAACAATCTATAAATTTCACGAAGAGAAAAAATCAAAACTTACAATTGCCCTTACACCTGTTGAAAATCCTTTGCAGTTTGGTGTTGTTATCGCTTCAGATGATGGAAAAATTCAAAAATTTCTTGAAAAACCAAGTTGGGGAGAGGTGTTTAGTGATACTATTAATACAGGTATCTATATTATTGAACCTGAAATTATGGATTATATTCCAGATGGTGAAAATTTTGACTTTGCAAAAGATTTATTTCCAACGCTTATGAAAGATGATGTAACTCTTTGGGGATGTATGATTGAGGGATATTGGAGAGATGTTGGAAATCCTGAAAGTTATAGAGAGGTATATCAAGATATTTTTAATGGGACGATTACCTTACCTATCAAAGGGGATAAAATAAATTATGAAGATGGAGTAGTGTATCTAGAAAAAGGGGCAACAATAGCTCCAAGTGTCAATGTAAAAGGGATAGTTGTAGTTGGAAAGGATACTCATATTAAATCAAATGGCGAACTTTCAAATGTTGCTATTGGTGAAAATTGTTTTCTTGAAGAGGGTGTAAAGTTAGAAAATACAATTATTTGGGATAGAAATAATATTGGTGAAAAATCAAAAATCAATAATGCAATTTTATGCAATGATTGTAAGGTAGAAAAAAAAGTAAAAGCAAAAGAGGGTGTGATAATAGCTGAAAGATGCACTATTGATAAAGGTGTCGTATTTTTAAAAGATGTTATGGTTTGGCCAAATAAGACTATTGAAGAGGATGCTGTTATTAGTAATAATGTTATCTGGGGAGATAAATATAAAGCTTCTATTTTTGAATCAGGAACAGTTGTAGGACGAGTAAATATTGAACTTTCTTGTGAATTAGCTGTAAAACTTGCTGAATCCTTTGGTTCAATTTTACCTGCTGGAAGTAAAATGTATCTTTCTCGTGATTATCATAAAAGTTCACGAATGTTAAAACGATCATTTTTAAGTGGGATGCTTTCAAGTGGTATCAATGTTGTAGATATTTTTAGTGTTCCATCTGTAGTGATGAGGTATAATCTAGCAAACAAAGATGATGTAGTTGCAGGAGTTCACATAAGACAATCTGTTCGAAATCAAGAGGAAACAGAAATTATTTTTTATACAAATGAAGCTTTACTTATCGATACAAATTTAGCAAAAAATATAGAAAGAATATTTTTTAGAGAAAACTTTAGACGAGTAAGATTTAATGAAATAGGGGAAATTTTTGAAGATACAGAAGCTATTGATATTTATATTGAGGCAATCAAAGAGAAAACAAATAAAACTTCTTTTAAAAATAAAGAGTTAAAGATAGCAGCCGATTTGATGTTTGGTTCCACTTCAAAAATTTATCCGAAAATTGTTAATGATTTGGGGATTGAGTCGATTATGCTCAATGCTTATGAAGATGATAAACAACTTCAAAAACTCCCATCAATCATCAAAAAATCACAAAAAGAAGTTGGGAAAATTGTTAAATCTTTAGAATTGGATTGTGGAATTTTAATTTATCCAAATGGACAAAAATTTCAAGTGATTGATGATGAGGGAAATTTGGTTAAAGATTATATTTTACTTCTTGTATTACTCCATATTTTAAATAATAGTTGCCATGATATTAAAAAAATCTTCCTTCCAGCGTGGATGCCTGACTTTATTGAATATGCAAATTTAGAGATAATAAAAGGAAAATTTGGTGGGTTTAAAGCAAAACAACTTGCAGAGTATGATTTGGTAGCAAATACAGATGGTCATTTTGCATTTAGTGAATTTGGACTTAGTACTGACGCTGTTTTCTCTAGTTTTAAATTTTTAGAGTGTTTATTGTTAAGCGAAAAAAAATTAAGTGAGATTATCAAAGAGATACCAGATTTTGCATATAGAGGTGAAAATGTAGCGTGTCCTAGTGAGTACAAAGGGAAGATGATGAGAAAATTCCTTGAAGATGGTGCAAATAAAAAATCATCGCATCTTGATGGTGTGAAAATTTGGCTTGATGAAAAAGAGTGGATTTTGATGATTCCAGATCAACATCAAGAGTTTTTAAATATCTATATTCAAGCAAAAAACCATGAAAATGCAAATAAAATATTTGACGAATACAAAAGAAAAATAGATGCTTGGATAAAAGAATAATATGATTTATCTCAATTTTGTTTGGCATATGCATCAACCTTATTATGGGGATGATATAGCAAAAAAAACAAAAATGCCTTGGGTATTTTTACATGCTATAAAAGATTACTACGATATGCCATATATTGTAAGTCGATATGATGGCATTAAGGCGACATTTAACCTTGTACCATCATTGTTAGTTCAAATTAAAAAATATAGTAATGGAACAGCGAATGATGAATTGCTAGAGGTAGTCAAAGAAGATGTAGAGTTACTCACTTCAAAAGATATTGAAAAACTAGAAGAATATCTTTTTTTATCTAATGAGGCAAATCTCATACAACCACTTTGGCGATACAATGAACTTTATGTGAAATATCTCAAAGCTCACAAGAGTTTAAAAGAATTTAGTTGTGAAGAGATTGTAGATGCAGAAGTTTTATTTTTACTCTCTTGGTGTGGTAATTATTTAAAAACAAATAATAATCTTATAAAAAGTTTACTTTATCAAGGTGCTAATTTTTCCCATAAGCAAAAAAATGATTTAATCAATGAGCTTATTTTGTTTTGTGGAAAAATTATAGAATTTTATAAAGAATTAGCACTTGAAGGGAAAATTGAACTCTCTACAACACCATTCTATCACCCAATTGCCCCTTTGCTTTTAGATATAAATAGTGCAAAAGAGGCAAATCCATATACAACTTTACCAAATATTGATTGTGATTTTATAGATTGTATCACTTCTCAAGTAGAAGATGCAATCTCTTATTTTTATGACGCTTTTGGTTTCTATCCAAAAGGTTTTTGGCCAGCTGAAGGTTCTGTAAGTCTCAAAGCGTTAGAGCTTTTTAGTCAAAATAAAATATCATGGATAGGAACAGATGAAGAGATACTTTATAAATCTATTGATAATACAGATAAAAGTATATTGTATGAGAATTATAAAGATATACAAAATAATATAACTTTATTTTTTAGAGATAAAGTTTTAAGTGATTTGATTGGTTTTGAATATTCAAAACAAAATCCAAAAGATGCTGTAAAAGATTTTATTTTAAGACTTAAAAAGATTAGTCTTGAAAAAGCTTCAAACTCGATAGTAAGTGTTATTTTAGATGGTGAAAATGCTTGGGAGTTTTATACAAATAATGGTTTGGAATTTTTTGAAACTTTATATGGTGAACTTCAAAACAATGCAAATTTTATACAAACGATTCTCCCTAGTGAATTTGAAAGTTTAAATTTTCCTGTAAATGATATAAAACATATAGCCTCTGGGAGTTGGATAGATGGAAATTTTGATATTTGGATAGGAAAAAAGCAAAAGAATAAAGCTTGGGAATTATTGTGCCAAACAAAAAAAGATTATATACAACATAGTGTAGATTTGCTTACTTTTAAACAAAGTGCAATAAAAAATGAGTTTATGATAGCACTTGGAAGTGATTGGTTTTGGTGGTATGATGATGACCATTTTACACTTCAAAAAAGAAGTTTTGATAATTTATTTAGACTTCATTTAGCGAATATTTATACACTTATGGGTAAAGATATTCCTCAAAACATTATCCAACCGATTGTTTTTGAAAATGAATTTTCAAGTTCAAACAATAGTGCTATGCATAAAACAACTTCTCAAAATGATGAAAATTCACAGTTTAGATATTGTAAATTAACTAAAAAATGGGTTTTATTTTCTCCAAATAGAGCAAAAAGACCAAATAATTTTCTTAATAAATCTGATAACAATATTGAGGGAAACATTTGTCCCTTTGATGTTGGAAATGAATATTTAACTCCAACTGAGATAGAAAGAATAGGGGACAGTAGCTCTTGGAAAACAAGAGTTGTTCCAAATTTATACAATGTATTATCTATTGATACAGAATCTATAGGGAGAAAAGATGATTATTTTGATGTTTTTAATGGTTTTGGAGCTCACGAGGTTATAATAGAAACACCAAATCATAAAAAAACAATGTTTGATTATGATTTAAATGAGTTCGTTGATTATTTAACTATTTGCCAAAATAGGATAAAAAGTTTACAAAATGATACAAGATTGAAATATGTAAGTTTGTTTAAAAATTCTGGCTCACTTGCTGGTGCATCACAATCTCATGACCATTCTCAACTTATAGCGATCCCTTTTGTACCAAGTGATATAGAAGAGGAGATAAACTATAAAAAAGAGTACTATCATCAATTTAAGAGGGGATTGCTTGATGATTTGGTCTATGAAGAGAAAAAATATGAAAAAAATTTTATTTTTGAGAATGAATCATTTGTATGTTACGCCCCTTATGCTTCGAAATTTCCATATGAAGTTAAAATTGTAGCAAAAGAGAAGATTGCAACCATTATGGAATTTGATGATACTACAATGGTGCATCTAGGACAATCTTTAAAACTTATTTTTACAAAATATAAAGAGAGTTTAGGGGAGTTTTCATTTAATATGATTTTTAAAAATCATCCCTATGAAAATTATTCAAAAGATTCGCAAGAATATTTTAGGTTTTGTATCAATATCTACCCAAGGCTCAATGGTATCGCTGGGTTTGAGCTTGATAGTGGGATATTTTTAAATAGTGTGTTACCAAGTGATGTAGCTAATAAACTACGGAACCTTTAGACTTGTACCAAAAATTAAGGAGAATATGATGAACGTTTTATTTGCTTCAAGTGAAATCTTTCCCTATGCAAAAAGTGGTGGTTTAGCCGATGTTGCTTATAGTTTACCAGAAGATTTAAGAACAAAAGCTACTGTTTATACAATAATGCCATTGTATAAAATAGTAAATAGAGACAAATATAGTATAGAGTACCAAGGGACAAGTTTTGATATTTGGCTTGGTGGGGTTAGACATCAAATTGATGTTTTTTCTAAAAAAGATAATAAATTTGAACTCTTTTTATACAACCCCATTCTTTGTGATAGAGATGGTATGTATCATGATAGCTTTGGAGATTTTGGAGATAATGCTTTAAGATTTGGGCTTTTCTCATATGCTATTATTGAAACAATGTTACAGCTAAAGCTTAATTGTGATGCTATTCATATCAACGATTGGCAAACAGCACTTGTAGCACTTTTGGCAAAAACAAAATACTTTTTAACACAAAAGATTATTTTTACTATCCATAATATAGCCTATCAAGGGATATTTGACAAAACAACAGTAAGTGAACTTGAACTTAGCTGGAATGAATGTTTTAAAAATGATAGATTGGAATATTTTGATAGTGTAAATTTTTTAAAAGCTGGAATCTTTTATAGTGATAAAGTGACAACAGTAAGTCCAAGCTATGCAAAAGAGATACAAACAACTGCTTTTGGACATACTTTAGAAGATACACTTGTGGTAAATAACTATAAGCTTGAAGGGATTTTAAATGGTCTTGGATATGATGTTTTTGATCCACAAAATGATACATATATCACACAAAATTATGATGCAAAAAGTTATGAATTAAAAGCTAAAAATAAAGTCAAACTTTTAAAAGAGTTAGGTTTGGAAGGAGCTGAAAAGCCTCTATTTGTTTTTATAGGACGATTTACTGAGCAAAAAGGGGTTAACCTAATCATCGAGAGTTTACACCTTTTAAAAGATTTAGATATAAATTTTGTTATCTTAGGAAGTGGAGAGAAGTACTACAATCACATTTTTGAAAATCTAGCGGGAAAATATAGCAATATCCATATCACAGTTGGGTTTGATGAAGCTTATAGCAGAAGACTTTATGCTTCTTGTGACTTTTTATTAATGCCTTCAAAATTTGAGCCTTGTGGCTTAAATCAGATGATAACTATGAGATATGGAGCATTGCCAATTGTTGCATATACTGGTGGATTAAAAGATAGTGTGATTGATTTTACACATACAGATGATTACTCTAAAAAAGTGGGAATAGGTGTGGTTTACAAAGAACATACAATCTTTTGGTATATGTACGCCATAACGAAAGCTATCTCTTTATATGCAAATAAAAGTCGATTTGTAAAGTTAGCAAAACACAATATGAATGTTGATAATTCATGGAAAAATTCTTCAAAAGAGTATCTAAAGTTGTATAGATGAATTTATATATAGATTTTGGTGGAACGAACTTTAAATACTCTTTTGATAACGAAGAGATTATTGTTTTAGAAAGTGCTAAAGTTGATTTAGTTACATTCTTAGAAGAGCAGATAAGTTTAAAAAAAGGGATTAAAAATATAGCTATCTCATTTGCAGGGCAAGTAAGAGATGGAGTCATATTAAATGCACCTAATATAGACCTAAAAGAGTTATACATAAAAAGGTTTATCGAAGATAAATATGAGATCAATGTTATCGTAGAAAATGACTTAAACGCAGCAACCATATATGAATATTCAAAATTTCAAGATATAAATTCGATGATAGTTTTGTATATAGGTACAGGCTTTGGATGTGGAATAGTTATAGGGGATAAAGTATTATACGGAAAAGACAACTTTGCTGGTGAGATAGGACATATCCCTTTTAGAAAAACAAATCATCTTTGCCAATGTGGTAGAGATGATTGCTTGGAACTTAGTACAAGTGGTAAAGCTTTAAGGGGTTTAAGACTTAACGAAATTGACGCACAAACGAAACAAATTTTTTTGGATGGATTGGTTCATTCATTTTTTACAGTATTGAATCTATTGAATTGCGAAGTGTATGTGTTAGGGGGTAGTGTTATTTCAAATAATATTTGGCTTTTGGATTTTTTACAAGAAGAGTATAAAAAAAGTTCTTTTTATAAACTAAGAGGAGAGCTAAAAATGGTACTATCAGATTCACAATATGGTAATTTAGAAGGTTTAAAAATAATAGCATCACAACAACAAACAAAGGATAAAACAAATGGAAAGATATAGGCAGTATAAAATAAATCCAAAATATAGTAAGAGCGTAGCTTACTTTTCGATGGAGTTTGCAATTCATCAAGCTTTGAAGATATATAGTGGAGGGCTTGGGTTTTTGGCTGGTTCTCATATGCGAAGTGCTTATGACTTACAACAAAATGTTATAGGTGTTGGGATGCTTTGGAGTTATGGATATTACGACCAAGGGAGAGATGAAGAGAGAAATCTTAGAGTTGAATTTAGAAAGAAAAGATATTATTTTTTAGAAGATACTGGAATAACTGTAAGTGTTACAGTTAATACAAAAGATGTAAAAGTGAGAGCGTATATCGTTCCAAGTGAGACTTTTGGAACAGCTCCTATTATTTTACTTTCAACTGATATTGAAGAAAATGATTATTTAGCAAGAACAATCACACATAAACTCTATGATTCTAACAATGAAACAAGAATTGCACAAGAGATTATTTTGGGAATCGGTGGGGTAAAAGTTTTAGATGCTTTAGGGATTAGACCAGAGATTTACCATATGAACGAGGGACATGCACTACCACTTGTGTTTGAGTTATATGGAAAAATGAGAGACCTTGAAGAGGTGAAAAAACATGTTGTTTTCACAACTCATACACCTGAAGCTGCTGGAAATGAAGAGCATAGCTTGTTCTTACTGCATAAAATGGGGTTCTTTAATGGTCTTGCAATCGATGAAGTAAGAGTTTTAATGGAAACACATAATGACCTATTTAGCCTTACAGTTGGGGCATTAAAAGCCTCAAAAATAGCAAATGCTGTTTCACGAATGCATTGTGAAGTTTCAAATAAAATGTGGTCTTGGGTGGAAGATAAGTGTGAGATAATTTATGTTACAAATGCACAAAATAGAAGATATTGGGCAGATAAAGGGTTATTAACAGCTTTAGATGAGCACGAAGATTATGAGCTTGAAGCGAGAAAAAAACATCTAAAAAGGATGTTATTTATTGAAGTAGCAAATCAAACAGGTAAAATGATGGATCCAAATGTTTTAACAATTGTTTGGGCAAGAAGATTTGCTGAATACAAAAGACCAGGGCTTTTGAAATATGATTTTGAGCGATTTGTAGATTTTGTAAATAGTCAAGATATGCCAGTTCAGATTATTTGGGCAGGTAAACCATATCCATTCGATAGTGGAGCGATTAATATCTTTAATGAGATAAATTATATTAGTAAAGAGTACAAAAATATAGCTGTTTTAGTTGGGTATGAGCTTAACCTCTCTATGATGCTCAAAAAAGGGGCTGATATTTGGCTTAATACCCCAAGGGTAACAAGGGAAGCTAGTGGAACAAGTGGCATGAGTGCAGCTATGAATGGTGCTGTGAATATCTCTATCCCTGATGGTTGGCATCCTGAGTTTGAAAAACACGGGCAAAATTGTTTTACTATTCCAGCAATTGCTAAAGATTTACCTCATGAAGAGCAAGATAGACTTGATAATCAGCACTTGATGGATATATTAGAAAATGAAGCACTACCAACATATTATAAAAACAAGAAAAAATGGATGAGTATTATGAGAAACTCGATGATAGATACTTTGAATGATTTTGATTCAGGTAGAATGGTTCATGAGTATTATATGAAAATGTATAATAATTAATATAGTAAAAAGGATATACAAATGTTGTCAAATATAGAAAGAATGCAAAATGTTAAAACGATAAAAGATGTTGAGCTTGAAAATAAAAGAGTTTTAATAAGAGTTGATTACAATGTACCAATGGATGATACGCACACTATTACAGATGATACAAGGATAAAAGAGTCATTAGCTACTATTGAATATTGTATTGACCATAAAGCTAGATATATTCTCCTTGTGACACACTTAGGACAACCAAAAGAGGTTGATGAAAATTTTTCAACGCAACATCTTTTAAAAAGATTGAGTAGGCTATTGCACAAAGATGTAGAGTTTGTAAAAGATTTTGAAAGTTTTATCCCAGTTGATGGGAAAGTATATCTTTTTGAAAATATTCGATTTTTTGCAGGGGAAACAAAAAATGATGAGAAATTATCTCAAGATTTAGCAAAACTTTGTGATGTATATGTAAATGATGCTTTTGGAACATCTCACAGAGCACACAGTTCAACTTGCGGTATTGCTAAATTTGTCCCTGTAAGTGTAAGTGGGTTTTTACTCAAAAAAGAGATAAGTGCGTTTGCTAAAGCACTTTTTACACCAATCAAACCGATTACCCTTGTAGTTGGTGGTGCGAAAGTCTCTTCAAAAATCGTACTTCTTAAAAATATTATCCAAAAAGTTGATAAAATTATCATAGGTGGTGCTATGAGTAATACATTTTTAAAAGCGTTGGGACATGATATGAAAGATTCACTTCTTGAAAATGATTTTCTTGAAGAGGCTAGAATTATTTTAATGATGGCAAAACAAGCTAAAGTAAATCTCTACTTACCTGTAGATGTTGTCATAACTGATGATATAAAAAATCCAAGCAATATCAAAATAGTTCCAGTTCAAGAGATAGATGACAATTTCAAAGCTTTAGATATAGGACCAGCAACGGTGCGACTTTTTGAAGAAGTTATAGGGTTATCTAATACGATTATTTGGAATGGACCTATGGGGATGTTTGAGGTTGATTTGTTTTCAAAAGGTACTTTTAAAATAGCTCATGCGATAGCTGATACTTATGCTTACACAATAGCAGGTGGTGGAGATACAGTAAATGCAATTATAAAATCTGGTGAAAAAGATAATTTCTCATTTATCTCAACAGGTGGTGGGGCTAGTTTAGAACTTCTTGAAGGTAAAATCCTCCCAGGTGTTGCAAATCTAAATGAAATTGGGGCTTAAAGATATGGACAATAAAAATCAGATTATTTTTGAAAGTTTAGATAGTGGTGATATTGGATATAGCGGTGTTTTAAAAAACAGTGAACCACTCCCTAGTACAAACTGTAGCTATGAGATACCTACTAGATATTTTGTTGATAGTTTGACTTTGATGGCTATAAATCCTCACAACTCATATCTTTATTGGGAAGTGACAAATGAAACGTTAGAAAAACTTGGTATCCCTACGGATGATGTAAAATTGAATATTTCTATTGTTGATGAACAAAATGTTGAAATATCATCTTTTGAGTCCTCTTTTAGTGTTGGGGATTATTATGTTCATTATGAGATAGAGTCAAAAAGCTTAACTGCAAAATTACATATAAAAGTAGATGATAATACTTCTGTACCTCTCCTTGTATCAAATAGATTAAAACTTTTTGATGCAACGCTCAAAGGGTATAAAAATTCACCACTTTATAGTGATTTTGTTTTTGAAGATTTGAATGAAAAAGATGAGATAGTGAATTTAAACTCTATCTCATTAGTAAAAAAGAAAAATTTGAGTTCACATACGATACTCAATAAAGGAAACTAGATGATAAAAGGGTATTGGATACCGGTACTTCACTCGCATTTACCATTTGTAAAACATCCGCAATATGAAAATTTTTTGGAAGAATTTTGGTTATTTGAAGCTATCTCTGAATGTTATATCCCTTTACTTCAAAGGCTCAAACGACTAGAAGATGAGGGTGTGGATTTTTCACTAACCGTATCAGTGACACCTCCACTAGCTGAGATGTTGGATGATGTTCATTTGATGGAGAAATATGAAAGATACCTTGATAGGCTTATCGAGTTAGGGGATAAAGAGGTAAAGAGAACACAAAATAGTGAATATGAAAATATCGCAAAGTTTTATCTTGACTTTTTTACCAAAACAAAAGAGTTTTTCTGTGGTTTTTTAGAAAGAAAAGTATTAAATGGATATCGATATTTTTATGATTTAGGGAAGCTTGAAATTATCACTTGTGGTGCAACACATGGCTATTTACCACTTTTAGCCATCAATCCAAAAGCGGTTGATGTTCAAATTGAAGTAGCAGTTGCTAGTCATAAAAAACATTTCCACAAACAACCACGTGGAATTTGGCTTCCAGAGTGTGCTTACTATGAAGGGTTGGATGTTGTTTTGAAAAAGAATAATATTGAATTTTTTATCATGGATGCTCATGGATTGGTTTATAGTGAACCCACACCACAATATGGAGTTTATTCCCCAATAGTTTCACCAAATGGGGTAGCTGCTTTTGGAAGAGACCACCAATCTTCAAAACAAGTTTGGAGCTCAAAAGAGGGGTATCCAGGGGATGTTTGCTATAGAGATTTTTATAGAGATATTGGGTATGACTTGGATTTTGAGTATATTAAAGATTATATCAATCCAGATGGTCATAGGGTATTTACAGGTTATAAATACCATAAAATAACTGGAGAAACTGACCATAAAGAGATATATGACCCATTTGTAGGGATGGATAAAACAAAAGAACACGCACAAAATTTTCACTTCAATAGAGAGAAACAAATCGAACATATCTCACAATTTATGGATAGACCTCCTTGTGTTGTATCTCCGTATGATGCTGAATTGTTTGGGCATTGGTGGTTTGAGGGGGTTGAATTTTTATACAATATGTTTAAAGAGATTGATTGTCATAAAGTGTTTAAAGCAATCACACCAGCACAGTATCTTGATTATTTCCCATACAATCCTATAGCTGTTCCACATCCATCTTCGTGGGGAGATAGAGGATATTATGATGTGTGGCTCAATCCATCAAACGACTGGATATATAGACACCTTCATCAAATGGCAAACAGTATGTGTGAATATGCAAATAGATACAGTAATAGTGCAAATGAAAATGAAGAGAAACTTCTTAATCAAATGGCAAGAGAGCTTCTTTTGGCACAAAGTAGTGATTGGGCATTTTTAATGACAACAGCAACTGCTACAGAATATAGTACAGAGCGAACAAAAGAGCATATTTATAATTTTTGGAAATTAGCAAAAATGGTAGATGAAAACTTTTTTGATGGGGATTTTTATAAAAAAATTGAAGAGAAAAATTCTATTTTTGAATTTTTAAATTTTAGAAGTTATCGAAACAAGTAGGATATAAATGAAAAGAACAAAGATTTTAGCAACAATTGGACCATCGAGTGAAAAAAAAGAGACGATAAAAGAGCTTATCTTAGCTGGAGCAAATCTTTTTCGACTGAACTTTAGCCATGGAAGTTATGAATATCATAAAAATGTACTCAATAATATAAGAGAAGCATCAAAAGAGCTAGGGATAGTAGTTGGGATAATGCAAGATATTTCAGGACCAAAAGTGCGAATTGGTGAGATTAAAGAGACTTTCAATCTTAATAGTGGAGATAAAATAACATTTGTACCAAACGAGATAGTTGGATACAAAGAATCATCAAATAGTTATGTGGTAAGTATAAACTATCCAAATATTTTGGCAAAAGTTCAAGTTGATGAGTTCATATACCTTTACGATGGAGCTATACGAGCAAAAGTAGTAGAAACAACTCCAAATTTGGTGGCGGTTGTTGAAAATCACGGGATTCTTAGTTCTAAAAAAGGGGTGAATTTCCCAAATACTGCTATCAACATAGATGTTATTACCAAAAAAGATGAAAAAGATATAGCTTGGGGTGTAGAAAATAAGGTTGATTTTTTTGCTATCTCATTTGTTCAAAACAAACAAGATATGTTGCACGCTAGAGAACTTATAGGTTCTTATGATGGGAAACTTATAGCAAAAATTGAAAAATTTGATGCAGTTGAAAATATAGATGAGATTTTAGATGTAAGTGATGGGATTATGGTAGCAAGAGGTGATTTAGGTATAGAAGTCCCTTATTTTGAAGTGCCTATTATTCAAAAAATGCTTATCAAAAAAGCAAATGAGAGAGGCTTACCAGTCATCACTGCAACTCAAATGTTACTTAGTATGACACAAAATGAAAGAGCTACAAGAGCAGAAGTTAGTGATGTTGCAAATGCTGTTCTTGATGGAACTGATGTGGTGATGCTGAGTGAAGAGAGTGCAATTGGGGTCAATCCAGTCAATGTTGTAGAGACGATGAGTAGTATCATCGAGCAAATGGAGACTATTTATCCTTTTGCAAAACAAGAGAGTATGAAGCAATATGATGCATCTGAAATGATTCAAGCAAGTGCAACAAAACTTGCAGATGATATAGAAGCGAAAGGAATTTTGGCACTTACAAGTTCTGGGGCATCAGCTATAAAAATGGCAAGATATAGAGCTAAAACACCTATTTATGCTTTTTCACGAAATGAAGAGACACTTGGAAAACTCACTATTTGTTGGGGAATTTTTCCAATAGCAACCATCAAAGGTGAACACAAACACAATATGTACACAACACTTCTTGAAACTATGGATAAGCTTGGTATTTTAGATAAAGATGGCTCTTATGTAGCTACGATTGGACATCCTATTAGAACTATTGGTTCTACGAATACTATTAATATTTTGGGTAAAAATGAGATTGAATACTACCTCTCTTCAAAATAAATAGATGTTAATTATATTTAAAAAGGTACTTAGATGATTTTATTTTTTACAGCAATAGTAATAGGTTTTGCACTTTTAGTTTGGAGTGCCGATAAATTTATAGATGGAGCATCAGCGACTGCAAAACATTTAGGAATGCCATCTTTATTGATAGGTGTCATAATAGTTGGATTTGGGACAAGTGCCCCTGAGATGGTAGTTTCTGCAACAGCATCGTGGGCTGGAAATCCCTCTTTAGCTTTGGGAAATGCAATTGGTTCCAATATAGTCAATATTGCTTTGATTTTAGGAGTTACAGCGTTAATCGCACCGATTAGTGTTAATTCTAAAATCGTAAGAAAAGAGATACCTTTACTCTTTTTGATTATTTTATTGAGTGGTTATTTTTTGATGGATGATACACTTAGTTTTGTTGAAGGTGTAGTTCTTTTATTTGGTTTTTTTGCTTTGATTGGTTGGTCTGTATATTCAGCTATGAAAGAGAAAAATGATAGTTTTGGAAGTGAAATAGATGAAGAACTTTTGAAACATCCTATGAGTTTGCAAATGGCTATTGGGTGGCTTGTGGCTGGACTTCTTCTTTTGGTTGGAAGCTCAAAAGTACTTGTCTGGGGTGCTGTTGGAGTTGCTACAGAATTTGGGGTAAGTGACCTTATTATTGGACTTACTATTGTTGCACTTGGAACATCACTTCCAGAATTAGCAGCTTCTATCGTGGCTGTTAAAAAAGGGGAAGATGATATAGCTATAGGAAATGTAGTTGGCTCAAATATGTTTAATATCTTAGCAGTTATCGGAATAGCAACCGTCATAAACCCTATGAATTCAATATCTCCAGAGGTTTTAAATAGAGACTGGATAGTTATGGCATTGCTAACTATTGTACTTTTTGCTATGGTCTATAGTGCTAAAGGGAAAACGAAAAGTATCACTAGAGTGCAGGGGGGATTTTTACTCCTTTGTTATGTTGCTTATAATAGCTATTTGGGGATGTTGTTGGTAGGTTAAATTTAGAAAAGTATGTACACAAGATAACATTTAATAAATTTGCATTGAAATAGTTTATACAAAACAATTTTTTACAACTTATTTGTAATCAAAATTTAGTACCTTTACTTCATTAAAGCAAATGATAGTTTTTTTCAATTTGTATATTTTTAGTCGTGTATAATTAAAACTATAATACAATCTTCATACATCAGGCACAAAGGTTACAAAATGATAGAAGTTTTTAATGCTATTTCAAATATTGCGGTTGAAATTGAAACAGATGTTTTCAAAAATTATTCAGATTTTCTTGTAAATAAGTCTGATGAGGAGATTCATCACGATGTTTATACCCATTGTACAGCGATTATTGAGAAAGAATTTGAAAAAGTTAGAAGTGTCAAAGGTGCTATTGGTAAAGATAAAAAACAACTTTGCATTATTAATGAAGCTGGAAAATATCTAGTAAGTTATGTTTCTATTGACAATATTGATTTACTTGATGTTGATTTTTCATTAGGTTCAATTTTTACTGTTTATGAAAATGAGATGGATGCAAATAATATCAAAGCAGCTATTTATACCACTTATGGACCAACTTTTCAACTTGTTTTTGCTTCAAAAAATGAAGGGGTAAAATTTTTCTCATACAAAAATAATGAGTTTGTACAGCAAGAATCTTTTTTACTAGCAGAAAAAGGGAAGATAAATTCCCCATCTGGTATCCAGTCACAATGGAGTAGTGAACACAAAAACTTAATAGAAAGCTTTTTTGGTGAGGGATATCGTCTTAGATTTAGTGATAGTTTAACCCTTGATACGCACCAGATTTTATTTAAAAAAGGGGGGATTTACTCTTCTCCAAAAACATCATCTGCTCCAAATGGTGAGCTCGAACTCCTTTTTGAAGCCTATCCGATAGCTTTTATCTTAGAGCTTGTAAACGGTGAAGCGATAGATGGAACACAAAGAATCCTTGCTATTAAAGCAGAAGATTTACACCAAAAAACACCAATCTATTTTGGTTCAAAATATGAGATAGGAAAAGTAAAACAAGCTTTTTTATAATGAAAATTTGGATGGGGAAAAGACGAGAAGTGAAAATCTGAAATGTTTGGAGATATTTAAAAATGGCTAAACCACCCTATACTATCACAACTAAAATGGTTAATTTAATCTCGAAGATTAGTGAAGAGATGACAAAGATTGAAGTTGAAGAAAAAAATATCATCACTCCCGCTTTACGAAAAATTAGTCGTATCAAAACTTTAGCAGGTACTTTAGAGATAGAGGGTAACTTTTTGGGTGAAGAAAAAATAACAGCTATCCTTGATGGTAAAAGGGTGCTTGGAACTTATCAAGAGATTCTTGAGGTTGAAGGTGCTATCAATGCTTATAAAGAGTTTGAAAACTATAACCATAAAAATATCAAAGAACTTTTGAGAGCGCATAAAATCCTTATGAGTGGAATTCTCAAAACAGCTGGAAATTTTAGAACAGTTAATGTTGGAGTTGGGGGAAAAGATGGAGTAACTCATATCGCACCGCAACCTCATTTTGTCCCAAAGCTTATGGAGGATTTGTTTGATTGGCTCAAAAATAGCGATGAACATCCCCTTATCAAGTCGTGTGTTTTTCATTATGAATTTGAGTTTATCCATCCTTTTAGCGATGGAAACGGGCGAATCGGAAGACTTTGGCAAAGTGTGATTTTGTATAGCTGGAAAAAAGCATTTATTGTCATCCCAACTGAAAGTATTGTAAGAGACTATCAAAAGAGATATTATCAGGTTTTAGAGGAATCAGGAAGCTTAGGAGAGAGTACACCATTTATAGAATTTATGCTTGAAGTTATCCTCAAAAGTATTGAAAAATCACTAAAAAGTTCGGTAAAGAATTCGGTAAAAAGTTCGGTAAACACAGAGGATAAAATATTAAAACTCCTCAAAGAAAACTCAAAAATCACTATAAATGAATTGGCACATATTCTAAATCTCACGACAAGAGCTATTGAAAAAAGTATTGCAAAACTAAAAGTGGAAAACAAACTTTTAAGGGTTGGTAGTGCAAGAAAAGGTCATTGGGAGATAATAATCAATGAAATGCACTAAAAACAAATCAGCTACAATCAAAAACTTTAATTTAAAAGGGTTAGCATGGCATTAAGTTGGAATGAGATAAAAAATAGGGCGATACAATTCTCAAAAGAGTGGGAAAGTGAACAGCGAGAACATGCGGAATCTCAAAGTTTTTGGAATGAATTTTTTAATATCTTTGGGATAAGTAGAAAAAGGGTCGCTTCTTTTGAAGAGCCTGTCAAAAAGTTGGGTGAAAAAAGAGGAAGAATCGATCTTTTTTGGAAAGGAACACTTTTAGTCGAACACAAATCTCGTGGAAAAGACCTAGATAAAGCTTACACACAAGCACTTGACTATTTCCCAGGACTTAAAGAAGCCGAACTCCCAAAATATATACTTATCTCTGATTTTGAAATCTTTAAACTTTATGATTTAGAAGATGATAAATCTTATGAATTTACCCTTAGTGAACTTTATAAAAATGTCCATCTTTTTGGATTTATCGCTGGTTACACAAAACACAAAGTAGTAGCAGAAGACCCTATCAATATCAAAGCAGCGGAGCTTATGGGAAAACTTCATGACAAACTCAAAGATGTAGGTTATGATGGGCATCCTTTGGAGCATTTTTTGGTGCGACTTTTATTTTTGCAGTTCGCAGAAGATACAGCTATTTTTGAAAAAAGAACTTTTACAGAATTTATCGAAAACAGAACTCATGAAGATGGAAGCGATATAGGGAGTAGATTTACAGAACTTTTCCAAGTATTAAACACTCCACTTGATAAAAGACTCAAAAATCTTGATGAAAATCTAGCAAATTTTCCGTATGTCAATGGAAAACTTTTTGCAGAATTTTTACCAATCCCATCTTTTGATAGTGATATGAGGGATATTTTACTTGAATGTTGTTATCTTGATTGGAGTAAAATCTCCCCTGCGATATTTGGCTCACTTTTTCAGTCTATCATGGACAAAGAGCATAGAAGAAACTTAGGAGCTCACTATACAAGTGAAGCAAATATCCTCAAACTTATAAAACCTCTTTTTTTAGATGAACTCTATGAAAAGTTTGAAAAGGTAAAAAAGAACAAAAAACAACTAGCCGAATTTCACAAAGAACTTTCCACTCTAAATTTTCTTGATCCAGCTTGTGGAAGTGGAAATTTTCTTATCATCGCATATAGGGAACTGCGAATCTTAGAGCTTGAGATATTAAAGATATTACACACCGAAAGTGTACTTGATATTAGCTCTATCGTTTGGTGTGATGTTGACCAATTTCACGGAATCGAAGTAGAAGAGTTCGCTTCTCAGATAGCACAAGTTGCTATGTGGCTCATCGACCACCAAATGAATCTTATGATAAGTGAATATTTTGGGCAGTATTTTGTAAGACTTCCACTCAAAAAATCAGCAAATATCGTCCATGCAAACTCACTTCAAATCCCTTGGGAAGATGTTATAAGTAGCGATAAACTTACCTTTATTTTGGGTAATCCGCCATTTATAGGCTCAAAACTTTTAAATACAAATCAACGAAAAGAAATGGAAACTATTTTTTTAAATGTTAAAAATGGAAAAGTTTTAGATTATGTAACTGCTTGGTATTTAAAAGCTTCAAAATATATCCAAAATACAAAAATAAAAGTGGCTTTTGTTTCAACTAACTCAATATCTCAAGGTGAGCAAGTAGGAATTTTATGGAAAGAATTATTTTCAAACTATGGTATAAAAATCCACTTTGCCCACCAAACTTTCAACTGGAGCAATGAAGCAAAATCAAATGCAGCAGTTCATGTGGTAATAGTAGGATTTGCTTCATTTGACACAACAAATAAGAGAATATTTGAATATGAAAATATTAAAAGTGATGCACATGAAAAAAGTGCAAAAAACATCAATCCTTATTTAGTTGAGGGAGATGATTTAATAATTGAATCAAGAAATAATCCTTTAGTTAAAGTACCACAAATATCTTTTGGAAATATGCCACTTGATGGAGGAAATTTAATTATTGAAGATGAAGAATTAGAAGAATTTTTAGAAAAAGAACCTAATGCAAAAGATTATATTTTATCATTAATAAGTGCAAGAGAATTTCTTAACAATAAAAAAAGATGGTGTTTATGGCTTGAAAACATTAGTCCAAAAGAACTTAGAAATATGCCAACAGTTATGGAAAGAGTTGAAAAAGTTAAAATTTTTAGAGAAACAAGTATTGCACCATCTACTCAAAAACACGCTTTAACTCCAACATTATTTAGAGATAGAAAAAGACCAAATACATTTATTGTAGTTCCAAGTACAACATCTGAAAATAGAGCTTATATTCCTATGGGGTTTTTTGATAAAAATTTTATTGCAAATAATAGTTGCCATATAATTCCAAATGGAGATTTGTTTTTATTTGGACAACTTACATCACTTATGCATATGTCTTGGGTTAAATATACTTGTGGAAGATTAGAAAGTCGTTTTAGATATTCAAAAGATATAGTTTACAACAACTATCCATTTCCAAAAAATGTAAATGAAAAACAAAAATCAGCAGTTGAAGAAAAAGCACAAAATGTTTTGGATATTCGAGCTAGTTTTAACGATTGTAGTTTAGCCGACCTTTACGACCCACTTTCTATGCCACCAAATCTAAAAAAAGCCCATCAAGAACTTGACCGTGCCATTGATAACTGCTACGGCACAAAATCATTTAAAAATGATAAAGAAAGAATCGAGTTTTTATTTGGATTGTATGAGGAGTATTTGAGGTGAATGATACTGATTTAGATGAAATTGGAACAATTATAGACCGTGCTTGTGACAAAAAAGATGAAGAAGAATTAAAATTAATTATTGCCTTTAATGAAGATTATGTTGAAAGAGAAGAAAAGTCTGTAATTAAAGCTAGATTGTATTATTTTCTAGCAAATGCTTGGGCTGGATTACATAATATTAAAAATAAACAGTCTGATAATTCAATTTGGAATTACGAACAAGAAGAAATTAATAAACAAATTATTTATCTAAGAAAAGCTAAACAAGAAAAAGGTTTTCCGTTATTACATGAAGCATATCAACTCTCAATTTTAACAAATTTGGCAAATATATTTAATCATACAGGAAGAACGGTTTATGCCATGCGATTATACAATCAGGCATTAGAAATAAATCCTGATTTTTTTATGGCATTGGCAAATAGGGGGATATGTTTTCAAACTTATTCAGGATTGGATTATGATAGTGGACATAAAAATATTTTTATTAAATTGGCATATGATGATTTTAAAAAAGCTGTTGATATATCAAAACTCTATATATTGGATGAATATCACAGTAGTGTAATAAAGCAATGTATAAATAATATACAAGTTTTAGAAAATTACATTTCAGAAGAGTGCTTAAATTCAAAACTAGAGTTAGATAATTTTTCTTTAGGAAAGTCAAAAGAAGAGCAACGATTTCGTTCATGGACACTTTATAATACACTGTTTTTAAATCCTATAAATGATATTGGTTATAAAAAGATAGCTTCTCATGACCCTTTAGGTTTGCCTAATTTAATCACAAATATAAAATCAGATATTCCAAAATATATTTCTTATTTTAATCAGATAAAACAAGAGTTTATAACTTATCGTCATCTTTTATATGAGGGTACAAACTATAAAACCAAAAAATTTTATGATAAAGACACCGTCATTATAGATGATTTGCAACTCAATCTTAATGATGTAAATACCGAAAAAATAAAATTAGCTTTTCGTGGATTTTATTCTATCTTTGACAAAATTGCTTATTTTTTATATGAGTATTTTGAATTAGATTTGAAACCAAATAACATTTATTTTAATAATGTTTGGAAAATGAAGAATAATAGAAAAGAATTTAATATTAAATTTAATGATTTCGAAAACTTAGCTTTACGCGGATTGTATTTTATTAGTAAAGATTTGTTTTTTGATAAAAATAATGAAGATGAGAGATTATTTATAGAGCTTGTCGAACCAGAAGCTAAAAAAATCAATGAGATAAGGAATCATTTAGAACATAAATTTATAGATATTAAAATGCTTGATATGAAAAATACTTGTAAAGTTGAAGATACAAAAATCAAAAATATTTCTTTATCTGAATTGGAAGAAAAAGCACTACATTTAGCAAGATTAGCTCGTGAAGCCATAATTTATCTTTCATTTGCTGTTCATATAGAAGAAAGTAAAAAAGATAATACTAATTTATATCCGATGATTTTGAATGTAAAAAAGAAATAATGAAATGAGCCAAATGATTATCTATCAAAATGAAAAAGTGGTTGTTCGGAAATTCCGAACAACCACAAAGAATCATTTAATAATAGTATCAACTTTCACTGGTTCCCAATGTCCACATTAGGAATCCTAACTTGATGAAAATGCAACTATTCGGAAATTCCGAACAGTTCAAAATAACCATTAAAAAATACAATAGTATCAAGCTTGAAGAGTAATTAGAAAAGATACAAACTGATAACAAATACCAGATAGCAAATCTTTAGTATGCGAACTAAAAACTTTTTTTGCTACAATACACCAATACATCACTACATAAAAGGATATAAAAATGCACAGAATAAATCTCACAATAGATGAAGCACTTTATGAACAAGCACGGGCTTTTGGTTTTGTGGAAAAAAAATCAATTTCTCAAATATTAAGAGATAGCTTAGAGGCATATTTTCAAAATACCCCTTCAAAAGAGAAAGTAAAGTTAATCTTAGAAGCAAAAGACAAAGAGGAGATTTTAAATATTTTGACTAGTGAAAGTTTTACAAGTCAAAATGATTTTGCTAAAAAGTATGATTTATGAATATCTCTTTTTCTAAAACATTTGAAAAGACATTTGACAAATATGACGCAAAACTCCAAAAAAGAATCTATGAGGCTATTGTAAATCTTCCATCGGGAGATGTAAAACGATTGGCTGGCGATGATATACCACCTATTTATAGATTGAGAATTTCAAAATATAGAATTTTATTTTATATGGATGAGATTGAAATCAAAATATTAAAAGTAGATAGCAGAGGGGATATTTACAAAAAATAAAGTTGTTCGGAAATTCCGAACAACTGCAAAGAACCATTTAATAATAGTATCAACTTTTAAGCCGTAAGAGAAAATAAAAGCGAGGAAACCAATATGGAAGAAACTATTAAGATATTTGAAGAGAAAAAAGTAAGAACACTTTGGGATGATGCAAAAGAGGAGTGGTATGTTTCTATTGTTGATGTGATTGAGGTTTTGACGGGGAGTGATAGACCTAGAAAATATTGGAGTGACTTAAAAACTAAGTTAGAAAAAGAGGAAAGTGAAGTGTCCGAAAAAATCGGACAGTTGAAAATGAAAATACAAAAACCACAAAAAAGGATAAAAAATGATTGATATAAATGCAGGAAAAATTGCTCCAAAAGAGATATTGGAAAATATTCCGAAATTGGTCGCTTCTTACTACACAAACGAGCCAGATGTGACTCACTCTTCACAAAAAGTTTCTTTTGGAACTTCTGGACACAGGGGAAAATCATCAAACAATAGTTTCAATGAAAATCATATTTTTGCTATCACTCAGGCGGTGTGTGAATATAGACTTCAAGAGGGGATTACTGGGACTCTTTTTATAGGAAAAGATACTCACGCACTTTCAACTCCAGCGGAACTCTCAGCTCTTCAAGTGTGTGTGGCAAATGGGGTGAAATGTAAAATCGCTCAAAATGATGGCTATACTCCAACTCCACTTATCTCATTTACGGTGCTTGAAGCAAATAAAAACAGTGAGATTTTGAGTGATGGGATAGTGATAACTCCATCGCACAATCCCCCAAGTGATGGTGGTTTTAAATACAACTGCACAAATGGAGGACCAGCCGATACGAATGTGACGACTATTATTGAAAATCGAGCGAATGAGATTTTACGAAATAATTTAGAAGGGGTCAAAAAAGTTTCTCTTGATGATGCTATGAAAAGTGGCTTAGTTGAAGAGTTTGATTTTATCACCCCTTATGTCAAATCTTTGGGTCAGATTATCGATATGGAAGCTATCAAAAAAGCTGGATTAAAAATCGGAGTTGACCCACTTGGAGGTTCTGGGATAGCGGTGTATGAGAAGATTAATGAAATCTATGGGCTTGGGCTTGATATCGTTAACTCTTATGTTGACCCAACTTTTTCTTTTATGAGTTGTGACCATGATGGAAAAATTCGGATGGATTGCTCATCGCCGTATGCGATGGCTTCCCTTATCGCACTGAAAGATCAATACGATATCGCTTTTGCCAATGACCCTGATTTTGATAGACACGGGATAGTGACACCAACACATGGACTTATGAATCCAAATCATTACCTTTGTGTATCTATTTGGTATCTTTTTTCATATAGAATCTCATGGAATACAAATCTCAAAATCGGAAAAACTTTGGTTTCTAGCTCGATGATTGATAGAGTTGTGGAGTCCATCGGGAAAAAAGTATATGAAGTGCCTGTTGGGTTTAAGTGGTTTGTTGATGGGCTTTTTGAAGGAAGTTTAGGTTTTGGTGGGGAAGAGAGTGCTGGAGCATCCTTTTTGCGATTTGATGGAAGTGTGTGGTCAACTGATAAAGATGGGATTATTTTAAATCTTCTAGGAGCTGAAATCACAGCAAAATTAGGGAAAAATCCAGCCCAAATCTATGCCGAATTTGAAGAGCAATTTGGAATCGCTTTTTATGAAAGAATCGACGCTGTTGCTTCAAAAGAGGAGAAAGAGAAACTCAAAAATCTCTCCCCAAATGATATCACTTCCAAAACTTTAGCAGGAGAAGAGATAGTGGGGATTTTCACAAATGCAAGTGGAAATGATGCCGCAATAGGTGGGCTCAAAGTGACAACGGCAAACGGTTGGTTTGCAGCAAGACCTTCAGGAACTGAAGATGTGTATAAGATTTATGCGGAGAGTTTTATCTCAAAAGAGCATTTGAAACTTATCCAAAAAGAAGCCAAAGAGATAGTACTACTTAGTATAAGTTAGAAAACAAAGTTTCTCTAGTTCCCAAGCTCTAGCTTGGGAATTCATATTATGGTTTGCATTCCCAATGTGGACATTGGGAACGAGAAAGAATTAAGAGTTAAGAATTAAGAGTTGAGAATTTAGGAGATGAAACGATGAAATCAAAAAGTTTATATATCTCATCACATGAGAAGGGTGCTGGTAACCTACTTGTCTCTATGGGGATGATGGAATTTTTAAAAGGGACTTTTTTGAAAGTTGCTTTTTTTAGACCTTTTGTGGAGGATTGCTCTTGTGATTGGGATATTAATTTTTTTATCTCAAGATATGGATTGGATATGCAATATGAACAATGCTATGGCTTTAGTGTACAAGAAGCTGAACAATTAATAGCTCAAAACAAAGTAAGTTTTTTGATTGAAAGTTTGATTGAAAAGTACAAAAAACTTGAGGAGCATTGTGATTTTATCATTATTGAGGGGTTGCATCAAGATAGTTTTTCCCATACGGTTGACATAGATATAAACTTAGAGATTGCAAAAAATTTAGGTAGTTTATATTGTGTAGTCTTAAAAGGGGAAAATAAAAGTATCGTTGATATAACAGATGAGATACTGATAGTTTCGCAAGTGATTTATGCAAGTGGTTGCACACACGCAGCAACTTTTGTAAATAGGGTCGATGAAACTTCAATAAACGAACTCTCTAATATTGTTAAAACACACAAAAATATAGCACCAGTTTATTTTCTAAAAGAGGTTGCTGAACTAAGCCAACCAACTATTTCAGATGTTCATTATCGCTTAAATTGCACTACACTCATGGGAGATAAAAAAGATTTCAAAAGGGTTATCAAACAGTCAAAAATTGCTGCTATGCAACTTGATAATTTTTTAGAACATCTTGAAGATGGAGATTTGATAATTGTTCCTGGGGATAGAGCGGATATAATTGTTGGAGCGATGGCTTCAATATTTTCAAAAAATTATCCAAATATCGCTGGTATTTTACTTACAGGTGGAATCAATCCAGCATCTTCAATTATAAAACTTTTTGATGGTTTTACCAATTTTCCATTTCCAATCATAGTGACAACTCAAGACACTTATCAAACGGCTTTAAAAGTTGGAAATGTAAGGGTTAACATAACAGTCGCAGATGAACGAAAAATTGCACTTGCGATGGGATTGTTTAATAGTTCTGTTGATTTGAATCTCCTTAAAACAAATATTGTAACATCGACAAATTCAGTGATTACCCCTGTGATGTTTGAGTATAGTTTATTTCAAAAAGCAAGAGAAAACAAAAAACGAATCGTTTTACCTGAAGGGTTGGATGAGAGAATTTTACGAGCTTGTGAGATACTTTTAAGACGAGATGTTGTCGATATTATCCTTTTAGGAGATGAAAAACTAATTAGGCAAAAAAGTGGTATTTTAGATTTGGATATTAGCAAAGCTACTATCATAAATCCAGCTACATCCTCCTATAAAGAGGAGTTTGCAAAAACTTTTTATGAGTTAAGAAAGCACAAAGGGATATCTTACGAAGTAGCTAATGAGACGATGTCACTAGATTCTTATTTTGGAACTATGATGGTGTATCTTGGACTTGCAGATGGGATGGTAAGCGGTGCAGTACATACTACACAAGAGACAATTAAACCAGCTCTTCAAATAATAAAAACAAAACCAAATATCCCAATAGTATCAAGTTTGTTTTTTATGTGTTTGAAAACACAGGTTTTAGTATATGCAGATTGTGCAGTCAATCAAGACCCAGATGCTAATGAGTTAGCAACAATAGCGATAAGTTCAGCAGACACAGCAATCCAATTTGGAATAACACCAAAAATAGCAATGCTTTCATATTCTACAGGAAGTAGTGGTCAAGGAAAAGATGTCGAAAAAGTGATAGAAGCTACAAGGATAGCAAAAGAGTTGAGACCAGATTTACTCATCGAAGGACCTATCCAATACGATGCTGCAGTGGATAGTGATGTTGCTAAGTTAAAATTGCCAAACAGCAAAGTAGCTGGTGAGGCTACTATCTTTATTTTTCCAGACCTTAATACTGGAAATAACACCTATAAAGCAGTTCAAAGGTCATCAAATGCAGTTGCGATTGGTCCTATTTTGCAAGGACTCAAAAAACCTATCAATGATTTAAGTCGAGGTTGTTTAGTAGCTGATATTGTAAATACTGTAGTGATTACTGCAATTCAAGCATCTATTGAAATATGACTATTTTATAACTAAAATGAGACATATATAAGATTATAAAAATGTATAATAAAAAAATTTGATATTTTTGAAATTTCGTGATGTAAAAATGATATTGACATCTTATAATCTAAAAAAAGGAAAGACTTACTAGGTACAAATTATAAATAGTAGTTAAAAGTTAAAGGATTAATAGATGATAAAAAAAATATGTATGGCAGTTGTTGTGAGTTTATTCTCATTTTCTCTTCAAGCTTCTGAATTGAAAAAAGTATCAGTACAGCTTTTATGGAAACACCAATTTGAATTTGCTGGATTTTATATGGCAAAAGAGAAAGGTTTTTATAAAGACGCTGGAATCAATGTTGATTTAAAAGAGTATCAATTTGGAACAAATATAGCTCAAGAAGTAAGTAATGGAAAAGTTGATTTTGGAGTTGATAGCTCCTCTCTTATTTTGGATAAAATAAATGGACTTGATGTTTATTTGCTTATGCCATTTTTACAAACCTCGCCATTTGTCCTTATGTCAAAACAACGAGATGACTTAAAAACAGTTTTAGACCTTAAAAATAAAAAGATTATGATTACCCCAAATCAAGTAACGATGGCTTCATTAAATGCGATGTTTAAAATAAATCAATTATCAAATAAAGATTTTATCTCTCAAGAACATAGTTTCAATGTTCAAGATTTAATAGATGGTAAAACGGATGCTATGAGTGTATATCTCTCAAATGAACCATATTATATGATTGAAAAAGGGTTGAAATATACGATTTTCAATCCAAGTGATTATGGATTTAATTTTTATGATAATGTCCTTTTTACATCAAAAAAACTAGCTACAAATAATCCAGAAATAGTAGAGAATTTCAACGAAGCGACACAAAAAGGTTGGGAATATGCCTATACTCATATAGAAGAGACGGCAAATGTTATTTTAAAAAGTTATAACACTCAAAACAAAACATTTGAGCATTTAGTATATGAGGGGAATCAACTTAAAAAAATGTCACATTTTGGTGAACCTGAATATCAAAAGTTTAAACCAGAAGTTATCAATCAAATCATCCAAACATACAATCTTTTAGATATTTCAAAATCAACAATAGATATAAATGAACTTGTCTATCCAGATGCAATCTATAAAGAGAGTGATATTAACTTTGCATTGTTGATTAAGATTTTTATAGCGGTATTGATTTTATTGATTGGGTTTTATTATTGGAATCGAAAATTGTCAAAATTAAACAAAAAAATCCAACAAAGTCAAGAGAAAGTTTCACTTCTTTTGAACAATGCTGGGCAAGGATTTTTAACTTTTAAAAGTGATTTTAAGATAGATAGTGAATATTCAAAAGAGTGTGAAAGACTTTTAGGTGAAGAGATCGCTTTAAGAGATATTACTGAGTTGTTGTTTGATGATGTGATTAAGCAAGAGTTTTTTAAAAACACTCTTCTAAATGCCCTAACTGAAACGATGGAGATAAAAAGAAACTCATATGTCTCACTACTCCCAACAGTAATTTTACTCAATAAAAAAGCTATCAAATTAGAGTATAAAATATTAAATAATGAAACATTTATGATGATACTTACAAATATAACATCGCAAAAAAAGCTTGAAAATAAAATAAAAAAAGAGCAAGAGATATTTAAGATGATCGTTACGATTGTAAGTGAAAGTGAAGTGTTTTATGATACAAAAAAAGAGTATCTAAAATTTATAAACTCTTTTGCTAATGAGATAAAAGAGGATGTTTCATTTCAAGAAAATATAAATCAAGTATATAGAATAATTCACACTTTTAAGGGTACTTTTTCACAATTATTTATGCAAGATATTGTCTCTTCTTTGCATACTCTTGAGGGTGAAATTTCTAATTTAACCAAAATAAAAATAGATTCTAACGATAGATTAAAATCACTTTTGGAAAAACACGATTTTAAAACATCATTTGAAAAAACAATTGAGATAATTAGGGAAATTTTAGGAGATGAGTTTTTAGATTTACATAATTTTGTCAAAATTGATGTAACAAATATTAAAGAACTTCAAGATAAAATCGAAAAAGTTTTAAAGAAAGAGGATTTATCATCTCCTCAATGTAGAGATATTATCGAACAAATTCAATCATTTTCAAGTGTTAAACTGTATCCTTTACTCAAGCCATATATAGGTTTAGTGGAGCAATTAGGAAAAAGATTTGAAAAAGATATAGAGCCATTGATAATTGATGGTGATAAAAACTTAGTAGTTCCACATAAAATAAAACCACTTATCAAATCATTTGTACATATTTTTAGAAATAGCGTAGATCATGGTATCGAAACAGCAGAGATGAGAATCGAAAATGACAAAGAGGAATTTGGAACGATTATTTGTAGTTTTGAACAAAAAGATAATTATTTGTATATTACGATTAGTGATGATGGAGCTGGGATAGATAAAGAGAAATTAAAACAAAAAGCTCTTTTAAGTGGTGTGCTTGAGAGTTCTATAAATGATGAAAATATTTTAGACCTTATCTTTAATGACAATCTAACAACAAAAGAAAAAGTGACTGATTTATCAGGAAGAGGGATAGGGATGGGTGCTGTTAAGCAAGAAGTAGAGAGATTAAATGGTGTAATTAATGTTGTTTCCCAACCAAATGAAGGTACAACATTTGAATTTAAAATACCACTAGGAGAATAGATGAAGTTTATGTCAGTTAGTACAAAAATAAATATAGCGATAGTTAGTGTTTCTATTGTTTTTTTAATTTTGGCTTCGTTTGTATTGTTTGATTATTCATTGAAAACTGAAAAAGAGGTTTATGAAAATATTAAAGAAGAACTTGTTGGAAGTGCAGTAGATAAAATCGATTCAAAAATGAAAATAGGTGTAACAAATGCTATCTCTATTGCAAATGATAAAAGGATAAAAGAGGGATTAAAAGCAAATATAAGAGGTGAAACAATCCAATCTATTCAAGATATTTCAAAAGCTATGAAAGAAAATACAGAGTTTCAAAATATTAAAATTCATATCCATACAAAAAATAACATCTCATTTTTAAGAAGTTGGAAACCTGAACAATACGGGGATGATTTAAGCTCATTTAGAAGTGCAGTGGTGAGCGTTAATAATACAAATAAAGCTCTTAGTACATTTGAAGCTGGAAGAGAGGGGCTACTTTTAAGGGCAATTGTTCCTGTAAAAGATGAAAACAATAACCACTTAGGTTCTTTGGAATTTATACAAGGGATTAACTCTGTTGTAAAAGAGTTTGCAAAAAATAAAGTTGACTTTTTACTTTTAATGAATAATGATGCAAAAAACTCTATAGATACTTTTAAAGAGAAAGAAAAATTCAAACAATACATCATCTCTCAAGAAACTGTAGATAAAGAGTTTTTAAAATATGCAAAAGAACTTGATATTGATAGGTTATTTAAAGAGGGATATGTACTTGATACGAAATATTTTTATACATTTATAGAGATAAAAGATTTTCAAAATAATAAGCTAGGGATTGCTATTTTAGCAAAACCTCTAAATGTCGTAAATCAAGCAATAGATGGAGCTGAAATGCTTATAATTATGGCTTTGATTGGTATTGTGTTGATGATTTTGGCTATTAGCTTTATTATAATGGTATTGTTTAAAAAATTAGTAGGAGTGCCATTAAAAAGGTTTGAAACAGCACTCAATGACTTTTTCTTATTTTTACAATCAAAAAAAGACTATGCGAATGATATAGATATAAAAACAAATGATGAGTTTGGACTTATGGCAGAATCTTTAAAACAAAATATCGAATATAGTGCAAAACTTCACGAAGAGCTATACGACTTAAATGTGAATCTAGAACATAAAGTTAGTGATAAAACTCATAAAATATCGTTGTTATTGAACAATGCTGGACAAGGTTTCTTAACTTTTAAAAAGAATTTTAAAATAGATAGTGAATATTCCAAAGAGTGTGAAAAACTTTTAGGGGAAAATATCGCTTCAAAAGATATATCTCAACTATTATTTAGTGATGAGCAAAAGGAAGAATTTTTCAAATCAACACTACAAAATGCACTTCATGAAACAATGGATATAAAAAGAAACTCTTACTTAACCCTTTTACCAAGTATTATTTTACTCAATAAAAAAGCGATAAAATTAGAGTATAAAATCTTAGAAGATGAAACTTTTATGATGATATTGACAAATATAACGACACAAAAGAAACTTGAAAATAAGATAAAAAAAGAGCAAGAGATTTTTAAAATGGTTGTAGCAGTTGCAAGTGAAAGTGCTGTTTTTTATGAAGTGATAAAAGAATATGAGAAGTTTATTGGTAATGAAATAGATACAACGCATCTTGATGAACTATATAGAACAATACACACTTTTAAAGGGGCTTTTTCTCAGTTTTATATGGAAGAAGTTGTAAAATCACTTCATGTGCTAGAAAATCATATCTCTTCTTTAATTAAATCAAAAGATATAAATCAAGAAAAAATAAATCAAATCATAAAAAATCACGATTTTCATACAAGTTTTTATGAAACAAAAAAAATCATAGGAAATATTTTAGGAGACGAGTTTCTAAAACTTCATAATTTTGTAAAAATTGACCTCTCTAATATTTTAGATTTACAAGGTAAAATTTCAGATATTTTAAATGATAAAGATGTGGCAACACCAGAATGTCAAGATATTTTATGTAAAATTCAAGACCTTTCAAAACAAAGTTTATATAATTTACTTAAACCTTATGGTTCACTTGTAGAACAATTAGCAAAACGATTTGAAAAAGAGATTGATGAACTTATAATTGATGGAGATAAAGAACTTTTAGTTGGCAACCAACTCAAACCATTTATCAAATCTCTTATTCATGTTTTTAGAAACAGTGTTGATCACGGAATAGAGATGCCTGATGTTAGAGTAGAGAAATATAAAGAAGAGATGGGTACAATTGCGTGTGAATTTAAAGAGATTGATAATACACTTTATTTAACAATTGCAGATGATGGAGCAGGGTTAAATAAAGAGAAAATCAAACAAAAAGCTCTTCTCAATGGAATAGATACAAGTTCTTTTGACGATGAGCAAATATTTGATTTGATTTTTAATGATAATTTTACAACCAAGGAGAGTGTCTCTGATATATCTGGTCGTGGAATTGGTATGAGTGCTGTTAAGAATGAGTTAGAAAAATTAAATGGTGTTGTGAAAGTGGTTTCACAAGAGGATAATGGTACAACATTTTCATTTGTTATACCACTTTAAGTTGACGACATTTTAAAAGGAGAAAGAGTTATGATACTTGAATCATTAATACTTCAAACGAAGTTATTTTTACAAGAAGATATGGGATTGACGATAGTTAATGTTGATACTACAGCTTTAAATAGTGAGGCATTAAGCCTTAATCAACATACATCAATGATAGGTGTTGGTGGTAAACTGAACCTTATGACTGTTATTAGCTTTGATGATGAACTTATAAGCAAACTTGTGGAGCTTTTTATGGATGGAGATGAAGTTGCCGAAGATGAACTAGAGGATGTAATGGAAAGTGTTACAGGAGAGGTTATCAATACAATTATAGGGCTTGCAATTCCTACTTTTCCAAATAGAGGAAAAGGGGTAACAATAACTCCACCAATCACAATAAACGATGCTTCATCACTTAAAAAACATAAAAATTCAAATATAGTAAGTGCAAATATCACTACAAACTTTGGAAGTTTAAGTATCAGTGCTATTGGCGAAGCTGATTCTATAAGATAAATTAAAAAGAAATAATACAAAGGATAAAAATATGTTAAAAATTTTGATTGTTGATGACTCATTGATAATAAGAAAAAAAATAAGAAAAATAGTTGAGACATTAGGACATGAAGTCGTTACAGATGCTACAAATGGACAAGAAGCGATTGATGCTTATGCACAACATAAACCAGATTTGGTAACTATGGATATTACTATGCCAGATATGGATGGGATAACAGCAGTTAAGCATATCATTGCAAATGATGCAAATGCAAAAATTATAATGGTAACTTCTCATGGACAAGAGGATATGGTTATCAAATCTATCCAAAGTGGTGCTGTTGGATATATGTTAAAACCAATTACTGATGATAAAATGGCTCAAGCTATTGGAGAGGTTTTTATTGAGTACGCAGTTCTTGAAAATGATGATGAGCTTGATTTAACTGAAGATTTACTGTAAGGATTAAAAATGCAAGAAAATAAACTCTTTGAAGTACTACTTGATGTGATACCATTTGCAGCATATGCAGTAGATGTCGACACTTATGAAGTTGTCTATGCAAATAAGATGATGACTGAAAAAATGTATGCTCCAAGAGAGGAGTTTTGTTGGAAAAAGAATTTTGGACAAGAGGAAGTTTGTAGTTGGTGTACTATTTCACAACTCAAACTAAAGGAAAAAGTATATAAAAGTGAAAAACTTATAACTAACTTTTTTGATGAATCAACAGACACTTGGTTTCAAGCTTATGATGAACTTGTAAGTTGGCCTGATGGTAGAACTGTTAAGTATACAATAGAGGTAGATATAACAGAACAAAAAGAGATACAATCAGCGATGATACAAACACATACAAAACTAGCAATTCAAAGTAAAAAACTCAAAGAGGCAAATGAAAAGCTAGAGATTATCTCTAAAACAGATTATCTTACAGGGATTAACAACAGAGGGAATTTTTTTGCATTGGGTGAAAACCTTTATTCTACACATACTTGTCCTCAAGATAAACTTTATGTAGCGATGTTTGATTTGGATAAATTTAAATCTTTAAATGATACCTATGGACATCAATTGGGTGATGATGCACTCAAAAGCTTCACAAATGAGGTTGAAAAATATCTCGATGATGGGGATATTTTTGGACGACTTGGGGGTGAAGAGTTTGCCTTGATTATCAAGTCGTCATCTCAGAAAGAGACAATAGAAAAAGTTGAAAATATAAGAGTAGCGGTTGAAAAAATTATTTTGACTAAAGATGAAAAAGAGATTTGTTTTACAGTTAGTATTGGTTTAGTAGAGAAAGAGGAAGGTGAAACACTTGATATGACCCTTGAAAGAGCTGATAAGTTACTCTATGAAGCAAAAGAGAATGGTAGAAATAGATTAAAATATAGGCTTTAAAAGGAGCATGATGTTAGAAAATAAGCTATTTGAAGCACTTTTAGATGTTGTACCATTTAAAGCATATGCTATTGATATAAAAACTTATGAGGTTGTTTATGCAAATAAGCTTATGAGAGAAAATATGTATGCACCTCAAGAGAGATATTGTTGGGAAAATGTTTTTGGACAAAATAGTATTTGTTCATGGTGTAGTGTCAATAAACTTCAACAAAGAGATAAAAAAGAATCAAAAGAGAAGTATATTTGTGAATTTTTTGATGAAACTGATGATAGATGGCTTAAAAGCTATGATGAATTGATGAATTGGCCAGATGGGCGAGAGGTGAAATATTCTATCCTTGTCGATATTACTGACCAAAAAGAGATACAAGGAGATATGATAAAATCTCATGCAAAACTAGCAATGCATTCAAAACAACTCAAAGTTACAAATAAAAATCTTCAAATCACAAAACTACAACTCCAAAAAACAGTCAATGAACTTGAAGAACAAACACAAAAAGCACAATTAGCTACAACTTATAAATCTCAATTTTTGGCAAATATGTCTCATGAGATACGAACACCTATGAATGCAGTTATGGGTATGACATATCTTTTAGGTCAAACAAACTTAGATGCAAAACAAAAAGATTATGTTAAAAAAATAGATGTTGCATCAAAAAATCTTTTAAATATCATCAATGATATTTTGGACTTTTCTAAAATAGAAGCTGGTAAATTAGAACTGGAAGCGATAAATTTTGAGCTTGAAGATGTGATTCTTAATGTAAGAGATATCGTTGAACATAAAGCGATTGAGAAAGGGCTTGATTTTAAAATAATTTATAATCAAAATACTAAAGATACATATTTTGGAGACCCTTTACGAATAGGGCAGATTTTGGTAAATTTACTCAATAATGCTATTAAATTTACCCAAACTGGTATGGTTGAACTATCCATATCTTCGTTACAAAAAGATAAAATTCTTTTTGAAATAAAAGATACAGGGATAGGGCTTTCAGCTGAAAATATTGGGAAACTTTTTGAATCTTTTACCCAAGCTGATATATCAACTACAAGAAAATTTGGAGGCACTGGACTTGGATTATCTATAAGTAGGCAACTAGCTTATTTAATGGATGGAGATATCCATATTGAAAGTGAATTGGAAGTTGGAAGTAATTTTATGGTTGAACTTTATTTACCAAAAGGGGATGCTTTAAAAGTAGATAAGAGTAAAAAAGAGATTTTTTCTAAAGTGGGATGTTTAGAATTCCAAGGCTCACATATTATGCTTGTTGATGACAATAAGATAAATCAAGAGATTGTTATCTCACTTATTGAAGGTTTGGGCATAGGGATTGACATTGCTAATAATGGATTTGAAGCTGTTTCTTTGTACCTTCAAAATCCAAAAAAATACAATCTTATCTTTATGGATTTGTATATGCCACTTATGGATGGATTTGAAGCAACAAAGAAGATAAGAGAATTAAATAAAGATATACCAGTTGTCGCGCTTACTGCAAATGCGATGGTTGATGACCTCAAAGCAACAAAAGAAGCTTTGATGGATGATCACCTAACTAAACCTATTGAAGTTGAAAAATTCTATACTGTTTTGAATAAATATCTATCAAAAAAAGTTACCTTTGATAAGTTACCTTTGTATAATTTTACACTACAAAGTGATATTCCCCATTTTGTTTCTATCGATACAGCTAAAGGAATTTCATCTCTAAATGGTAATAGAAAAGGGTATTTGAAAATTTTAAAGAATTTTTATAGTGATTATAAAAATTTACAATTGGATAAGTTAGAGTTTGAAGAGTTAAAAAGAACCATTCATACTATAAAAGGTTTAAGTGGGAATATTGGAGCGATAAGCCTTTATAATAAGCTTATTGAATATGAGAATAATGATGACAATAATTTTTTACTTTTGTCTGTTATGGATGAGTTAGAGAAGATTATTGGTGAATTGAAAAGTATAGATAGTGACGATAATATGGTTTGTATTTTAGAAAAGAAAGCGATAGATGATATTAAAAAAAATAGGTTACTTTTAGAATATATAGAAGCTGTTAACTCAAAAAAACCTAAAAATATTGATGAAATTATTGAAAAAATAAAACAGTATGATTTGGGTGAAGAGGATAATGTGCTATTTCAAAAATCTATAGCATTTGTCTTGGAGTACAATTTTTATAAAGCATTAGAAGTTTTTGAAGAGAAAGGTTATTGTATCTCAAAAAATAAATAGATTACAATAAAATTGTACTCAATAAGTGTAGCCGGATTAAGTTACACTGTAACCATTATTTAGAACTTGATTAACTGCTTCTTTCCTAAACTCTTCACTATATATTACTCTTGCCATTTTTTAACCTTTACAAATTTTACAATGATACACATCATTGTCATATTAATTCTCTGAATTAAATTATGTCTAGTTTATTGGGGTCATTCCCTAGAGAATTTTATAATTATTTAGATACTTATATGTCTAACTGGAAGATAAGAAAAGAAAAATTGGAGCATTGCCAATGAGTAGAAATCTCTAATCTTGAACGTGACGACAGTAGAATATCCTTTGATGTAAAATTTTTCATTGTATAGTGATTTGAGGTTTTAGCTCTTTCTATCCAACACTTAGATATAATCCGCGAATATTAAAATAAAGGAAATGATAATGGGACTAGGTGTAGGAATAGTAGGTCTTCCAAATGTTGGTAAAAGTACAACTTTTAATGCTTTAACAAAAGCACAAAATGCGGAGGCTGCGAATTATCCATTTTGCACTATTGAGCCAAATAAAGCGATTGTTCCAGTACCTGATAAGAGACTACTAGAGTTAGCAAAAATAGTAAATCCAGATAAAATTCAGTATTCAACGATAGATTTCGTAGATATCGCTGGGCTTGTAAGAGGGGCTTCAAAAGGGGAAGGTCTTGGAAATCAATTCTTGTCAAATATTAGAGAAGTTGAAGTGATACTTCATATGGTAAGATGTTTTGAAGATGGGAATGTTGTCCATGTTGAGGGTGATGTAAATCCTTTACGAGATATTGAGATTATTGAAACTGAGCTTATCTATGCTGATATCACTCAACTTGAAAAGAAAATTGATAGACTTAAAAAAGGTGCAAAGCTTGATAAAAAAGCAGCTGCTGCTCTTGAAATCGCTCAAGAGTTAGCGACACACCTTGATGAACTTAAACCTGTAAAAACTTTTGCTTCTAGAGATGATGAGCATTTTATAGCACTTGACAAAGAGATGAGATTTCTTTCAAATAAAGAGGTTATTTACGGTACAAATGTTGATGAAGATAGCTTAAGCGATGGAAATAAGTATGTTGATATCGTAAAAGAATATGCTGCTGGTGTTGGAGCTGATGTAGTTATCCTTTGTGCAAAAATCGAAGAGGAACTTATCGGAATGGATGAAGATGAAGCAAAAGAGATGCTTAGTGAACTTGGTGCTGATGAGTCAGGACTAGAAAAAATCATCCATATAGCATTTGATAAACTTGGGCTTCAAAGCTATTTTACAGCTGGAAAAGTGGAAGTGAGAGCTTGGACGATACGAAAAAACACTAAAGCTCCACAAGCTGCTGCTGTTATCCATAATGACTTTGAAAAAGGGTTTATCAAAGCTGAAGTTATTAGCTATGAAGACTTTGTACATCTTGGTGGTGAAGCAAAATGTAAAGAAGCTGGAAAACTAAGACTTGAAGGTAAAGAATATGTTGTGCAAGATGGAGACATTATGCATTTCCGTTTCAATGTATAACTATTAAACTTCTATAAGATACTACACTCTATGCAAAATATTATAAATAAACTCGATCTTGAAGATTATATAAATAGCCTCAAAGGCTATTTTGCAAGGGATAAGTCTATTATTTTGCAAGGTGATATAAATATCCACTCAAAACTTATCGATGAGATAAGTTTGTATAACTTTAATTCCCCTAAAAAAACTAACGACTTAACAAACTCAATCAATCATCTTAAAAAACAAGGTGCTTTAAAACTGTATGAAATCTATGAATTTGTAAAAATTGTAGAGTATTTTAAATATGTTAAAAGATTTACTTTAGAAAATAGACTTAAAGAGTGGATTGATAAAATCATCATCCCAAAACCAATAGATGACATTGCTTTTAAATTTGATGAAGATGGAAATCTTAAACTTGGGCAAAATGAGGATTTTGATAGGATAAATGACAATATCTATAGAAACAAAGTTAGCATAAAAGAGGCTCTTCAAAGGGCTATGAACAATCAAAAGCTTCAACCCTATCTTGTTGACCACCAAGTGCATCTAGTTCACGGTCAGCAGTCTATTATGGTGCGAGGTGGGTTTAATCATATCTTAAAAGCTAAAGTGATCGATAGAAGTGGAAGTGGGTTTTTTTATGTAGTTCCTGAAAGTGTAAAAGAGCTTCGAGATAAACAAGAGGAATTACTGGAACTCAAAGAGGAGATACTTTTAAAACTCTGTAGAGAATTTTCAAATACCTTAAATGCAAATATCTTATTTTTGAGTTTTTTAGACAAAGAGTTTGATAGGTTTGACCACTATCTTGCAAGGGTGCAATTTGCTAGAGTTGGGGACAAAAACTTTATCCTTCCAAGTCAAAATAAAAAAATCCAAAAACTAGTAGAATTTACCCATCCAGCCCTTAAAAATGGGAAGTCTGTAACTATTGACTTTAGTAAATCTGTAATAATGATAACGGGGGTTAATGCTGGTGGTAAAACGATGTTGCTTAAATCTATTTTGAGTGCTGTTTTTCTTTCTAAATATCTTATCCCTTACAATGCTCACAAAAGTACAAAAGTAGGGCATTACAAAGATATCTTAGCTATTTTAGATGACCCACAAAGTGTTAAAAATGATATCTCTACATTTGCAGGGAGAATGGTTGAATTTAGCCATCTATTTCAAAAAGAGAGTGCTATTGTTGGGGTTGATGAGATTGAACTTGGAACGGATAGTGATGAAGCTGCTAGTTTGTTTAAGGTTATCATCGAAAAGCTGATGAAAAAAGATATGAAGATTATCATCACAACGCACCATAAAAGGCTCGCTTCTTTACTGGCTAGCTATGACGATGTGGAGCTTATAGCTGCACTTTATGATGAAGCAAATAGACGACCAACTTATGATTTTTTAAACGGTACGATTGGGATGAGTTACGCTTTTGAAACGGCACTTCGATATGGAATACCTCTTGATGTGGTAAATCAGGCTAAAGAGGTGTATGGAGATGATAAAGATAAACTAAGTAGCCTAATAGCGAAAAGTAGCTCACTAGAGCTTGAATACAAGCGAAAAATCAAAGAGCTCGATGAGAAGATAGAAAACAACGAAAGACTCAAAAAAAATCTAAACGAGCAAAAAGAATCCCTTGATAATCTTATCCATGAAGAGAAATCAAAACTTCACAGAGAATACAAAGATGTGAAAGAGGAAGCGAAACAAGCTATAAAAGCAAAAATGTACCAAGAATCCCATAGACATCTCAATGTTGCTCATCAAAAAGTAGCCCAAATCGAAGTGCAAAAAGTTGAAGAGAAAAAAGAGTTCAAAGCGGGTGATAGGGTAAAATACAACAATACAAAGGGTATTGTATTATCTTTAAGGGGTGATAAAGCTTATATAGAAACAGATGAGGGGATGAAGCTTCATGTTCCGATGGGTAGCTTAAAAGCAAGTGGAAATCCAATTAAAGTGAAACAAAAAATCAAAGTAGATATCGAAAAGCCGAAAACTGGAGATATCAAAATAGACCTTCACGGACAAAGAGCTGATGAAGCGATAGAAAATCTTGATAGATTTATCAGCGATTGTTTGATAAATGGTTTTCAAGAGGTGCTTGTGTATCACGGAATAGGGACAGGAAAGCTCTCTTATGCTGTGAAAAAGTTTTTGGATGCTCACCCAAGGGTCGTTGGATATAGCGATGCTATGCCAAACCAAGGTGGTTTTGGGGCTAAAGTCGTAAGACTATAGTTTTGCTATTAATAGGAAATAATCACTAAAATCTATCAAAACAAGAAGCCTTAAAGCTTTAAATCAATAAAATACTTCCCTACAAAAACAAAACAAATAAGGAAGAATAAATATGTACAAAAATCTACAACCAATTAGTAAAACAACAGATAAAAATATGGCAATCAAAGAGATTAAAGATTTCTCTTACGCAAAAGAGCAAATAAGTGCTCCAATAACAGTAGCTGAATTTTATGAAGCTTGTAAAGATTTCCCAATAGTATTCGCAAAAGATGCTTCTGGTACTTGGATGGCAACAGCAATGTTAGGATTTCAAGATAAAACAAATTTATTTATTGATGAAAATGGTGCTTGGGAAAAACAAAGATATATCCCAGCACATATAAGAAGATATCCATTTATCTATGTAAATGGTGAAAATGATCAACTTACATTGGGTGTTGATGGTGAATATAAAAGTGAAGCTAAAGAGGACGAGGCTAGAAAATTATTTGATAAAGATGGAAACAACAGCGAATTTTTAAATGGAGTTCTTGGATTTTTAAATCAATTCCATAGTGATGCACTTGCAACTGCAACATTTATCAAACAACTTGAAGATTGGGAACTTTTAGAAGAAAAAGTAGCTAATATTGTTACGCCCGAAGGTAAAAACTACACTATTAATGGTTTTTATGTAGTAAATGAAGAGAAACTAAAACATTTAAGTAAAAAGAAAAAAGATGATATTTATTCTAAAAATGTGACTCCACTTATAACTGCACATCTTATTTCACTTTCAAATATCCAAAAAATTGGATCAAAATAGATTGTAATATTATTGCTATAATTGAATTATGGAAATAATACAAAATCTCAAGCAACTTCAACAAACTGAAATATTAAAGACCCTAGGAAAACTAGGGTCAACACATACAAATCTTCAAGACCTTACTTTACAAAAAGAGCTACTTTTAGAGAAAAATATATCTCAAAATAAAACACTAACTGATGGTTTAAAAACAATTCTTCAAGAACTATTTCAAAATACAAAAAGCGATAAAATCCTCCTTGATATGATGAAAAATAGTGCAATTTTTAAAACTTTTGAGCAGCTTGGAAGCGAAACAAAAAAATTAGTAGAGTTAGTGGAACAAAAAAATTCACAAAATCAAAATCTAACAGCCCTTAAATCTTTTTTCGTAAATGTTGATGGTCTAGATGAAAAAACAATAAAACAAACTATCGAAAAAACTATCCTCACCTCTCAAACAAAAGATATCCTTGGTTCATTTTTACAAAGCGATGATAAAGAGATACAAAATCAAGCAAATAAAATACTCCAACATATAGAATACTTTCAACTTGTTTCTTATTTGAATAATTCACTATACACCTATTTACCATTTGATTGGGATAGTTTTGATGGTGGTGATATTGAGTTTAAAAAAGAGAAAGAGAAACAATATACTTGCCATATAAATCTTGAATTAAAAGAGTATGGAAAAGTAAAAATAAATCTTTTATATGATGAGGGAAATCATATAAGTATTGGATTTTTTTTAGAAAATGATGAGTTAAAAGAGAAGATGTCTAATAATCTGCAAGATTTACGAAAAAGTCTTAAAACCGTGGGTGTAAATGTGCAAAACATAAGTTTGATAGATGCGAAAGAAAACTCTAACGATGAAAGGTTGAATCGCTTTGAGGAGATGAATAGTACTCAAAAAATTGGTTTGGACTTAACTGTATAGTAGGAATATATGAAAGATTTTATAGAAGAAAATATTTTAGAAAACAAGCCACAAAAAGATAAAAAAGCAACCGCACTGAAATACGATAAAGAAAAAGACAATGCACCAAAATTAGTAGCCAAAGGGAGTAGGTATCTAGCCCAAGAGATTATAAATATTGCCACAAAATATGATATTCCCATCAAAAAAGATGAAGATATGATACAAATGCTTGAACAAATAGAGGTCAATAGAGAAGTTCCTCCTCCTATGTATAAAGCAGTGGCTGAGATTTTTAGTTTTATTTATGGGATTACAAATAAAAAGCGAGAAGAGAATTCAAAGGAGAAAAAATAATGGCAAAAGAAAATTTACTAATAGTGATATCAACGAATAATGTTGATTCAATTCTAAAGTTTCCACTTTTATATGGTGGGGTTTCACTTCCAAGAGAGTATTGGAAGAGGGTGCATATAATGTTTTGGGGTGCGTCTATTTTGTGTGCGAAAAATAATGAGCAAATAAGAGAAAAAGTGGAAACAATGATAAAAGATGGTGTTGAATTTAGTTCTTGTATCATTTGCGCCCAAGAATATGACGCCATAACTTCTTTAGAATCAATTGGCATAGTTTGTAATCATACAGGGGAACTTTTAACCACGGCACTTAAAAACGATGATATCTGGGCTATGATGACTATTTAAAAATCCCACAAAAGCTTATGTCAATTTTCAAACCAATACAATTAAAGAAATTATTTAGAGGTTATCTTGAATAATTTGATTACAAAAGAGAGGTAATAGCATAATAAATCTTATGATTTTTTATGTTACTATTTAGTTTATTTAACTATTTAGGAAATTATTATGCTTCAAACTTTTTTAATTAAATTTCATATAAAGCAAATTGTATGAATAGCAAATTACTAACACTCCAAAATATATCAAAAAAATTTGATGACACAGAAGTTTTAAAAAATATCAATCTTGATATTTATAATGGGGAATTTTTAACCCTTTTAGGACCAAGTGGTTGTGGAAAAACTACTATTTTACGACTTATTGGTGGATTTGATTCGGTAACTAGTGGTGATATTATTATGAATGAAAAAAATATCAATAGTTTACCTCCAGAAAAAAGAGAAACAAATACTGTATTTCAAAGTTATGCGCTTTTTCCCCATATGACTATTTATGACAATATCGCTTTTGGTTTAAAGATGAAAAAAACACCAAAAGATAAAATCGATATTGAAGTTAAAAATGTTTTAGAGATGGTGAAATTAGTTGAGCATAAAGATAAAAAACCAAGTGAATTAAGTGGTGGTCAACAACAAAGGGTTGCAATTGCAAGGGCTATAGTAAACAAACCTAAAATATTACTTTTGGATGAATCTTTAAGTGCTTTGGATTATAAACTGAGAAAAGAGATGCAAATAGAGCTTAAATCTCTTCAGCGAAAACTAGGTATCACCTTTTTATTTGTAACTCATGATCAAGAGGAAGCTCTCTCTATGTCAGATAGAATTGTCGTTATGAATAACGGAAATATTGAGCAAATAGGAACACCGAAAGAGATATATGAAGAGCCTAAGAGTCTTTTCGTTGCAAAATTTATAGGGGAAGCAAATACGTTTATTTGCAAACTTATTGGATTGAAAAATGAAAGGGCAAAAATAGAATACCAAAATAAAATTTTTGATTTGAAATGTACAAAAGAGTTAACAAAAGAGTGTGTTTTACTTATCCGACCTGAAGATTTTAGAGTTGAAAAAAACTTTGATGATGTCAAAAGTGATAACTATTTTACTGGTGAATTACAAGACGTGATTTATAAAGGGACAACTATCGATTTGCTCATTACTATGGAAGATGGAAATATCTTAAGAGCTAGTGAGTTTTATAATGAAGACAGTGATGCCCTTTTGTATGAGATAGGGCAAAAGTTGTATTTATATTGGGTTGAGGGTTGGGAGGTGCTCCTTAGTCATGAATAAAAAACTTCCACTATTTGCTAAAATTTCTATAGGATTACTCTCCTTTTGGTTACTTTTATTTGCATTTTTGCCAAATCTCTTAGTATTGGTTTCTAGTTTTTTAACGAAAGGGGAAACTGAATTTTTGATTTATGATGGTACATTGTCAAATTATGCAAAAATAGCTGACCCTTTGTACCTTTCAATATTTCTAAGTTCATTTAAAATAGCAATAATTACAACGATTTCAACACTTATTTTGGCCTATCCTTTTGCTTTTATTTTAGCTACAACAGCTAAAAAATATCGCTCAATTTTACTTCTTTTGGTCATTATCCCTTTTTGGACAAGTTCATTAGTTCGTACTTATGCATTGATAGCTATTTTAAAAACGAAAGGACTTTTAAATGCTTTATTGCTTTATCTTGGATTTATAGATACTCCTCTAGAGATAATGTACACTCAAACAGCTGTCTACATTGGAATGACATATACATTATTGCCTTTTATGATACTTCCAATTTATGCTTCAATTGAAAAAATCGATATGAGATTACTTGAAGCTGCAAAAGATTTAGGTGCGTCAACGATTGCACAATTTACAAAGATTATTATCCCTTTATCACTTCCTGGAATTATTGCAGGGGTTACTTTAGTGTTTTTACCAAGTTTAGGGATGTTTTTTATAGCTGATATTTTAGGTGGTGCAAAAGATTTGATTGTTGGAAGTTTTATACGAAATCAATTCCTAACTTTTAGAGATTGGCCATTTGGTTCATCTGCTGCTGTTGTACTTACTTTGATTATGTTTTTTATGATATATCTTTACGCTTCAGCATCTACAAAAATTGGGCAAAAGGATAGTTTATGATTAGAAAACTCTATAGTTCATTTATATTTTCTTTATTGTATATACCAATTGGTGTCCTTATAGTGTATTCGTTTAATTCCTCAAAATATAGTGTTGCTTGGAAAGGTTTTACACTTGATTGGTATTATAAACTTTATGAAAATGAGGCACTTATTGAAGCTGCATTAAATTCTTTAAATATTGCTGTTTTTTCTGCATTTATTGCGACTATTATTGGAACTCTTGGGGCGATTGGTTTGTATAGATTTGATTTCTTTGGGAAAAAGTTTTTGCACTCTTTGGTTTATATTCTTATAATGTCTCCTGAAATTGTGATGGGGATATCTTTATTGATGCTTTTTATTTTTGTTTCTATTCCTCTTGGATTTTGGACTTTACTTATCGCTCATGTAACTTTTAGTGTCCCATTTGTAATCGTAATCGTACTTGCTAGGATGAATGGATTTGATATAAATATCATAGAAGCTGCAAAAGATTTAGGAGCAAATGAGTGGATAGCTTTTAAATCTATCATTTTGCCAAATATTATCCCAGCCTTAATTGCAGGGTTTTTACTTAGTTTTACACTTTCACTTGATGATGTGATTATTAGTTTTTTTGTAACAGGACCAGATTATGAAATATTACCTTTAAAAATCTACTCAATGGTAAAACTAGGGGTAAAACCAGAGATAAATGCATTATGTGCAATCATTTTTGTTTTTACCTTATTCGTGGTAGTATTATCTCAAATATTTATGAAGGAGAAAAGATGAAATTATTAGGATTATTGCTTGCGTTATTTGTAAGCTTAAGTGCTCAAGATAAAGTACTTTATGTATATAATTGGTCTGAATATATGCCAGATACTATTATTAAAAAGTTTACAAAAGAGACAGGTATCAAAGTGAAATATTCTACATACGATAGCAATGAAGCGATGTATGCGAAGATAAAAACTGCTGGTGGAAGTAGTTATGATGTTATCGTACCTTCTACATATTTTGTAAATAAGATGGGGAGAGAAGGTTTACTTTTAAAACTAGATAAAACAAAACTTCCAAACTATAAAAATCTAGATACTAGGCTTTTAAACAAACCTTTTGATCCAACAAATGATTATTCTATCCCTTATCTTTGGGGAACTACAGGTATTAGTTACAATGCTGGAAAACTTGGAAATGGTGCTGTGAAATCATGGGCTGACTTATGGAATAAAAAATACAAAAATAATGAACTTCTCAACGATGACATGAGAGAAGTTTTTGGTATGGCACTCAAAGTTTTAGGATATAGTGCAAATTCTACAAATCCAAAAGAGATAGAAGCAGCTTATCGTAAACTCAAAGAGTTGATGCCAAATGTAAAAATGTTTTATTCAGAATCACAAAAACAAGTTTATCTAAACGAAGAGGTGGCTTTGGGTATGAACTTCAATGGTGAAGGATTTATGGCAAATGAGGAAAATGAAGATATCAAATATATCTATCCAAAAGAGGGTGCTTTGGTTTGGATAGATTCTTTGGTTGTCCCAAAAGGTGCTAAAAATATAGATAATGCCCATAAATTTATCAATTTTTTACTCAAACCTGAAATATCAAAAATTATTAGTCAAGAGATAGGATACGCTTCACCAAATAAAGAAACACTCAAACTTTTAGATGCAAAATCAAGAAATAATCGTATCATCTATCCAAAAGATGAAGATTTAAAAAATAGTGAACTTCAAATTGATGTTGGTAAATCATTAAAAGTATATGAAAAATATTGGGAGATGTTAAAAGCAACTCATTAATAGATATGAAAATTTAATTTTAAAGTTTCATTTTGTCTTAAAAAAGTAATCCTTAGGTAATCATTGTATGACACTATGATTCTAACGAAATTCAAGGAAAGCTTAATGACAATTCACAATACAGATATACTTATTATAGGTGCAGGACCATCTGGAATGGTCGCAGCTATAACTCCTATCCAACATAATCCAACAAAAAAAGTTACAGTATTTTCAACAATAATTGGTGAGCGTGCATTTGCAAGCGCAAGAGTTACTGTACAAATGGCATTATTTAAGAAATAATCTTTTAACTAAAAGGAAACAATATGTCTAAAAAATATATAACTGTCGATGGAAATGAGGCTGTTGCCCTTGTGGCTCACAAAATAAATGAAGTTATAGCAATATATCCTATCACACCATCATCACCAATGGGAGAATTAAGCGACCTTTATAGTGCAAAGCATGAAAAAAATATCTTTGGAACTATTCCAGAAGTGTATGAGATGCAAAGTGAAGGTGGAGCTAGCGGTGCAGTTCATGGGGCTTTACAAGGGGGAAGTTTAACTACAACTTTTACAGCTTCGCAAGGTCTTTTACTTATGATTCCAAATATGTATAAAATTGCAGGAGAATTAACATCTACAGTATTTCATGTAGCAGCTAGAAGTTTAGCAGCACAGGGGTTATCAATTTTTGGAGATCATCAAGATGTTATGGGGGTGAGACAAACAGGATTTGCTTTGATGGCATCTAATAGCGTTCAAGAAGCTCATGATTTTGCTCTTATTTCTCAAGCTGCATCTTTACAATCAAGAATCCCTTTTTTACATTTTTTTGATGGTTTTAGAACTTCACACGAAGTAAATAAAATTGAAGTGTTAGGTGAAGATATTTTAAAGAAGATGATTAATATTGAGCTTGTAAACGAACATAGACAAAGAGGTATGACACCTGATAAACCGATTTTACGAGGTACAAGTCAAAATCCAGATGTCTATTTTCAAGGACGAGAAACTGTCAATAAATACTATCTAGAAGTTCCAAAAATCCTCCAAGAGCAGATGGATAAATTTGCCACTTTAACAGGACGAAGTTATAAACTCTTTGACTATATTGGTGCAAATGATGCTACAAAAATTATAGTTATAATGGGTTCTGGAGCAAGTGCTGTTGATGAGACTATAGAACATCTTCTTGAAAATAAAGAAAAAGTTGGGATGATAAAAGTAAGACTTGCATTGCCATTTTGTATAAAAAGCTTTGTTGAAACTCTTCCAAGTACAGTAAAAGCAATAGCAGTTCTAGATAGAACAAAAGAATCAGGAAGTACAGGAGAACCACTCTATCACGATGTAGTAACAGCACTTTTTGAATCACAAGAGGAGTTGCCATATTCTATGCCAAAAATCATAGGGGGAAGATATGGAATCTCCTCTAAAGAATTTACACCAACTATGATAAAAACTATTTTTGATGAGTTAGAAAAAACAAAGCCAAAAAAACATTTTACAATTGGTATTAATGATGATGTTACCCATACAAGTTTAGAGTATGATAAAGAGCTTATTATGAAAAATAACGACCAATTTGAAGCAGTATTTTATGGACTAGGAAGTGATGGGACAGTTGGGGCAAATAAAAACTCTATAAAAATTATTGGAACACAAACAGATAATTATGCTCAAGGATATTTTGTATATGATTCAAAAAAATCAGGTTCTATGACAACTTCCCATTTACGATTTGGAGCAAAACCTATAAAATCAAGTTATCTGATTCAAAAAGCAGATTTTGTTGGAGTGCATCAAGCTGTATTTTTAGCAAAACTTAATTTGCTTGATATTGCAAAAGAGGGGGCAACTTTTCTTTTAAATACTCCATATTCAAAAGATGAAATTTGGGATAGATTACCAAAAGCGACACAAACACAAATCGTGAATAAAAAGCTTAAATTTTATGCAATAGATGCTTACAGAGTAGCTCAAAAAAGCAATATGGGTTCAAGGATAAACACTGTTATGCAAACTTGTTTTTTTGCAATAAGTGGAATACTTCCAAAAGAGGAAGCGATAGAAACAATCAAAGATTCTATTAAAAAAACTTACGGGAAAAAAGGTGATTCTATTGTAAAGATGAATTATACTGCTGTTGATAGTAGTTTAGAAAATCTTTTCCAAATAGAAGTTCCTTCAATTGTTTCAAGTACTATTGAACTCCAAAGTGTACTCAAAGGGAAACTAACACCATTTATCTCTAATGTTATTGGTAAAATTACAGAGTATAAAGGGGATGATATACCTGTATCAGAGATTCCAGCAGATGGTACTTGGCCAACAGGAACAACACAATATGAAAAGAGAAATATAGCGAAAGAGATACCTGTATGGGATTCAAGTACTTGTATTCAGTGTAATAAATGTGTTCTAGTATGTCCACATTCAGTTATTCGTTCAAAAGTATTTGATAAAACATTGGTAAAAAATGCACCAAAAAGTTTCAACTATACAAAAGCAAAAGGGAAAAACTTTGGGGAAAATGATGTTTTTAATATCACAGTTGCAATAGAAGATTGTACTGGTTGCGAATTATGTGTAGAGGTTTGCCCCGCTAAAAACAAATCACAAACAAATCTAAAAGCTATCAATATGCAACCACAATTTCCTTTAAGAGAAGAGGGGATTAAACAATGGGATTATTTCCTATCATTACCTAATGTACCAAGGGAACAACTAGACCACTCAAATGTAAAAGAGTCTCAATTTTTAGAGCCGTTATTTGAGTTTAGTGGAGCTTGTCCTGGATGTGGAGAAACACCTTATGTAAAACTAGCTTCGCAACTTTTTGGAGATAGGATGATTGTGGCAAATGCTACTGGGTGTAGTTCTATTTATGGTGGGAATTTGCCAACAACTCCTTGGAAAAAAGATGCAAATGAAAGAGGTCCAGCTTGGTCAAACTCCTTATTTGAAGATAATGCAGAGTTTGGATTGGGATTTAGACTTTCAGTTGATAGTCATACTCTTAAAGCTAGAACATTATTAGAGCAATTAAAAGATGAACTTGATAGTACTTTGGTTGAAGAGATTTTAAATGCTGTACAAAAAACTGAAGAGGATATTAACCTTCAAAGGGTAAGAGTATCAAAGATTCAAGAGTTACTCAATAGTATCCCAAATGATATAGCAAAAGAGTTAAAAAGTATTGCAGACTATCTTGTAAAAAAATCTATATGGATTATGGGTGGAGATGGTTGGGCCTATGATATAGGATATGGTGGATTAGACCATGTTTTAGCAAGTGGTAAAAATGTCAATATTTTAGTTCTTGATACACAAGTATATTCAAACACTGGTGGGCAACAAAGTAAAGCAACTTTTACAGGTGCTGTTGCTAAATTTGCAGCAGGTGGAAAAGTAGGACTACCCAAAGATTTAGCTTCTATGGCTATAAATTATCAAAATGTTTATGTGGCAAAAGTAGCTATGGGTGCAAATGATAAGGCAACTGTAAAAGCATTTATGGAAGCAGAACAGTATGATGGACCATCAATTATTATAGCCTATAGTCATTGTATAGCACATGGGTATGATTTACGATATGGGATGGAGCAACAGAAAAAAGCGGTTGAGTGTGGATTGTGGCCTATTTTTAGATTTAATCCAGAGCTTCAAGAGATTGGAGAAAATCCAATGATTTTAGATTATAAAGCTCCAAAATTAAATGTAAAAGATTTTATGTACAATGAAACTCGATTTAGAATGGTTGAGAAAATGGATAAAAATGATGCATTAACATATCTTGATACAGCCTCTCACGCAGCGCAAACACTTTATGAAAGATATGCAAATCTACAACAACAATTTGAAAATAAAGGAATACAAAATGATTGATTTAACAACAAAATATTTAGGCTTTACTCTTAAGAATCCAATTATAGCTTCAGCTTCACCAATTACCAATAGTTTAGATGGTGTTAAAAGATTAGAAGATAATGGAATAGCAGCAGTTGTGCTTCACTCACTCTTTGAAGAACAAATCAATCATGAACAAAGAATGCTTAATCATTTTTTATATAAAGAGAACGATAGCTATGCAGAAGCATTAGAGTATTTCCCATCAGATATGCAATTTGACAATCTTGATTCAGAACACTATTTAGAATTTGTAAGTACTGTAAAAAAATCTGTAAATATACCAGTAATAGCTAGTTTAAATGGTGTTAGTGATATTGGTTGGGCAAAATATGGTTTAAAGTTACAAGAAGCAGGTGCTGATGCATTAGAGCTTAACATCACATATATTCCAACATCTATTGATATGAGAGGAGATGAGGTTGAAAATATGTATATAAATACAGTAAGAAATTTAAAACAACACATCTCAATTCCACTCAATGTAAAGATGAATTCATACTTTTCAAATCCAGCAAATATGGCAAAAAGATTAGTAGACGCTGGTGCAAATGGCTTAACTCTTTTTGATAATCCAATCAGTGTAGATATTGATTTGGAAACACTAACCTCCATACAAAAAGCAAACCTCACTATCTCTAAAGATAAAAGTGAATCGTTGAGATGGTGTGCTATTTTATTTAATAAATTGGAAGCTGACCTTTGCATAAATACTGGAATAAAAACAGGTGAAGATATTTTAAAAGCTATGATGAGTGGTGCTTCTAGTGTTGCATTAGCTTCTGTGTTATTGGAAAAAGGGGAAAAATATTTAGGTACTATCCTTTTTGATATGGAAAAATGGATGGTAGAGCATGAGTATGAATCAATCAAGCAGATGATTGGAAGTATCTCCTTACATCATACAGATAATCCATCTGCATACGAGAGAAATTCTTATATAAAGGCATTGCATAATTTTAAGATTTAACTACCATTGTTAAAGTATGTGAGAGTGTTAAAAAATGATAGTTACCTTCGTATATCTATCTTCAACACTTTCTACTTTGATAGTAAATTGGTGGATGTCAAGTATAGTCTTTACTATTGCTAATCCTAAACCATTCCCTTTTGAATAGTTTTTTATTTTCTGTACTCGATAAAATCTATCGAAAACTTTTTCAATCTCATTAGTTGGTATTCCACAACCAAAATCTTCTATTATTAAACTATTATTATCTAACGTTAGATTGATAGATTGATTTTCTTTTGAATACTTTATTGCGTTGTCAAGGAGATTTGTTATGGCAATTTTTAGTAAAGTTGGATTACCTAATTTAGTAAGCGGTTCAAGTGAAACAATATTTAATCTAATATTCTTTGCAAAAGCTAGTTGCGTTTTTTCTTTGATAGCTTCACTAAAAATCTCATCAATATAAACCTCTTCAAAATTTTTAATAATATCTTCATTTGCATTACTTGAGAGGAAAAGTATCTTTTCTATTATCTCTTGAAGGAGTTCCACTTCACCCATAAGTGATTGTAAGATTACCTTATATTCACCATTTGAACGCTCTTTCCTAAGTCCAACTTCTATCTCACCCCTTATAATCGTAAGGGGAGTTTTGAGCTCGTGGGAAGCGTTTTGTCCGAAATCTTTTACTTTTTTATAGGAATTTTGTAAGTTATAAATAAGCAGATTAAATGTTTTGATAAGCTCATCGATTTCACTTGAAATACCTGTTGTATTGAGTTTGTGAAAATGTCCATCAATTTTGATTTGATTTACTTCATCAACTACGAGTTTAGTAGCAGAGAGCGATTTTGAAATCATAAAATATACAATAATTAAAACAACAAAAAGAAGTAGTAGTAACCAAAACCATAAAATATTTTCAACCTCATGGACGTATGGATTATGCTTCTCAAAAGGGATAGCGCATTGTAAAAGTATAGCATCGTCATTGTTATTCTTTTTTAGTACAATAGTTGCGATTTTTATATATTTTATATTATCTAAAGAACCTGTTTTCAGATAAACTGTATTACCTGAAAATTCTAAAAGCTCATTTCTATCAAATGGAATAACGCTATTTTTTAAATCTTTCGATTTTAATTTTATTGTAACATTCTTATCATCAACTATTAAAATTTGAGCATAGAAAATATTAATATCAAACTCTTTTTTAATAATCTCAAATTTGTCTATATCATATTTTTCCGTTAGAAGTTCATGTTGTAAATCTTTAGTAATTGTTGATAATGTTGCATTGTTTATGTCGTTGTATGATTTTTTTAAAGATGATGCTAAAAGATATCCAAAAGCATAAAAAATAATAAACAAAAAGATAAAGAGAACAGCAAGTAGCCTAAATTTGATATTTTTAAATATTTTCATCGCTTATTTTAAATCCTTGACTTCTATATGTTTTGATAAGTTTAAGTTCAAAATCTTTGTCTATTTTAGTTCTTAGACGATAAATATAAACATTTAAGATATTACTATTTGTTGGGTTATCTTCAAAACCAATTGTACTATCTTGTAGAGTTGATTCATCTATTATTGCATTTTTATTTCTCATAAGGTACTCTAAAATTGAGTATTCTTTTGCAGTAAGATTGATTCTTTTATCTCCCCTTGTAACTATTTTTGTAGTTACATTAAGTACCAAATCTGCTACTTCTAAAATATTATCTTTTTGTTCATTTTTTCGTAACTGAACCCGTATTCTTGCTAATAATTCATCAAAATTAAAAGGTTTAGTAAGATAATCATCTGCCCCAAGATTTAAAAAAGAGACTTTATCTTCAATCGTACTTTTTGCACTGAGCATTATAATTGGAGTTTTTATTTTATATCTTCTTATCTTTTTACAAACTTCATAGCCATCGCTTCCTTCAATCATAATATCTAAAATAATTGCATCATAACTATTTACAGATGCCAAATAGATAGCTTCATCACCGTTGCTTGTGAGATCAATATTAAAATACTCCTCTTCCAGTCCTTTTTTTAAAAACGAAGCTATTTTTTTGTCATCTTCTACTATTAAAATTTTCATAAATTACTTCCATATTTTTATCAATTTTTATCGTGCTATATTTTGAGTGTAAATCACTCGTACACATTAAAGCTGTTGAATACACACCACTTATAAGTGCACTATGTGAAATAACAGTGGCTGAAATAATATCTGTTGTGAATTTATTTGGATTAATTATATGGGAAAAAGTCTTATTTTCAATCGTATAATTTCTCTCATAATTAGCCGAAGTGGTAAGTGCCATATCGCAAAGTTCTACAGATGTGAGATGAAGTGATGGATTTTGTGGATTTTTGATCCCAACAGTGAATTTTTCCCCATTTGGTTTTGTTCCAAGTGCATACACATCACCACCAAAATTTATCAGAGCACTTGTTATTTTTCTTTTCTTGAGTATTTTGATAGATTCATCAATCGCATATTCCTTAACTACTCCACCTAAATCAATTTTTGTAAAATCGTTATCGAATATGATTTTATTCTTTTTGATAACAAAATGTTCACATCCTACAAAAGGGATTAGTTTCTCTTTGTCTAATTCAAATTTTTCTAAATTTTCTAAGGCAAAAAGAGGTTTGATGGTAGCAACTGTAATATCAAAAGCTTTATTTGTAAGGGTATAAAACGATTTTGCCCTTTGGAGTAAATCTTTTGTTTGGAAATCAAGAATATTTATTTCACGTTTATTTATCTTAGAAATTATAGAATTATCACTAAAATAATTATATTTTTTTTCCAGCTCTTTAGTGTTTTGCAAAATCTCTTTTGCCGTATTTGTAGCTAGCTCTTGATTTGATGAGTAGATGATCACCTCACAAGGGGTCGTCATCGCCTCAAATTTAAAAATATTTTTTATCAAAATTTATATCTTATCCCTGTTGTAAAATAGGTAGCTTGTAAGCCAGTGCTTTGATCATAAAGATTTGCCCCAAAATTATAGCTTAGTTTATCACTAATTTTATAATCAACACTTGCTTTATAGGTTAAAGCATTAAAACTACTTACCCTCTCATCGCTTGATGCAAATTTTTGCGTTGTAAAATCTTCAGCGTAAAAGTTTGCTTTACTTTGGGTGTAATATCGTATTCCTCCACCTAAAGTTGTTTTACTATTCAACTCATAATAAAATAGTGAGTCTAAAGTATGTGACTTGATATCCCAATCATCGCTATAATATTTGTAGCTAAATTGTGAAGATATAGTATCACTAAGGGCTTTTTGATAGCCAAGTTTTACCCCATATCCTGTTTTCGCATCGGGTTTTAATTCAGCTTCTATGGTATTTCCATTTCTAACTATGTTGTGATAAGGGCTACTTAAATAGCCAGATTCTTTTGAATAGAAAACTCCAATATTAGCTACACTTGTACTATTTAAAACTTGAGAAAAACCAGCTTGAAGATTGATGACATTATTGGACATCTTCTCACTTGCACCACTTGATGCGTCTGTTTTCACTAAAATTTGGTTGTTTTGATATGAACCGCCAAGAGTTATACTTTGATTTTTTGAACCATCAAGATAATGTAGATATGACCCACTTACTTCAGCAGAGTAAAAATCATGCTCAGCACTCATATTTATTCTAGTTTGAACTTCATCACGATTCGATAATCTTGTCGTTAAATTTGCCCCAACTGCTGTTCTTTGTTCTTCAAAACTAACATTTCCTTTTTTTATTTTAGTAGGGTCATTTTGAGTACCTCTGCTGTATGCTGATGCACCACTTGTTGTATCATAATAGGTTGGACTTGCACCACTTACGCTATCAGCGACTACATTAACATTTAAAGTATAATCTGTCCCTAACTCTTTGTTTATCTCAACAGATGGAGCTAATACACTTACCCTAGAATCATTTTCATTGTAATGTAAAACTTGAACATTGATATAATCTTCACTAAAAGCTGAACTTCCCACTAGAAATAAACTAGCATACAATGATATTTTTCCTAATTGCATCCGCAACCCCCTCCACCAATATTTCCACCACTTTTAGTAGCTTCTTTTGAATAATAAATATGGTCATCATATTTATTTAATAGTTTATTCCCTCCGCCTTCTTTCATCGTTTCTTTCGCTAAAGTTCCTTTTTCCCAAGGTTGCACAGTTTCTACGCAACCATTAAAAAGAATAATTGATACAATCAATAAAAAACCTTTCGCAATAAGTTTATTTTTGTTTTCTTTCATTATATTTGCTCCTTACATAATTTTATTTGCTCATCAAGTTTCTCTTCCAAATTTGGAACAGCTCCAAAAACTTTTCCACATATTTGGTTATTTTTTATGAGGTAAAGTGCTGGCATACCTATTGGTTTATAAGAACTTATAATCTCATTGCTTGTATCATTTATCACTTTATATGTAAAATATTTAGCCATTTTATGTTGAAACTTTTCTCCATCTTCAGGTTTTTTATCTACATCTATACCAATAAGTTCAATATTTTGTTTTTGAAACTTTTGATTTAGTTTTGAAAGGATAGGAACCTCTTTTTCACAAGATGCACACCATGAAGCAAAAAAATCAATTATGTAGATTTTATTTGGTTCCATTGGAATTTTTCCATCTCCAAGTACAAAAGTGCAGAGTAAACCAATTAAAAGTAATTTTTTCATATCACCCCTTTTTATATTTTCTTTTTGGTATTTTATATTAATATATGAACTCAATATGAATAAGTAACCCAAATAATGAAAGAAAATAACAAAAACAGTAGAATGAAAAAGAAAAAACTAACGAGTGATTTAACTCTCTATTTTAATAAAAATTTCCCAGTAGTTTATAGTACGAAAAGTGGTAAAAGATATACTGTATATCTAGGACTTGGTGGAAATATTGGAGATGTGTTTAAAAGGTTTGATAATCTTTTAAAGAGGTTTAAATACGATACAAATATAGTACTAATAGAAACCTCTCTACTTTTAGAAAACCCACCATTTGGCTATTTAGAGCAAAATTATTTTCTAAATGGGGTTGTAAAAATAGGAACAAATATGCCACCTTATTATTTGTTGAAGAGTATGCAAAAATATGAAAAAAGATTTGCTAGAGTTCGAACTTTTCAAGATGCTCCCCGTACACTTGATATAGATATAATATTTATACAAATAAACGGGAGAAATATACAAATAAATAAGAAAGATTTGATAGTTCCTCACGCTGGTTGGAAATATAGGGACAGCGTAAAAATACCATTAAAATATATGAAAAGTAACATAAAAAGTAAAAATAAGGCGTACAGTGATGAAAGAAAATAGAAAAAAAGTGATAATTGGTATGAGTGGTGGAGTTGATAGTAGCGTAAGTGCTTATTTGCTTCAAAAAGAGGGGTATGAAGTGGAGGGAATCTATATGAAGCTCCACGAAAGAACAGATGGTTATCATGAGGAAAATATAGCAAATATTGAAAAAGTGGTAAAGTTTTTAGGTATTAAGTATCATATTTTAGATTTAACAAAAGAGTTTAAGCAAGATGTGTATGATTATTTTATTCAAAGCTATATCGATGGAATCACACCAAATCCATGTGTAAAATGTAATAAAACTATAAAATTTGGGGCTTTATTAGATGAAATGAAAAGACTTAAAGGGGATTATTTAGCTACGGGACATTATGCAAGAACTGATGGAAAGTTTATCTATGTGGCTGATGATTTAACAAAAGATCAAAGTTATTTTTTAGCACAAGTGAATAAAGAAAAGCTTCCATATATCCTCTTTCCTATGAGTAAATATACCAAAGATGAAATTAAAGAGATAGCTTCAAAGATACCTGAATTTAGCCATTTTGCAGTCAAAAAAGAATCACAAGAGATATGTTTTGTAGATACAGTTTATACAGATATCTTGCAACAGCATACAGATATCGATAAGCAAGGGGATGCTTTAGATGTAAATGGAAAAGTTGTAGGTCATCATAAGGGGTATATGCATTATACAATTGGAAAGAGAAAAGGATTTTATGTTCATGGTGCTCATGACCCACATTTTGTTATAAGTACAAATAAGGAGACAAATAGTATTGTTGTTGGGAAGAAAGAGGATTTGAGAATTACAAAAGTTGTAGTAGACAATCTTAATATGTTTATAGATGATTTGGAATTTAAAGCAGAAATAAAACTAAGATATAGAAGTTACCCAACGATTGCAAAAATAAAAATAGAAAAGAATATCGCTATTCTTGAGCTTCAAGAGGCAGTTTTTGGAGTAGCTGTTGGACAATTTGCTGTTTTTTATGAAAACAACAAAGTTTTGGGAAGTGGAGTGATTATTGAAGCCTCAAATTAAAAGAGATTTTGATATAATGGCGACTTTAAAAAAGCACCTTTAAATATTAAACAATGGATATGAAAATGAAAGAAAAAATAGCACAAGCGAAACTTTTACTTGAAGCTTTACCCTATATTAAAAAATATGCAAATCAAATATTTGTTATCAAGTATGGTGGTTCTGCACAAATAAATCCCGATTTGAAAAATAGATTTGCCCAAGATGTGATATTGCTTCATCTTGTTGGTATTAAGCCCGTTATCGTTCACGGTGGTGGTAAAAAAATCAATGATTTACTTGATAAACTTCAAATAAATAGTGAATTTGTTGATGGTATGAGGGTTACTAGCGAGGAAGTGATGGAAGTTGTTGAGATGGTATTGTGTGGAAATATCAATAAAGAGATAACAAATCTTCTCAATATGCACGGTTCAAAAGCGATAGGGATTACTGGAAAAGATGGTAATTTTATGACAGCTACCCCTAAAGATAATGGAAAATATGGACTTGTAGGTGAGATAAATATGATAGATAATCGAGTTATTGAAAATCTTTTAGAGGAGAAATTTATCCCTGTTATTGCACCAATTGCTTCAGGAAATGAGATAAATCACCCAGGGTTTAATATCAATGCAGACCTAGCAGCTAGTAAAATAGCAGCAAGTCTGGGGGCAAGAAAAGTTATATTTTTAACTGATATAGTAGGGGTTTTAGACAAAGATAAAAATCTTCTTTCAACGCTTACGAAAGAGCAAATAGAAAGCTATAAAGCTGATGGAACGATTCATGGTGGGATGATTCCAAAAGTTGATGCTTGTCTTGAAGCTGTTAATGCTGGAGTTGAAAAGGCGCATATTATAGATGGTAGAGTTGAACATTCGTTACTTTTAGAGATATTTACAAGTGATGGAATTGGTACAGTAATAAGAAATTAAAATAAGCATAACAAAAGGAGAAAATCAAATGGCTGGATATAAATTAATAAGTGGAACAGCAAACCCAGAATTTGCACAAAAGGTAGCTGAGTTTTTAGGAAAAGAGTTAGCAGAAGTTCAAATAAATAGATTTAGTGATGGTGAAATTAATGTAAATATTGTTGAATCAGTAAGAGGACAAGATGTATTTATCATACAGCCAACTTGTGCACCAGCAAACGACAATCTTATGGAACTTCTTATTATCGTAGATGCTTTAAAAAGAAGTAGTGCAGGGACTATTAATGCTGTTATCCCATATTTTGGATATGCAAGACAAGATAGAAAAGCAGCTCCAAGGGTACCAATAAGTGCTAAACTTGTAGCTGATATGCTTGAAACGGCTGGAGTTAAAAGAGTTATTACTATTGATTTACATGCTGCTCAAATTCAAGGATTTTTTAATATTCCTGTTGATCATCTTGTAGGTGCTTCACTTTTTGTTGAACACATCAGAAATAAAAATCTTCCAAATCCAATCATAGCATCACCTGATGTTGGTGGGGTTGCAAGAGCTAGAACTTACGCTGAAAAACTTGGATATGACCTTGTTATCGTTGATAAAAAAAGGGAAAAAGCAAATGTAAGTGAGGTTATGAATATTATTGGTGATGTTGAAGGGAAAGATGTAATCATCTTAGATGATATGGTTGATACTGCTGGAACTTTAACAAAAGCAGCAGATGCCCTTAAAGCTAAAGGCGCTACAAGTGTTATGGCTTGTTGTACTCATGGTGTTTTAAGTGGACCAGCATTTGAAAGAATAGATAATAGTAGTCTTGATGAATTAGTAGTAACTGATACAATTCCTCAAAAATCAAATAAAAAAGTGACTGTTCTAAGTGCAGCTGAGATCACAGCTAAAGCAATCAGTAGAATATACACAAACGAATCTATTCAAAGTATTTTTATCTAACAATGGGTGAAAAAAGAATTATCGGGAAAAGAGAGCTTATATCGATTATCGATTTAGAACTTTTTGACCTCGATGCAAAAGTGGATACAGGAGCTGACTCAAATGCTCTTCACTGTGATGATATTTTTGTTGATGAACAAAATAATGTTCATTTTACACTTCTTGATGAAATCCATGAATCTTATCACGGTAAACGAATGTGTTTACCACTTTATAAACTCAAAAAAGTAAAAAGCTCAAACGGGCAAATACAACTTAGACCCTCCGTGAAATTAATTGTTTTATTTATGGGGAAAAGATACAAAACTGTTATTTCTCTAACGAATAGGGCTGATATGAAGTATCCTATGCTTATAGGGAGAAGATTTCTATCTGGAAAGTTTTTAGTTGATGTTGAGTTGGAATATGTTGGGAAAAATCCAACATATTAAATTTTTTAGTCTAAATATTTTTTCATTTTTGCTACATCTGCGCCATTTATCACATCGATAACTTTTTTCTCTACCTTATCAATAATAAAAAGCTTTGGTGTTCCTGTGATGTTTAGCTCTTTAGCTAAAGCAATCATCTTTTCTAATTGATTATTTGCCTCTTTTGTATGCTCATATTTTTTATAAATATCATGTTTGATGTCACTTGCTGTTTGTTTTGGATTTTTTGAAGATAAGATATCCAAACTCCAAGGTTTTGCATTTTGATGAAAATCAAGTGGCATAAAATTTACATACACAGTTACATTTTTATCATTAAATACCTCTTCAGCTTTTCTACAGTACGGGCATTCTGGGTCTGTAAAAATTGCAAATTCATATTTTTTTGAACCTTTTCCAAATTCTATTTTTAAGCTATCTTTTGTTAGCTTCTCTGGTGTTAGATTTGCTATTTGTTTTGATTGTAACTCTTTTTGCCACTCCATACTATCCTTTTGGGTAATTGAATATCCATTTGGTTTAACCATTTCACCTACAATAATAATTTTTGTATTTGGTTCAATATATAAAATTTGACCATTTGGCATATATGCTTTGTAAATATTTGGAATATCACTTTGTTCTACTTTACTTATTGGTGCGTTTGGAAGTATATCTCGTACTGATTGTTCGGCAGTTTTTTGAATATTTTGTTCATCTGCAAGTAATAATGTTGCAAGAAGTGATAAGCTTATCGCTATTTTTTTCATTTTTAACCTTTGTATTTTTTGATTGGGTATTATAGTTCTTTTCGCTTAAAAATAAAAATAATAATTTTTGAAAAGAGAGTGGAAAGATAAAGAAAAGTGATAGTTATAAAAATGAGGATAAATCACCCAAAATAGGGTGATAGTAAACTCCTAGTTTTCTATTTTTGTTGTTGGTTGGAGAGTCTCTTCTGCTTTTATTTCAGTAGTGGTAGTATCTACTTTAGGAGCTTCAACAGTAGGCTCTTCAACTTTTTGAACCTCTTGAGGTTTAGCTTCAGAAATTTCAGTTTTTATTTCATCGTTTGGAGTTACAGTAACAGGTGCGATTGTCTCTTTTATCTCTTCCTTTACTTCCTCTTTGAATTTTACTAAAATAGGTTCTATCTCTTTTTTAATATGAGAATACTTCATATGATTTTCAAATAATATCTTTTCAAGACTATTGAAAAATCCTCTATACCAAGTACTATCATCAATATTTCCTTGACCTACAAGAGTATATTTTCCAGTAAAAGGTACAGGGATAGGAAGAGATATACCAGCTCCACCAATTTGTCCAGTGTCATTCTTTTTTGCAACAGTTTCATATGAAGCTATTACTCTAACTGATGTCTTTCCTTTTTCTCTCTCTTTAAAATCAATCGTTAAAGTGATTCCAATAATGGTATCTTCATCTTCATTGTATTGATTTCCTTTTGCAGTCAAAACACCATCATCCTTTGTTACGGTAGCAATATTAAGATTTGACTGCATTAAAGTTTGCTTGAGTGCATCAAAAGTTTCCTCCAAAGGATAGATAATTTCTCTACTTTTAAAGCAATAAGAATTTCCCCCAGATGTTTGATATTTTGGAGCATCAGCCGCCATTAAAACCACTTGCGTAGTAAGTAAAAATCCAAGACTAGATAAAAATACTTTCATATTTTAATCCTTTTTGACTTGTGGTACCTCACAAGAAAAAGTACCACTATGTATCACTTTATCATTTTGGAATTTTATAATTACATTATTATAAGTAACTTTTAAAGTTTCATCTTCCCCTGTGGTTGTGTCACCCTCATATTTATAAATAATAATATCTCCCATCTTCTCTCTACCAGTTGGTTCAATTATCATAATTTTTTCAACTTCATCTATACTCATACCGTTTGAAATTTTAAAACTTCCTTTTACTGCATCGCTAAGACTTGGTTGTTTTACATCACCACAACCACTAAATATAGAGATAGAAGCTATCAATAAACCAGTACTTATAAATTTTTTAATCATATTCATTCCCTCATATAATACATTACACCAAATTTTTACACTACAAAATAGGTAAAAATTAAATTTAGTAGTAAACTAAAGTGTTATTACTAGGTTATCGGCATTACAGTCTAATCAAATGAAATGACTAACAAT
>JAQUAG010000005.1 GCA_028687375.1 Arcobacteraceae bacterium | reverse complement strand
AAGCATAAACCCTTGATATAAATATGTATTTTTTCCCATTTTAAACCTTTAAAACTATTCCACTTAAATAATTTGAATTTGGAATATTTAAAACATAAGGGTGATCACTGTCTGCCCTTAAGATTTCCAAAACCTCTACCATTTTTCCGCTATTTTTTGAAGCATCCAAAGAGATATCTAAAAGCTCATTTATCCCTATGTGATGTGAACAAGAAAAAATAGCAACTATCCCATCCTCTTTTAAAAGCCTTAATCCACTGCTAAGTAAAAATTTCATCCCTTTAATTGCACCAAATGACTCTTTTTTTGTTTTTGCAAAAGGTGGTGGGTCTAGAATTAAAACATTATAAAGATTTGGCGTTGTCACTTCATTTGTTATAAAATCGAAGGCATCTTGTTTTGTTACAATTGCTTCTTTGCCATTAAGAGCGATATTATGAGTAACTTGTGTGATAGCGTTTGGTGAGATATCTACAAAGTGAACATTTGAGCCATTTTTAAGTCCATAAAGCCCAAATCCTCCAGCATTACAAAATACATCAAGGACATCATCACCCTCTTTCATATATTTCCCTACTATTGCTCTATTTCTCCGCTGGTCTAGATAAAAACCTGTTTTTTGCCCCTCGATTAAGCTCATTGAAAATTTGATTCCATTTTCAACTATATCAATATTTTGAGCAACTTCACCATAGATTACTTCATTTTTTGTTTCGAGTCCCTCTATTTTTCGAACTCTACTTTCTGATTTATCAAATATTCCTATTGGATTGAGATGTTTAATCAGAATTGATAAAATCAATTCTCTATATTTTTCTATCCCAAAACTATTAAATTGCACCCCAAGATAACCATTATAAAAATCAACTATAAGTGCTGGTAGAAAATCAGCCTCACTGTGTATAAGTCGATAGGCATTTGTGATAGATTTTAAATTTTCTCTTTTTGCAATAGCCTTAATGATTCTTTTTTCAAAAAAAGCATCATCGATTGGTTCATCTTTAAAACTAAGCACCCTAATTGTTATCTCACTATTATAATTAAAATACCCTATTCCCATAAAGCCACCATTTTGGTCTTTTATTTGGATAAGCTCACCACTTTCTATATGCGTAACATCATTAACAATCTCATTTTTATACACCCAAGTATAAAATTTTTCCAGTTTTTCTTTTGATTCTTTACAAATCACTACTTTTTTAAAACTACTCATTCCAATCCATTTTATTAATTTTTCTTATTGTACTTTAGATTCAATGATAAAGGGGTAAAACACTCTTAAATTTTTAATCAACCATTAATATTATCTAGCTACTATTTCCAAATAATTTTTTATAAGGATTTTTTATATGAAAAGAAAAAATATATTGTTGGTTTTTGCTTTTATAGTTGGTTTATTTGTGAACTTAAATGCTACATCTTCAGAGTTTACAACCTCAATGAAATATGAAACAAACTATAATGAAGCGATTAAAAAAGCGATAAAAGAGAAAAAGCCAGTTATGTTGGTGCTTAGTTCGACAACTTGTCCATGGTGTAGAAAAATGGAAAATCAAACCCTTAAAAGAGATGATATTGATACTATTGTCCATAAAAACTTCATACCACTTGCTCTTGATAAAGATACAGACACTTATCCAAAAGAGTTTTTCCCACAATATATCCCAACAGTATTGTTTATAAATCCTATTACTGGGGAATATTTTGATCAATCAATAGGATATAAACCTTATAAAAAATTCCAAGAAAGCTTAGACGAAGCGATAAAAGACAGTAAGAGATTTGAAAAATAGATGAAGATATTATTTTTATTTATCTTATTGTTTGGAAATTTGTTTGCTATATCTCCATATAATCTTGAAGGCATTAAAGCTGTAAATGTCAAGATAAGTGATAAAGGAAAACTTCTTTCAAAAGACAAAAAAGCTGAATTTACAAAAAGAATTGAGGAGGATCTTCACTCTTTAGGGGTAAAAACTTCAAATGATGAGTTTTCAAATTTAATCGTAAAAATTGAAGCTATTGAGATAAAAGGAAAGTATGTATTAAATATTTCACTTTTAGTTATTGAAAATGTAAATCCCACAAGAACACCAAAGCTTCAAGGATTAGGGTTAACTTATATGAAAAATGATATGTTTGAGGTTGAAGAGAGTGTTGAAAAAGATATTGAACTTTCTATTTTTAAGTTCTTATTTGATGATTTCAAAAAACAATATCAAGAGGAAAATTAGGTTTCCTCTTTTTATAAAATAACTGCTCCATCATTTTTTAAAACTACTGTATCTTCTATCCGTACACCAAATTCATTTGGTAAGTAAATCCCAGGTTCAATTGTAAAAACCATATTCTCTTCTAAAACAAAATCACTTCTTGATGAGATATTTGGGTATTCATGAATATCAAGCCCAACACCGTGACCAGTACTATGAACAAAATATTTTCCATATCCAGATTGTTCAATTATATCACGACCAATTTTATCTAGCATAGAAGCTTTCATCCCAACTTTTGCTTTTTTTATAGCCTCTTGCTGTGCTTTTAAAACTATATCGTATACTTTTTGGTGTTCTGTTTGTGAAAATATTTGTTCTCTTTGGTAAAGGTCAAGTTTAGAAAAATTACTCCCAAAAGTAACTGTTCTATCGCTACAATATCTTTGGTATTTTATCCCACCATCAAACAAAAGTAAGTCATCTTTTTGATATAACTTTTCACTTGGAATAGCATGAGGTTTAGCAGCATTTTCATTTATTGCGATGATTGGGTCAAAACTTAAATCATATTTTCCACTATCACTTAAAAAAGTTTGTGCCAAAAAGCCAAGATATTGTTCACTTTTCCCAAAGCCATCTTTTTCTAAATAGTTTTGGAATTGTACAAATCCACCACGAGCAAGCTCCATAGCAGTTTTTATAAGTTCTATTTCGTTATCTGTTTTGATAATTCTCTTGTGTTTTGAAAAGTTTGGTTTCTCGATAAATTTTATATCTAAATTTGTAGAAAGTACTCCAAAAGTAGCTACACTAAAATCGTTCGGATCAAAGTGTAGTTTTTTTATTTTACTTTTTTTTAGTAATTTTCGAGCCTCTTTTATAAGGTCATTTGAGATAATTATTTCACTGTTGTTTTTGATATTTTCTTTTACATCAACACTATATCGACCATCAGTTATAAAAAAAGTTTCAGTTCCAAGTGAGATATAAATCGCGTTATCGCAACTATATCCGCAACTATAATAAATGGCATTTTCATTTTGTAAAATAAAATTTTTCAAAAAAGTCCTAATGTAAATCAGAGTTTAATTTAACTTCTCTTGTACTTCTAGTAACTATATATTGCCCAGTTTGTGAATCTTGTCTAAAGTGAAGTCCATTTAATCCTGCTAATGCGGAAGCTTTCATTATATTACTTAATTTTGCTTCTGGATTAACTGCATTGATTTTTTCAATTTGTGCATCGTTGATATATACTTTTGTTCCTGCAAACACTGCAAGTCCACCATCAACGATACAACCATCTCCAAGAGGGATTCCAGTCGTTGAGTTTGCACCAAGAAGTGTATTTTCACCAATAGAGATAGGGTTTCCATCTGTTCCACTTAAAACTCCAAGGATACTAGCTCCTCCACCAACATCACTTCCAGCACCTACAATAGCAGAACTAGAGATTCGTCCTTCAACCATAACAGCCCCTAGTGTTCCTGCATTGAAGTTGATATAACTTGCACCTGGCATTACAGTTGTTCCTGCTGCTAATTGTGCTCCAAATCTCACTTTACTTGTATCTAAAATTCTTGTGTTATCAGCTGGGATGATATGAGAAAGGAATCTTGGGAATTTATCAACCATATCAATTGTTGGGTATTTTCCTGTTAGTTTTAAAACTAACTCATTTTCTCTTAACCAGTCAAGTTCGATTGGCATAGTTCCGCTCCAAGCTACATTTGTAAGTTTTCCAAATGCACCATTAAGATTTAAACTTCGTAGACTTGCTTTTCCTGTACTTAAAGCATACAATTTAAGATAAACACCCTCAACAGTTAGAGGTGCCACATCTTCAAATATAAACACAACTTTAAAATCATCAGCACCAAGCCCTAGCTCTCTTGGAAGACTTGAAAGCCCAGAAACTAACTGAACATTTTTATGCTCATTTCCTTTCGCTTCTGGGATATATGGTCTAAATGTTTCAATACAAGATGTTAAAAATGTATCACTTATAGGACAAACCACTTCACTTGCACTCGTATCAACTTCAACACCAGCATCTCTTAGAGCATTCATAAATACAGCTGCTGAGCCAAAATTTTCATTCCAATTTACTACAGGAAATGTCGCTTGAAGAGTTTTATCTCTATTTAACTGACCTCTATCAATTCTTGCAATTCCAAATCCAATTGGGTTTTTGTACCAACTTTGTCCTTGTATCTCTTGTACTTTAGAGGAAAATTCTTCTTTTGTAAATACCATAATATTATCCTTGATTTTTTGTTATTTTTATTTCATGAAACGAATCACTTAGATTTCGTACTAAAAATTAATTCTACTAAAAAACTGTTTTTATCTTGATTATAAAGTGAAAGTTCTTTTATTATTTTATTTTAAAGTTTATAAGATACAATCCCAACTCTATAAAGATGCGTCCATGGCTTAACTGGATATAGCACTGGGTTTCGGCCCCGGTGGTTGCGGGTTCGAATCCTGCTGGGCGTACCATTTAAAAGCTCTATATAGTAAGTCTTTTGACTTTTTATATAGAGCTTTTTTTATTTAAATTAATTTACAATTGTGTAAAGTTTTCTTGATTCTGTTTTTCCTTTTAATAACACACTATCAATATACTTAGTGTTAATCTTACTATTAATCTTTTCATTTACCTCTTCACTTATCATTATTTCTGTACCAAACTGTTTATTAATCCCTTCAAGTCTTGATGCTATATTTACACTATCACCAATAATCGTATAGTTTAATCTATCATGTGAACCAATATTACCAACAAGTGTTGCTCCAAAATGAATGCCTATTCTAGTTATAAATTGTGCTTTTCCTTCCGATTGCCACTTTGCATTTAAAACTTTTAATTTATTTTGAATCTCAATAGCTGTTTGTACTGCGGACAAACATGGGTCATCTATATTAAGTGGAGCTCCCCAAAAAGATAAAATCGCATCCCCGATATATTTATCCACTGTACCATGATTTCTTGTAATAATAGGTACCAACTCTTCAAAATAATTTGACAAATGAACCATTAATGCTTCTGGAGACATGGTTTCTGAAATTGTTGTAAAATTTTCAATATCGGTAAACATAATTGCTAAATTTTTCTCACTACCACCAATTTTTATCTCTTGATTTGTTTGTATCAGAATTTTGACAAGTTCTGATGGCATATATTTTTTGAATGACGCTAGACCGGAACGAAGCGAAATCATAGAATTTTGTACAGTTCTTATCTCATTAATATTTGAATTTACTTGAATGTCTATATCTAAATTCATATCTTTCAATTCATCCATATATTCAGAAATTTTAATAATAGGTCTTGAAATAATTTTTGAAATATACAAAATCAAAAAAAGAAAAGTAATCATAATCACTATTGACATTAAAAGCATTTTATTTATTGTGTTTCTTATGCTTGCTAAAAGGAGATCCTTTTTTACAAATGTAGCAAGTTTCCATTTTTCATTAAACATATCTGGAAAATTATCAATAGCATAAATGTATTCTATTCCACTCTTATCAATAAATTCTCCACTATATTTATTCAATAATAGAGTTTGAACAAAACCACCAAAATAATTATCTGGCAACTCCTTAAGATTAATAATTTTACCATCATTTTTTTCTTTTATATTTTCATAAAAAGAAGATGCGATAATCTCTTGGTCTTCACCAAATAAAATCAAATCACCTTTCACAATCTTGCTTTGTTCTTTTAATAATTTAGATAAATCATCAAGTGTAATATCAGCTGCAGTAACTTTTATTTTATTTCCATACTCTGTAATTTCTGGAAAAGAGATTGTTATTCCAGTTTTTCCTGTTGATGAAAATATATACGGCTTTGACCAATAAAATTCACCTCTTTTATTTGCCAATTTATACCAATCTCTAGTCACTGGATCATATGTAGATTCATATGTTTCAATTGCTGTTGTTATATAATTCTTATCTTTATTTTCCCATATTTCCATTCTGGTATCACCATATTTTTCTACAATTCTTGTGGAGTATATTGGTTTTCTTCTAGCTTGTATAAAATTTGATTTTCCATCAGCAATAAAGATGCTTGCGATAGTCTCATCAGAAAATAGCTGTTCCCACATAATTTTCAAAGTACTCTCTTTATTCTGGAGAATGTCAGAATTTGGATTTATCTTAGAAAGAACTTTCATATGGGTTGCTATTTTATCTAACTTTGCAACCGTTTTATCAATAACAGATTTTCGTATTTCATCATTTACCGTATCTGAAAGTGAATATATGTCACTAGAAGTCTTGTAGTAGTTATACATTATGATGATTGAAAATGATAAAGTTAATAAAAATGTGAATATAAAAGACAAACTAAAAGTGAAAGAATATGTTTTGTTTTTCATTAATTACCTTTACTTGCTTTATATTGCTTGAGAAATAAATCCCAATATTTTTTATAAAGAGCATCACTATTTTTTACACTATGCAATAATTCGTTCTTGAGTAATATTGAATTTTCTGGATAAATAATAGCATTCTTTTTAGTTATTTTATCTTGTAATTTATATGCTTCTACATTAGCAGTGGCATATCCTATTGTGTTAGCTATTTTTAGTCCATTTTTTGGTTCAAGAATATAATCCAAAAATTTATATGCAAGTTCTGGATTTTTTCCATTTTTTAAAATAACAAAACTATCAACCCAACCTAATACCCCCTCTTTTGGATAGGAATACACATATTTATTTTGAGAGTCTGATATTATCTTTGCATCTCCATTAAAAACTATTCCAGCAACAAAATTGTTACGCAAAAAATATTTAGAAACAGTATCTGAACTAATCGCTTTTATATTTGGAATAAGTAGTAATAATTTTTCATAAGTTTTACTAATCTCTTCCTCATTTTGTGAATTTGGAGAATATCCAAGGGATTTTAAAACTAACCCAAACATATCACGATAATCACTTCCAAAAAGTAAACTATCTTTAAGATCCTCTCTCCATAAATCATTCCAAGAATTAATAGGCTTTACTTTAGTTTTATCGTAGATAATTCCAATTGTTCCCCAAAAATATGGAATAAAATAGTTTTTAGTATTGTCATTTACTTTTTTTAAAATAATTGGATTTATATTTTTAAAGTTATTTAGTTTAGATGCATTTATTTCTGATATTAAATTATTTTCCGCAAGTATTGATATAAAGTTACTTGAAGGGCAAGCTAAGTCGAAACCTTCAGTATCATTTTTTATTTTTTCACGTAACTCATCATTATTTTCATATATTTCATATCGTATTTTAATTTTATTTTCTTTTGCAAAATTTACTAGGATACTATTATCTATATAGTCATTAAAATTAAATACTCTAAGAATGGGTAGCTCTTTGCTAGAAGAAAAACTAAATAAAACTATAAATAAAAATAACAATTTCATATAAACTCCAATAATATTTTCTTTGCTCTATCGTAAGGTTTTCATTCGAACCACCCAACATAACCAAAAATTTTCAAAAGCCTTTTGATATTGAAAAAAGTACAATCTTTTATAACAAAAAAACAACTTAATATCTAATATTAAGACTTTCATACGATATGCTATCCAATCTTACTTTAGGCTCTACTTTAAGCTATTCTAAACTTTAATAATGTTTTTTTATGATTCTTGTTATGAATAGTTTTCCAACTAAGAACTTCATCTACCTCTCTAAAATTATCTCAAATATTTACTTATCCTTTCACTTAATTACCAAAAAAATTTCATAATCTATAAGTTCAAAAACAGTATGGTAAAATGTGATGTTTTCAATATAAATTTTTAAAACTACAATAAAAATAAGTACAAAAGGATCCTTTATGTTAACAAAAGAAAAAGCGATAGAAAATCTTGATGAGATTATCAAAAAAGTGGAGTTTGTAAGACTTCAAGTAAGTCAGCATAAAATTGTCCAAATTGTTGGGGTAAGTAAATACAATACAAGCGATGATGTGACTTCTATTTACAAAGCTGGGCAAAGGGCTTTTGGAGAAAATAAAGTTCAAGACCTCAAGCAAAAACAAGAAAAACTTCAAGAGTACCCTATTTCGTGGCATTTTATAGGCACACTTCAAAAAAATAAAATTAATAATTTAATTGATTTAAATCCTGTTTTGATGCATTCTTTAGATAGTCTTGATTTGGCAGAGGAGTTAGATAAAAAACTAAAAAGTAGAAGTAAAACAATGAACTGCTTACTGCAAATAAATAGTAGTTATGAAGAGAGCAAATCAGGTGTTGAGCCAAAAGATGCTGTAGATATTTATGAAACTATCCAAAAAAACTATCTAAATATTATCTTAAAAGGGGTTATGAGCATTGGTGCTAATAGTGAAAAAAAAGAGGATATTATAAAAAGTTTTACCCTTACAAAAGAGATATTTGATAAGTGTGATGGAGCTGAAATTTGCTCTATGGGGATGAGCGGAGATTTTGAACTTGCAATTTTAAATGGCTCAAATATGATACGAGTAGGAAGTTCGCTTTTTAAAAGCTAACTTGCCAAAATAACTTTAATAATCGTTATTTTTTCTCATTCGTGCTAATTCTTTTGCGACACTAATATTAAATTCTTCGTCAGGTTCAAAGTTAAGGGCATAGTTTCGTTTGTCATAATCGATGCTATTTAAGATAATTTTAACGGCTTCAATTCTAGCTTTGTGTTTGTTATCACTTCGTACAATATGCCAAGGGGCAGATTTTGAATTTGTTCTTCGTAGCATTTCGTATTTTTTTTCACTAAATTCAGCCCATAAATCTTGAGCTTGAAGATCAACTTCACTTAGTTTCCATTGTTTTAATTCACATTCTTTTCTGCTTTGAAATCTTGCTAGTTGTTCAGCTTTTGAAACACTAAAATAAAGCTTGATAAGTATCATATCTTGTCGTACCAAGTCATGCTCAAAATTTACAACATCTTCCATAAAAATTTCATACTGTTCAGGTGTACAAAAACCAAAAACAGGTTCAACCATGGCTCGATTGTACCAACTTCTATCAAATAAAACTATCTCTCCTCCTGTTGGAAAATGTTCGATATATTTTTGGAAAAACCATTGATTTCTTTGGGTATCTGTTGGTTTTCCAAGAGCTACAATTCTATAATGTCTACTATTCATATATCTTGTAATTCTTCGTATTGCTCCACCTTTTCCACTAGCGTCTCGCCCTTCAAAAAGTATAATCATTTTTTTATTCGTTTTTTCAAGATGTTTTTGAAGTTTAATAAGTTCTACTTGATACTCTTTCATCTCTTCGTAGTCATAGATCTTTTGAATGCCTTTTTCTAAAACAAATGGATCTATTTTTTTATAATTTCCTATAATATTTTTAAGCAATCGATACTCATCAAGCTGTGGTTTTGAAACGGTAAGTTTCGGCTCATTTTTCTTTACTATAGCTTCTTTTTTTACAACTTTTTTTATAGTTTTTGTTGGAATAGTTGTTTTGGAAGCGATTTTAGTTCCAATACTACTTGCTGAACTAAGAGTTTTTTTATACTCATCCAATAATTTTGAAGCTTTTTTATCATCAAGATTGTCTATTTTTGTATATCCCAAAACTTTAACATATCTTTTTGTATCTTGTTGAAATCGTGCCATATATTTTTTCCCATAAGATGGGTGTTCCTCTATTGAAATATATAGTCCAGCAATCTCTGTTTTATCAAAATCTTTTAAATTCATCTCTAGTTCCCTTTTTTGAATGTATTTTCTTGCTCCATAAGGATAATCTCTTCAGTACCGCTTATGATAATCTCTTTATCTTTTTTGAGATGTAAATTTTTATTTTTTTTATTATATTCCAAATGTCTAAGGATAAATTTCATAGTTTCTATCCTTGCTTTTTTCTTATCATCACTTCTTACAACTGTCCAAGGAGTGAGGTCTGTATTTGATGCCATCATCATTGAGTACTTCGCAACAGTATATTTATCCCATAATGTTTGAGCTAATTCATCAACGGGACTTAGTTTAAATTGTTTCAACGGATCTAATTTTCTTTCATTAAATCTTTTTTCCTGCTCTTTTTTAGAAACACTAAAATAAAATTTAAAAAGTTTTATCCCAGATTTTACAAGCATTTTTTCAAACTCTGGAACTTCTCTCAAAAATTCGTGATGTTCTTCGGGTGTACAAAATCCCATAACAGGCTCAACACCACCACGATTGTACCAACTTCTATCAAATATAACAATCTCTCCAGCACTTGGAAGATGGGCAATATATCTTTGAAAATACCATTGTGTCTTCTCAGTATCGCTTGGTTTTTCTAAAGCTACCACTCTAGCACCCCTTGGATTTAGATGTTCTGTAATTCTTTTGATTGTCCCACCTTTACCAGCAGCATCTCTTCCCTCAAATAACATCAAAATCTTTTCACCTGTCTCTTTAATATGATTTTGAAGTTTTAAAAGTTCAATTTGAAAAAGAGTAAGTTGCTTTTCATATTCAAGTGTTTCTTTTTTTACCCAAATTTGAACTTTACCATTTTTCTCTTTCATCTCTTTTCGTGGTCTATCTTTTTTATCACTATCATGTTTTAACTGCTCATCTGTATCAATCTCTTCACCATCTTTAAATTCATCTTTGATAATTTTTCTATCCATAAATTTTGTATTTTCACCCATTTTATCTCCTTAAATTCTACTTTTAAAATCATTGTACCCAAAATTTGTCACTATTTCGTAACTTCCATTGCATCTTTTTATCACGATTGAGGGAAGATTTACTCCATTAAACGTAGTAGTCTTAACCATTGTGTAGTGAATCATATCTTCAAAAATTATCTTATCCCCTACTTTTAAAGGTTTATCAAAACTATAATCCCCGATAATATCTCCAGCCAAACAAGTATTCCCTCCAAATCTATAGCTATAAGCTTTTTCACTTGGATCTTGTGAAGCACCTCGTATTTCAGCTTTATATGGCATCGCAAGGGTATCTGGCATATGACACTCTGCGCTTGCATCAAGAATAGCTATATCGATACCATTATGAACAATATCTAAAACTGTCGATTCTAAATATCCAGTTTTCCAACCTACAGCTTCACCTGGTTCTAAATAAATTTTAAGGTGCGGATATTTTGCTCTTATTCCTTTTAAAAATGCAATAAGTCCTGCGACATCATAATCTTTTCTAGTAATATGATGCCCTCCTCCAAAATTAAGCCATTTTAAATCTTTGAAATATTCACCAAAATTTTCTTCAAATTTTGTAAATACAGCTTCAAGAACATCAAAATTTTGCTCACAAAGTGCATGGAAATGGAATCCACTAATCAGCTCTAAGTTGTTAGGATATTCTTCTAAACCTTTTAAAAACTGTTCTTTCGTAATCCCTAAACGACTATATACTCCACAAGGATTATATAAATCGACTTCAACGCTACTATATTCTGGGTTGATTCTAAGCCCCAAAGAGTTATGAGATTTCACATCATCTTTGTAAAGATTAAGTTGAGCAAATGAGTTAAAAACTATATGATTTGAAATCTCCGCTATCTTTGAAAATTCATTTGGTTTAAAAGCTGGGCTATAAGTATGCACTTCTCCCTTAAACTCTTCATATGCAAGTAGTGCTTCATTTAATCCACTAGCGCAACACCCTTTGAGATATTGTCTACAAAGGTCAAATGAGCTTTTAAGTGAGAAACCTTTAAGTGCTAAAAGAATACTTACATCTGCTTCCTCTTGCACTTTTTTGAGTAATTTTAGATTATTTAAAAGAAGAGATTCTTCACACACATACGAAGGACTTGGTAAAATTTGTTGTTGATTGGTAGTAATATTTTTCATAGAGATTATTTTAGCTAAAAAATATTAATAATCTTTTAGCTAGAATGCTGGAAATTACAACTCAGTAACAAAAAACAATCAAAACAAAAGGATAATATTTATGATACGGCTTGGCTCGAACTCTCCTACACGTGCTTTTATTTTAAAATCACACAATATTCCATTTGTCCAAAATGGTGGAACTTTTGACGAAGATAGTATTGCTATTTCTGATCCAATTGAATTTGTTAAAACAGCTACAAAAGGAAAATTTGATGAACTGTACCAAAAATATGGTTGTGATGATATGCCACTTTTGGTTGCTGATAGTGTTGTAGTTTGTGAGGGAAAACTTTTACGAAAAGCGAAAGATAAAGAGGATGCAAGAGCTATGATTGAGTTACAAAGTGGTAACACAACATCTGTTGTCAGTTGTATGATTTTCAAGTCATCCACCACCTATCTTTTTGATATCTCAACGACAACTTATCAGTTTTTTCCATTTGAGAAAGAGGCTATTGATAACTATATCAACAGTGGTGAATGTATGGGGAAAGCAGGTGCTATTATGGTTGAAGGATTTTGCAAACCCTATATCAAAAATGTCGAGGGATATGAATCAACTGCTATGGGTCTTTGTGTAGAAAAAATCATACCTTTTATAAAATATTACTCCACCATTAAATAATCTCAATAATAAAGTTTCTTTAATTATTAGAGAAGTTGCCCCTCTGTAACAAACACCACATGATTATTTCCAACAATATGAGACATCACTGCCTGTACAATTGGCTTTGAAGCATTACTTTTACTAGCAAATTTAACTAAAAATTTTGCTCCATTTCCACCGCTCATATCATCTAAATCTACTATAAAATCAATAGACCCCATTGGTTTTAAAATATGTGGTTGTGAAATATAATTTTTTACAAGCTTACCTTCTGTATTATAATAACTGATACTTTCTATGTATAAATCTTTTAATAAATCAGTATTTCTAACACTTAATGATATACTCATTTTTATATAATTATCTGCCGAAATATAGATATGTGAATAAACAGGAACATAAAAAACTTTTCGTTCTAATGTTTCATCCATTTTTTGATTAAATATTTGAAAATGTTCTTGTTTACTATTTTTCTTTTTAATCTCTTCTTTATACGCCTTTTGTTGTTTTTCATAATCTGTATAATCTGTTTCACATCCAGAATATAAAATAACTAAAGTAAACAACACTACAAATTTTAACTTTTGAAATTTATTAATCACTAACTATCCTTATCCATTTAAACTAATATCATTATTGATAACTTAATAGCAATAATATCAAACTTGTCTCTAGTCTTGCCTGAAAAAAGAAAACAATCAATCAATTAAAACTTTCTATATTACGAATTTGAGACATATTTTATCTCAATTATAAATTTAAAATTTGCCAATTTATTTCTAGTAAAGTTGATTACAGAAAAAATGTATGTTTGATGTAGCTGTAAAAATTAAGTAAAATTTCTATAGAATCAATATATCAACAAATAATTTCACAGGAGACTTGCAATGCTTAGCATTATCGTTACAACACTTTTTTTAGCACTTGTCATTAATGTTTTTCTTAAAAAAATCCATCTTCCGACAATCATAGGCTATATCTTTACAGGAACTATTATTGCTTATGGATTTGGATTACATGATGCCGTTAATAACCATACATTAAAAGAGATTGCTGAATTTGGTGTTGTATTTTTGATGTTTACAATTGGGTTAGAATTTTCAATTGAACATCTCAAAAAAATGAAAAATGAAGTTTTTATCACAGGAACTTTACAAATTATACTTACAGCTTCGATTGTTTATCTTATAAGTTTTTACCTCTTAGGGATTGAACAAAAGGTTTCTTTTATTATGGCACTTGCTATCTCCTTATCTTCAACTGCTATTGTTTTAAAAACATTCAATGAAAGTGGAGAGATAAATAAACGATATGGGCAAAGAAGTCTTGGTATTTTGATAATGCAAGATATTGCAGTGATTCCAATCCTTTTAACAATTGGTTTTATGACCACAACTACAAATGAGAGTATCTCCTCTGTTTTAGGGGAAATGTTTTCCCATGCAATTATCTTACTTGCTCTTCTTTTTATAATTGGAAAATATATGCTCAATCCATTTTTTAGAGCTATCTCAAAAACACACTCTGATGAGCTTTTTGTAGGGACAATTCTTTTTTTAGCTCTTGGAGCTTCTTACTTAGCACATGAACTTGGATTTTCTTACTCCTTAGGGGCATTTATCGCGGGTATGCTTATTGCAGAAACGAGATACAAACATCAAGCGGAAGCTGACCTTGTCCCTTTTCGAGATTTACTTTTAGGGATATTTTTTGTTACCGTTGGGATGCAACTCAGTTTTGAGATTATTTTCTCCTACATTCATATTATTTTAGGATTGTTGGTATGTGTGATGGTTCTTAAATTTGGTGTGATTTTTGCAATTTTACGGATAAATGAAACAAAAAGAATCAGTATCAAAACAGCTCTGAGCTTAGTACAAATCGGGGAGTTTTCTCTCGCTCTTTTAGAACTCGCTAGAACAGGTAGTATCATCCCATCTCTCTATGGACAAATTATGATTGTTACAATTGTTTTATCGATGATTATCACCCCACTCATTTTAAAAAATCTCTCAACACTTACCGATTTATTTGTGAAAGAAACTGAACCAACTGTTGAACAAACAATAGATTCTTCACTCTCTAATCATACAATTATTTTAGGACTTGGGGAATTTGGACGAAATATTGCAGATGAACTTACCAATTATGGAGAGCCGTATATCGCTATTGAAAACAATATTGATAGCTTTTATAGATCACTTCGTAGTGGGTATAATGTTGTTTTTGGAAATGCTACAAATAAAGACTTACTCAAAAATGTCAATCTTAAGGTGGCAAAAACTATCATTGTTGCTATTGACAATCCAAAAAAACTCTATCAAGTATGTGATATCATCCAACAAATTGTTTCTACAGATAAGATTATTGTCAAAGTCCATACCCAAAATGAAAGTGAGATTATTCAGAGTTTGAATATACAAAATATTATTGTTGAAAATCATATTACAAGTAATTTTATTGCAAAAAAAATATTGAAAAAAGAAGAATAAGAAATTAGTAAAGAACCACTTAACATCATCTCTAAAGTCAATAATGTTATACTTGTGTCAAATCAAACAAGGAGTTAAGATGCAAATAAAATATGTTGGTCCAAGACCAGAAATTTCAGAACATGGTGTTACATTTAAAACAGGAAAAGAGGATAAATATGTCTATTTATCTGTTGCTGTACAAATTTTAATCGCTTTAGATAAAAATTGCAAAGATGAAAAAACTTACTCATATAGTACATCTCAAAGAACTTTAAGTGATATGGAGATGCTTGATACGATGCTTAAATTTGAGCCTACACTTGAAAAATCTGTTATTGAAGAGAAAGCATCTTATGCAAAACATCTTGATGAAGAGATCGAACATATCGAACATAGAGAACATATGAATCCTCTTAATAAAGAGATTTTTCTCAATAATTATAAAATTATGAAAGAGTACCGACTTCAAAGAGCTGTCAATAAAATGTACTATATGCATTGTATCAAAGAGATTGTTGAAGTTATAAAAAAAGAGCATATCAGAGAGATTGATGCACCATTTCAAGAGAAATACTGGCATGTTTTACAAACAATTGAGGGTTCTCTTATCTCTTTAAAAAGTTCATTAAACTGTGATTTAAAAATAGAAAGAGATAAAGATAATCATCTTATCGCAAAATTATTTATACATGAATCTGCAAAATAATATTAGAAAAAAGTAGGAAAATATGACAATAACAAAAAGGGTAACATTTATAGCAAAAGATGGTTGTGAAGAGAAAATGAAAGAGTTATTAAGTGCGATGGTAATTCCAAGTAAAGCTGAAGTTGGATGCTTATTTTATGAAATTTTTCAATATGAAAATAATAGAAAAAAATTTATGGCTGTTGAAACTTGGGCAAATGAAATAGCCCTCGATGGGCATAAAGCGAGTGAGCATTATAAAGTTTATAAAACATCATATGAACCATTTTGTGAGGAAAAATATACAGATGAATTGGAAGTTCTTGGATGAAAAACCTTTTTGATGAAAATGAAGCAAAAGCTTTTGCGACAGATTTAGAATTACGAGTTTACACTTCAAACCTCCTTGGTAGAAGTGATGAACTTGTCCTGCATGGTGGTGGAAATACTTCTGTTAAAAGTATAATTGAGGATGAAGAGATACTTTTTGTAAAAGGGAGTGGTTGGGATTTAGTGAGTATCAAAAAAGAGGGATTTGCTCCTGTAAAACTTCAAATACTTCAAGAGATGGCAAAACTTGAAGTTTTAAGTGATAGCGATATGGTGAAACTTCAAAAAGAAGCTATGATTGATAAAGCAGCACCAAATCCATCTGTTGAAGCGATACTACACGCTATTATCCCTTATAAATTTGTAGATCATACTCATGCTGATGCTGTTGTAACTATCTCCAATAATATAAATGGAGAAAAATTAATCAAAGAAGTTTTTCCTAATTTTCTTATCATCCCTTATGTGATGCCAGGATTTATTTTGGCTCAAAAAATATACAAGATGACACAAGGTTTTGATTGGGATAAATATGATGGAATAATCCTTCATAATCATGGAATTTTTACCTTTGATGATGATGGGAAAAAATCATACAATAAGATGATTGAGGCTGTAAGTATTGCTGAAAAATTTTTGGAAAAAAATACAAAAATTGAGTTTAAAGAACAGAAAGAGAAAGAGTTTGATTTAGAAATACTTAAAAAATTAGTAAGTGTTGAAAAAGGCTATGAGGTATTTTGTAGTATAAATAACTCTCCTATATCGTTATACTATAGTTCACTTTCAAGCGATAAACTTACAAGGGGTATTTTAACGCCTGAACATATCATAAGAACAAAAAGAGCACCATTACTACTTCAATCAAACGATAATTTAGAAGATATGGAAATAGCTATAGATAACTATAAAAAAGATTACATAGCTTATTTTGATAGCTTTAGTTCAAGTGAAATAATGCTTAACCCTGCTCCGAACTATGTAATTGTAAAAAATTTTGGAGTGATAAGTTTTGGAAAAACACAAAAAGAAGCCGATATCATCCAAGATATAGTAAACCACACAATAATAGCTGTTCTTAAAGCTGATTTTCTTGGTGGATATCAAAGTATCTCTCTTAGCGATAGTTTTGATATGGAGTATTGGGAACTAGAACAAGCGAAGTTAAAAAAATGAAAAAACTTTTATCCTTAATCTTATTTGGTACATTTTTATTTGCCAAAATGAGTGGTACTGTATATGATAATACTACTAAAAAACCTATACAAAATGCAATTGTAATTTCTGGTAATAATGAATATAAAACTGATGAAAATGGAACATTTAGCGTTCCTAACAGCTCTATTCTAGGAGTTCGAGCTATTGGCTATGATAGAAAGTTTTATATAAGTGGTGGAAAGATGTATCTTAATCCACTTATTCCAAAAGCACTTTACCTTTCAAGTTTTGGAGCAACAAACGGACAAATAATGTCCAATGCAAAAGAGCTTATTAAAAATACTCAAATCAATTCTTTGGTTATTGACATCAAGATGGATAGAGGACAAGTTGCATTTAAAGTGAACAATGAGATAGCAAATAAAATTGGTGCTCAAGATATTATTTTATTTAAAGATTTACCAAGCTTTGTAAAAAAATTAAAGGATGAAGGAATCTATACAATTGCCAGGATTGTAACTTTTAAAGACACACCATTAGTTAAAGCTTACCCGCAATGGGGTGTAAAAACTACAGAAGGTGGACTTTATAAAGACAAGGAGGGATTGTATTGGATTGATGCATCTGTAAGGGCTTCTTGGGATTATACTACTTCAATAGCAGTTGAAGCTGCCAAAAGTGGATTTGATGAGATTCAGTTTGATTATGTGAGATTTCCAGACAGAAAGGGGATTAAATTTTCCGTTGAAAACACTGAAGATCAAAGAGTTAAAGCTATTGGCGGATTTCTAGAAAATGCAAGAAAAAAACTTACTCCTTATAATGTATTTATATCCGCGGATATTTTTGGATATGTAAGTTGGAATTCTGGTGATTTGGAGATAGGACAAAGAGTTGATAAACTATCTTCATATGTAGATTATATGTGCCCTATGCTCTATCCTAGTGGGTTTCATATGGGGATACCAGGATATAGAAATCCAGTAGATGCAAATTATGAGATTATTAAACTTTCACTTGATAAAGCTTTGGAAAAATCAAAAGGTTCAGCACTCTCTTATAGACCTTGGTTACAAGCTTTTAGAGATTATGCTTTTAATAGAAGAATCTATGGAGCAAAAGAGATTGGTGAACAAATTAAAGCGAGTGAAGATTTTGGAAGTGCTGGCTGGATACTTTGGAATCCAAGAAATGTTTACAGTGAAGCAGGATTGAGCAAAAAATAAATCTTTAGGAAGTGGAGTAAGTTTTGCTCTACTTCTCCTCTTTGTAACTTCCAATTAAGCTTCCAAATGGTCAGGATGTACAAAAATATTTTGGAGAGATGGGTTTACTTAAATCTTCAGAGATTACAAAAACCTTTATTGATTTAGATGAAGCTTTAGAGTGGGTTGAAAATCAGATTATTAAAGATTTTAATATTGAGGAAGATTACCAAAAACCCTTAGAACTAGAAGAATTTGAAGCTTTAGCAGGTAGAAAAGAATCGACAATAATGGATTTTAAAATGCATATAAAAGAGTTGTCATTTAAGGATAAAGAGTCTATTTTTCTAGCAAGTGATTTTTCAAATGATTTATATTTTATACGAAAAGGTGTTGTAAAGATAGTTTTACCACTCAAACACGGTCAAACTCTAAATGTAAGTTCATTAGGTCGTGGGGCATTTTTTGGAGAATTTTCATTTTTAGATAATATTCCGCGATCAGCACATGCAATTGCAAGTGGAGATGTGGAGCTTTATGTCTTAACAAGAGAAGATTTTGATAATTTTACAAGCAATCATAAAATATCTGCTATTATGTCTTTAAGAGGACTTGTTCGAGCATTGGTGTGGAGACTTAGAAATACAAATGCACAACTTGGAAGTCTAAACGAATTTTAATTGCTACTAATAAGTAATTTATTTTTTATTGGGGAACCTTTCAGCTATTTATCTGTTCGCATATAAAATTTTAAATTTTTATACAAATTCAAGATACTAAAAACTTGAACACTTATCATTCCAATAATCCAATACAAAAACCACTGTGATATCATTCCAATAAACCCATCTTCAAAAATATAATCAACTACTTGAAAAAGGAGAAAAAAAGATAATGTTGATTTGAATGTAAGATTGTTTTGTTTGTAAAAATCGATTATTTCAACTTTTTGGAGTTTTCTTTTTAGATACCAAGTAACAGATAATGAAATTAAAAAAGCTAAGATAAATAAATATTCATCAATGATAAGATTTATTGTTTTTGGAGTTCCCAATACAAAGAGATAAATTGCTATCATTAATATAAATGAGATAAGAAAAAGGTATTTTATCTCTTTATGATTCATAGTTTTATGTAACATTATAGCTCTATAGAATCATTTTGCAATAAATCTTTTGAAGGTTTTCCTATATAATACCCTTGTGCAAAATCAACCCCAAATAATTCAACTTTTTCATATAACTCTTTTGATGACACAAATTCAGCTATCACTTCCACATCTAATTTTTTAGCTATTAACATCATGGACTCTAAAATAGCCCCTGCTCTTCTATCTTTAAGAAGATTTTGTATAATAGAACCATCTATTTTTATATAATCGATTCCAAAATTAAAAACACCCATATAATTAGAATACCCTGCTCCAAAATCATCTAAAGCTATTTTTACCCCAAATCCTTTGATGGTTTTTAAAAAATGTTTCACTTCAAAGTTATTTTCAACCGCTTCATACTCAAGCAATTCAAAAGTACATCTTGAAGCACTATTTGGATAAAGATTTAAAACAGTGATGATAAAATCTTTCGTTTCTTTATGGATAATATCTTTAAACGATAAGTTAACAGAAAATTCATACTGTAAATCATTGAAATATTCAAATGTTTTTTTGATAATTGTTTTTGTAAATTCTGGATAGATGTACATATTTTTAAAAACTTCTAGAAATTCACCAGGGATACTTACAGTTCCATTGCTATGTTTAACCCTCATTAATGCTTCGTATTTGACGATTTTTTTTGTTTTTATATTTGCAATTGGTTGAAAAAAAGGTTCAATATTATTTTCAACAAATGAAACTCGAAGTTGTCTAGCTAATTCCATATTTACATTGTATTGCTGTAAATAAGAGGTATCAATCAGATCAACATTGACAAGTTTTGTATTTTTATCTTTTGCTAAGATAAGCCCATATTCATTTTTCATTAAAATATCTGGATTTAATTTACCAATACTTCCATATAAAGAGATTGAGATATTTGCATCATTTTGATTACCGTAAGCTCTATCTTCTAGATTCTCCATAATGGTATTAGCATAAGCAAAGGGTTCTTTAGAATTTAAAATAATTGCGAAGTCATCTCCATAGATTCTATAAACTTGCTCTACAAATTCAAATTCTCTTAATATGTTAGCTAATTCCACAAGGACACTATCCCCTATTTTATGCCCAAACATAATATTTATTTTAGAAAATTCATTGATATTCATAACAAATACATGAAAACTAGAAGAGAGATTTTCTAAATCAAATCGCAATCTAAAATAATTTCCTAAAGTAGTGAGTGGGTCTGTGTCCATAGAGATAAGTTGTTGTTGTAAGTGAACTTGTAGAAGTGACGATTGCAACTCAATAGAATGATGAAAAAGATCAGTATAAATCAACAAAAAGTTCATATAATCACTATTTTCATAAAAACTAATAGCACTTCTCCCTAAAAGATGTATTAAAGAATGGTTATCAACGATTACTTTTTTTTGTTCAAGATTATCATTTGAAATCACCTTTAGATTTCTTCCAACGAAACAATGTCGTTCATCCATCTCTGGTTTAAAAGTACCATTTTTTATAAAATTAATTAAATTAATCATCCAAAAAAGATGTTCATTTATAATCTCTTTTTGCTTATAAGAAGCATACATTATCTCATCTTGAGTTTTATGTTTTAAAATCCCCAAATCATGATCTAATTTCTCGTGAAGATAATTTTTAGCAATAATTTTTTGAATCTCTTGAGAATAAGATTCATCAAGATTGAATTTAGACAAACAAATTTCTGTAAATTTATAAATAATCAAAAATGGTATTTTATATCCAAAACTTTTTTTCCCAATATTCTCAATTATGTTATCCTGATTCTCCATAAGAGAAATTAAATTTTCTTTAATATTGAGCTTTTCAAGCATATGTGCCCAGCCTATGAACAAATCACTTTGAATCACTTCATTAAATAGTTTTATTTGGGTTTCATTCATTCAATCATCCATTTTATTTTTATATTTTTTGGGCTACATTCTACATTAAATCATATTAAAAGAATACAAAGTAATAGGAATGTAATAATGATAAAAAGAAAAATAGTAATAAATAAATGGTTAAAATTTTTAAAGTTTAACTAATAATTTTTTTATACAATGAAAATCATTCAAAACAAAAGGGACACAATGAATAAATATGTAGAAACTTTTCAAAGTTTTATTTCAAAAGAGGCGATGAGTGGCTTTTTGCTTTTTGCTGCAATGATATTAGCAGTGATTATCGCAAACTCGCCTTTTCAAGAGGAGTATTATAATATTTGGCATACTCAATTTGGTATGATATTTGGTTCTCATGATATCTCTATGAGTCTTGGTATGTGGATAAATGATGCGTTAATGGCACTTTTCTTCTTGATGGTTGGGCTTGAAATAAAAAGAGAAATGCTTATTGGAGAATTAAGTTCAGTAAAACAAGCTTCATTTCCTGTGGTTGCGGCACTTGGTGGAATGGTGGTTCCAGCACTTATTTATGTTGCTTTGAATCCAACAAACCCAATAGGATTCGGTATCCCGATGGCTACAGATATAGCTTTTGCATTAGGAATACTATTGTTACTTGGAGATAAAGTCAACCCAGCCTTAAAATTATTTTTAGTAGCACTTGCTGTCGTAGATGATTTAGGTGCTGTTTTGGTGGTAGCTACAGTATATACAAGTGAAATACATGCAGAATATTTTTTACATGCCATACTTACTTATGCTCTTATTTGGATGCTTAATTTTAAAGGGGTGAAATCTTTAACTCCTTATCTACTACTTGGAATTGCCCTTTGGTTTTATGTTCATGCTATTGGAATTCATGCAACTATTGCAGGTGTATTGCTTGCTTTTGCTATACCTATTAGCTCAAAAATTGATGAGCAACTTTTTATTGCAAATAGTAAGGATGCAATTAATAGATTTGAAACGCATATTGACGATATTCCAATTTTAAATCATCATCAAGTTGATGCTTTAGAAAATATAGCACATGGATATGATCATGTGCAAAATCCGCTTGTAAAACTAGAACATCAACTTCATGGATTTAGTGCATTTTTTATTATGCCACTTTTTGCTTTTGCAAATGCTGGTGTTATTATAGATTTTAGTGGTGTATCGGAGCATCTTATGATTGTACTTGGTGTTACACTAGGACTTGTAATTGGAAAACCAATAGGAATTGTTTCATTTACTTATTTTGCTTCAAAAATAGGAATTATTCATAAACCAGAAAATTTAAATTGGAATGAGATAATTGCAGTTGGATTTTTAGGAGGAATTGGATTCACAATGTCCATTTTTATTACAAATTTGGCATTTTTAGATGAAAATATCATAAGTGCTGTGAAGCTTGGAATTTTTATTGCTTCATTTATTGCTGCTATTATTGGTGTTATGCTTATAAATAAACTTTCAAGAAGAAGGAAAATAGAATAAGTATTTAAAGACTTATTCTATTCTAATCTAAGCTTATCGCTCACTTTGGTGAGCAAGCTCTTTAAATTCTAAAGTATCAGAATCAAAATATTTAATACTTCCACTTTGTAATTCATAGTACCAACCATGAATAGTAAGAATCCCCTCTTCTACTTTTCTTTTAACTGCTGGATAAGTGAGAAGATTTTCTAACTGAAAAATTACTGATATCTGTTCTGTGATTCTTAACTTTTCACTAAACTCATACCCTTCAAAATTTTGCTCAACAAAGTTTTTTGTAATAGTTCCTAATTCTAACCATTTTCGTACATGAACTAAATCATCCCCCTCTGGAAGAACTTTATAAAGCGACTCACAAGCTCCACAATGAGAATGCCCACAAACTATAATATGAGCAACACCCAAAACAGAAACAGCATACTCTATTGCAGCAGCTGTTCCATGATAGTCATTGTCTTTTTTGAAAGGAGGAACAAAGTTTCCGATATTTCGCATAATAAACAAATCACCTGGTCTACTTCCAGTAATAAGATCAGGAACCACCCTACTATCGCTACATCCTATAAATAATATTTCAGGAGATTGCCCTTTTTCTACAAGCTCGTCAAATTCAAATTCAAATTTTTTAAAATGAAGATTTTGGAACTCTTTGTTCCCTTTTATTAGTTGTTCTATTTTTTCCATAAGGTTAGTGTATCATTTATAAATTAAATTTTAATTACACTTTCAATCAATTATCATCATGATGTTTAGGTTTTGTTTTTTCATATGGAGTGTATGAATCATTTTCTTCATCATCAAGCTCCTCATCATCTGTAAAAACTTTATCATATCCCATCTTTAGAAGCAATCTATCACAATCTGCTATTGTAAAATTTTTCTCCTTTTTTAGCTTATCTTGGAATACTTTTAAATCATCCTCATTTACTCCATGCTGAGTTAAAATATACAAAATTGATTCTTTTTGCATTTGTGGTTGCCTATATCCTTTTTTAAAATTTTCATAATTTTATCGTTTAATCTTTTAAAATTTGTTTACCAACATCCACTAAAAACCTATTTTTTAAAAAATCTGTTCCAATAAGTATTTTATATTGCATTTTATCTCGTTTTGTAAGAGAAAATAATATTGGATAAGATCTGTTGTTTATAGTAATTATAGAATCAATAATAAATCTTTGTTCAATTTGACCATTACTGCTTTTAATATTGACTATTTTGATGATTTTCTTTTGAAAAACTTGATTGAGGATAAGTGGAGAAAATTCTACAATTGTTCCATTAACCTCTTTAATATAAGAACAATGAAGTGCTGAATAAATAGCACCTGTATCAATTTTAGCTTCTACATTAGAAGCATTAAAATCATTAAGAGTTATAGTTTCAAAATTTCCTATAATCTCCAAAGAGAAGAGAACTGTTTGAAAAGAAAAGAGGATTATAAAAAATATTTTAAACATATGAAAGCTTATAGTAAATAAGCTAAAATACGAAAAAATATACGAGGAGTAAAATAATGAATAAAACTACAACTACAAATATCTTATCTATTTTAGTGACAATTGTGGGATTTGTATTGGAAAATAAACTTTTAATGATTGGGGGATTGTTTGCATTTAGTGGTGCTATTACAAATCATTTAGCAATTCATATGCTATTTCACAAAGTGCCATTTTTATATGGAAGTGGTGTTGTTGAAGCTAGATTTGAGGAGTTTAAAATCTCAATTCATAAACTTATTATGGAGCAATTTTTTACAAAAGAGAATCTTGATAAGTTTTTAAAAAATGAATTTTCAGATAAAAATAAACACTTTGATTTTACAGGTTTAATTGAAAGTACCGATTTTTCTATCGCATTTGAAAGTCTTAAAAGTGCAGTGATGGAATCTAGTTTTGGGGGAATGCTTGGGATGTTTGGTGGGGCTAAGATGCTTGAACCACTTAAAAATCCATTTGAAGAAAAAATGAAAAAAGCTATAAATGAGATAGTTCATACGGAAAGTTTTCAACAAACGCTTTTTAAAACTTTAGAAAAAAGTGATATTAGCGAAGATATGGAGCAAAAAATAGATAAAGTTATCGTTGAAAGATTAAATGAACTTAACCCTAAAATGGTCAAAGATATAGTTGAAAATATGATGAAAGAACATCTTGGATGGCTTGTTGTTTGGGGTGGTGTATTTGGTGGACTTATTGGAGTGGTAAGTAGTATCATTCTTTAATCGGCTTTTAGCTAAAATAAAAACTTTAAAATTATAGGGTTTCCCTAATATAAAATCATAGGAAAAGAGAAAATGAGCAACGGTTACAATTCAAACGAGATAGAAGATCAATATTATAAAATTTGGGAAGAGAGAGGTTATTTTGAAATAGATGGAAATAAATCTATTCAAGAACCAGATGCAAATGGAAAACAAAAAACATTTTCAATTATGATGCCACCACCAAATGTAACTGGAAGTTTACATATTGGACATGCTTTAACATTTACATTGCAAGATATTATTACAAGATACAAAAGAATGGATGGGTTTAAAACTCTTTGGCAACCAGGGACTGACCACGCTGGAATCGCAACTCAAAATGTTGTTGAAAAACAACTACTTGCTGAAGGTACAACAAAAGAAGAGATTGGGCGAGAGAAATTTTTGGAGAGAGCTTGGAAGCAAAAAGAGACATCTGGTGGAAATATCGTTCATCAAATGAGAAAATTAGGTGTTACTCCAGCTTGGAAAAGAGAAAGATTTACTATGGATGAGGGATTAAAAGAGGCTGTAAAAGAGGCTTTTATCTCTTTGTACAATGAAGGTCATATCACTCAAAATAACTATATGGTAAACTGGTGTACACACGATGGTGCATTATCAGACATCGAAGTTGAACACGAAGAGGTAAATGGGAAGTTTTACCATATGATTTATAAATTTGCCGATGGTAGTGGTGAGCTTCAAGTGGCAACTACAAGACCTGAAACATACTTTGGGGATACTGCAATTATGGTGCATCCTGATGATAGCCGATATACATCAATTGTTGGAAAAGAAGTACTTTTACCTTTAACGGAGAGAAAAATCAAAGTTATTACAGATTCTCATGTTGATATGGAATTTGGAACAGGTGTTGTAAAAGTTACTCCTGCACATGATCAAAATGACTACGAAGTTGGGAAAAGACATGGGTTGGAGTTTATCAAAGTATTTGATGAGCAAGGTATTTTAAATGAATATTGCGGAGAGTTTGCTGGACTTGAAAGATTGGAAGCTAGACCTATTATTGTTGCAAAACTTCAAGCTGAGGGATATATTGTAAAAATTGAAGAGCATATTCACCAAGTAGGGCATTGTTATAGATGTAAAAATATTGTTGAACCATTTATCTCTCAACAATGGTTTTTAAGTTCAGAAATGGCTCAAGAATCAATCAGAAAAACAAAAGAGACTACATTGGAGCGAGCTGTAAGTGGTGAGCATAATGGAACACTTTTCCACCCAGCACATTGGATAAACTCATATACAGCTTGGATGGATGAACTCAGACCTTGGTGTATTTCAAGACAACTTTGGTGGGGACATAGAATTCCTGTGTTTACTTGTGAGACTTGCGACCATCAATGGGCAGATAAAGCTGATGAGCCAGAAGCTTGTCCAAAATGTGCTAGTAAAAAAATGACTCAAGACCCAGATGTACTTGATACTTGGTTCTCATCTGCTCTATGGGCGATGTCGCCACTTGGTTGGGGAAATAATGGAAAATTAGAAGAGTTATATAACTCAACTGATGAAGAAGATTTTTATCCAAACTCTTTACTAATCACTGGATTTGATATTATGTTCTTCTGGGTAGCAAGAATGATGATGATGGGTGAACACTTCAAAAAAGAGTTACCATTTGAAGATATCTATATGCATGCCTTAGTTCGTGATGAGCATGGGCATAAAATGTCAAAATCAAAAGGAAACGTAATTGACCCACTTGATATGGTAAATGAACATTCGGCTGATATTATTCGATTTACTTTAGCATATCTTTGTGTTCAAGGGAGAGACATAAAACTTGGTGCAAAAAACTTAGAGCAATTTAGAAACTTTACAAATAAACTTTATAATGCATCAAATTTCTTGCAGTTAAATGTGGAAACTTTCCCTGATTTAAAAAATATCCAGATAAAAACGCCACTTGGTCTTTATATGCAAAGTAAACTAAGTGATGCAGTTGATGAGCTTAGAAATGCAATTGAGACTTACAAATTTAATGAATCAGCGAGTATTTTATATAAATTCGTATGGAATGAATTTTGTGATTGGGGAATTGAATATAGTAAAGCTTCAAAAGAGAGTATCGTAGAACTTGGAGCGATTTTCAAAGAAACTCTTAAAATGGTCTCTCCATTTATGCCATTTATCTCTGATTATTTATATCACAAATTAAGTGGAACAACACTAGAAAAAGGTGATTCATTGATGGTTATGAATTTCCCAAAAAATATAGCAAAAAATCAAGAGATTGAGGATATGTTCGCGATTATTGAAGAGGCGATTACAGCGATACGAAGAGCAAAAGTTATTATTGATATGGGAAATTCTAAAATTCCAAAAGCATATTTGAAAATCAATAAAGATATAGATAACTTCATAGCTAAACCATTTATCGAAAAACTTGCTAAAGTAGAAAATATCGAGTTCGTAACGGCAAAAGTTGAGAACTCAATCACGGATGTAAGTGATAATTTAGAGGTATTTATCCCAACAGGTGAGATTGATATGAAGCCTATTATTGACAAACTTACAAAACAAAAAGAGAAACTCCAACTAGAAATCAATAAACTTAGTGGAATGTTGAATAATGAAAAATTTGTTGCAAATGCACCAGCAAAAGTTTTAGAAGAAAATAGAGCAGGATTGGCACTTGCAAATGAGAAATTTGCAAAAGTGGAAGAAGAATTAAAAGCTTTAAATTAAAAAGCAAGAAAGAAAAAATAATGAATGAAAAAATAATACTTGGTGAAATAAACACTCTCCTTATCAAAAGAGATACCGACCACGGTTTTTTCTTAGTTCCATCAAGAACTAAAGAGGAGATTTGTGAACAAAGTGAAACAGAAGCTTATGAGGTGTTACTTCCAAATGCTTATATCACAGATGATATGCAAGTTGGTGATGAGATAGAGGTATTTATCTATACAGATAGCGAAGATAGGCTAGTGGCAACCACTGATTATCCAAAAGCTTTGATAAATGAGTTTGCTTTTGTCAAAGTTGTCGATGCTGCACCTTTTGGAGCATTTGTCGATATTGGTTTGCCAAAACATCTTTTGGTACCTAATAACAAACAAAAAAATAAGTTTCATATTGGGGATAAAAGAATCATCCGAGTTGTGAAAGATGATAAATCGGAACGACTTATTGGAATTGAAAAAATTACTTCATTTCTGTCAAGCGATACAAAACATTTCAAAAAAAATCAAGAGGTAAAGGTGCTTGTTATCTCAAAAACTCCACTTGGATTTAAAGTGATTGTGGATAATAATTACGAAGGAATGCTTTATACAAATGAAGTATTTTGTAAACTTTTTACGGGGGACACAAAAAAAGCATACATCAAAACAATAAGGGAAGATGGGAAGCTTGATATCTCTCTTCAACCAATTGGAAAAAATGCAAATAAAGATGCGGGAAGTGAAAAAATAGTTGCACTTCTTGAAAAAAATAGTGGATTTTTACCTTATAACTATAAAAGTGATGCAGAAGATATTACCAAAATATTCAATATGAGTAAAAAGATTTTTAAAAGTTCATTAACGGTACTTATAGCATCAAATCAAATATCATTAGATGAATCTGGAATAAAATTAATTAAATAATTTTTTATTATATTAATTTAATTTTTTGTTATAAAAATTTTATTATAAAAAAGATATACTTAAATCTTATAAAAAACAAAAAGGAGTTTTATGTCAAGTAAAAATATTTTTGCAACAATGACTGGTGTAATGCTAGTTATGTTTCTTGCTATGATTGCAAACATCACACTTAACTTAAGGGAATTTGGATTTAGTAGTGCTAAAATAAAAGCTCAACTAGTTGCAGAAAGTGTCAAAAATGGATTAACTGCTCATATGGTTAATGGAATGATGCAAAACAGAGATTTCTATATTAACCAGACAAAAAATCTAAAAGGAGTTGATGATCTTTGGATTATTCGTTCTGATGTTGTTACAAAACAATACGGTGCTGGTAGAGAAGATGATATTAGAGATGAAATAGATAAAAAAGTTCTATCCACGGGAATTTCAATAGAAGCAGTCAATGAAAAATTTTTAGGGCATAGTACATACAGAATAACTATTCCATATAAAGCAGAACAAACAAAAGAGATAAATTGCCTTAATTGCCATAATGCAAAACAGGGGGAAACACTAGGAATTATTTCTATGGTTATGACCGTTGATGATTTAAAACAAATCAGCACAGAAATTATTGCAATGACATCACTTATAGCATTTATTTTAATGTTTGGAATTATTTGGTGGGTAAAAAGACTTATGAATCCTTATTTTGATATTTTTGGACTGATTAAAAAAGTTATGAAAAAAGCTAACAGAGGTGATTATAGTGGTAGAATTGAGGGAATTAAAGATGGTGAAGCCAAGGAAGTTGCTCATTGGATAAATGAACATATGGATAAGCTACAAACAAGTTTAATTTCAATTGAAGATAAAATAGAGGTATTTTTAACTGCACATAAAACAAATGGTGTAGTAGACCCTATGATTGATGTAAAAAATACAGTAAATAGATTAGCCGATATTTATAGATTTAGAAAAACTATTGAAAAAGATGAACATATCGAAGAAGTTTATATAAGATTTGCAACTATTTTGGAAGAAAAATTTGGATTAGAAAATTTTCATTTTCTGGAAGCAGATACTACTAATAAAAAAGTAGAAATAGTTTACGTACATAAAGAACTTTTATGTGATCCTATTAAAGAAGGTTGTAGAGCTGATAGAACAAATACATTAGTTGATTCTTGTCAATTCAAAAAAGTATGTAATAAATTTCAAGATGAGGATAATAAAAAATATATTTGTGTCCCTTATTCAATATCTAACGATTTAGATTTTATTCTTTCTATTGTTTGTGAAACAAAAGAAGAACAAGAGAGAATAAGAGAAATTTTACCTTTTATTCAAGATTATGTCGATAGTGCAAAACCAGAAATTGTGAGTAAAAAATTAATGCAAATTCTAGAAAGAAGTGCTCAAACAGATGCTTTAACTGGACTTTACAATAGAAAGTTTCTTGAAAGATATATAGATAATACAATTTATAATGCAATGAAAAATATTCCATGTGGAATTATGATGGTTGATATAGATTTCTTTAAACTTATAAATGACAATTATGGACATGATATAGGGGATATTGCTATTAAAACTATTTCGAATACACTAATGGACGTAGTGGATGACAAAGATATTGTTATACGATTTGGTGGAGAAGAATTTATAGTAGTTCTTATAGACTGTGACGAAGATAGATTACAATCAACAGCTGAAGAGATAAGAATAGCATTTTCACGACAAAAAATACAAGCTAATAGTGAAATTTTTAGCAAAACAGTAAGTATTGGAACTGCCCTATTTCCAAATCAAGATAAAAGTTTTTGGAAATATGTAAAACAAAGTGATATTGCTCTTTATAAAGCAAAACAAACTGGGCGAAATAAAGTAGTAAGGTATGACGAGACTTTAGAAACACCTACTAGTCACTAATTTAGTCTATTTTAAGAAAGAAAAGATATAATTCTTTTCTTTTTTGGAGGCATAGCAAAGTGGCTAATGCATTGGATTGCAAATCCTTGATCCCCAGTTCGACCCTGGGTGCCTCCTCCAATAACATATACTCAAATATTTTTCACAATCTTTCTTTTTAATTATATAAAATACTTATAATTGTGCTACAATTTTAACATCAAAATATAGGAGCCATAAAATGAGTGATTTAATGAAATATATCGAGTTAGCAAAAAATACGACTGATATTTTAATGCAAAAAGATTTTGCAAAATCGAGTGAAATGTTCATAAGGAAGGCATTGGCAAGTAATCCATTTATTTCTAGTGAAATTGCAAATGAGTTAGCCTATGATAAAGCTGTAAATGTTTCTTATGAAGCCACAAGAAATAAAAATTGCACAATAACAAGAATCTTTCGTGATACTGACGTAAATCACAGATGTGTACTTTGTAATGATGTTTTAAATGATATAACTAATTGCCAAAGATGCTAAACAGTAAAATTTAATTTTGTTTGATTTTTTCAAAAGTGGAGCGGGAGACGAGACTCGAACTCGCGACAATCTGCTTGGAAGGCAGAAGCTCTAGCCAACTGAGCTACTCCCGCTTTTGTGAGTGGGATTATAACAGAATAAGTTTAAATATTTCTTAAAATATTTAAAAAAACTCTTTTTTTATTGCTTTACTGAAATAATATCCTTAATAATAGTCTTTTCAACCCACTTTTGTGTTGATATACTTATGTAATAGCATTCATTCTAAAAGTTGCATTATCCACATAATAACTGTTGCAATTTTAAATATTATTTCTTTACCATCAATAACAATATACAACTCCGTATGATTTTTTATCATTACAAAGAGAAAAAAAGAATAGCATTTTAATGTTTCATTATTTTGAGTAATGGGTTTGGATTAGATTAAAAACTTTGTTAAAACTGGTTACAATGTTAATATCAAAACACTTAAGAGGTAAAATTATATGATTAATGATAAAATTTTTATCAATATCGCAAAAGAGATAGGAAGTGCTAGCAAATGTGTTTCAAAACAAGTTGGCGCAGTTATTGTAAAAGATGGAAGAATTTTAAGCACAGGATACAATGGAACGCCAGCAGGATTTCAAAATTGTTGTGAGTATTGGAATGGAGAGTACACAAAAGATCACCATGAATGGAGTAAAACCTATGAAATTCATGCTGAGATGAATGCAATCATTTGGGCTGCACGAAAGGGAATAAGCATAGAGGGAGCTTCTATTTACGTTACACTTGAACCTTGTAGCGAATGTAGTAAAAATTTAATTGCCAGTGGAATTAAACGAATTATTTATGAAAAAGCTTATGAACATACAAACTCTGAAGTTGTATCTAAATTTATTCATGATAATGGTGTAACAATTGAACAATTAAAGGATACAAAATAACAGCATCAACAAATAAAAAGTTTTATGAAAAGAGCATACAAAAATATGGCATCTCACCACAAGGTGTCCATTGGAACAGTGAATACACTCAATATAAAAGATTTGAAGTTATTACGGATTTCATCATTCAAGGCTCAAAAAAAAGAATTATTGTTGATGCTGGATGTGGTTTTGGAGAGTATTATAAATATCTACAACTCCAAAACATTTCAAAATTTGAGTATATTGGAATTGATTGCGAATCGCAAATGGTACAAATTTCAAAAAACAGATTTCCAGAGGTTACTTTTTATCAAAAAGATATTCTAAATGATTCACTAATTACTGCTGATTACTACATTTGTAGTGGTGCTATGAATATTTTAACTAAAAAAGATTTTTACCATTTCATAGAGAGATGCTTTGAATCCTCTGCAAAAGGCTTTATATTTAACTTTCTAAAAAATAAAAGTTTTAATAAAATAAAAATAGAAGAAGTTCTCTCATATTGCTCTAGCTTAACGCCAAAAATAAAAACAAAAAATAACTATCTAGAGAATGATTTCACCATATTTATGATAAAATAGCAACTTTAAAAAAAGGACTACACATATGAAAAAGATTTTAGTTTTTATGGCATTTTTTATAGGTTTACATCTCAATGCTGGACTTATTAATGGAATTGCTATTACCGTAAATGACTATCCCATAACATTAGAAGATATAGATAATAAAATGACTGAACTCAAAGTAACAAAAAATAGTGCTGTAACGGCACTTATTGATGAGGCTTTATATCAACAGTCAATAGAAAAATACAGCATCAATGTTGATAATTTTGATGTTGACAATTATATAGAAAAGATTGCTAAAAATAATAAAATGAGTTCTTATGAATTTAAAAATGCTGTGAAACAACAAGAAGATTATGATGCTTTTATAGAAAAAATAAAACTTCAATTAAGACATCAAAAACTCACATCGGCAATTTCTACGAACAATCTTATTATGGCAAACGAAGAAGACTTAAAAATATATTATAACAACAATATATCTCAATTTAAAATTGCTAAAAAAATAGATGCAATACAATATTCATCAAAAGATAAAACCATTCTTGATCAACTTAAATTAAATCCATTGTTAGTAAATGAAAATCTTACTGTTAAAAATGATACATTTGATATTGACACTGTTTCCCCACAAATGAAATATATTTTGTCACAAACAAATGCAAAAACATTTTCAAGTATTTTTCCTGAAAATCAAACTTACAATATGGTATTTGTATCTAAAAAATCAAATATTGAAGATATCCCTTTTGAAACTGTTCAAGATAATATTTTTAATACAATAATGACTCAAAGAGAAAATGAATATCTTAAAAACTATTTTGAAAATCTAAAAGTAACAGCTGAGATAAAATTTTTAAAATAGGTATATTATGAATAAACTATTATTGGATGAATCAGAAGCTAACTCACTTCTAAAAGAGCAATTAGAACAATGTGATATAAAAGATTTTCAATCACTAACTGATGCAAAATTTATAAAATTTTTAGAGTTAGTTAAGAAAAGTTATCAAGTTATAGATGAAAATTCTTACAAAATCAACCATTCCTTATCTCATTCAAGATATGATGGAATGGTTGAGATGATAGGAAATATTGCTCATCAGTGGAGACAACCTCTAAGCGCTATCTCCTCCCTTGTTACAGGTGCAAAGCTGAGAGTAGAACTTGGAATAAGTAATGAAGATGATGTTCCTGAAACATTCAATCAAATACTAAGCCATGTTAATTATCTAAATCAAACAATTGCGGATTTTACAAACTTTTTAAAAGATGATAAGAAAAAAAGAGATTTTGATTTGTTTGAAGTTTTACTCTTAACGTTAAGTATTATTGATAAATCTTTTAGTGATGGGAATATTAAAATCTATATGAAAGATTATATTTTTACTACAAAGTCGTATGGTTTATCTCATGAAATATCCCAAGTTTTACTCAATATTCTTTCAAATGCAAAAGATGCTCTTCTCTTATCAAAAAATAAAAATAGAGCTATCTATATAGATATGGAAGAGGATGTTGAAAATAATATTATTAAAATAATAGACAATGGTGATGGGATTAATCAACAAATACTCGATAAAATTTTTGATCCCTATTTTACAACAAAACACCAATCTGTGGGGACAGGAATAGGACTCTATGCAAGTAAAGATATTATTGAAAATCACTTAGATGGAAGACTATTTGCTCAAAATATAAATACAAAAATTGATGGGATTAATTATAAAGGGGCTTGTTTTACTCTATTAATTCCAAAATCTTTTCGTAATTAAGATAAAGAAAGGATGAGAAATAAATCTCACTCTTTTCTTATTTTATCTTTTTATCGCCCCTAATTTCATCAATATCTAGTTTTAATACTTTGAAGTTGCCTCGAACGGAACCTTTTTCCTCTAATACTTTTGAATTAAAGTAACCCATTTGTTCTTTTGGTAATAACCCTTTTTGTAAATCAAAATCAGCTCTTGGTTGTGCATTAATATAAAGCACAACATCAGCAACCTCTTGATCTTTTAAAGTTCCACCTTCTCCAAGTGGCATATTGGATTTTACCCAAGCTGCTGCTTTTGCAAGTTTACTCATCCCAGCACCTGTATTATAAGCTAACCATTTACCATTAGCATCTTGACCCCAAAGTGGTGGAAATGTTCCATCAACTCCTTCACCATTCTCTCCATGACAAGATGAGCATTTTGCTTTATATACTTGCTCTCCTGTTACATAATTAGCGTGAGTTGCTTTTTCTATTATTGTTTTAAAAGATTTTGCACTTTTTGGATACAACTCAGTATTGTGTGGACTCCATGGTCCTTTTTCATTCATATTAATAGGCATTCCAGTTGAAAGCCAAGTGATATATGAAGCAATAGCAACACTAGCTTCACTACTATTAGGAAGTCTCTTTCCATTCATACTTCTCATAAAACAAGCATTTGATCTATCTTCTAAAGTTTGAACACTTTTTTCCCTATCTGACCATGCAGGGAATGCTGTAGCAGTACCTATCCAGCTAGAGATTCCATCACCTGTACCGGTTTTACCATCATCACCTTTTAAATGACAACTTTTACACTGTAATTTATTTCCAACTAAATCTTTTGTAAGTGGATGCGTATCTGTATTTGCAGAGATATCTTCACCAAGTTTTACCATTTTTCCAAGTTCCCCAGCGGGATAAGTTTTTGGTGCACTTCCAGCAAATAAATAGCTCGCACCTATCAAGCTTATTGTTGCAATTTTAAGTATATTTTTCACATTTTCTCCTTTTGAATTCTATAACAAAGGATTATATGCCTACAAAGTAAATATAAAGTTATTTTTTAGATATACATATTAAGGATTTATTAAGAAAGTAAAATGAAATGTATTTCCATCTTTTTTTGTAGAGATTACATCTATTTGTATATTATTAAGTTCACAAATATTCTTTACAATATTTAAACCAATTCCAAATCCACCTTTTATGAAGTTTTCTTTATGATATCTATTGAAAATAGTTTTTGTATCTTTGATAATATCTCCATAATTTTGTATAGAATATATCACTTGATTATCTTTTTTGTATAGTTTAATATCTACAGTAGTACTTTGATTTGAATATTTTATACTATTTGAAAGTGTATTGTCGACAATTCTTTGCAATTGTGTTCTGTTAATAAAAATAGCAATATTATCTTCGACAGATAACCTAAAAGATAATTTTCGTGGTTGTGCTAAGCTTTCAAATTCTTCTACTCTTTGCCCTAAAAAAATTGAAAAATCAACGTTTTCTTTTGTAAATTTCACGTTCTTATACTTAATAAGATATTCAATGTCACCATAGACTAAAAGAAGATTTTTTACACCATTTATGGATCTACTTATCTCTTTTATATTTGGATGATTAACCTCAAGTATCTCAAGGTTTAATTGAATAATTCCAAGTGGTGTTTTTAGTTCATGCATGGCATCATTGAAAAAAGCATCTAAAAATTCATTTGCTTTTTTATAAGGATAAATACTTGATTTAACAATAAGGAATATCGATAAAAAAATAAATAAACTTAGATATATAGTAAGGATTAAAAACTTTAAATATATTTTATTGTATGAGATGTTTTTAGATATTTTTAAATATTTTATATTTAATCTATTAGGGGATAATTCTAACTCAATTTCAATTTTTTTATCATTTTCAATATTACTATTAAGGCTTTGATAGAGTATTCCTCTATTGAAATTTTGTAATTCTACGTTATATTGAAATGATTTAGGCATTATAAATCCATCACTTTTAGAATTTGAAAAGTCGTATATAGCTCTTTGAATTTTTTGTGAATAATCTACTAATTTATCTTTTTGCCCATTTTTATAGCTCTCTATCTCTAAATCAAGATTAGCATAACCCAAAAATGAGATAAAGAGAAAAAATATAGAGGTATATAATAAAGTTGTTTTAAAAATAAAATATTTGTTATCTATCAATCTTGTATCCTAATCCTCTTTGATTGATTATCAAATCTTTTCTTGTTTTATCTCTTATTTTCTTTATACTTATTCTTATATCTGATTCATTGACATACTTATCATCCCAAACTTCTATCCTTAATTGTTCAATAGACACAAATTGATTTTTATGAGAAATAAGACAAAATAGTAAATCTTTCTCTTTTTTTGTTAAATTAATAAGTTGAGTTTCTTTTAAAAGTTCATTATTAACTACATTGTATTGAAAACCATTTTTTAAATCTATCAACTCTTGATTATTTTGTGAATAAAATAATTTAATAAGTTGCTCAAGTCTGTATCGTAACTCTTTTGGAGAAAATGGTTTTTTGACATAATCATTACAACCAAGTTCATATCCCAAACTTAGATTATTAATGTCTGTTAGCGATGTTATGTATATTACTGGTGTGTTATTATTATTTTGACGAAGTTGTTTTACAAGCTCATAACCGCTTAATTTAGGAACTCGTATATCTAAAATAAGTATTTGGTAGCTTCTTTCATAAATTGCATTTAAAGCATCTTCTCCATTATCAAAATCATCGACACTATATTTTAAGGATTCTAAATATTCTTTAATTGTTTGTCTATATTCAAAATCATCCTCAAGTAAAAGAAGTCTCATATTATTTTTATTATCTTTGTAATATTTTTTTGTTTGAATTCATATCCTTTGTTAATCTTGATATGATTTTTATTGTCAATTGCTATCATTATATATCCCAAATGATTTTCATTTAAATCATAATAGGAGAAATAGCTAAATGCATAATTTTCGTTTGAAATATACCCATAGTCTTTTAATAGTGTTAAGTCTAAATCTTTTAGTATATTTGAACTATTTTGATTTACTAATATATAGTTTCTATTTATTAGTTCATTATTTGTAAGCTCAGTTGCAATATTAAGATGTTTTTTATCTAATAATACAAAAAGCTTATAACCCATTTTCTCTAATTGATGCGCTAAAATATCAAATCCTATAATCACCTCTATAGAACCCAAAAAAGTATCCTCAAGAATAAAAGGAGAAATGGCTTTAATATTTAATCTTTTCCCTAATTCTATAGAAACAAATGGCTGTTTATTATTTTTTACCTCTATTAAACCTTTCCTAAATGTGTAAAGTTTAATATCTTTTTTAGAGATATCCCAACTTTGTAGGTAAGTAGTAAGATTTTGATTATGTATTTGAACTTCAAAATTTAGCTCTTGGACGTTTTTTAAAGTAGCTATTTTTTTATTTATTAATTCAAAACTTTTTTCTCTATCTTGTGCTAAAAAACTTTTAATTATCTCATCATCTTTTGATAAAAGTATTGCAAGTGAAAGGGCGTATCTCTTTTGCTCTTCAAAAAGATACTTAGTCGTATTAAAATTGTTTTCAAGATTATTAATAAGATTTTCATTATTGTCAATTTTTGTTATTAGATATAGTAAGAAAAAAGTAAAAAAAATTATAAGAACTAAAAATGAAATAAAATACTTGTTGAAATCTATATTGAGAAAATTCATTTATTCCATCCCTTTTTAATTTTTTAAGCTATTGTACTGAATCCTATAAATCCTATAGAAGAGTTTTTAATTTAGCCTAAAATCTTTTCATAATTAAGATAAAAAGTTGTCCCCATCCCTTCTTGCGAATCAATTTTTATTATAATATTATTTTTATCACAATATTCCTTAACAACACTAAGCCCTAAACCAATCCCTTGATTTTCAATATCAATTTGAAAATATTTATCATATATTTTGAAAATATTCTTTGTGTCTATCCCGCAACCAGTATCTTCAACCTTGAGTATATGGTTTTCGTTTGATAAAATAATTTTTCCATTTTGTTTGTTATATTTTATTGCATTTGAAAGAAGATTATCCAAAACAACAATAAATCCATACATATCACCTTCAACAATATCACTTTTGATATTATTTTCTATCGTTATAGTTTGTTTAATATCCTCCACTTTACTTATTGATTTTATAGCAATCTCTAAAATATCAAATTTTTGTGATTTTATTTTATCTATTTTTGAGCTTATCTCATATTCCATATATTGATACAATGAGAGTAAATTTTCACAAGATTCTTCAATTCTTTGAAGCCTTTTGATATCTTTTTCACTTGTGATATTTTTCTCAAGCATTTTTTTATTCATTTTAATTGTAGCAACAGGAGTATTGAGTTCGTGAAGAGTTTTTTTTATCATATCATCTATTTGAGTATCACTTTTGAAAAGTTCATCAAAAATAGATTGACTAAGGTACTTATATAAAAAAAGTCCACCAAATACCAAAAAAATAGTGATGGGGAAAAATAGAGCTTGAGAAAACATAACTTGACTAATGAAAATATAGTGAGTAGCAAGTGTAATAAGGATAATAAATCCAACAATAATATAATTTGAAATTAAAAAGTTTTTATACTTAGAACTCAATTTTATATCCAATATTTTTAATATTGTAGATTTTTTTTGTATCGAAAAGTTTTTGTAACTTTGTCACATAAACCCGTAGTGATCCTTCACTATACTCCTCATCATAGCCCCAAAGTCTAGTTACTATCATCTCTTTTGTAACAATCTTTCCCCTATTTTCAAAAAATAATTTGAATAACTCATTTACTTTTTGTCCGCAAGCCATATCAACTCCATCTTTTGTGATAGTTTGAATAAGCGGGTCATAAATAAGATTTTCAAATTGAATAAGATCATAAGATTTTCCACTTCTCTTTAAAAGTGATTTGATTCTTAAATCCAATTCATCAATATCAAAAGGTTTTGTAAGATAATCATCACATCCACTTAAAAAACCATTTTTGAGTGTTTCTTTGTCTTTGTAAGAAGTGAGAAAAACAGCAGGAGTGTTATCATTTAGTCTTCTTATCTCTTGTAAACTTTTCATCCCATCAATCAATGGAACATTGATATCTAATAGATAGATGTCAAAATTATTTTCATAAGCAGATGCTAAAAAACTTTCCCCATTTGAAGTGTGACATATTTGATAATCATACTCTTCAAGGTTATCAATCAATGTTTCAGCAAAAAGTTCATCATCTTCAAGTAATAATATTTTTATCATCTAAATCTCTACAATGCTCTTGCTAAAGTTAATTCACCCAGATAGCTTTTAATGGTATTTCCTTGCTCTAACCAATTTAAAATACCACCTTGAAGATTTCTTACATTTGTAAATCCCATTTTTTTAAGCTGATAGGCAGCCAAACTTCCCCTTGGACCCTTTAAACAATAAGTTACAATTTTTGCATCTTGTCCGTACACTTCAGCTATCTTTTTAATAGCCATAAACTCCAATTTTCCCCTTGGAATCGTAAGGTTATTATGCGCGTTAATGTATCCACTCCCAAACTCTTCAGGCTCTCTTACATCAACTAAAAGCATATCATCATCAAGTACATACAAATCTTTTGGTTCAATTTGCTCTATTTCACTTTCCGCTTCATCAATAAGAGCTTTAAAAAGTTCACTGATATAAACTTCAGCCCTCTCATCAGCTAACTTCTGGAGTTCTTTATATTCATTATTTGCCATATTTAAATCCTTTTATTACAAAAGGTCTTTAAAAAATTCAACTGTAAATCTTACTCCTGCTCCACTTGCACCCTCTGGATTGCATCCCCAAACCTCTTCTACAAAAGCAGGCCCTGCTATATCACAATGTACCCATTTTTGTTTATTTTCTTCTGTTATAAATTCATCTAAAAACATTCCAGCAGTTATTGCCCCACCATATCTTGTATTTGAAATATTACAGATATCAGCTATTTTACTTTTGAGTGTTTTTTTAAGATATTTATTAAAATGTAGTACGGTTGCGAGTTCTCCACTTTTAAGAGCACTTTTTTGAAGTTGATTGTTAAGCTCAATATTATTTCCCATTATTCCAGTTGTATAGTGTCCAACACCTACGACACAAGCACCAGTTAATGTTGCATAATCAATCATATAATCAAAATCTTTTATCTCATCTTGAGCATAACACAAACAATCAGCCAATACCAAACGACCCTCTGCATCTGTGTTTCTCACTTCGATAGTTTTTCCATTTTTTGCTACTAGAACATCATCAGGTTTATAGGCATCTCCACCAATCATATTTTCAACAGCGCCCACGATTCCATGCACTTCAAAAGGGAGTTTCATTTTTGCTATCGCATTCATTATCCCTAAAACTGCACTTCCACCAGATTTATCTGATTTCATTGTTACCATAAAATCGGCTGGTTTTAAACTAAGTCCACCACTATCGTAAGTCAAACCTTTTCCAATAAGGATAATTTTTTTACAAATCTCCCCTTGCGGTTTGTAGGTGAGGTGGATAAGTCTTGATTCATGTCTACTTGCTCGTCCAACAGCACTAATAGCCCCCATTTTTTGTTCTTTAAAATATTTTTCACCAAATATTTTAATCTCCAAATCATTTTCAATTGCTATTTTTTTTGCTTTTTTTGCCATAATTTTTGGATAAAAATCTTCAGGAGTTGTGTTTACAAAATCTCTCACCATATTGACACTATTTGAAAGATTAACTGCATCTTCAAAAATCTCTATTGTTGTATCATCCACTTTTTTGACGATAATATTGATAGTTTTCTCTTTTTTATCCTCATTTTTTGATTTATATTTTGTGAATTCATAACTTCCAAGCTCAATCCCCTCAACCACCTCTTTTAAAAACTCACCAGCTTTAATAGAAGCAACATCAAAATTTGTTTTACCAAAAGTTCTCATAGCACTAGCAACTGCCACCCTGATATTATCACTTGTTGGTTCACCACAACCAACATACAGTTTTCCAAGTTCAGCCAAAAGTGCCGAGCTATCCTCCTCCCCTTTAAAATCAACTTTTTCTAAAATATCTTTATCTTCTTTGATATTTTTATTTTTTACAACGATAATTTCAAGTTCAGTGTGTACCTTTTCTTCTACAAGATTTAATTTCATTTTTCTTCTCCTAAACTATTTATTTTTCTTCTTCTCTCTGGTATTTTTGTAGCATTATTAAAAAAACGGATAATTCCCAAACCAAATATTGCTGCAAATGGAATAGCAATATACCAATATTCTTTTGCTGTATGGAGTAATTTTAAAATCTCTTCTCCAAAATACCAAACAGGAATAATGGTAAGTGCTGCCCAAAACCAAGCTGATATAAGATTGATAAATGCAAAAGTTTTTGCATTGTATCTTGTAAGCCCAATAGAGATAGGGATAACTGTCCTCATCCCATACATATATCTTTGTGCGAATATGATTGGCCAACCATATTTTTTGAGTAAAAGATGTGCAAAGGCAAATTTTCTCCGTTGGGATTTGAATGTTGTATGGACATAAGTTTTATTGTATCTTCCAATATAAAAATAGATCTGATCCCCAACAAAACCACCGATACCTGCTACAAAAATAGCCATATAAAGGTTCATATGACCATGTTGAATCATCAATCCAGCCATAATAAGACCAAGTTCACCCTCTAAAATACTCCAAGCGAAAAGGATGATATATCCATACCGTTTGAGTAAATAGATAAACTTCTCTTCTAAACCATCTGCTGGTGCTTCATAGAGCATATAAGCAAGATAAGAAAAAAGAATCATTACAATAAATGTAATTACTTTTCCAGAGTGTTGATTTAAAAAATTTCTCATCTTTTAGTCAAACTTCAATATCTCTTTAGCTTGAATCATATCCTTGTCCCCTCTTCCACTTAAACTTATAATAACTGTTTTTCCTACAAATTTCTCTTTTGCTTTTTTAAGATAAGCAACCGCATGTGCTGATTCAAAAGCAGGAATAATCCCCTCTTTTCTACTTAACCAAACAAATGCATCCATCGCTTCATCATCTGTGATATTGTCATATTTTACCGTTCCCAAATCGTGATGATAGCTATGTTCTGGTCCAATTCCAGGATAATCAAGCCCAGCGCTTATACTATGTGCCTCTTGTACTTGTCCATCCTCATCTTGTAAAAGATAACTGCATTGTCCATGTAAAATACCTGGTACTCCCTTTTCTAAACTACACCCATGCATATTTGTATCAATCCCATGTCCACCAGCTTCAAGTCCAATACAAGTAACATCTTCATCTTCTAAAAAGTGGCTAAACATCCCAATAGCATTACTTCCACCACCAATACAAGCAAGTACATAATCAGGAAGTTGTCCCTCAAGAGCTAAAATTTGTTGTCTTGCTTCCCATCCAATAATTGCTTGAAAATCTCGCACCATCATAGGGTATGGATGTGGACCAGCGACTGTTCCAATGATATAAAAGGTATCTCTTGCATTGGTTACCCAATATCGTATAGCATCGTTCATAGCATCTTTGAGTGATTGACTTCCACTTTCAACAGCTATAACTTTAGCTCCAAGTAATTTCATTCTAAAAACATTTAATTCCTGTCTTTTGACATCTTTAGCACCCATAAAAATAGTACATTCAAGTCCCATGAGTGCAGCAATTGTAGCAGTTGCAACACCATGTTGCCCAGCTCCTGTTTCTGCAATTACTTTTGTTTTTCCAAGTCTTTTAGCTAAGAGCCCTTGAGCAATAACATTATTAACTTTATGAGCACCTGTATGATTTAAATCTTCTCTTTTAAGATAGACTTTAGCGCCAATCTCATCGCTAATATTTTGTGCTAAATAGAGTGGATTAGGTCTTCCCACATATTCTTTCAAAAGGTAATTAACCTCTTCCCAAAAATCTTTATCAAATCTATATTTTTTATAACTCTCTTCAAGGTCTAAAAGTATTGGCATAAGAGTTTCAGGGACATATCGTCCACCAAAAATACCAAAATGTCCATTTGAATCTGGATCAAACTTACTTGCTTTTGGAATATAATTATTTAGCATCGTTTTCCTTTAAAATGTCCCATTTTAAAGGGACTAATTTTTTAATATCTACCTGTACAAGCTTAATAAAATCAAGCTTAAAGTAGTAAATTCTAAAGAGGAAAAAATCCTCTTTTATAAAATATCAAGCACGCTATAAACGGGTGCTATTTTTTCAACCTTTTCTTTTCCATTTAAAAATGTTAAATTCATCAAAAAACAAACTTCAACCAAGGTAGCTTTTGTATCAACTACGAGTTTACTTGCAGCTACTGCTGTTCCACCTGTTGCTATTAAATCATCAATTAAAAGGACTCTAGCTCCAACTTTATTTTTAAAAGCATCGATATGAATCTCAACTTCATCAAAACCATATTCAAGTTCATATTTTTCACAAATAGTTGTTGATGGAAGTTTCCCCCTTTTTCTAATAGGGACAAATCCAATTCCAAGTCTAGTTGCAAGTGCTGCACCAAAAATAAACCCACGACTATCGATTCCAGCAATATATTCTAAATCGTATTCTTTGTATTTGGTTTCAAGATGAGCCATCAAAAGATTAAATGCAACATGATTATTTAAAAGTGTTGTAATATCTTTAAAAACTATTCCAGCTTTTGGAAAATCTGGAATATCTCTGATGCTATCAAGTAAAAATTGTTGTTGCTCTTTTGTTAAAGTTTCCATTTTTTTCCTTTAGTTGTAATTATTATTTTATATTGTCATCGATTATTTGGCAAATAGTATGGATAAAAAGTATATGCATCTCCTGAATTCTAGGTGTATCATCACTTTTTACTACCAAATTAAAATTACAAGATTCATTCATAGCACCACCATCTCTACCACTTATCCCTAAAGTCGTGCAACCCATATCATTTGCTACTTTAAAAGCATTAAGAACATTTTTACTATTTCCACTTGTACTAATCCCAATAACTAAATCACCTTCATTAGCCAAAGCTTCCACTTGTCTATCAAAAACTCTCTCATATCCATAGTCATTTCCAATGGCAGTTAATGCACTTGTATCAGTTGATAGAGCAATACCAGGAAGTCCACGTCTTTCTGTTTTGTATCGTCCAGTTAATTCAGCTGCAAAATGTTGTGCATCAGCGGCACTTCCACCATTTCCACAGATAAGGACCTTCTTCCCATCTTTGAGGGTATCTAGAACCATTTGTGAAGCAACCATCAGGTCGTTAATCATAGTTTCTTGAACCATTTTAATTGTTTGAAGATGACTTTCAAATTCATTTGCAATTGTTTTTATCATAATAATATCCTATAATATTTTGTACTAAAATTGTACGTTAAATCCAAAAAAGGCTGTTCTATCATATGAAAGTTCACTACCATTAGTATATTTTGTTGTAATTCCTCTTGCCCCAATATAAACAAAACCATTATCAATCACTCTATAATTTGCTTTTGCTTTCCACTCTTTATAAGTTTCCCCATCACTAAACGCTAATACTTTTGGTGCATAATTGTATTCCGCATCAATATGAACTTGTTCATTTACCATATAAGAAGCAAAAAGCCCTAATGGAGCAGCGACAAATCGTTGTGAACTATTATCTGCAACAACAGCTTTTATTCCAAGCCCAAGGCTAAATCCATAATCATCAACGTAAGGATTAACTACTTTCAGACCTGCTGTTAATAAGGTTTGTGTATTTATTGAAGACACTTCCTCACTTCTTAAATAGCTAGCAGTAAATAAATAATTACTATTTTCATTTAATCTATAAGTTCCATTAAGATTGTATTCCATCCCTACTTCAAGCGTATTGTTATTGATATTAATATCTGCTGCTCCACTTGCAAATACGCAACTACTTGCTACCAAACTTCCTAATATTATTTTTTTTATCATATTTTTATCTCCTGTATTATTTTTTATTTTTTATTTTTTCTATCGTACTTGTTGTACTTTTACCATCAATAAAAGTTACAAGTCGTACCTCTTTTGCAATATCGCTTCCAACAACCTCTTTCCCCTCATAATCTGCACCTTTGACTAAAATATCAGGTTGTACAATTTTTATAAGCTCATAAGGGGTATCTTCACTAAAATTAACCACATAATCTACACTTTCAAGGGCTGCAAGTATAAATCCACGATCATCTTGATTATTGATAGGTCGATCAGCCCCTTTGAGTCGTCGTACACTTTCATCTGAATTTAATCCAAGTATAAGTACATCCCCAAAAGATTTTGCAACATCCAAATAACTTACATGACCTCTATGGAGTATATCAAAACATCCATTTGTAAAAACTATTTTTTTACCATTTTTTTTAAGTCTTTCTACTGTTTGTTCTATTTCTTTAAAAGTTTTTATATGTGATTCTATACTACTTTTATGCAAAGTACTTTTATACTCCTCTATCTCTTCAATCGTAGCCGTTGCACTTCCAAGTTTTCCAACAACAACTCCAGCTGCCAAATTGGCAAATTCAAGTGAAGCTTCTATACCAATACCTTTAGCTAAACAGTACCCTAAAGAAGCAATAACAGTATCTCCAGCTCCAGTTACATCATATACCTCTCTTGCAACTGTTGGTTTTTTGATTATCGTATCATTTTCACCTAAAATTGCAATCCCATCTTCACTAAGTGTAATCATTGGTACTTCTAAACTAGCACTATCTCTTAATTTTTTAAGCGCTTTCAATAAGCTTACATCATCAGTTATCTCTACACCTGTAGCCATTGTAGCTTCTGTTTTATTTGGTGTTAAAAGGTACGCACCTCTATATTTAGAGTAATCTTCCCCTTTTGGATCAACTAAAACTTTTAAATTTGCTCCACTTGCAGCAAAAATAATTTTATGGATTAAGCTTTCTGTTAAAACACCTTTTCCGTAATCAGACATTATCACTAAGTCGTATCTATCTATTGTTTCAAAAATTTTAAAAACAAGAACTTTCTCGCACTCGTTGTCTATCTCATTCTTTGATTCTTTATCATATCTTACAACTTGTTGATGTGAAGCTATAATTCTACTTTTTTTCGTTGTTTTTCTATTTTCATCAAGGATTAAAAATCTCTCAACCCCTAAAGTATCAAGCATTATTGAAAGTTCATCAGCAACTTCGTCATCACCAATAACAGACATAACTGTAACATCAGCCCCTAATGCACATAAATTATTAACTACATTTCCAGCTCCTCCTAGAACTGTAGTCTCAGATTTGATATCCACAACCTGAACGGGAGCTTCAGGTGATATTCGATTGCAACTTCCCCATAAATAGTGATCTATCATAAGATCACCAATAACTAAAATTCTTTTTTGAGTACTATTTTCCATGTTTCACTTCACTCTCAAAAATTCTTTTGATTTCAGGAATATAAGCTTTTATCCCATCTTCAAGTGAAAATCTTGGCTCGTAGTCTAGATATTCTTTTGAACTTTCTACATTAGCTTGAGTGAAAAATTGATATTGTCCTACAAATGGATTTGGGATATAAAGAGTTTTATAGTTTGTTTCAAGTTCTTTTTGAACAATATCACTGATATCTTGAAAACTTCTAGCAATTCCTGTCCCCACATTATAAATGCCACTTTTTTTAGGATGACAAGCTTTAATATTTGCTTGAATAACATCTTCTATATAGATAAAATCTCGTAAAATCTTATCACTTCCTTCAAATAATTTTGGAGCATCTCCTTTTAATATTTGATGTCCAAACTGGATAACTGTAGAAGCTGTTTTATTTTTGTAAAATTCTCTTCCACCATATACATTAAAATATCTAAGCCCCACTATGCTTATACCGCAATCATCTTTAATATATTTTTTAGAGATATTATCCATCATTAGTTTTGAAAATCCATACACATTATTTGGGGTTTCATAGCCAACTTCAAATTTATTACTATCTCCATAAGTTGCTGCACTACTTGCATAAATCATATTTGCTTTATGTTTAATTGCAATTTTAAGAAGCTCTTCATAAGCATTGACATTTGTTCGAACCATTAAATCTTGTTCAGTTACTGTTGTATCACTAATTGCAGCTTCATGAAAAATATAGTCAAATTTATATGAAGTTTCAAGGTTTTTTAGAGCAAAAGAATCATTAATATCCCCACTAATCACAACACCATCAAAACCTAAAAGATTTTTAAAATGCCCAAAACTTTCCAAATTACCATTGCTCAGTGTTCTTCCACTTCTAAATTTATCGAACACTACAATAGTAGCATTTGGATAGTTTTCTTGAAAATAAAAAGCTAAGTTACTTCCAACGAACCCAGCACCACCAGTTATTAAAATTGTTTTATTATTGAAATCTATATCTGTGTATAACATAAGCCATATCCTTTTTATCATGACACTAATTATTACTTTTTACTATATTAGTAACGAATAGGATAGAGATTTTAGCTAAAAAAAAATAAATCTTTGATATAGTTTGCCTTATAATTTTTTTGAAGGTTTGAAAAGTATGAAGTTATTTGGTGTAGTCTCTATTTTTATTGTATTGTCATCTTTTTCTCTTACTGTAGAGGCTAGTCAAAAGAAGAAAATTTTATCTTATTTTGATACTGATAAAACTCCAGACCAAGCTCTTGAAGCTCCAAAAAAAAAACAAAACGCAAAACTTATAAAACTTTTTGATAATGTCCCAACCGAAACATTACCAGCATACCAATCTGTAACATTACAAAAGTACTATTCTAAAGAGCAAGAAAAGCCAATAAAATCAAAAGAACAAAAAAATCCAGAACCAAAAGCTACTGTAAATAATCTCCCTTTTTCCACTCCAGATGAAAAAACAATGGATCTAAAAGAAAAAGATACAAAAATGCTCACAACTATTATGCCCTTTTCTACACAAGAGATAATCTCTAAGAATTCAAATATTATCATCGATGAAGATGAGCTTGATAGAATCAACTCAGAAACGGTCACTACAACCACCTTGGCGAATATTTTCGATGATGTTAAAGATGATGAAGTGGAAAAATTTCCAAAAGGTGCCAATTACTACGATAAAATTACAAAGATGGTTCGAAAAGCTTTTAGCTTAGTGGGTTCCTCATATAAATTTGGTGCATCTGCTGGTGGAAATACATATGATTGTTCTTTATTTACTCAAACAATTTTTCGGAAAATTGGCCTAACTATCCCACGAAGTTCAATTGAGCAATCTACAATTGGAACAAAAATAGCAAGAAAAAATTTAGTTGTTGGGGATTTGCTTTTTTTTAAAACATATAGAAAAAGTCCATCTCATGTAGGAATCTATATTGGGGATAATAAAATGATCCACGCATCAACTAGCAAAGGTGTCACTATTGATGATATCGATGATAACTACTATAAAAAAAGATATCTATTTGCCAAGCGCCCAAGTTTTCAAACTGATTTAAAAATCAACAACTAAAAATCTCAAATCCCACATTTACAAGGAGTTTACTTGAAAAAATATCTATTAGCACTTGATGCTGGAACTGGAAGTTTTAGAGCAATTCTTTTCGATACAAAAGGTGAGCAAATTGCAGTTGATCAAGAAGAATGGACACACCAAAGTGATGAAAATATCCCAAATAGTATGAATTTTGACTATCAGAATAACTGGATTATTGTAAAAGAGTGCATTAAAAATGTTCTTTTAAAAAGTCAAATAAATCCAAATGATATCTTGGCATTAAGTAGTTCAAGTATGAGAGAGGGGATAGTTCTTTATGATGAAAATAATAATGAAATTTGGGCAGTTGCAAATGTTGATGCTAGAGCAAGTGAAGAGGTAAAATATCTTAAAACCAAGTATCCAAAGATTGAAAATGAGTTTTATGAACAATCTGGGCAAACATTTGCACTTGGTGCAATTCCAAGAATATTATGGCTTAAAAATAATCACCCTGAACTTTATAAAAAGGTTGCCAAAATTTCAATGATAAGTGATTGGCTTCTTTTTAAATTAAGTGGAATTATTGCAACTGACCCAAGTAATGGTGGTACGACTGGAATATTTGACCTAGAAAAAAGAGATTGGGCAAAAGAGATGATGGAGCAAATTGGACTTAAAAATGATATTTTTCCACCTTGTTTTGAAAGTGGAACAGTTATTGGAATGATTAATTTTCAAGCTTCAAAAGAAACCAATTTGAGCTTAAACACTAAAGTAGTTATGGGTGGGGGAGATGTACAGCTTGGCTCTGCTGGACTTGGAATTGTGGAAGATGGTGGAGTTGCTATTCTTGGCGGAAGTTTTTGGCAACAAATAGTCAATATCCCCTCTTCTACAAAACCTCCATTAGATATGAATATACGAGTCAATCCTCATGTAATTGAGGGGTTGAGTCAAGCTGAAGGGATTACTTTTTTTAGTGGACTTATTATGAGATGGTTTAGAGATGCTTTTTGTGATTTAGAAAAATTGGAAAGTAGCCAAACAGGAGTTGATACTTACTCAATTTTGGAAGATAAGGCAAAAAAAGTTCCTATTGGTTCTTATGGGATAATCCCTATTTTTAGCGATAGTATGAAATATGGAAAATGGTATCATGCAAGCCCATCGTTTTTAAATCTTTCACTTGATGCAGAAATTTGTAACAAAGCTTCGATGTTTAGAAGCTTAGAAGAAAATGCAGTAATAGTATCTAATATCAATCTAAAAAAAATAAAAAAATTTAGTGGCATAGAGATCAAAGAAATAGTTTTTGCTGGAGGTGCTTGTAAAGGTTCGCTTTGGTGTCAAATTTTAGCTGATGTCACTGGATCTATTATTAAAATACCAAAAATTACTGAAGCTACTGCGCTTGGTGTTTGTATGTGTGCAGGTGTTGGCGCAGGCATTTATAACTCTATTAGGGAAGCTTCAAAAGAATTGGTAACTTTTGAAAAACAATACTATCCAAATGAAGAAAATTATAAACTTTATGAAGAAATTGAAAAAAAATGGATAAAACTCTATGAAGAGCAACTAAAACTTGTAGATATGGGGCTTGTAAGCTCCATGTGGAAAGCACCTGGTATTTAAACTATTTGGATATTATTTTTATTCAAAGAATGTTAATATTATATAATCAATACTTAAATTTAAAAGGACACAAATAATGACAGCGAAGAAACCTTATCTAGAAACAATGCCAAATGAAGATGGATTTTTTGGGAAATTTGGAGGTGCTTTTATACCACCACAACTCGAAGAGCCTTTTCGAGAGATAAGAGAAGCATATGATAAATTATCAAAATCTTTTGAGTTTTTGCATGAATTAAAAAAAATCAGAAAACACTATCAAGGAAGACCTACTCCAATTACATACTGTAAAAACTTATCAGACTATATAGGTGGTGGACAAATATATCTAAAAAGAGAAGATTTAAATCATACAGGTGCACATAAATTAAATCATTGTATGGCAGAAGGGCTTTTAGCAAAATATTTAGGTAAGAAAAAACTCATTGCCGAAACGGGAGCTGGTCAACATGGTGTTGCACTTGCTACTGCTGCTGCTTATTTTGGACTAGAATGCGAAATCCATATGGGTGAAGTGGATATCAAAAAAGAACATCCAAATGTAGTTAAAATGAAAATTTTAGGAGCAAAAGTAGTTCCAGCAACTCACGGGCTTAAAACTTTAAAAGAAGCGGTTGACAGTGCTTTTGGAGCATATTTACAAGATACCCAAAATCAACTTTTTGCGATTGGTTCCGTTGTTGGTCCACATCCATTTCCTAAGATGGTGCGAGATTTTCAAAGTGTTGTTGGTCTTGAAGCAAAAGAACAATTTCTTGAAATGACAGGAAAACTTCCAGATATGGTAACTGCTTGTGTTGGTGGTGGTTCAAATGCTATGGGAATTTTCAGTGGATTTATTGATGATGCTGTGAAACTTTATGGAGTTGAACCAGCTGGAAAAGGGACAAATCTAGGTGAGCATAGTGCTAGTTTAACCTATGGAAGTGAAGGGATTATGCATGGATTTAACTCTATTATGTTAAAAGATGAGAATGGTGAACCTGCACCTGTTCACTCTATTGGAAGTGGAATTGATTATCCTTCAATTGGACCTGAGCACGCATATTTACATAGCATTGGACGCACAAATGTTGGACTTTGTACGGATGAAGAAGCTGTTGATGCGTTTTATAAATTGTCACAATATGAAGGGATTATTCCAGCACTTGAATCAGCTCATGCTGTTGCATTTGCAATGAAATATGCTGCACAAAATCCAAAAGAATCTATATTAGTAAACTTAAGTGGTCGAGGAGATAAAGATATTGATTATGTTATTGAACATTACCCAATTCCCCTAAAAGTTTAAAAGTTACTAGTCTATCCAAAAAATAATAACCTTGGTTTGGTTATTATTTTTTTGGTCTAAAAACTTTTATAATGTTTTCATTACACTCCATATAATCTCTCTCCATCAAATCTAAACAATAAGGCACTGCAGGAAATACTGCATCCAAACACTCTCTAATAGATTTTGGTTTCCCAGGAAGATTAATAATAAGGGTATCATTTCTAAGTCCCGCTGTTTGTCTTGAAAGAATGGCAGTTGGGACATATTTTAAGCTAACCGCTCGCATTAATTCCCCAAATCCTGGCATCATTCTATCGCATACAGTTTCGGTAGCTTCAGGTGTAACATCTCTTTTGGCTGGTCCAGTTCCACCTGTAGTTACTATCAAAACACATCCAAGCTCATCTGCCATTTTTATCATCGTAGCTTCAATAATCTCTTTTTCATCAGGTATCACTTCATAAACCTCTTCCCAAGTTGAAATCAGATACTCGTTTAAAGTATCAATTATTGCTTTTCCGCTTATATCTTCATATATTCCAGCACTTGCTCTATCACTTACTGTTATTATTCCTATTTTCATATCTCTTCCCATAATATTTTTTTAAAACAATTTTATCAGAAGAAAATAAAAGGTAAGATAAGATGTTGTATATTAGATTTTATTATAGATAATAAATTAAAAACTTTACGATAATGATTGTTAGCTATAAGAAAAAAAAGGGTATGATTAAAAAAATTAGAACTGGGACATATTATTAAATCGTAAAAGGCTTATCATGAGAGAGAAGACATTTTTAAATATTATCACTTATGGACCTCTTGTTTTTATCCCATTATTTGTTGCCACAATCATATTTGTAGCGTACCAAACATACACTAAAAATTTTGATGAAAAAATCACCAAGCTTGAAGAAACCATCTATAACGATGAAAAAAAAAGAATAGAAAATAAAGTTATTAATATAACAGATTTTATTGTCTATGAAAAATCAAAAATAAATGACAAGCTCACAAAAAAAGTTAAAGAGAGAGTAGATACAGCATACCTTATAGCAACAAATATTTATAATGAAAATAAAGATAAAAAATCAGAAAAAGAACTTAAAAAAATCATTCAAGATGCTCTAAGACCATTTGTTTGGAACGATGGTGAAAGCTTCATTTGGATAGTTGACTATGATGGAGTATTTCATCTTGCACCGCAATATCTAAAAAATCTTGAAGGAAGTTCAATTTTTAACTTTCAAGACAGCACAGGAAGACTTGTAATTCAAGAAGAGATAGCTCTTTGTAAAGAGAAAAATGGAGGATTTATTTGGGATACTTTTACTAAACCAACCGATGCTACTAAACAATATAAACAAGTTGCTTATGTAAAACCATTTGGTCATTTTGATTGGTATTTTGGGTCAGGGGAGTATCTTGATACAGCTACTGAAATAACAGATAAAGAACTTTTTTCGATGGTAGAGCAAATAGATGATATAGGAACAAACTACATTTTTATTATCGATACAGATAAAAATATGTTAGTCAATAGACAAATGCCAAATTTAGTAGGAAAAGATATTAATATCACGGACCCCCTTTTGAAGGGAACTCTTGAACTTTTACTCAAACAAGCTTCCATTGAAGATAAAAGTTTTTTTACTTACGACTGGTATAATAAAAAAACAAATCAAGTTGAACCAAAAATTTCATTTATTCAAAAAGTTCCAAAAACAAATTGGATTATAGGAAGTGGATTTTTTTTATCTGAAATTGATAAAAAATTTTTACAGAAAAAAACAAATTTAGAAAACTATAAAGATACACGTTCAAATACACTTATATATATAGCTATAAGTATTATTATATTATCTTTACTTTTTTCACTTTTTATCTCCCGCACAATTAAGAAAAGTTTTACGAAATACAAAATTATCCTCAATCATAAAAATGAAGAGCTTGAAGAACTGAATCACTTTCTAGAAAAAAGGGTAAAAGAGAGAACATTGGAACTTGAAAAAATAAAGAATGATTTTGAAACACTAGCTACAACAGATTCTCTAACAAACTTAAACAATAGATATTCTTTGATGAATTTATTTGAAATAGAACTTAGTAGAGCAAAAAGATACAGTTCGCCACTATCTATTTTGATGTATGATATTGATTATTTTAAACATACAAATGATACTTTTGGACATGATGCTGGAGATAAAGTCCTTATTGAACTCTCGCAATTAATAAAACACAATCTAAGAGATATGGATATCATAGGAAGATATGGTGGGGAAGAATTTTTAATATTACTTCCTAATACATCTTTAAATGATGCTAAGAATTTTGCTGAGAGATTAAGACATGATGTAGAAAACCATAATTTTAGTATTGTTGATACCATCACGATAAGTATTGGTGTTGTAGAGTATCAAACAGATGAAACTCTTGATGATATTTTCAAAAGAGTTGATGAGCTTTTATATACATCAAAAGAGAACGGGAGAAATAAAGTTAGCTTTTAATTTTTACTGATGAAACATAACCAAACGATACATCCTTATAGCTACTTTGATAAAAACATTATTTTGATTACAGAAAATTCTCTATAATCAAAATCTCAAACAATACTTTGATGTAAAATAGAAGCATCTTTAATATCAAAAAATTTATTTTGATTTAACTGCTCAACTATCGTTTTAAAACTTATTTTTGTAGCATCATACAAGATAACAAATATCTCATCCCCTACTTCTAAAAAAGTTTTTTCTCCGAACTCTGTATAGCTTGTGGCACCAATACTAACGATTAACCCTTTTGGAAAGTGACTATTTTTTATATGTGTTGCTAAATCTTCCAATGGTCCAAAGTCTTCTTGAATATTAAGTTTCTCTATCATCCATTTTTTTAGTTTTCCGTAAAAATAGTTATAAGTTAACACCGCACTATCTTCACCATAAGGATATATTATTCCATCTCTTTTCAAGAAAGATGCAATATGGTAATTATCCATCACTCCGCCTATTTCAAACTTATCGATTGGCAAAATCTGTGATGATATCCCCTTGGTATTTTCTCCCCAATTTTTCTTTTCACTTATCTTTTTTGCATTTGGTTTTCTAATACTACAATCATTATAAGCTGTAAAAAAGTTTGGAATTAGATCAATAACTTTTTCATTTTCATAGACAACTTCGCAAATCAAAGCAACTTCAGGTTCCATCTGAAGATTTCCCTCTTTAATATCTTTTGGATAAACGATAGACTCATTTGAAAGTGGATAAGTTCCCAAAAAAGTATCACTAGAAGGCAAATAGAAAGGAAACATCCCTTTTGGGGCATTTTCCTCTTGCGTTACTACATTGACAAAATCACTTGCCTCTCCAGCTTGCACCAAATGGTGGGCAAAATTTCCAGCTACTCCAAAACCAATAAACTCTTTTAAATGCTTTTTACTCATACTATTTTCCCTTCATTTTAAATCCATAAAATTATACAATAGTGGAATAAATTTATATGGCAATTTGTCATATTTTTAGCGTTATAATCAATTTTATGCTACTATTTCGCCCATGAGAGAGTCAACACCACCAAATGAAAAAGTATTACGATTACGATATATTAGAGTCTTAGAAAAGTTTTTTACAAGAGCCCTTGCGTTTTTAAAAAATCAAGATTTTAATCCTGCTATTTTTAAAAAAAATATTGATAAGTACTATGAAGATATAAAAAAAGTAAAAGCTGTCCGACTGGATAGTGAATACCTCAATATGCTTGAAGAGTTTGTCAATAGCACTTTAAGTAAAACAGCCAAAATCGATGATGACTTTAGTGAACAAAAAGAGGCTTTACTTAAAGAAGCAAATCTTGTTCATAAAGAGAAAAACAAAAGCAACTATAAAAAAGACAAGCACAAATCAAAGGACTTTTACGATGGATATTGATAAGCCTAAATCTATCAATATCAATGGTACACTCAAAAAAGTCCTCTATCACAATGCTGAGAATAACTACTACATAGCTGTTTTAGAAAATAATCAAAAAATTTGTGGACAATATTTTGATACTGACCTTCAAAAATTAGAAGGGGAAGATTTAATCCTTATTGGAAATTGGGAAACTCATAATAAATATGGTGTTCAATTTAACTTTGAATCACTAGAGATTAAAAAAAATGAGATATTTTTCTTTTTAACAAAAATCGTAAAAGGTTTCACAAAAAAACTAGCAACTGAAATCACAAAAAAATATTCTGAGGATGAACTCTATGAGATTTTAGACAATCGCCCATCAGTTCTTTTAGAATTTAAAGGGCTCAAAGAGAAGAAACTTGTCCAAATAGTTACTAGCTGGAATAAATTTAAGCATCTCAGGGAACTTGCTATTTTTTTGGGAAACTATGGAGTTACAAAGAATCTTATCAATAAAATATTTCAAGAACTTGGACATATTGATAACCTCATAGTGAAAATCAAAGAAAATCCCTATTTTTTAACAGCAATAAAAGGGATAGGTTTTAAAAAAGCAGATGAGATTGCACAAGCATTTGGGATTGATTTGAAAAGTCCTTTTAGAGTGAAAGCTTGTCTAAACTATGCTTTAATGGAATATTGTGAATCAAATGGAAATAGTTCTATTTCTAAAAGCACCCTATTTTCGATTTTAGATAGCAGTTTAAATTTTCAAGATGAAGAGACTTTATATGAAAATGTCATTATAGAGATGATTGGAGATAAGAGTTTAGTAGAAACAACCAAAGAGAGATATTCTACAAATATGCTCCATTTTTGTGAAAAAAGTGTTTTGGAATTTTTCAAAAAAAGACAAAATACCCAAATGCCAATAAAAATTGTAAAAGATTTTGATAGCTACCTCAATAAAAAAGAGGAAAATATCGGTTTTAAATTAAGTGAAGAGCAAAAAAAAGCGGTACGACTTATCAATGAGGGGGAAACTACGGTTCTTCTTGTAGGCTATGCAGGAACTGGAAAATCAACTTCAAGCCGTGCTATTTTGGAACTTCTTGAAGAGATTGTAAACTATAAAGAGATTCACTGTATGGCTCTTAGTGGAATAGCCTCTCAAAGAATAAGTGAAACAACTGGTTATAGTTCTAGTACCATCCAATCGATGCTAATGGCACATAAAGAGAAAGATTATTTCCCTTATAAAGTTTTGCTTTTGGATGAAGCAAGTATGGTAAATAGTGTCACTTTTTACCAAATTATCTCTAAAATTAGTGATGAAACAATTTTTATAATCGTTGGAGATGATGGGCAATTGCCAGCTATTGGAGCTGGAGATATACTAGCTGATGCTATAAAATTCAATCTTGCACCGTTATCAAAATTAACTAAAATCTATAGACAAAATGAACTCCAAGCTATTGCAACAATTGCAAATGAGATACGTGAAGGAAATGTTCCAATCTACCAAAATGAATATCAAGATTTTAAATTTATCGATGTTTCTATCCCAAACTATTATGCTACAAAAAGTGTCGTTTCAAACTATGAGATGAATACTATTCGAAATGAAAATAATTATAAAATTTTAACCTCACTCTTGCATATTTCAGCTTCGTATATTTGGGAGATTGAACAATATATAAAAGAGAAGAAAATTTCAAAAGCCTTGACAACTTTTCAAGTGATTACACCTATGAAAAATGGTACTTTAGGGGTGGAAAATCTCAATATTAACCTCCAAAAACTCCTCAATAACCACAATGGAAAATCGTTCCAAGGGAAAACTTATCAGTTTAAACTCAAAGATAAAGTGATTCATACAAAAAACGAAAATATGAAATCACAAAGTATGACTGATTATAAAGATGGTAGTAGTGAATATCTTGAACGAAGAATCTTTAATGGGATGCTTGGGATGATTATAAAACTTGATTTTGAAAATGAACAATGTGTAGTTCTATACCCAAATGATGATACGGTTGTATTTTATAGTTTTGCCCAAATAGAATCTCTTTTATCTTTAGCATATTGTTTAACTATCCATAAAACTCAAGGGATGGAGTATGATACGGCACTTATCCCTATTACATTCACCCATTTTATTATGCATAATACAAAGCTACTTTATACAGCTATCACAAGGGCTAAAAATATGTGTTATATCGTTGGGGAAAAAGAAGCATTTGAGAGTGCTTGTAAAAAGTTAGAGATTACTCAAAGAGAAACAGTAATAACTGATCTTTTGAGTTAAATTCTTTAAATTACAAAGTATGAAACAATCATCAATACAGAAAGTTTAATAAACCCTATAAATGTTGTACCAATAATATTTCCACTTTGACAACTAATACAAGTCATATATTTTTTTGCTTCATAGTGTGCATAAAAGAAGTAGCCAATATTTACAATAATTGCTGCAAAAGAGAGATAGAGTTGAGTATTCCAAAGAGTTTTTAAAGTCTCTTCATCACTTATAAATAATGAGCCTAAAAGGAGTGCAAACATCACCAAAATAAACCCTTTAAAAACTTTTGTAAAATAATCTCTTTTAAAAGTCGTAGGACACGTTTCTGAATTTGTAATATCAATACCAAATTCCAGTTTTTGTTCAAATTTTTCTCTCTCCTCTTTTGAAAGTTTAGTTAAAAAAGTACCTCCAAAAGTGTAGTCTATTTTTCTTTGAAGTAAAACACTAAAGTTTCCATCAGCTGTTAAGAATTGTTGTGCTCCAGTTCTATCTTGATATATAACACTTATTTTATCATGTCTTGTAACTTCAGCAGTAAGCCCTGGGAAATATGCTGTTTTTTCAATTGTAGTGACTTTATCTTTTGTACTTAATAATCTCGGATTTATAAGTTCTAAAAAACTACCATCCTCTTTTTTAACAACTACCACATTAAAATAATTTCCAATTTGAAAAGCTGCAAGGGCTTCTAAATTATTTGCATTTATAGTATCTTCTAAGTCAGTAATGAGTTCAAAAAGTTGATTATCAAAAATCCTAATATCGGTTGCACATAATGGACTTGGTGGAATTGGGTATGTGATTATCTCTTTTATCATTTTTAATAAACCTTGTAAAAAATAGGATGATTGTCTTGCTTATAAGACGATATAAAGTATCTTTCCCACAAAAGTGGGAAAGATGAGAAGTTAGTGACTTTTACTTACCACTACTAGCATTTTAAGGTTGATAACCACAAATCTTATAAATTGCCAAATTACACAAGTTCTCATAGATCTTGCAAATTTACCTGGAATCATTGTTAAAGCGAATTGTTGTTTTTGAAAGTTTACTTCTTCTTGTTTCATAATATTTTCTCCTTTTTTTATATTTTGTTGTTTTTTAGCTTATTCAGGAATCATCGTCCAACCAAGTTTTAACTTAGCTTTCCAAATAAATAAGTAATGTAAAATATGTTTAATCCAGTGACCTGCAAGTCCAATTTCACCAAACGTATAATCAGTATCTCTACCAGTTCCAGGATATTTTTCAAAGTCTGGAACAACAGGATAAACAGTCATAGCAGCTGCTTGACCATCAAAAAGACCTTTACCAGCCGATGCAACACATGCAGCTCCCATTTCAGCCATTGAAGCTTCATGTAAATGAGCGCCCTCACCTTTAGTAATCAAATCACACACAGAATGTGCAACCGCTTTACCAATAATACCTGATGGCATACCAGTTCTTGGAGGTGTAGGATTGATTGGAGTTCCATTTGGAGAACTCATTGGTTTTGAAATAATGTGCGGTGGTGCAAATGCAATACCAGCAGCAAATAAATTTTTATATGTAGGATTTTGATAAGTTCTTGGCCAGTCACTTGCTTTCCAGTTTTCATAAGCACCAGCTGCATAATTTGCATCAACTTTCATAAATCCATTTGGAGCAAATACAGTTGCAGTGATATCTTCACCAGCTTTATTGATAGCTTTTAGCCCAACACCAGCAAATGGAGGAATTAACATAGAAAAATCAAAATCTTCTTCACCATAACTTCCATCAAGAAGCTCATAGTGTGCTTTTCCTTTTTCAACTTTATTTACGTGTGCACCTATAATCCATTCAACATTTCTTTCAGCAAATAATGATTCAGCAAAAAGTTTAGAACTAACAGCATATCCACCAACTTTCATATGAAGTCCACCCATACCAAAGTCACCTAAGAATGATTCATTAGAGATCCATTTGATATCTGCCATATCTCTAATACCAGCTTTTTTAAGCTCATGCTCAATATTAAAGATATATTCAAAAGCAGCACCTTGACACGTACACATACCATGCCCAGTTCCAATTAGGAATTTTTGTCTTTCACCTTTTTTCATTTTTTCAATACATTTTTGTAATTCATGGCTTGCATGCTCAGCATGATCAGCTGTACAAACAGAAACTGTATGTTCACCTAGATTAGAACCCTCACCCAAGCCAGGTGTTGCTCCAAAATTAAGTTTTGGTCCAGTTGCATTTATTAAGTAATCATACTCAATGTTTTCAATTTGACCCATTTTAGAAGCCTCAGTTGATTCTATAACAACATAAGGTTTGTCACTTGATTCATTTCCCTCTGGATGAATTCCAAGTGCTTTTGCTTGATGATATTTAATACCAGCACTTGCATATACAGGAGCTAGTTCAAAAGTAACATCCTCTTTGGTCATTTGTCCAACACCAACCCAAATATTAGATGGAATCCAATTCCATCTTGCATTTGGAGTTACTACTACTACTTCATGAGCACTCCCCAACCATTTTTTAGCAAATGTAGCAGCAGTATGTCCAGAAACACCACCACCTAAAACAACTAGTCTAGCCATAATTATTCCTTATTAAAAATATATCTTTATTATATAATCTAAAATTATATAAAGATGAAATTATTCTAGTCTTGAAGTTATTAAATATAGCTTAATTTTTTGGTAAATTTAAAATATTTTAGTAAAGTCTTTAAAATTATTCCTTTGACTTTATTAGAATAATTCTATTGTTTTAAATCGTCTAATAAATTTCGAGGATAAAATGTAGGGGGAACTATTTTTTCTTTTAGAAAACTTTTATAATCAATTGTAAAATCAAATCTATTATCAGCAAATCCAAAGATTGAGGCAAAATTTTCTATACACTTATTTAGATTTTCTTCTGAATAGTCTCTTCTTTTAATAAAATTAAAATGTTCTACATAATAAAAAGCCATCACATGACGAATCTTATCTTCCCAAAGTTTACTAGTAAAATATTCTTTAAGTATGTCATATGAACCATCAAAAAACTTTTTATCAATCAAAGTTAAAGCTTCATTTATAAACTTCCCTTCAATTTCAAGTAAAAGATGATAGTCATCACTTTTTTTTAATATCTCTTCATAATGTTCAAAAAAAAGCCTAGAATGAATTGTATTTCTTCTCTCTTTTACTACATTAAATTTAATAAGTATGGTTAAAAATTCTTCAAGTTGTCTTATTGTTGTTTTATATGTAGGAAAATTTCTAAGCTCCTTGGCTAATTCTAGTGCTTTTTGATATTCTTTTTGTTTTATAAAATTTTTTATTTTTTGATGTAATGTTTTTCCAATTTGGAAACTTCTTTGGATAATTGGAAGCTCATTTAGGAATGGAAACCTATCGATATATGTAGAAAAAACAGTAAACCTTTTCCCTTTAAATGCACTTATAGCTTCATTAACAACATTTTTATTCTTAATAATAGCATCTATAATATGTTGTCTCTTGGAAGAATTTTCATATTTTTTAAGAGACGACAAAGTAGATACGTTACCACTAAATGAACCAGCAAGTATTAACGATATAAGCTGATCAAGCCCTTTTTCCCAATCAAGGAGCACAGCTTTTCCTATTGGTGATTTTTTCACAATTTCATCACCATTAAGTACCTCAAATACCCCATCATAATCAATTTTTCTAATCAGTTGATTAAGCTTTTTAAAATTTTCTTTACTTGCCAATCCCTCTTGGTATTCTTTTTCAAAACTAGCTATTATTTTGTAGTCACCTTGCAGTTCTGAGGCTTGTTTTATCTGGTCATTAAATAGTTTATTAAGTATTAAATCATATAGTTTTCTCCAACTTAATTGCAACAATGCAAAACTATTTGGATTATTTAGAAGAAGTGGATTTGTTTTTATAAGTTCTATTACATCATGAAATTCATTAACTGTTACAGCTTTTTGAAAATCTATCAATTTTTCTTGTGTTGTTATTTGTTCTATCATATTTTCTACTGTTATATAAAAATCTGTATCTATATAACTTATATCTACTATATCTGTCTCATATTTGGAAACATTCAAAAAACTATTAGAAAGTATATGAAAAATAATAATTGTATTGTCTGTGGCAATAAGGGTGATAATCCCACTTTTAAGATTAAAAAATCCTTTCTTTATTGAAAGATCTTTATAAAGTTTAAGGAGAGTTCTTTCACCATTTTCCCTTACTATTTCAATTCTATTGCTATACAATAAATAAACATTTCTATTGTAAAGTGTCGATAATATAAGATCCTTTTCTATAGCTATCACTTTATTTATTCTCAATGTAAAAATATCAAAAATCTCAATTTTGGAACTATATTCAACAACAAGTTCCGATGTGGTATATGATTTATAGACCCAGACAACTTTATCTGCCAAAGTAATCTTTGATATTATTTTTTCTAAAGATGTGTTATATATCTCTATTGTTCCGTCTTGATAAAAAATAAAAGCATATTCTTTATCTAAAAATAAAAATATATCCAAAATAGTTCCTATATTTTTACTTGTAGATATCTCAATGTCCACATCTTCTTTTTTGTGATAATATAGTTTTTGTTTCTCTAGAGATATAAAAAAATAAACCTCGTCACTTTGTTGCATCTCATCAAGATATACAACCTCAATAGCATTTAGAAAGAATTTAGCTTCTATATTAAAAGTGAGTTTGGCATTTGTCTCTTTATTAATTTTATACAAACTAGATTCATCACAAATATACAAAGTATTTTGTATCACTTTTACATCTTGAATTTTATCGTTAAACTTGTAAAGATTGACTATTTCAAGTTGTTGATTGTTTTCCATTAATTAACTTCTAGCAAGGATAATGAGTTTTTTCCCATCATCAAGTTGTTGTAATTTAACCAAATAATTCTCTCCAATTAAATCAAATACTTTTGTTTCTAATTCTATGCAATCAGTGGATATCAACTCAAAAAGATTTTTTTCTTTTGTGGAATCCAATAAAAAAAGATTTTGAAATTCACTATTTTGATAAGCTAAAATATCACCATCAAAAATAGCTGACGGAAGTGGTATTAAATCAATAAGTGCTTGTTCACTTACTTTAACTGCTTTTTGAAGATACTGAAGCTCTTTTTCTTTTTTGAGTTGTTCAATATGCTGTTGTTGCTCTATCTCATTTGTTATATCTTCCATAATTGACATATACTCTTTTATTGTATGGTCATTATTAAAAATAGGTGAAACTATCCCTCTTAACCAATAACTTTTCCCATTTTTAGTAAGATTCTGTACCTCCAAATGAAATATTTCTCCCTTTGTTATAGTGTCCCACATAGAGTGAAAATAACTTTGTGGAGTATTTGGATGCTTTACGATAGAACATTTTTGACCAATAAGTTCATCTTTACCATAACCACTTACTTTCATAAACTTTTCATTTACATCTATTAATTCCCCATTTTCATTTATAATAGAGATAAGACTATGTTGGTTTATAATATGTTTTAGATTTTCATATCTTTGCTTTTGATTTTGCAGTTCTTTTCTTGTGGTTATTATACTTGTAAATTCTCGAATATATTCCAAAAGAATATTGGCATTTATGGGTTTAATTAAAAATTTATTTATCCGAAGCTCTATAGCTTGTACCAAAAAACTAAATTCATTATGTGCACTTGTAACGATACTAAAAGGATTATATCCAAGCTCTTTTACTTTTCCCAGAAACTCCAAACCACTCATTAAAGGCATTTGTATATCTGTTACTATAATATCATAAGTAGGGTCCTCAATAAAAGTATCCAATGCCTCTTGACCATTTTTTCTATATGTTACATTATAAAACTTTGATAATATTCTTGTGGTAACTTGTGCTGCACTTGGTTCATCTTCTACGTATAAAATTTTTATCATTTTTTCTCCACTTTCTTTTTTGTAGTTTTGAGACTATGTTTATTTCAAAGCTATAGCTTCGCATTTTTTCTTTTTTACTTTATCTCTTAATAAATTTTTTCATTCATAGCTGTAATTTTTCTTCCAAGCTCTTTTATTACATTTTTATAGAATTTTGCTGCAGTTGTTTTTAACTCAAATTCTCTTATTTTAAATGCCAATACAAGTGTTTTATCATCACCTGATTCAACAGTAGCATTTCTGGGTTCCCCTGTTAAAACAAGTAACTCACCAAAAAGTGCTGGTTTATCTATCCGTTGAATTCTTATTCGAGTTGACTCTGAACCATTCTTACTTTTTAAAATATTTATAGCACCATGCAAAAGATAATAAATATATTTAGATGAACTACTACCTTCATTGAAAATAATCGCTTTATTTTTAAATGTAAGAATTTTTACATCCTCTACAAGATGTTTTAGCTCAGCAGGTGCTAGCGATTCAAAAAAAGGTATTTTATCTTTTATAGAAATAAGAGTTTCTAGTGGATTATCTTCATTTATGTACATTTTTTATTCCCTATCAATATTAAAAATTGCTTCTGTTTTATATATTGTAATATCAAAACTCGCCACCAATTTGGATAAGTACTTTTTTATCATTGACGGCATAATCATTTTGAATATATTTTATTGTCAATGGGAGCGATAGTTTGTGAAAAAATAAAAGATCAAGCTCAACCCCCACAATCTTTTCATTGATTGTTCTTTTTTTGCTTGTCTCTATATTGTAGCTATTATATGACCCGAATATTCTTTCTTTTCGGAAAGAAACTGGAAAAACTGGAAAATATTTATTAAAATAAAAAGTAGAAGATAAGCCAACTCCTGAAGAATTTACTTTTTTTACAAACATATTATAATCAAGCCCTTCCAAAAAAACATTTGTCAAATCTTTTTGTTCTTCAAATATGGTATCGACAAGTTTAATCCCTTTTTGTTCATACGGATTCCAAGTTCCATCTTTAAGTATTTTCCCATTTAGGTCAAAATATGTATCACCAAATAAATAATGATTAAAATTTCCTTTAAATCCTTGTGCTGTTTCACCCCTATCATTTCGCCCAATAACTATGGCATCATAATTAAAATATGGTTTACTTCCTAACTTATAATCTTCACTATAAGCATACTTAAGAGAAACGGTTGTTGGCTCTTTTTGCTTATAATCATCATCTTTATAGTGACTAAGCTCCGTACTTAAAACTTGTAAATCATTTTTAAAAAGTGGTCCATAGATTTTTGCTTTTGCAAAATAGCCTCTATCATTTGGCAATGGATCATCTTGTTTAATATTATAATATGAAAGTTCAAATGGGATATATCTTTCATTTACATAAGTAGCCCCTGCAACTGTACTATCATAATCTTTCAAAACATTTATAGACACCATATTAAACATCACTGGATCAATAAATAAAGCACTCAAAGAGTAGGTATTTCCTTTTGTTGAATCGCTTATATAGTACGGATATAGCATACTAAACTGTAGTTCTTCTAATTCATTATATTTTGAAGATGTGAGATTTGCATCTTTGATATTTTTCTTAAATTCAAAATGAGCTGGGTTTTTCATAGTAATAGTTTGTGGAAGATCTTTTATTGGATAAGTCCTAAAATCTTTTAGCTCAATAGCTTTATATCCATCACTATTTATTGTAGTAACTATTATTTTGTTTTGATCTATTATTTTTGCACTAATAATATTGTCACTTTTAGTTATTTGGAAAAAGTTTCCATTTTCATATTTATATAAACCACTTCCATAAGTTGTATTTGAGGTAAAGTAAATTGCTTCGTCTATAATATCAACAACTTTTGAAACATATCCATCAAATGAAAAGAGTGGTGTTCTATCTTTATAAAGTGTTCGTTGTATTCCATCTTGTTTAAAATAATATACAGCTCCATGATTATCCAAAATAGCACTTGATGCTACAAAATCTATAAATTTGTCATCAAGATACAAAGCTGGTTTATCAAAAGATTCACTAATTTCAAAACTTGCTACTTTATTATTTTTAATATCTTGTATTGCTTTTCCACTACTTGATGGTAAAATATTTGCATCTTTATCAAAAAGACCTTGTTTGTAAAGAGTTGAAGAGATAAAACCCTCACTACTTGAATACAATTTCCCATCAATAGTAAAAAGAGTTCCATTCTTGAGGGTTGTTTCTTCTTGAGTTAGCTTTGTTGTCAAACTATCATAACGATTCAAAATTGCTCTTGTTTTTAAATCGTTACTCAAAAATAAAATCTCATTATCTATTTTACTAAGATATATCTCACTATTTGATGTTGCTAGCAATCTACCCTCTTCTAGTGAAGCAAAAGGTTGATTTGTTTTTCTAAGATTTTGTACAAAGTTTATAAAAGATTTTTGATAACTCACTCCAAAAGTTTCATAAAATGTTTCATTTAATAAAAATGGATTTATTGAGTGAATCGAGTGATTATAAAAAAAACTATTCACTTTATCAACTCCATAAATACTAGCTAAATAACTCATATAATAGCCACCAATAATATATTTTCCTTCTGTATATGGAAATTCTAAAGTATCATTTATGAAAGAGTTTGGTGTTATTTTATTAGCAAAAGCTAAAGAGTTTGTAAGTGCTTTAAATCTCCCATTATAGAGTCTTCCACCATTCTCATAAATTGATTCATTTAAAACAGCATTTCCCTCTAAAAGTCCCGTTGGCAACATTAAATTTGGTAAAGTCCATAGAGGAACAAGACTAGCCCAAACTGGCATAAAATTATTTCCAAGGTATTTGTGAAGTGTTTTTGAGATTTCTGATTTTTTTGCATTAAGTTGATAATTATGAATAAGTTCATGAGTTAAGATTGTCTCCAACCACGATGTTGTCCCAAAATAATCAACCATCGAAGAACCACCATTATAAAACGCTGTCATATTATATGGAATTTGAGTTGAAAATGCATTTGCTACTTGGATATTATTTGAAACAAGGACAATTCGTAAAGGTTCATCAAATGAATATGTAAACGAGTTGTCATTTACTTTAAAAAAATCATCCAAATTTTCTTTAATAAAAGAGGCCTCTTTCTCATATTGTTTTGTGAAAGTGATTGAATATTTATCTGATTTTAAAACCATATAGTCATCATCACTACTAATCGACAATCCATAAAGATGATGACTAGCCAAACAACCAATTAAAAAATATTTAACACTTTTTAAAAAATTATTTTTCATTTTGAAGTAACTCTTTTGTCTGCTGTGCTATCTCTTTTTCTTCATCTGTTTTTACCACTAGAATTTTTGCTTCAATATTCAAATCTTGTAAAATACGTTCCCTCATCTCTTCATCGTTTTCACCAATACCACCTGTAAAAACAATCGCATCAACTCTACCTAATATCATACTATAGCTACCAATATATTTTTTGATATGGTAAGCAAACATCTTATGCGCTAATTTCGCTTTCACATCTCCCTCTTTTGCCATTTGGTCAATAAGTCGCATATCACTTTGTCCACATATACCTAAAAGTCCACTTTTTTTATTTAAAATATTGTCTATCTCTTGTGTTGTATAGTGATTTAATCGTTCCAAATAAAGAAGAATAGCAGGATCCAAATCACCACATCTAGTCCCCATAATAAGCCCTTCAAGTGGTGTAAATCCCATAGAAGTATCTACGCTTTTTCCATTTTTTATAGCACAAATGCTATCTCCATTGCCCAAATGGATTGTGATAAGATTTAACTCCTCTAAATTTTTATCCAATAATTTAGCAGCTTCTTTTGCCACATAAAAATGGGAAGTTCCATGAAATCCATATCTTCTTATTTTATATTTTTCATAAAATTCATACGGAAGTGCATACATATAAGCTTCTTGCGGAATTGTTTGATGGAAAGCCGTATCAAAAACAGCTATTTGCTTTAAATTTGGAGCTAGCCGTTTCACTTCCAAAATCCCTTGAAGATTAGATCTATTATGCAAAGGTGCGAGTGAAGTAAGTTCTTTTATAATTTCAATTGTGTGTTCATTAATAATAACACTTTTAGTAAACTCCTCTCCACCATGTACTACTCTATGACCAACCGCTACAAGCTCATCTAATGATTTGACACCAAAATTCTCTAAAATGTGTTCAACTTTAGTGATTGCCTGAAGATAGCCACCTGATTGTATCTCTTCAATTATTCCACTTGTAATTACTTCCAAACTTTCCATATGAAAAAGTTTGAATTTTAATGAAGAACTTCCAGAATTTAATACTAATAATTTCATATTTTTTCTTTATTTTTTTGTATTCTTACAATTTCATAAAATTTTTCAATATTGCTATTCCATTATTGTGAGATTTTTCAGGATGTGGTTGTAATCCATAGATGTTCTCTTTTTGAACTGCGCTTGCAAAATCATATCCATAGTGAGTTGTCCCAATTGTATATCTATCATCCGTTACAACATGATAAGAGTGGACAAAATATAAATAGGGATTTTCAACTAATCCATCAAAAAGTTTGTTTGGTTTATTAAATATTCTATTCCATCCCATATGGGGAACTTTATGGTTTTCCATATCCATTTTTGTTTTGTCAAAAGATATCACTTTCCCTTCAATCAATCCCAATCCAGAGTGATTTCCAAACTCTTCACTACTTTCAAATAGAAGTTGCATCCCAAGACAAATACCAATCATAGGTTTTCCACCTTTTGAAAATTCCTTAATAGCTTCAATCATCCCAGTTGAGTGTAAATGTTCCATTGCATCACCAAATGCACCAACTCCAGGGAGTATCACTCTATCGTATTTTCGTATCTCATTTGGATCACTTACTATTACTGCTTTTTGATCAATCAACTTACAAGCATTGTAAACTGAAGCCAAATTTCCCATATTATAATCTATAATTGCTACCAACGTAAAACCTTTTATTTTTTATTTTTTAACTCTCAATTTTTTATATAAATTCATCACTAGCAACTTGTGCTAATTCCCAAAAAAGTCTATGGAGAAGTTTTCTGTCACTTATCTTCCCTTCTAGTTCTTCATAATCATAATTAAACTTTTCAATATATCTAAATAACATCACAATAGCACGTGCTTTATCTTTTTCATAATCTTTTGAATTAAATATTGCTTTCACTATCTTTTCATCAAAAATCTCTGTTTTTTTCAGAATACTAATATCATTTTCAACAGAAAATGCAACAAAATCTTTATCCCCTTTGAAATTCTCACAAAGCCCATCAAAACATCCTAATTTACTCACAAATCGTTTATCTTTTAGTAATTCTGGATTCATATATCTTAAAACTTTATATCGTATCTCTTTTTCATAGATAAGATTTATCATATCTATCAAAAAATATCTATTATTTTGCAGAGTTTTTGAATATTGTAAATTATCAATATTTCTCATTGTTGCAAGGGCTGAAATCTCAATATCATTTTGAAAATTTTCACTCATAAACTTTAAAATTGGTTCGTTATGAGGGAAATTATCTGTCTCGAATTTTGCAGCTGTTACAGCAAGATTTCTATCCTTTTTAAGTTCATCACTTAAATATATATATGTTCTATTGTATTTCACTATTGCTTTTGTAGCAAAATCTTTATCATTGAGAACAGTTTTACTTGTATTTTGAAGAATATCATCACCCATATTATATCTTTTAAGTTGATGATTCCACATATCTTTTTTTGCTAAATTAGTCGCCGATATAGTTTGCGGAGTAACTCCCAAAAGTGCAAGTATTACATATTTATTGTGATAGTAATCTGGACTTATAGCACTCAAAAGAAGTCTTTTCTCTTGCCAATAATTTACAAGACTAAAAATATTATCTATTGTATTTTTCATACTACAAGGATAACATATAACTTATTAATTTTTTGCGTCACATAGAGTAAGTGCAAATAAAACTTTGCAACCGTTTTGTTCCAAACATCTTTTTGCTTCCAAAATAGTTATCCCTGTAGTAATAATATCATCAACTAAAATAATATTTCTTCTTTTTTCTCCATTATAGAAAAAGTTTCTTGGATTATTTTTTCTAAATTCTAGTGTTTTTCCAGCATATTTTATTTGATTTTTGGCTTTTAAAAGATTGATTTTGGGTGCTATAAATTTCGATTTAAGATGTTTTACGAGTATTGCTGTATGAGAAAAATCATGTCTTGTATGGTCGTCGATTGGAACAGCATCAACAATCTCAATAAACTCAAAATTTTTACCAAACTTAGAGAATGACAATGAAGCTAAAATATTATAGATTCTATCTCCATAAAACTCATATTTTGAATTTAAAAGTTCTTTTATCCCATCATATTCATAGAAACTATAAACAAAAAAATCTTTTGCTAATTCTCGTTTATTAAAAACAGGGTCAAAATATTTTTTCTGACAATTCTTACAAATCATACGAAAGGATAATTTTTCACAAGCCACGCATCTCATAAAAGATTATACGATATTTACATATAATAATAGAAGTGATTTTAGATGAATTACAAAAAGGAGAAAAAATGAGTATTACTTTAGATTTAGTAATGAGTTATGCAGTGCAAGTTGCACTAGGTTTAGCTATATTTTTTATTGGGAAAAAAGTAGCCAAAATTGTCAGTGAGCTCTTTATTAAGGGATTTGAAAAAACACCCAATTACGATAAAACTTTAGGGAAATTTCTTTCTAGCGTGTTGTATGGTATTTTACTTGTAGTTATCTCTTTGGCAGCACTTAGTCAAATTGGAATTCAAACTACATCATTTATAGCAGTTCTTGGTGCTGTTGGTTTAGCTATTGGTTTAGCTTTTAAAGACACACTTTCAAATATCAGTAGTGGGATTATGATTATCCTTTTTAGACCTATCAAAATAGATGAATTTGTTGAAGTTGCTGGGGTTGCTGGAATTGTTGAAGAGATAAATATTTTCCATACATTTATGAAAACACCAGATAATAAAATGATAATTTTAGGAAATGCAAGCATCATCAACGGAAATATCATCAACTATTCAAGAAAAGCAACAAGAAGAGTTGATATGGTTTTCGGTATCAGCTATGGTGATAATATTAAACTAGCAAAAGATTCTATTTTGGAAGTTTTAAATACAGATGAGAGAATTTTAAAAGAGCCTGATTTACCATTTGTTGCAGTTAAAGAACTAGCTGATAGCTCTATCAATCTAGTGGTAAGAGTTTGGGTAAAAAGTGAAGATTATTGGAATGTAAATTTTGACACGATTGAAAATGTAAAACTCAAATTTGATGAAGTTGGTATCACTATACCATTCCCACAAGTTGAGATGAATACAAAAGGGCACTAACCCTTTTTGTATCTCTTTAAAAAATAATTATAAATAATTCAATTTACTTAGATACAATCAAGCATGATAAATATTAATTTTACACTCACCTATTTTGAACTCTATATACTTATCCTTACTCTATCCACATTTTTACTGTACACTTTTGATAAATTACAAGCACTTAGAAGCGGAATTAATGTATCTCGAGTATCTGAACAAACTTTGTTATTAATAGCCCTTTTAGGTGGTAGTATCGGTGCTATTTTAGCTATGATGTTTTTCAGACATAAGATTAAAAAAACTTCTTTCTTGATAAAATTTGGTATTGTTATAGTGATTCAAATAAGCTTGGGATATTATTTATATACAAGATAAAATAGTTTAAAGAAATAAAAAAAGCCAGTTTTAGAAGATTATCCTAAAACTAGCTTTGTAGCGAATAATATTTTTTATTACGCTAGATTTGTATAGATATTTTGAACATCATCATCATCTTCTAGTTTATCAAGAAGCACTGAGAGTTGTTCCATTTGTTCATCTGTAATTTCAATTGGTGAAGTTGGAATTCTTTGTAAAGAACCTTTTTCATACTCTATCCCCATCTCTTCAAGTTTTTTAGACATATTTCCAAAATCAGTATAATCAGCATAAAGGATGATTGAACCATCATCTTCCTCTTTAAGCTCTTCTAGTCCACCATCTATGAGTTCCATCTCAAGGTCTTCAAGTGACATATTAGGTTTCTCTTTAAGTTCAAAAACTGCTTTTCTTGAAAACATAAACTCTAAAGAACCATTTGGAACAACTTGTCCATGATTTTTATTGAATATCATTTTGATATTTGCTACTGTTCTTGTTCCGTTGTCTGTTGCTGTTTCAACAAATACAAGTACACCATGAAGCCATTTCCCCTCATAGTTTATCTCATCAAGGTTTGCTGCATCTTTTGATGTTGCTCTTTTAATAGCTGCATCGATATTATCTTTTGGAAGATTTTGTGCTTTTGCAGTGTTGATAGCTGATCTAAGTGCTGGATTCATATCTGGATCTGGCACACCATTTTTTGCAGCAAGCGTGATTGCTTTAGCTAATTTTGGGAAAACTCTTGACATATTTCCCCATCTTTTTAATTTTGATGCTTTTCTATATTCAAAAGCTCTACCCATTTTAATATTCTCCTTGTAACTTAATTAATGTTTCTTTTACTTCATCTGAATGTAAAATTTGAATCTTTTCACCTTTTACAGTTTTATTTTTTCTCACTTTTACATTATCCCATAATGCAGCGATTTTACCCTCAGGGCTAATAATATACGTTGTTCTAACAACACCCATATATTTTTTACCGCACATCATTTTTTCCTGCCAAACGCCATAACTTTCACAAGTTTTTTTATCTTCATCACTTAAAAGTGTTATCTCAAGATTTTTACTATCAATAAACTTTTTATGCGATTTTGGACTATCAGGGCTTACCCCTAAAATAACACCATTTAAATCTTCAAAATGTTCATTGTCACTAGAAAAATCACAAGCTTCAGTTGTACAACCTGGTGTATTGTCTTTTGGATAAAAATATAAAACTATCCATTTTCCAGCCAAATCTCGTAAACAAATCTCAACTTCATCTTGATTTGGGATACAAAATTCAGGCGCATTATCATTGATTGTAAGCATATTATCCCTTTTAAATTTTTTGTGGATTGTACCAAAAAAATGGTTAATTATTTTTAATGCTAGATTTTTTATTTATCATATAAGAAAATTTAATACTACATTTAGCATCCTTTTAGTTTAGCTGTATAGAATATACTCATCTTGTGATAAAACAAAAAAGGATAAAAAGATGAAGAAGATAGTTGCATTATGGCTACTTGGAATGTTTACAATTTTATTTGCGCACGATGTTCAAATAATCAGCGTTGACAATAAGGATGGGAAAATTACACCTAAAACAATAGAGGAAGTTTTTAAAAGTAATGGCTTTTATATCTCTGATAATAGAGATATGAATACACCGTTTACAAAACAATTCGGACAAACTGATTTTAAAGTTTATAATCTTTTTACAGCTTATCACAGTCAATCCGTTAAAAATCTGGCAAAAGAATATCCGAATATTGGACTTTTAACACCAATGAGTATGTCAATATATACAAAAAAAGGTGAAAGCAAACTTTATGTTTCATCGCTTACTTTAGATGCTATGGCAAAAATTACAGGAATTTCAGCAACAAATAAAGATTTACAAAATATTGCAAAAATCACTAAAAGTTTATTGGAAAGAGCTATTCCAAACGGAAAATGGGAAACTATTGATTATGGTGTATCACCTATGGAAAAAGAACTCGTAACTAAAATGAATATCACTTTAAAAGATGGTCAATGGAAAGAAGATAGTGAAAGCTTAATTGAGGAATTTGAAGGAAATATTGAGATGCAAGGTTTTGTTCAAGCTGGATACAACAATATTGACTACTACTTTAAGGAAGCTGGAGATAATAGTTTTGACCTTTTTGTTTCTGAATCAATCTGTAAACTGCCTGTTATTTACGCGGTAGCAAAAACAAGACCAGAAGCTGGTGCATTTGCACCTTGTAGTGTTATGATTTATAAAAAACACAACGATAATGTTATGTATGTTGCATATCCAAACGTTTATAATTGGATTTCATCACTTACGATCGTAGATAAAGAGAGTCTTAAACAACTTCTTGAAGCGCAAGCAAAAATGGAAGTTATCCTTTACAATCTTAAATCTGATTATAATAAATTTTAATCAACACCTCAAAAAGAAAGCTCAAATCAAATTTAGTTTGAGCTTTCTTTAAAAAACTAAACAAAACTCCGATATAATCCCCCTTATGAAAAAAGATGAAGTATTTAAAGAAAAAATAAAAAAACAATTTGAATTTGACGAGTCAGTTGCTAGTGTCTTTGATGATATGCTTAGTCGCTCTGTCCCTTTTTACGAAGAGATGCTACACCTTACAACCTCTTTTGGGTTAAAATATTTAAATGATAATGATAGAGTGTATGACCTTGGTTGTTCAACAGCTTCAACCCTTATCCACTTAGCAAAACATAGTAAAGTTGAATTAGAGCTTGTAGGAATAGATAATTCATCTGCAATGCTTCAAAGAGCATCAAATAAAGCTAAAGCATTTGGGATAGATATCACTTTTTTAGAAGATGATTTTTTTGATGTTGAACTTCAAAACTCAAAACTCATCATAGCAAACTATACTCTTCAATTTATAAGACCCCTTAAAAGAGAGGAGCTTATCAAAAAAATTTATAATAGTTTAGAGGATGGTGGTATTTTTATTTTTAGTGAAAAAGTTATCACTGAAGATAAAATTTTAAATAAACATTATATTGATGAATATTATAATTTCAAAAAAAATCAAGGCTACAGTGAATTTGAAATAGCTCAAAAAAGGGAAGCTTTGGAAAATGTTCTTATCCCTTATAGTTATGATGAGAATAAACAAATGATTGAAGATGCAGGATTTAAACAATTTGATTGTATTTTTAAATGGATAAATTTCGCGACATTTATCGCGATAAAAAGATAATAGGAGTAATGTAATGGCATTAGGTTTCGGAAATAGTGTAAAATCAATGTTTAATTTTAATAATGTTTGGCTCAAAAAAAGAAAATTTGATCCAGAGTTACTAGATATTAATGATATAAAACTTCCACTTTATTTTAAAAATATTGATAGTCCTCATGTGATGAGCGAAATAAAAGTTGAACTAAAAACATATAAATCACTAGGATATAGGTTTAGAAAAATAAATGAACTTGAAACAAAAGAGTATCATTCTTTACAAATGGGAATCCTCCTAAAAGCGCTAAGTTTAAATATAGACTTAAAAGTTTCAGCAAATCAAGATTATTTTCCCGATTTTATTTATGATATTGGATATACAACGGTTCAAAGCAGAGTTTCTGAGGTAATCAAAAGATATGACAATGAAGTATCAAAAATAAGTACAGAAGAGGAACTTAAAAGTAATCTTATGTGGACTCCATTAGAGATTGGATATCTATTATTTTATCTTTCATTTTATCAAACAGGTCCTGCTGAAGTTGTAGAAGAGTAGAGATACTCTTTTCAAAGATATCAATATTTTAGAAATAAAAAAAGGCGATCCCATTGGAATCGCCTTTTTTAGTTTTTAAGACTTTTTATTTTGAAAGTCCTGTTTGAGTTACATTATGATTTAATCCTAACTCTTTAGAACTAATCCCAAGAGCAATCCCTACCATTTGAGGAAGATGCAATACTGGGATATTTATATCTCTTCCTGCTTGTTTTGAAATATTATGTTGTTGAACATCCATTCTAAGATGACACAATGGACAAGGTGTTACTATCATATCTGCATTATTATCAATAGCATCCATCATAGCAATTGCACTTAATTTATTTGCAGTAGTTGGATTTTGTAATTCAACATGAAAACCACAACATTTATTTTTTGATTCATAATCAACTGCATTTCCACCAAGAGCTTTAACCAAATTATCTAATGAAACTGGTTTGTAAGAGTTCTCACCACCATTATTTTTATGTTGCAAATGACTTGGTCTGATATTGTGACATCCATAAAATGAAGCGATATTGATATCTTCCATAGGATTAGTTACTTGCGAAGCAATATTTTCATATCCATAGTCATCTTGAAGTGCATATAAAAAATGTTTTACTTCACTTGTACCCTTGTATTCTAAACCAACTTCAGCCAATTTTGCATTTACTTTTGCTTTAAGTTCAGAATCACTATCCAGTCTCTCTTTTGTTAAGCTTGTATTTAATTGACAAGTATTACAAATAGTTACCATTGTAAGCCCTAATTTTTCAGCATAACAAATATTTCTAGCATTTAAAACCAATGATAACATATCATCAAAATCTTGTAAGTGACTTGCTCCACAACAACTAGCTTCATCAAGTAAAACAAGCTCAATCCCAAGTTTATTTGCGATTGCCATTGTTGATTTTAATAATTCAGGAGTAGATTCTCTAGCTGTACAACCTGTGTATAGTGCATATTTTAATTTTTCCATAAGTTACTCCTAAAACTTTGCAGTTGAACAAGATTCAACTAATTTTTTAATCTCAGAGAGATTTTTTGATTTTGGCATATTCCAAGGCATTATTATTTTACCTTTTGCAAACATAGCAATAGCCTCAGGGATATGTTTCATAACACCAATATTTCCTTCGCTATATCTTACAAGTTCACCTTCATCAAGGATACCATGTTTTCTAATAGACCATTTGAATCCAACCGCATGACGTACTGCTACATTATTTAATGCAAGTCCTTTTTCAAATGTTTGAAGATGTAATTTTGTGATTTTTCCAATTGGATCAAGCTCTTTTGGACAAGCATCAGCACATTCATTACATTTTACACAATCCCAGATACCACTTCCAATCTCTTGAAGCGCTTCAAGTCTAGATTCTGTAGCAGTATCTCTTACATCAGCGTTAAATCTCCAAGCTTTTACAAGTGCTGCTGGTCCAGTAAAGTCTTTATTTACCATAACAGCTGGGCATGAATAGTAACAACTTCCACATTGGATACAATAGTCAGCTTCATCAATTTTTTCATTTTCATGAACAGTTACTATATTTTCACTTGTTGGATGCTCATCAATAGTTGCAACTAAATATGGTTGTACAGAATCATATTTTTCCCAGAAATTTGATTTATCAATAACCATATCTTTATATGCTCTTTGTTTATCTTGAGGCTCAATTACAAGCTCTTCACCAAAAATAGCTACTAGGTCGTGTACTCTATCTTTACAAGCCAAAGTTGCTTTTCCATTTACTTTAACGGCACAACTTCCACAAATTCCATGTCGGCAACTTCTTCTATATGAAAAACTTCCATCATGTTCCCATTTGATTCTGTTCATTACGTCTAAAACCAACTCATCCTTATTTACATCCATAGTAAAAGTATCATAATATGGTAGATAATCAGTCTCTTTATTAAATCTAAAAGCTTTTATTGTTAATTGTTTTGTTTCTTTATTCATCATAAACTCCTAGTATGTTCTTGCCGCTAATTCATGATGACCTAAAACTACATCCATATATTCGGTAGTTAAATCTCCATTGTTATCCATATAACTCATAGTGTGTTTTAGGAAATTCACATCATCTCTTGTTTGATACTCTTCTCTATAGTGTGCGCCACGACTCTCTTTTCTAAGAATTGCACCTTCAACTATAAATGCAGAATAATCAAGCATATGGCTAAGTTCAATAGCTTCTTGAAGATCAGTATTGTACACCTTAGATTTATCATCGATTCTTACATTATTAAATCTTTCTTTTAGCTCTTTTAGTTTCTCTTTTTGTACCAAAAGTGATTTTTCTGTTCTAAATACACCTGCATTTTCAGTCATTGATTGTTGCAATTCTTCTCTTAAAAGTGGAACTCTTTCGTTTCCATTTGTAGTTCTTATTTTCTCAATTTTAGCCAATATAGCATCGGCATCACTACTTTTTGCATCAACAAAAGAGATAAGATTATTTTTAAAATCTTTTACTATATTTTGACCAACATGTCTTCCAAAGAAAAGAGCTTCTAAAACACTATTTGCACCAAGTCTATTTGCTCCATGTACACTTACACAAGCACACTCACCAGCAGCATAAAAACCATCAACCAACTCTTTTGTATCTTTTCTTACATGCCCATTAATATCAACAGGAATTCCACCCATACTATAATGTGCAGTTGCAGCGATTGAAATTGGTTCTTTTATCATATCTTGCCCAAGGAATGTAATAGCAAGATCTCTAAGTTCTGGAAGTTTTGACATGATTAGTTCTTCACCAAGATGAGTAAGGTCGATAAGAACATGGTCTTTATCAGCTCCACAACCTCTCCCTTCTAAAATCTCTTGAGTAATAGCTCTTGAAACAACATCTCGGCTAGCAAGTTCTAGTTTATTTGGAGCATATTTAGTCATAAATCTTTCCCCTAATGAGTTGTATAAAATACCACCCTCACCCCTTGCAGCTTCAGAGATTAAAACTCCACTTCCAGCAATTCCTGTTGGATGAAATTGTACAAACTCCATATCTTCAAGTGGAAGTCCATGACGAGCAACAATACTTAGTGCATCACCTGTATTTGCATGTGCGTTAGAGTTGATTTTAAATGCTCTTCCATATCCACCAGTTGCAAACATTACGGCTTTTGCGTTAAATATCATAGGTGTACTATCTACCAAATTGAATGCAAATACACCATTTACTTTTCCGTCTTTATAAAGTAAATCAGCAACATAATACTCATCTTTAAATTCAACACCATCTCTATGTGCTTGCTCATAAATAGTTTGCAAAAGTGTCAAACCAGTTCTATCTTTTGCATAGCAAGCTCTTGGTTTACTTTGTCCTCCAAATGGTCTTTGCGCTATTTTACCTTCGCTATTTCTACTAAAAACAGCACCCATTTGTTCAGCCCATCTGATAGTTTCAGGTGCACGAGAACACATAAGTCTAATCGCATCTTGATCACCTAAGTAATCACTCCCTTTAACTGTATCAAATTCATGAAGCTCTATGCTATCTTCTGCACTCAAAGCAGCATTAATACCACCTTGTGCTGCTCCACTATGACTTCTTAATGGATGAAGTTTAGTAAGTACACAGACACTTAATCCAGCAGCTTTTGCTTCTTTAGCAGCAGCACAACCAGCAAGTCCAGCACCAACTATAACAACATCATATTTATGTATAGCAATACTCATCTAATTTCCTTGAATTATAAATTTTGTTGATATTAACACAAAAAGACTAAAAAATTTGTTTAAAAAACTGAAAGATTATTTATAAAATATCTTTTTGTTACAAAGTGAAGCAATAAAATAATCAAAAAAATCTTTCCAAGCCATAGATTGTTTTTTATAGTTTATAAAGTATAATAACAATCACTTAGAAAATACTAAATACAATTTATTCACATAATTTAAAGGATTCATATGCTCAAAAAATTCACTTTCAAGGCTGATATAAGACGAAAGTTTATGATTTTTGCAATTATTCCATCGTTTTTATTAGCTATCTCCCTTTTGTTTTTTATTGTTACTATTAAAGAAGAGACAATTAAAGAGGATCACATTAAAATTTTAAAAACTATAGACTATAAACTTTCCTCTTTTTATAGTGACCTCTCTTTATTGGAAACAATGATTATAGATTCAAACAATAAGGATAAAAATCTTTTCAATGATATTTTGAGATTCAATAATCATATATCATCAATCATAGTTTTTAGTAAAGATGGAAAAATGAAAAAAACATATTTCAATGAAAAAAACAATATCGATAAAAATTTTAACTATTTTAAAACATTTGATTTTCCTAAACTTTTAGATGCAAATAAAAGCACAATAGGGAATGCTTACACTACTTCAAAAACCAATGAAGCTTTCATCCCCTATCTATTTGAAAACAAAGGGACAATTTATCTTTTTAATATCAGCCTAGATTATTTCAAAGAGTTCGCAAAAGAGATTGGTGAAGATGATAGTTCAGTCAAGATTTGTATCGTAGATAAAAATGGTGCTTGTATACTCAATTCTCTAGTACCTGATAGCTTTGACATTAAAGTCTCTTTTTATAACACACCCTATTCCAAAGCTGTTTTGTTAAACAATGAGTACCAACTTATAAAATTAAATGACAAATACAAAAACCAAACTCTAAGACTAACTTATGCAAATCAAAAACAGTCTGGATGGAAAATTATAGTAAAAGATGAATATGACAAAATCTATGATGGTATTAGAAATATTTTGATTATCATTGCTCTTTTCATATTGTTTCTTCTAATTGTAACAATTATCACAGCAAACAAGGTTGCCAAAAATATTGTAGAACCTATTGAATCTTTGATTCTTGAGATAGAAGATTTTGCAAATGAAACAGAACATTTTGAAGAAACAAGTACAATAAAAAGTAAATATTATATTTTCAATGTACTTATCGAGAGTTTTGAAAAGATGAAAAATGACATCATAGATAGAGAAATAGAACTCAAAAATCTCAATGAAAACCTTGAAGAGAAAACAGCACAACTTGAACTTTTTAATCAAACACTTCAAATACGACTACAGAATGAGGACTAATAATGAATAAAGAAAATTATTTTATCACTAAAATTGCTTCCAATCAGTTTATAGGTGATGATGGGGCTGTTATTTTAGAAAAACTTAAAAAAAATGAAAATTATGTTTATAGCATGGATGCTTTTTTTGAGAATGTTCATTTCAAGAGAGAATGGCTAAGTTTAAAAGAGATAGCTATAAAATCTATGCTTGTAAATATAAGCGATGCAATCGTGATGAATGCTACTCCCAAATATGCACTTCTTAGTATAGCAATTCCAAGTGATTTTACAACAGAAAATTTAGATGAATTAGCACTTGGATTTAAAAAAATAGCCAAAAAGTATAATATAACTATCATTGGTGGAGATACAATTGCAAATACAAAACTAGATATTTCAATTACCATCATCTCTATTACAAAAAAACCAATTTATAGAAGTGGTGCAAAAAAAGATGATTTAGTATGCTATACAGGTGAGTTAGGGAGAACAAAAGAAGATTTGGAAAAACTTCTAAAAGGGGAAACGATAGATAAAAATTCAAAATTTATCAAACCAAAACTTCATAAAGATTTTTTTTATGAAGTAGCTCCTTTTATCAATTGTGCTTTGGATATCTCAGATGGATTATTTTTTGAACTTGAAAGACTTAGTAAAGTAAATAAACTTGGCTTTCATTTTTTAGAAGGAATTCCAAATGCCATTGGATGTAGTGGAGAGGAATATGAGATACTCTTTACATTTTCTAAAAAAAAGAAAAAGAAAATAGAAGCTATCGCTTCAAAATACAATCTTCCTTTAAATATCTTTGCAAAAGTAATTGAGGGGGAATATAAGTGCAAATGTAAAGGACACCATTTTTAGACTTTAGTTACTATTAAGTCTCTACTTGATAATATTCCGCTCCTTTTTGGTCGCATAGCTCAGTTGGTAGAGCACTACCTCGACAAGGTAGTGGTCACAGGTTCGAGTCCTGTTGCGACCACCATCGACTACATTCTACTTTAAACGACTTTATTTACTCTTTGTTTTTTATCTACTGTCACAGATTTGTCGCAAGTTAAATATTCAAAAATTTAATCTTTTGCAGTAAAAATAATCTCAAAACAAGCACCTTTGTAATCTTTACCATGATATTTAAACTCTTCATTATAAACAGTTAATCCTTGTTGATGTCTTTCCCTAATAATCTTATCAACCATAGGAAGTCCCAATCCAGTCCCTTGAGATTGATGTTTCGTAGTAAAATATGGTTCAAATATTTTATCAATAATATTCAATGCAATACCACCACCATTATCAAAAATCTTTAGTTCTAGCCTTTTAGAATCTAATTTCTTTGTAGTGATAAAAATAACCCTTTCCTCCTCTACAACATTCTCTACAAGTATATCTTTCGCATTATTTACTATATTTATAAATGCTTGTTCCAATTCACTTTTATTTGCATTAATTACTAAGTCGTCATCAATAGATAAAACTATATTGATATAATTATTAGAAATATTTGCCTTAAGAATATTCAACGACTCATTTATTACTTGACTAACATTTACTAAGGTAAAATTTGTTTCCCCTTTAATAAAATTTCTAAAATCATCGATTGTTTTAGAAAGATATTGTGCATTTTCATTTATTTGATTACATGATTCAATTAATTTTTCATCCTTAAGTATTCCATACTCTTTTTGCATAATCAATCCAGTTGCATTGGTTGATATAACAGATAAAGGTTGTCTCCATTGATGAGCAATATTCCCTATCATTTCACCCATTGAAGCTAGTTTTGTTTGCTCCTCTAATAATTTCAAACTCGTAACATCTTTTGCTACCAAAAGCAATCTTTTTTTATCTGGAAGCAAAGATGCACTCATATTTGTCATGATTCTTTTACCACCATTTACTATACATATTTTTTCAAAGTTTTCTATATGCCCTATATCTAATACTTTTTTTATCGCTTCTATACTTCTTTCTCTATATTCTGGTGCTGTTAGCCCTGCACATGATTTTGTTAATAACTCTTCTCTTGAGAAACCTGTTATTTCTAGGTAGGCATCGTTAAAATCTAAAAAGTTTGATTCTCTATCAAGTATGGCAATACCATCTTTGCTATATTTAAAGATAGCTTCAAACTCCTCTTTTTGCATTTTGAGTACTTTTTCAGTTTCTTGCTCGCTTGTGATATCGATAATATATCCCAAAAAGTGTGTTATGTTCCCATTCATATCTTTATCCAATACGGTATAGTCCAACACCCATTTAATCTCACCATTTTTAGTTACTACCCTATAAGGCTCATGTCTAAAAAAATCATTACCATCTTGTTGCCCTTTTCTAACCTCTTCAAATACAGAAGCTAAATCATCTTTATAAATACAATCTGCATATACCACTTTTGAATTTAAAAATTCCTCCCTTGTATAGCCTAATAAATTAGCTACATTTGAAGAAACATAGCTGATACTCCATATATCATCATTATTCCATCTAAAAAGAACTGAATCACCTTTATCAAACAATGACAATAAATTCTTTTGCTCTAAAGTTTTTGTTTCTATTGCCAATAAAGCTTCATCAAGATTAGACTGTTTTTTTCTAACAAAATAATACATAACAACCAACATTAATAATGTACCAAATACCATAACAGAGGTGTAATACAACACTGATTTCAAAAGCTCCGCGAACTCTTTTGTTACATCAATAAGAAAGATTTTTACACCAAGAGTTTTTTTTGAAATATCTTCCAATGTATCAACATAACCAATATAGTGTTTATTCTCAAATGTAAGCCACTTAGATTGTTTATTGCGACTATCAATAAAATCGACTATTTTTTTATTTGATGGTATGGTGTTGTAAACAATGTAGTGTTTTTTTGTTTGCATATCTATTTTTAAATTCTCTTTAACAAATTGAATACTATTTTTATATTCATTTTTATTCACAGCATAAAATATCTCCATCCCCAACTGTTGACTTAAAGTTTCACTAATCTTATCAACCTCTTTACCAAGTTCAATATACCCTATAAGTTTACCATCTACAATCCAAGGGGACACAACTCGTAAAGTATAGTTTTTTTTCAATCCAAACTCTATCCCATAAAAAGTTTCCTGAATAGCTTTGGCTTTTAAAAATGTATATCGCTCAACAATATCTCCATCCCTATTGTAGTCATGAACCCGAAGCAATATTTTTCCATCAGGTTTTATGAAATAAAAGTGGGTAATGTTACAGCTTTGATTTAAATGTTTAAAAGTAGGAATAGCGCTATTGAAAAGTTGTTGTTTATTTGAATTTATAAACAATGATTGTAGATCTTCTTTCTCTTGTATGAGTTTTAAAAAGCTTTCCATCATATAAGCTTCTTCATTAACATAAGTTTTAAATCTTGAGTGATAGTTTATGATACGATTTTGAGTATTAGTTTCTATGTTAAGTTTTTGAAAATAATAGCTACTTCCAACACTTACAAAGCCTAAAATAATAATCACACCAGCCAATAGCAAGTAAATTTTATAAGCAGCATTTTGAAACATTCACACCCTTTTATCAAGTCTTTTTAATTTAGATTAGAGATAACATAATTAAAAATATTATAACTTTATACATCTTAAACTAGTTACATTTTAATTACATTTTACCTTGTATTACAAAATTTTAAATCTATGTTTACTGATAAATTGTGTAGGAATAACAACTCCTATAGCAATAGCACCAAAAATAAACCAAGTTTTTAAACTATAATGAAGCGTTTGAATAATAAGAGCTTGATCCATTATATGATTGGTTGAAATTTGTAACAATCCTATCATTGCTTTGTAGGCATTCATCGTAGGGACTAAAACGATAGAGCTAGATATAGCATAAACCAAAATAGGAATATTTTGAATCGATGAGAAAAAAATACAAAGAATCCCTATGCTTAATGACGCCATAAAAGTAGCAAATTCAATGCTTAGTCCATAATACTCAAGCATAAAAGTTCGTACCAAAAGGGCAACAATACCTAAAAAAACAATTGGTAACAATGCTCTTTTAGGTGCATTAAACAAAATAGCAAACGCAACTGAAATAGTAGTTGCTACAAGAATATTTTCAATCATATAAACCTCTCTATCCCTAAAATATGTAAAGCCATAAACATCCCTATAGCAATTGCAAAAGATATCATAACTCCTCTAATACCCCTTGTTAGACCGTTTGTATAGTGTCTTTTTATAAAGTCATTAACAGAGTTGATAAAAGCAACACTCGGAACTAAAAAGAGTATCGATGATGAGATTGCAATATTTGAATCAACAGTGCTAAATGTAAGTAAGCCTGCAATAAGAGCTGTTGTAAAAGAGACAGCAATCACAACCAAAAATGGATTAAAAAATCGTTTAAGCAACATAGTATTGAGACTAAATCCGATAAATGAAGCCAAAAATGTTACGATAAAAATATAAGCATCCCCACCAAATAATAAACTAAAAGAAGCACAACCTAAACCAGCCATCAATCTTCGTAATTGATACGGATACATTGTGCTTAAATTTTGCTCATCATGTAGTCTTGTAAGTAGTTCATCAAGATTTGTCTCTACATTAATATTTGCGATAATCTTTTCTACAATATCAACAGCGGTAAAATTTACATCTTGCCTCTCAGCTCTTTGCATTTTTGTGATACATTGAGCGTCATTAGTTATACTTACCATAATAGTATAAGGGAGAACTAAAACTTCAATTGTTTCATATTCTAGGTTTTTGGCAGCTCTTTTTATCCCTATCTCTACAACTTCAGTTTCAGCACCATGTTGTAAAAGTAACTTTCCTATTTGCAATAAAATTTTAGCAGTTGTTTGAATTTGTGTGTTCATAGTTTCTTGGGTATTCTTTCAAAATTTAAAATGCGGAATTCTACCAAAGATACCTTTGAATATCAACTCTTTTTTCTCTCGTTTAAAAAAAATATTATCTACTAATCAAAGTATAATTATCTACCTCTAACACATCTTACATTGTTTGGTATTTTTTTACTTCGCCAAGCTTCACTACCATTACTAAAAAAGATAATCCATCCCGAATCAATCTTGCTAGATACACTACTTGAAGACCAATAAGGAGCTGTTTGTTTGTTTTTAAGTAAATTCTTTTGTTTGAAAAGTGTTTCTAAATCATCTTTATTTGGTAAGTACCAATCGCCATATCCAGCTAAAGTTAGATTATCACAATAATCCATCGCACCATCCCAATTCTTTCTTATCTCTTTAGCACTTATATCATCTTGCCACATTAAATTTTTTTGATAATCCAAATAAACTCCATTTTTTGAAGAAGCTTGTTGATTTGACGTAGCAAAGAGATTACTCTCCTCCACAAATATCATAAGAGTTGCTATTTTTAACAATTTCATTTTTGGTAATATACTCATTTTTTCCAATACAATCTGTTTTATTAATATTCTTTAATCTTTATAAACAATTTTATATTTATCTGTTTTATGTAGATTTTCAATATATTTTATCTCTTTTGGATGCAGTGCTATTATATCAATTTTATGATTATTAAACATCCATCCGAGATTTGTTTCGATTATTTTATTAGTGATAAAAAGATTAGCAATCTCATCTTTTGAAAAAATGATCTCTTGAATAGGAGCTATTTTTGGATTCATACTTACTATTTATTCCTTATTTTGATTCTCTACAACTCTTTATATCAATAACACTTTATATCTTAGGTATATACAATTTTTATACCATTAGAATAATGTTTCTTATATCTTTAGTTGGTTATAGCTTCTAAAAATTAGAAGCTATAATTTATCCCAAGTCTCATAGAGGTTAATGAAGTTAATTCATGATTGTATGTGGTTGTTCTTGTTGTTACACTTGTTTTTGAATTTTTAAATCCCAATTCAATAGTAACTTTTTCATTTAAAATACAAGGGGATAAAAGACCCATTTGTACCCCATAGATATCTCCACTATTTTTATCGTTGTTTGTTAAATCTGTTTTAAAATCAACTTTTCCATAATGGATTCCCATATAAAACTTTGCATCTCTTTTTGTATTAAGAATTTTCCCTACAGGAAATGTCAAATCACCGTTTATAAGTGTTTGATTAGCTTGTGAATTATCCCATTTTATTTGTGAAACATCTGCATAAACCCTGTAGTTCACATCTTCAATTCCAGCTTTCAAACCATATCCTTGTGCATAATGAACATCCGTTTCACCATAGTTTGCATTAGCTGTTCCACCTGTATAATCGAAAGAAACACCTGTAAATAGATTAGCACCACTAAGTGCCGAAGCACTTAATAGTAAGCATAGTGATATATATCTTCTTTTCATTAGTAGTTTCCTTTCACAATAGTGATACTTCCAGTTAAAACTTCTACAATTTTTGTACCTGTTTCAATTGTATGTGTGATGCTAATAGTTGTATTGTCATCATTTTGTTTGATAGTATCCCCTGTTGTTAAAGAATAGATATCCCCTGCTCGAACAATTTGAGTATTATTACTATCTCCTGTTACATCGCCACTTCCACAACCACTAAACATTAAAGCACTTAGAAAAAGTGCCAATTGGATTATTTTTTTTATCATATTCTTCCCCTTATTCGATTACAATTTCTCTAGTAACTGGTGTTACAATTTTAAATTGAAGCTTACCATTGCTATCGTTTGCTACATCTATTGTCGCTCCACTTTCTAGTGGTGTACTTTGACTTACTGTTCTTTCAAGTGTATTTCCATTGCTATCTTCAAACCAAGTTTGAGTTTCACCTTGGTTATCTGTAGCAACTACAGATTTTACAGTTACTGGATTTCCACCTATAGTTTGAGTTTCATCAACTGAAGTTTTAACACTTCCATCATTTTCCATCACTGTTTGTGCTCCAGCAAATTCTATTGTTGCTTTTGATTCAACATTTCCTATTTTTATAATATGTGTTGCTTTTCCATCTGCAAAAGCCTGTGCTATAATCTCTTTTGCACCAACTGTAGCCTTAGTTTCAACTTCTCCAACTGCTGAAATTGTTGTTGTTGTTCCATTTACTTTTGAAGTTGCTTTTGTCTCTTTACCACCAACACTTAAAGAGTGAACTGCTTTCTCATCACCAGTTACTTTTCCTTCAACTTTAATACTAACTGTAGAGTTACTATCATCTAACATCTCCACAGTTGTCTCAACATCACCACTAGATTTAACATTGATTTGTGTCCCCTCTACATATGATGTTGCTGTTGATACAGCTACTCCATTTGCTTTTGCGATATGTTCTGCTTTTTTATCACCTGATATGAATTTTGTTGCTTGAACCGAATTCGTACTACTATCTGTCACTGTCGTTGTGTATTCCGTATCTGTAGTAGTAGTATTTGATGATACACCACTACTATTGTCACTTATCACAACAGGTAACACTTTATTTGCACTACAATTTACAACTGCAACATCTTCACTATTACAACTCCAATTAAATAGATTGTTTGCTTGAGTTACACTACTTGCAATTCCTGATTGACATAGATTAGATGTAGGTGCTGTTAAAAGATTTAATCTATTTGAACTACCACATGCTCCAATAACTATTGGAGTAACTGTATTTGCACCATCACTATTTAAAACTGTTACAGTAATCGCTCTTGCTTCACTACCACTTGTAGTTCCACTTGCAGTAACCTCTACAATATAAGCGTTTGAACTAGTTGTACTATAAACAGGTGCATTTTTAAAACTTAATTCACCTGTAGTACTATTTAAAGTAAATAACTCTTTATCTTTTCCACCAGTAATATTGTAAGCCAATGTTCCCATAAATGATGTAGAATCTTCTACAAAACTTACATCACCAACTAATGTTTCACCCTCTATCACATATGGATTTAGTTTATTTGTAGCAACTCCACCTGGATCTACTATCGTTCCATTTGCAATTCCATCTCTATCAAATACTCCACCATCAGTTAAATCAAAATCTATTTTTGCTTTTCCATTGCCTATAAGTGTCACTGCTTTTGTGATATTGGTCCATTTTCCAGAGTTATTTTGTTTGTAGTATGTAAAAGAACCAACATCTTTATCTACTATAATACTCATTGGTGCAGTAAATCCATTAGATCCACCACCAATATTAAATGCAAAGCTACCAAATGGAAGACTCATATTTCTTCCTACTACAGTTAGATTTGGATTATTGGTAGTATTTGAAATACTTAAACCACTTATTGTTTCAATAGTAACTTCTCTTTGCCCATAAGATTGAGTATTTACAAGAAGTGTTACACTATTTGTTATCTCTTTTACCCATTTTGGATAGAGAGTTGTATTTGATGTAATAGCAGTTTGTGATGGATTAAATCGTTCTTATGTAGCAAAGTAACCCAAATATAAAAAGCAAGAAAAATCCTACTTTTAAACCAACTGCCCCACAATCTTTTCAATTTTATTCTTTTTATCCCAAAGTCGTTCCAATAAAACTCTTTGCCCTTTATTGTCACAAGATAAATCATCAAATATCTTCTCAACTGCTAAATCCATAATATCTTCTGTAATATCTAGGCTTTGGTTAAAAAAGCCTTCGTTGTATGTTTCCATAGTGATACGACCTGTATCGCTGTTGTAGATAAATTTTAGTTCTGATGGGTCTTTCTGCGTCATAATTTATCTTTTTAAAAAACCATATTCATAAACCTTTGGCTCTATCTTTTGAGCTAAAAGTTTAATATTGCTTCTTAGTTCGTTTATTAATGTCATATAATATTCATCTGCACTCTTGTTGTTCATCTTGCCACTAGAATCTCTACCTTGAAAGTATTCTCTAATATCGTAAAGTGAGCTATTAACATTAATATTTGGTTTGGTATGAAAATATTTCCATAGAGCAAGTCCACAATCAAAGACTTTTTTTGCTTCCTCACTAAATATAAAACCATCACTTGTATCTTCATCCATATCAAACAAACTATTCGATATTGTAGGTTTTATTTTAGAGCCATTAATAAAATCACTCATGAAATTACTATCAAATTTTTCTTTTGCATTGACTTGTTCTTCTGTAAATGGTATCCAGTGGTTTATTCCCTCTTTGTATTGAATATTGACATTAAAAATAGTATAAATTAAACAATCGTTTTCAAATTCACTGTTGTTAAATTCAGCATTTGGTATTAAAAATTGGTCACGGTCATTTAGCCAAGTTACATTTAAACATTTACGGACTGCATAATAAATTGAACAAATAATTAAATTATCTTTATTAATCCAAATGCCCCTAGGATTTGACATCTGGTCTTTTCTGTTTAATATATAAACGATGTTGTTTTGTTGGAAATCATTTCCATTAGTTCCTGCTAAAAAACCTATGAATTTCTCGTTTACTTTATATTTAGAAATCCATTGATTTATAAATTGTTTTTTTTCAGAAGCATAAAATGATTTATTACCAATAAGCACTCCATTGACATCATAGACATCAGCTTCAACTAATATAAATTTTTCATCAATCTCTGTATCCCAAATTTTAAACCCAATTGGAAATTTACCTCGCACATTATCAAATGTATCAGCTGGAACTATAAAACACTTTTCTAATTTAGCTCTAAAAAATAATCTAAACTTTTCAAAAGCGGAACCTTGCAGTGCTTTTATCTTAGAAAATTCAGCTATGTGACAACCAATAATTTCCTTGTATATTCTAGTCAAAAATAAAATATATAACTCTCTCCCACCAGTGCCTAATTGTGAGATATATTGAGTGTGAATCCTAGATTCATTTACACCAGATTTACCTTTGTTTCCATTACTTGAAACCTCTGCATACGGCGGATTAATATAAACCACCAATTTTCTCCGTTTCTCTGGATTGTTGATAATTTCTTGTAGTAACTTTGGCAGGTTACTAAAACTGTCATTTAAAAAGTCAAATTGAAAAATATGATCGTGAAGCAAATTAGAACCATTACCACTAATAGAATTTCTATTCATTGTGTCAATTCTATCGTGTATCACATCCACATCTTGTTGGTCAAGTGTTGAAGCCCAAATATTATATTTATTAGTTAGTCCATTTAGTAAATTTCCTGTTCCTGCTGCACAATCCCAAATATAATATTCATCTTGCCAATTTTCACCCAAGGTGTCTTCTAAATATTTTTGTGAAAGTTCCACCCAAATTTGTGGAGTAAAAAAGCTACCTTTTCGTTCTCTTACATCTTGTGGTACCAATAAATCTCTTCTATTAACTATATATTCCCAATACTCCTCTTTTGGGGGTCTTTCATATTTGTTCCAAAATAGATTATGTGCCTTTTGTTCATCATTAAAAGTTGCTGTTTTTGTATCAAATAAACCTTGCTCATCAAATCTTCTATCCAATTCATAATGATTTTTTTTCAAAAAAACAAAAAGTTTATCTTTGAGTGACTGATTGTCGTTGGATAATATGTCCGCCAAGTAAAAATCTCCATCAATAATCCCATTTGCTTTAGCTTTAATCCAATCAATAGTAATCGTAGGCTTTACATTTAATAGCCACTTGTTGTAAATAATCATAAAGTTGTTTTTAGTTATTTTTATCTTTGATGGATTTTCAATGTTTAACTTGAAATTTGTTTTTATAAACTTTCTCAATTCTCTATCATCTGTTTCAAAATTAAAAATTAAATAGTCATTTTTCAGAATCTCTTCAACTTTTTTAAGAAGCATTTTAAATTCTTTTGTATCGTGGTTTGATGGGGTAACATTCCAATTAAAATCATTCATATAAAAAATGTCATGTATTGCATTCCAGTGCACAAATGCAATTTTCCCAAAATCAAAAACACCTAGAAAAGGTGGTGGTAAAATCTTATCAAAAGTTCTAGCTTTACCAATAGTTAGAATTAATTGTGACAATGATTTATAAATATCTTGATTGCCACACTTTGCCTCTGCCCATAAAAGAACATCGTGCCAGTCATCAACATCATTGTTAAAAATAGTGTTCTTGTCGTGCTTAAAAGCTACACAAAAATCGATATTACCAAATATCTTTGTATTATCAAAATCACTAAAATAATCTTGTGAAACTTTAAGTTTTAGGGATTCTTCTTTTATATTATTGTATTTCATACTTTTACCCCTTTCAAATCAATATTATCAATCCCTAAAGCCTCAAATACTTGTAACACAAATATAAAACTAAAAGTACCTCTGTTTATCTTGTTTGATAAATTATTTCTATTTTCATCAATCCCTATTTTTTGCATCATATCAGCTAGTTCAGGATAATCTATATCTCTTTTAACTAACTCTGTCTTAATGATGGTTTTTGCTTTTTTAATATAATCCGTTGCCATTTATAGCCTTTTTTAGAAACTTTCCACCATTATAATAAAATATTTCATATTAGTCAATAGATATTTAACCTTTTTAGCTTATTTATAATGATTTAACACTAAATATATTGACATATAAATAGAAATACGATATAATATCACTATATTTAAAGACATACATTAAGGAACCCCAAAATGGCACAACACTTTCTCTTAGCTGCAAAATCAAAAACTATCTCTGAAAAACAAGTTGCTAGAATGAGTGAAGAGGAAGCTAGAGTTACTTTTGAAAAACTTAGATGGAGTGATACCGATGGTGAGCCTGTATGTGCTACTTGTGGATGCACTGATAGTTATATTATCAATACCACTTCAAAATCAGGTAAACCAATAAGAAGATATAAATGTAAAGCTTGTAGAACTCAATATACAGTTACAACTGGAACTTTATTTGCTAGTCATAAACTAGAATTAAGAGATTATTTGATGGCTATTGTTGTATTTGCAAATGCTGTAAAAGGGATAAGTGCTTCTCAAATGAGTAGAGCATTGGGGGTTCAATATAAAACTGCTTTTGTATTAGTGCATAAAATCAGAGCTTCAATAGTTGATAATCAAGATAATATCAAACTCGATGGTGTTGTTGAAATGGATGGTTGTTATGTTGGAAAAACAAGACCTGAAAATAAAAAAGAGGATAGATTAGACTTAAGATTAGCTGCAAATCAAAATCCTAATAAAAGATGTGTTCTTGTAGCAAGACAAAGAGATGAAAATGGTAATGGAGCTATTAAAACTGTAACAGGTGTAACATTTAGTGAATCTTCAAAAGTGATAGATAGTTTTGCGCTTAGCAATATCACAAAAAATGCAACTATCCATAGTGATGGTGCGAATGGTTATGATAATTTAGAAGCTTGGTATAATTCAATCAAAGGTGATCACTCAACTTGTTATGTTGGAGATAATGGAGAATCTTCAAATCAAGCTGAGAGTTTCTTTTCAAGATTTAGAAGATTGCAATATGGTCAATGTCATAAACTATCAAATTTATATCTTGTAAACTATGCTATAGAGATTGCATATAGAGAAGATAACAGAAGAGTAAGCAACGGTGCTATGATGATTGACATTGCTACAAAATCAATCAACACTCCAACTCATAGTGAGTGGACTGGATATTGGCAAGGGAATAAAAGAGTGGCTGAGAGATTAGTTGCATAACAAACACTAATCTCTAATTTTCCAATATAGCATACGGCTATTTCCTGATTGAGTGGTATCATTTATAATAATATTCTCTTTTTCTATCCGTCTTAATACATTATTGATGGTTTTTGCTACATTTTGTAAAACACCCTCAATATCTGTATTGATTTTTTGTATCTCTATTGCTTTTTTGGTTATGTATTCGGTTGGTACAACTCTATTTGCCTCTTTTAAAATCCTCAAAATAACACTTTTAGCTTCCCCTGCTGCAAAATAACTATTTCTTGTTGATGGAGATTGTTTTGGTTTGCTATTTTTTTTATTTATCTTCCTAATCGTCTCACTACAATCACAATCAAATAAACAGATTGTAGTTTCAAGAGCTGTTAAATCTGATTTTATTTTAGATATTTTAACTTCATACTCATCTTGAATAAGTTTTAGTTCCATTTGTTTATTAGCTAAAGCATACAGTACATGAGATTTATTATCTTTTTGGAACCCTGTTTGATTATAGAGTGGATGTTTGCTCATAAATTACCCCTTAGTTATTGTTTTTATGAGTGTAATTATATGATGGAATGTTTGATTTTTGGTATTTTTGAGTGGGTTACTTTGCTACATAAGACCGGATTAAATTGAGTAGTTAAATTTGCATTTGTATACCATCCACTAAATATATACCCCTCTTTTGTAGGTTCTGTTGTATAAGTATCCCCAGATGTTATCGTATGAGTAGAATTTGTATCATCAACAATTGTTACTGTATAAGTTTGTAATGTTGCGTTACAACTTACCGGTTGTACAGTATGAACACCTACTGTCGCACCATTACAATTCCAATTATAATGTGTTCCATCAAAAGTTACAGTACCAGATACATTACTTGTTCCACAAAGGTTGAGTGTTGGTTTAGCTGTTACAAATGTACTATTTGCCGTTCCACATACCGAGGCTATTGATTCATTTACGTCTATTACATTGATTGTAACTATATCATTAAAACTTGCACCTAGAGCATCAACAACTTTTAGACTTACTTTATAAGATGATTTAGATTCAAAGTTTGCAGGATTTTTTAACTTAAAAGATGTTCCATCTATTGTAAATAAATTATTATCAGTAACTTCATCTATACTTTTGAAACTAAATGTATGAGTATCACTAATATCCGCATCAATTGCACTAAGTGTTGCTACAGTTGTATTTATATCATTTTCTCTCACTGTATAAGATGAAAGTGTTATTGCTGTTGGGGCGCTATTAAGACTATTAACTGTGATTTGAAAATTATGCGCTACTTCATTTACTCCGTCACTTAGAGTAAGGTTTACATCATGCACCCCTACATCATCGTTTGTTGGTGTTCCTGAAAGTATTGTAGCATTTGTAATTTTTCGTATTTTGTTATTTGAAGAATCTGCTACAAAAATATTTCCGCTACTATCTATTGCTACTCCGTTAGGAGAGCTAAATGATGCACTTGTTCCGGTGCCATCTGCAAAAGTGGCAGTTCCACTTCCTGCAAATGTTGAAACAACTCCATCAGGTGTTATTTTTCGTATTTTATTATTTCCAGTATCTGCTACAAAGATATTTCCGCTACTGTCTATTGCAACTCCGTTAGGATTTTTAAATGATGCAGTTGTTCCGGTGCCATCTGCAAAAGTGGCAGTTCCACTTCCTGCAAATGTTGAAACAACTCCATCAGGTGTTATTTTTCGTATTTTATTATTTCCAGTATCTGCTACAAAGATATTTCCGCTACTGTCTATTGCAACTCCGTTAGGATTTTTAAATGATGCAGTTGTTCCGGTGCCATCTGCAAAAGTGGCAGTTCCACTTCCTGCAACTGTTGTAACAACTCCCTGTGGTGTGATTTTTCGTATTTTATTATTTCCATAATCTGCTACAAAGATATTTCCGCTACTGTCTATTGCAACTCCGTTAGGATTTTTAAATGATGCACTTGTTCCGGTGCCATCTGCAAAAGTAGCAGTTCCACTTCCTGCGAATGTACTCACAACTCCATCAGGTGTGATTTTTCGTATTCTATTATTAGTAGTATCTGCTACGAAGATATTTCCGTTACTGTCTATTGCTATTCCGCTAGGTTTTTTAAATCTTGCACTTGTTTCATTGCCATCTGCAAAACCACCAAAGGTTCCACTTGCACTTCCTGCAACTGTTGTCACAACTCCATGTGGTGTGATTTTTCGTATTCTATTATTTGAAGAATCTGCTACAAAGATATTTCCGCTACTGTCTATTGCTACTCCGTTAGGAAGCTTAAATGATGCACTTGTTCCGGTGTCATCTGCAAAAGTGCCAATTCCACTTCCTGCAATCGTGCTAACCGTAACAATGCTAGGATCACTACCAAAACTTAGCCAACTAGGCAAAGTTGAACCATTGTGTACACTCCATGTAAGAGTATCGCCATCACTATCACTTCCGTTTAGTGTGTAACTATATGAACTATTTTCATCTACAGTCGTTAGGGCTGTGCTTGTAATAGTTGGGGTTTCATTTACATTTGTTATAGAGATCGTTAGATTTTTATTATAAGTTGCATTTGCACTATCTGTTGTTTTGATACAAACACTTTGAGATGTTGTCGTTTCATAATCAAAACTATAGTTTGATTTGAGAGTGGTGCTATCTATGGTGAAATTGCCATCATTGAGTCCACCGCAAAAACTATAGCTATGAGTTTCATTTGTATCAAAAGATAAGTCCGCATCTGTTGTATTTAAATCTCCTATTGTAGAACCTATAGAGCTATTTTCTGCAAGTGTACCACTTGAGAGAGCTATATTTGTTGGAGTATAATTGATATTTGCTACTGTGATTTGAAAGTTATGACTTGCATTATTTTCGCCATCACTTAGAGTAAGATTAATATCATATACACCTATATCTGAATTGGCTGGTGTGCCTGTAAGTTTTGTAGCACTTATAATTTTTCGTATTTTATTATTTGAAGCATCTGTTACTAAAATATTTCCGCTACTATCTATTGCTACTCCGTAAGGATATTTAAAAGATGCACTTGTTCCGGTGCCATTTGTAGAACCTTGTGTACCATTTCCTGCAACTGTTGTAACAACTCCATCTGGTGTGATTTTTCGTATTTTATGATTACTTGAATCTACTACAAAGATATTTCCGCTACTGTCTACTGCTACTCCAGTAGGAGTATTAAATGATGCACTTGTTCCGGTGCCATCTGCAAAAGTGGCAGTTCCACTTCCTGCAAATGTTGAAACAACTCCATCAGGTGTGATTTTTCGTATTCTATCATTTCCAGCATCTGCTACAAAAATATTTCCGTTTGAGTCTATTGCTACTCCGCTAGGAGAGTGAAATGATGCAGTTGTTGCGTTGCCATCTGTAGAACCTCGTGTTCCACTTCCTGCAAATGTACTCACAACTCCATCAGGTGTGATTTTTCGTATTCTATCATTTCCAGCATCTGCTACAAAAATATTTCCACTACTATCTATTGCTATTCCACTAGGAGAGTTCAATGATGCACTTGTTCCGGTAGCATCTGCAAAATCAAAATTTCCACTTCCTGCAAATGTACTCACAACTCCATCCAGTGTGATTTTTCGTATTTTATTATTTTTAGTATCTGCTACAAAGATATTTCCGCTACTATCTATTGCTACTCCAGAAGGAGAGTTAAATGATGCAGTTGTTGCGTTGCCATCTGTAGAACCTTGTGTACCACTTCCTGCAACTGTTGTCACAACCCCCTCCGGTGTGATTTTTCGTATTTTATGATTAAGATACTCAGCTACAAAGATATTTCCGCTACTGTCTATTGCTACTCCGTTAGGAAAATTAAATGTTGCACTTGTTCCGTTGCCGTCTGTAGAACCTGCAGTTCCACTCCCTGCAAGGGTTGAGACTAGAGTCTCAGAATTTAAATGAAGCCAAGACGGAAGATTCGTATCACTACTTACAGACCAAGTAAGCACATCACCCTCAACATCGCTCCCTGTAAGCGTGTAACTATAAGCACTGCTCTCATTAACCTCTGTTATTGGTATGCTTGTTATGGTTGGGGCTAAGTTCACAGAATCTATTGTAGCTCCTGAGATATCTATACTATAAAGATTAAATCTATCTTGTATATCCCCTGAAGATACATCAAAATAAACCCTAATAGTGTCTATTAGTTTATTAGAAAATGGAGTAAAATCAATAGCATAGTTTTCATCTAACGCAGCTACACTACTAATTGGTGTTGTCCTAGCTAACTCCAAACCATTAGCATAACCTACTACATAGATATTAGAAAATTTATTGATACTTCCATTTAAATCATCCATAACATTGTTATTATATTCACCTAAAGAAGCACTATTTAAAATAAAACTTCCTGTTATTGAAGGTGCTATCTCTATATAAGAGGTAAAATTAGTATGCACAATTCCGCCACTACCTACAATGTATGCAGCACCCCCATCTGCACTGACACTATCGTCACTAGCATCACCCACTTCACCATTTACTGCACTTATCTTAAAAAAATTATCTGATGTTGTGTAAGAATGGCCGTCAATATTTGGTGTTGCATCTGTGAAAAAATATACACCATTACTTGGTGCAGCATTTAATACACTTCCCAAAAGCAACGCACTTACTACTAATGATATCTTCCCACCTTTTAAGATACGAAATCTTGAACTATACTCAAGATTGTCTATAAAACGATTAAGCATAAATTTTCCTTTTTGTTTAATTTGGAATATTATACATTTTGAAAATCTTACTGACATCTTATAGAAGTCACAAAATAGTTATATTATTAAAAAATATTATTGTAGATTTGGTATTGATTTTTACCTGATTTTTTTGCATTGTACATTGAGATATCTGCTTTTTTTAGTATTTCACTTATTGTTTCATTTTTTTGGTCACAAATAAAATAGACACCTATGCTAGCTGTTACTTGAAATTCATTCTTATTATGAGTTATTTGTGTAGAAGCTACATCCAATAACATCTCAAAATAATTTTCATAGTTATCTGTTTTGATAATAAAAGCAAACTCATCTCCACCCATACGAGCAATATTTCCAGCATCTCTTAGTATATCTTGAAATCTATTTGCTAATGTTATCAAAAGATAATCACCAGATTCATGCCCAAAAGTGTCATTTATATTTTTAAATCCATCAAGGTCAATAAATCCTACACAAAAAGCAAAACCATCCTCTTTGAATATTTTGAGTTGTTCATTTAGCAGTAGTTCAAAATGATTACGATTTGGTAAAGAGGTCAAAGGATCATGTAGGGCTTGTTGTTTAAGTGCTTTTTCCTCTTTGTCTCTTTGGGTAATATCTATTGCCAAAGATACCACCTCTTGTTTATCGTGTGGATCTATTTTAGGCAAAATAGTATTGTGCCATTCACATAATATTGTTCTACCGTCTTTTGTTACATTTTTATTGATAAAAAGATAAAGTTGTTGGTCTTTCTTTATTTCATTAAAATTATTTTTTACAAGTTCCAAATCCTGCGGTGCTACAAGAAAATCAAAAATATTTTTCCCCATAACCTCTTCACTACTCCATCCAAAAACTTTTTTTGCTTCTTCATTCCAGTTTGTTATAGCAAAATTATTATCCCAAACGATACCTGCTGATGCGGCATTGTCAAAAAGAATTTTATGTCTTAACAGTGTTTTTTCTAATTTTTTATTTATTCTATAGATATAAAAAAGAACAAAACCAAACAAAAGTATCAAAGAAAAAGAGATTATAATATAGATATAAAACCAAGTCATATCCACTTTAGTATTTACTTGATAATAAAATGCATCCAACGATTTATCATTTTTGACAAGATTAAAGAGTTTATATGTTTCTACAATATGTTCCCAACGCCCAGGATTACTATGACCTACTTCTACAAAATCTGGATTTATAAGTTGTTTTAAAACATTTGCTTCAAATTGAAGTTGTTTACGAGTTTTATGTTGAGTATTGTATTTTTTCAAAATAAGATCTATTATCTCTTCTTGATTTTTTAAAGCATATTCCCAACCCTGTATTGTAGCTTTTCTAAACTTTTCAATTTTTTGTGGATTATTTTTGACAATCTCGTCTGTTGTAAAAATAGTATCACCATAAAAATCCAAACCATAATTTCTAGGTTCTAAAAGTCGGTAAGGGAGATTTTTTTCATTTAAAACAAATGGTTCATTTGAAGTGTAAGCATTAATGGCTACAACTTCATCATCAAGAAGAGCATCAAGATGTTTTCCATTTGATACGAACTTCACTTTTTTAAGGTCAATCCCCTCTTTTATAAACATCGCTTTAAGTTCTATATCTTGATCGCCACCCAATAAGGAGATTGTCCCACTTTTTGCGAGATCGACAGGACTTTTAAATTTTTCACTCGTTAGTAATACATTTGGGGAATGTTGGAAAATAGCTCCAAGCATCACAATTGGTTTTCCATTTAGATATTCAATAACTAAGCTAGAGTTAGATACTCCGATATCTGCTTTTTTTGAAAGAACAGTTTGAACAGAATTTATAAATGCATTACCTTCTATAAGTTTCACATCAAGTCCAGCATCTTTGTAGTAATTTTTTTCCAATGCAGCATAATAACCTGCAAATTGAAATTGATGAAACCATCTTAATTGAATTTTTAAACTTTTATCATCTGCTTGCACAAAAAGATTCAGTAAAAATAAAAATAATATTATTTTTTTCATCATTATTTACCTTAGAATATGAAATTGGGAGATTATACTTTTTTAAAGTCTTAATTACATCTCAAATAAGTCATAAAATAGTCATATTTCAATATTTTATCACTTTAAAATATGACTTAAAATCTAATATTTTCATAATATGACTATTTTAAGACCAAAATGAGAAGTTATTAAGATTGCTAGTGGATATAATTTTGTAAACTAATTAATGTGTATTATTACAAGGAAGCTTATGATTCGGAATTTGTCAAACAAAAATTTATTACTTTTAGAAGATAGTGATGAATTTATTGAAAATGTTATCTCTTTATTTAATATGTTTGTTAAAGAAACATTTGTAGCAAAAAATATATCTGATGCTATGGAAAAACTAAATAGTGAAAAGATAGATCTTATCATATCTGATATTCATCTGAAAAATGAAAATGGTTTGGATTTTATCAAAGAGGTTCGCGAATCAAATCAAGAGATACCTATTGTTATTTTAAGTGGATATAAAGATGAAAATTTACTATTTCGTGCTATGACTTTGGGACTTACTGGTTATCTCATTAAACCTATCAATTTTAAATCACTCGTAGGTGTCCTTGAGGATTGTGCAAAAAAGATTTTATCACAAGATAGTACGTAAGTATTACTCAAAGATAATTTTATTTACAATAAAAACTTCAAAAATATATCCAATGAAAATGAGATATTTGAACTTAATAAAAAAGAGATTCTTTTTTTTGAGATGTTGTGCAACAACAAAACTAAGATTATTACAAAAGATATGATTGCCAATATTGTCTATGAAAATGAAATTATGTCTGATAGTGCGGTAAACAACTTTATTTTAAGAATAAGAAAAAGATTTGGAAAAACATTTCTACACACTATCCCTGATATTGGTTATAAGATGATTGTATGAAACAGATTATTATTTATTTTATTGTATTTATTTTCTATTGTAGCAATGTTTTTGCTACAACTCTTAATCTTACAAATGAAGAGAAAGAGTTTATAAAAAAGCATCCTGTTATCTATTTTAGTGATGTCACTTGGGAACCCTTTGCCAAAGTGGAAAAAGATAGTTATCAAGGTATTTTTAGAGAATACTATAATCTTGTCGAAGAGAAAACAGGACTCAAATTTGAGTTTAAAAAAATAGGTGATGGGATAAACTTCAAAGATGTTTTAAATAGTTTAAAAAACAAACAAATTGATATGATTGATGGAAGTGGAAAAACACTTGATAGAGAAAAATATGCTTTATTTGCTGGTCCATTTATGCAGGTTAATTTAGTTATTGCTTCAAATCGTACAAATCCGATTTATGATTTCAAACATGATATTTCAAAGCTCACTATTGCTGTTGCAAAGGGAAGTACTGCTTATGAATATTTAAAAGAAAAGTCATATAAATTTAAACAATTAATTATCACAGAAGGTGTTGAGGAATCTTTAGAACTCGTAAATCTAAAAAAAGTTGATGCTATGGTTGAAAATATTGTAGTGGTTGATTATCTCAAAAAAACGAAAAATCTTATGGATATTGAGATAGCTACTATTGGTGATTATGAGTTTAAAATCTATAGTATTATTAGGGATGATTATCCCCATTTGGCATCGATACTTACGAAAGCTATCAATGTTATCTCTAAAGAAGATATACTTAAAATCAATAGTTTGCTTATCCAAAGAACTGTAGAATTAAAATACAATCCAATAGAACTCAACAACGAACAAAAAGCATATCTCAAAAATAAAAGAGAGATTACTATGTGTGTTGATCCAGATTGGGAACCTTTTGAGATAATAAATAAGCAAGGGGAACATGAGGGTATAGCTGCTGATTTGATAAAACTTATTAGCCAAAAATTGGATTTACGAATTAGACTTATAAAAACTAAAAGCTGGGATGAGACTTTAGAATATTCAAAAAGCAAAAAGTGTGATATTTTAAGCTTTGTGAACAAAACACCCCAAAGGGAAAAATGGCTTACCTTTACTGAACCTATTTTTGAGGATCCAAATGTATTAGTTGGAAGAGCTGAAATGTCTATGATTGAAGATTTGTCTACAGTTAAAGCCACAATAGCACTTCCAAGAGGAACAGCTATGTATGAAAGGTTTGCTACGGATTTTCCAAATCTAATGATAATTCCAGTAGATAGTGAAGATGAAGCTTTCCATCTTGTTGAGGATAAAAAAGCTGATTTGACCTTGCGTTCATTGATTGTAACTGCATATACTATAAAAAAAGATGGATTGTTTAATTTGAAAATCGTAGGGAAGCCTGCTAAGTATTCTAATTACTTACGAATAGGCGTTCTTAAAGATGAAAGTATTTTAAAAGATATTTTAAATAGAGCCATAGCCACTATTACAAAAAAAGATATTGATGAGATTGTCAATAATCATGTTTCTATCGAGCTTAAAATGATAAATTATTTTAGTATCGGATTTTGGATATTTAGTGGTTTAGTTTTTATAATGATTGTCGTAATGCTTTGGAATTATCTTTTACGAAAAGAGGTAAAAAAAGAAGTTGAAAAAAATATCCTGCAAACTGAAATACTTTTTCAAAATCAAAAACAAGCAGAATTAGGAAAACTCATAGCAAATATCTCCCATCAATGGAGGGATTCTTTAACAAAAATAGGATACATCAATCTTACAACTATGGCTAAACTAAAACTTAATCAAGAGATAACAAAAGAGTATCTAGAAGATTCCACTAAAAATATCGAGGAGAGTTTGGATTTTATGTCAGATACTATGCAAAACTTTTTAGATTATTATAAACCATCATCAAAAGTGGTGCAGTTTGATATAATAGATTCAATTATTTCAGCAAAAAGTATTATTAATACAAAAATAAAAAATAATAACCTTGAGATAATTCTTATATCAAATAATACTATTATTCTTGAGGCTATTAAAAATCAATGGATGCAGGTGTGGATAAATTTGATAAACAATAGTATAAACCAAGCAATACGAAAAAGCATCAATACATCTACAGTAAAAATAACTGTAGATGATAATTACATTTTATTTGAGGATAATTGTGAAGGTTTTGAAGAAACTATTTTAGAAAGATTTAAAAACAATCAACTTGAGGGACTGGGGCTAAAAATGTCCAAAGATATCATCTCAAAAGATGGTTGGGAACTTGAACTATCAAACTCTTCAGTGGGTGCTTTAATCAAAATTTATAATAAAAAAGGGGCATAAATGTCAAATATCGATATTATATCAAGAATCAAAAATTGTAAAATTTTATATGTTGAAAATGACACTTTTCAGATGGAACAAACACTTTGTTTACTCTCTATGTTTTTTAATACAGTAACAACAGCAACATACGGGGAAAAAGCTTTAGAGCTATTTAAAAGTGAAAAATATGACTTAATTGTTTGTGATACATTTTTACCTACAATGTGTGGTATAACCTTAGCTCAAGAGATAAGAAAGCTTGATGAAGATGTACACTTTCTCTTCACCTCTTCTAGTATAGATATCAATGACTTCAAAAAAATCATCCAAATACAAGCACTTGATTTTCTAACAAAACCTTATAGTTTTGATGAGTTGAAAAATATTTTTATGAGATTTGCAAGAAAAATTACAAAAAATGATTTAGATGTAATTTTTATAAATGAGAACATCTCTTATAACAAATTACAACACTGCGCAACAGTCAATGGAAAAATGATAAATCTTACTAAAAAAGAGGAGCAATTACTAACTTTAGCTAGTGAAAATATAAATAAAGTGATAACTTACAATGCTATTACTAAAGCATTACAATATGACGATATCAATATAAATTCAATCAAAAATATGATTTTTAGATTGCGAAAAAAACTTGGATTAGATATATTTATCAATATAACTGGAATTGGCTACAGGATTGTCTAAAAATCTATTTGTTTATGAAGTTTAATTTATAGAGTTACTTAGATTTTAAAGAATAAAGTTTCTAAGTAAGTGTCTATAATTTTTATTGTCTAAAATAATCTCTAAGATATTCATACCCAGAGTAAAGGGTAAGAAACACAGCTAACCAAAGTAGTTCAGCTCCAAATGGCCAATCAATAATTAAAAATCCAATAGCTATCATCTGTACGACTGTTTTCACTTTGCCAGCCATTGTAGAGGAGACATCTCTTCCCTCACTCACAGCGACCACTCGAAGCCCTGTTATAAAAAATTCTCGTGAAAGAATTAAGAAAATAGCAAATGCACTCGCACGATCAAGAACTATAAGCCCAATAAATCCAGCAAGTACCAACATCTTATCGGCAAGTGGATCTAAAATTGAACCAAGCTTTGTCATCTGATTCCAAGTTCTTGCTATAAATCCATCAAAAAAATCAGTAACAGAAGCGATAACAAAAATAAGTCCAGCAAAATAATCAAGCCAGCTTGGATCCCATCCTTCAAAAAAAGAATTTCCCCTATCGATCATAAACCACAACATTAGAGGAGCTAATAAGATTCTAAAAAAGGCCAATAAATTTGGTAAGTTCAAATTTTTATTTTTTATCTGAGTTTGTTGATTTGACATTATTTTTTAAAAGTTGTCCCACCATCAACAATAAGCGTAGCACCAGTTATCCAAGAAGCTTCCTCATTACATAAAAACCAACAAGCCCCAGCTAAATCATCTGGTTGTCCCATTCTACCAAGTGGAGAAAGTGCTGCTGTTTTTGCCGCAACCTCTTCATAGTTTGTAAAAGCTTTTAAAGCATCAGTATCAATAGGTCCTCCACTTACAGCATTTACCCTAATACCTTTTTCACCAAGTTCAGTTGCTGCATATCTTACCATTGCTTCTACTGCTGCTTTATTTGTCCCATGTCCTGCATAGTTTTCAATATAAACAAGATTTCCAGTTGAACTAAGACTTACTATTGCTCCGCCACCATTTTTTTCCATTCTTTTTGCTGCTTCTTGTGAACCACATACAAAAGCATCAACAGTTGCTGAATATATATTATTTAATCCTCTAGGTTTTAATTTCATAAATTTACCATATCCCCCAACAACAGCTCTTCCGTAAATCATTGCATTTGATATAAAATAATCAATTCTGTCAAAATCTTCATCAATTTTAGCAAATAACTCTTTTGCTGTTTCAGGCTCAAGAATATTAAAAGGATAATATCTAGCTTTTATACCATAAGTTGCTTCCAAATCAGATGCTATCTCTTTTGCTTGCTCTTCATTAGAATTGTATGTAAATGCTATATTTACACCCTCTTTTGCAAATCTATAAGCACATGCTTTTCCAATACCTTTTGTTGCCCCTGTAATTACTAATGTTTTAGCCATATTATTCTCCCTTTATTTGATTATTTAATCCCTAAAATATAATAAACTTCTTTATTCGGAATAATTTCCAAACTTACATGATATTTATCACTCCATTTTTTCACAGCATCATGAAACTCTTCAAGTATTGCTGGATTGTTGTTTTCTGATTTAATTTTAAAAAGTTCTGTATGATTTGAAAGTGCAATGTAAGCATTCATATGTTTTAAATTGTCATTTAAACTTATAAGATGTTTTGCAAATTGAGTAAATCCTTTTGTGTTATTTATCGCTTTTGTAACTTGCTCCAAAGATGATTCATTGATAGTATATTCTAATTGAGAAAGTATCATTTCTGGTGTAATATCTATATGCATTGTGATGTTCCTTTAAATTTTAATAAGATTTATTTTATCTAAACAAAACTAAAAAAGGATATAATCCGCACCTATTTTAAAGATGGAGGATTTTTATGGATACTATTGAATTATTTCAAAAATTGCTTAGATTTAAATCAATTACCCCAAATGACGATGGAGCATTTGATTTTATTGATGAGTATTTGGGAGATGAATGGAAATCTATAAAAATCGATATGAAAGATACGAAAAATAGATTTTATTATAAAGTATTTAATGCAACTTCAAGTGAACATCTTTGCTTTGCTGGACATATTGATGTAGTTCCAACTGGAAGTGGTTGGAGTGTTAATCCTTTTGAAGCGAATATCATAAATGGAAGAATTACTGCTCGTGGAACACAAGATATGAAAAGTGGTGTTGCAGCTTTTCTATATGCCTGTAAGCACACAAAAGAGTTTAATGGAACTTTATCTATTTTACTTACTTCGGATGAAGAGGGAGAAGGAACCTATGGAACTATCAAAGTTTTAGAATATCTAAAAGAACATAATTTTTTACCCACTAGTGCAATAGTTGCCGAACCCACTTGTGAAATTAATTTTGGTGATGCTATCAAGGTTGGTAGACGTGGAAGTATTAATGGGTACTTGGAAATTCAAGGGAAACAAGGACATGCTGCATACCCTGAAAAAAGTATCAATCCAATTGACTTAATATCCTCGATTCTTCCTAAAATAGCTGGAGTTAATCTTGATGATGGAGATGAATACTTTGCACCTAGTAAACTTGTCATTACAGATATAAGAGCTGGTATGGAGGTTACAAATGTAACACCAGATAAACTAAACTTAATGTTTAATGTACGAAATTCAACAAAAACAACAAAAGAAGATATTCAAAACTTTATCAATAAATCTTTTGAAAATTTGAACTTTACACTAAGGCTCACTCAAGGTTCTTTTCCATTCGTGACAAATAAAAAAAGTAAAATCGTGAATATTATAACAAATTCAATAAATACCATTTTAAATATTCAAACCAAACATAGTACAGCAGGTGGAACAAGTGATGCAAGACATTTTGGAGCATTTGGAGTAGAGACGGTGGAATTTGGTGTAATCAACAATACAATCCATGCAATTGATGAATCTACCTCGGTTGAAGAGGTACTTAAACTTAAAAATATTTTTGAAGATGTTATCAAAAAATTTTAACTTTGACAAAAAAAAAAATTTAAGATAAAATTCCACAAAAAAATTAGATGATTGAAAAAAATCATTGGGAAAGAAGATGGAAGAGCTAATAGTGACAAAAGATCAACTCGTAGAAATGTTTATATCGCAAGAGATAGAAGACACTGATTATGGTTGGTTATATAAAAGTAATTTTTACGTAAATATCATTGCACTACATGAAAAAGATCCAAAATATGTATTTGATGTCACAGATGCACAATATTATAAAATTTCCCCTATAAGACAAAAATAAAAAAGGTATCAATATGTCACATTGTCCATTTTGCAAGAAAAAAATAGCTATGAGTAAAGCTTTTTGCTCAAGAAGTTGCAAAGAAAACTATTTCCAACTCATAGCAATCCAAATCCCTAAACTTTTTATGAAAAGAATTAACACTTTTTGTACAGAGGAAGAGCGAGAAGCTGAAATAGAAAAGTTTGCTTTCAGACACAAGTGGAGAATCGATCTTTTAAAAAATAAAATTGAAGAGGAATCAATCAAGCTTGGTTATAAAGCTGATACAAGTTCCCAAGAAGAATAAAAGTTATTTATTTTCTTCTTTGAATCTCTTTTTTTATCTTTATCCCTAATATAATTTTCCTATCGAATCTTTTTCTTTTTAAAATTTGTTATCTTTAGAATTGAAGAACCACTGCTTTCAAAAAAATCATTTTTACTAAATACGATAATATTAGAAGAATTGTAAGCAAAATCAAAATCAAACTTTTTTGTTGTTTCATTTGCTGATGTCGAATACAAATTTTGAAACTTGGATATAAAATTATGATGGAAAGATAAATTATCTACTACACGAAAAGAATCACCATTAGGATAGATAAATGTCGTTCGGTTACTATTTCTTACCAATTTTTTATAGATATTTGGAACTCTTGTATATTTTTGGAGGGTAGCAAAACTATCAACTGCTTGAAGTATTTTTTGAGTTTCTGCTCTTTTTTTGATAACCGAGAGTTTTCTATCATCTCTTGATAAAAGACCTACGGTTGTATCTGTTTGAACTAAATAGATTTTATTTTTATCCATCTAGTAATTCTCGTATTATTTCAAGTATTAGTCAGCTAAAAAATCTTGGATAGATTTTGGATAAAGTGCGATTTTTGCTTTTTGAGCTTTTATAGCTTCAATTGACGCCAATGCACCTGCAACAGTTGTAACATAAGGAACATTCATTCGTAGGACTGTTCTTCTTATTGCCATACCATCATCTATGCTAACTTCCTTACCATCGCTTGTATTTATAGCCATAACGATATCTTTATTCATTAAACTATCTGTAATATTTGGACGACCTTCACTTACTTTTAGAACTTTTTGACACTCTACCCCTGCATCAGAGATAATATCATAAGTTCCACCAGTAGCAACAACGCTAAACCCAAGAGCGATAAGCTCAGAAGCAATAGCAGGTGCAAATGATTTATCTAAATTTGCTAAAGAAACAAATACTTTTCCACCATTATCTGGAAGAAGATTTTTTGCTGCACATTGAGCTTTTGCAAATGCACTTCCAAAATCACTACTTATCCCCATAACTTCACCAGTTGATTTCATCTCAGGTCCAAGGATTAAGTCTGCACCCATAAGTTTATTAAATGGGAAAACAGCTTCTTTAACTGCAACATGCCCTTTTAAGATTGGTTTTAAAATATTTGAGCTTGTTTTGATATCTACAATTTTTTGATCTTTATCGTAAACATTTAATGCCTCTCTTAAAGGTTGACCCCACATAACTCTTGTAGCTACTTTTGCTAAAGGGATACCTGTTGCTTTAGATACAAATGGAACTGTTCTTGAAGCTCTAGGATTTACCTCGATAAGATAAATTTGACCTTGGTGGATTGCATACTGAGTATTCATCAACCCTTTAACACCAAGCTCAAGTGCCATAGTTTTTGTTTTCTCTTCAACTTCTTTTAAAATCGCATCATCTAAACTTATTGGAGGTAAGCTACAAGCACTATCTCCTGAGTGGATTCCAGCTTCTTCGATATGTTGCATAATTCCACCAATATAAACATCAACCCCATCAGTGATACAGTCAACATCAAGCTCGATAGCACGGTCTAAGAATTTATCAACCAAAACAGGAGCGTCATTTGATACGCTTACAGCTTCATCCATATAAAGTTTTAACTCAGCTTCGTTGTAAACTATCTTCATCCCTCTTCCACCAAGTACAAACGATGGTCGTACAAGAACTGGATAACCTATTCTATTTGCAATTGTAAGTGCTTCATCAAGTGTTACAGCTGTTCCATTTTCTGGTTGTAAAAGTCCAGCTTTTTCAACAAAAGTAGAGAATTTTTTTCTATCTTCAGCAAGGTCAATAACTTCAGCAGTAGTTCCAATAATTTTTCCACCCATATCATGGATAGCATTTGCAAGTTTTAGTGGAGTTTGTCCACCAAAATGAACTATAATTCCATCTGGATTTTCATGTTCGATTACACTTCTAACATGTTCAAAATCGATAGGTTCAAAATAAAGTACATCACTTGTATCATAATCAGTTGATACAGTTTCTGGGTTACAGTTGTACATAATAGTTTTGATTCCCATCTCAGCTAATGCAAATGATGCATGAACACAACAGTAGTCAAACTCAATCCCTTGCCCTATTCTATTAGGACCTCCACCAATAATAAGAACTTTTGATTGTTCTTCAGATATAACCTCTTTTTTAGGTAATTTTGTAATATTAGTAGTTGAATATAAATATGGGGTGAGTGCCTTAAATTCAGCTGCACAAGTATCAACTTCATTGTATTCAAAACCAATATCAAGTGTTTTTCTAGCACTATAAACATCATTTTCTTTTGTACCAATAAGAGTTGAAATCATCTTGTCACTAAAACCAAAAGTTTTAGCAAGCCTAAGTGCTTTTTCATCTTTAAGGATATTAGTTCCTTGTATTTTAATCTCATTTTCTAAATCACAAATCTCTCTAAATTGAGTTAAGAACCAAGGATCGATTTTTGATAATTCAAAAATATCCTCATTTGTAAGACCTTCTCTCATCCCTTGCATTAAGTACTGTAATCTATCACAGTTTGGTCTTCTTATCTCTTTTTTAATAGTTTCAAAATCTGAAATAATTGGATTAAAACCATACAGTCCAGTTTCCATTGAACAAAGTGCTTTTTGGATAGATTCTTTAAAAGTTCTCCCCATCGCCATAACTTCACCAACAGATTTCATACTTGTTGTTAGTGTGCTATCTGCTTTTGGGAATTTTTCAAATGTAAATCTTGGAATTTTTGTAACGATATAGTCAATAACTGGTTCAAATGATGCAGTAGTTCCTGTGATATCATTTTCTATCTCATCAAGTGTAAATCCAACAGCAAGAAGCGTTGCTACTTTTGCTATTGGATATCCTGTAGCTTTTGAAGCCAATGCCGAACTTCTACTAACTCTTGGATTCATCTCAATAACTATCATTCTTCCTGTTTTTGGATCTATTGAAAATTGAACATTACTTCCACCTGTATCAACACCAATCTCTCTTAGAATTGCAAAAGATGCATTTCTCATATTTTGGTATTCTTTATCTGTTAAAGTCAGTGCTGGGGCTATTGTTACACTATCACCTGTATGAACTCCCATAGGGTCAAGATTTTCAATAGAACAAACGATGATACAATTATCTTTTTTATCTCTGATAACTTCCATTTCGTATTCTTTCCAACCAAGCATAGATTCCATAATCTCAATCTCACCAATTGGACTAGCTTCGATTCCTGCAGCAGCCAGTACTTTGAACTCTTCCATATTATATGCAACTCCACTTCCACCACCTGCAAGGGTAAAAGAGGCACGACTAATTACTGGAAATCCGATCTCTTTTGCTTTTTCCATAGCTTCTTCAACACTATACGCATTTGCACTTTTTGGTAAATCCATCCCTATTTTTATCATCGCTTCATTAAAAAGGTGTCTGTCTTCCCCCTTTTTAATAGCATCAGGATGAGCACCAAGAAACTCAATACCATTTAACATCCCCTTGTCATACATAGTTGTAGCAACATTAAGAGCTGTTTGCCCACCCATAGTTGGAAGAACTGCATCTACTTTTTCAATCTCTATAATTTTTGCAATAACATCTTCAGTTATAGGCTCGATGTAAGTTTTATCCGCAAACTCTGGATCTGTCATAATAGTCGCTGGATTTGAATTTATAAGGATAACTCTATATCCTAATTCTTTTAAAGTTTTAACACTTTGCGTACCACTATAATCAAATTCGCAAGCTTGTCCTATGATAATTGGACCTGATCCTATAAGTAAAATTGTTTTTATATCTTCTCTTTTTGGCATTCGTTCTCCCTTAGTTTCTAGTTATTAAGATTTTGATTTTTAGTCGTAAAAATTTGGAGATTATATAAAAAAAATGCTTAAAAAACGATGATTTATTCGTTTCTAAGCACTTCAAGAACATCTATTTTTGTAGATTTATAAGCTGGATAATATGATGATAACAACACAATTACAAACGATCCCACAAGTATAAGAGCGAAATCAATAAAACTCAAATCAACTGGTAGTTTTGAAGTGCCATACACATCAGCAGGAAGTGAAATAATGTCAAAATTTCCAAGTAAATATATCCCTAAAAATCCCAAAAGAACTCCAAATATTATCCCAGAAACACCAATAACCATCCCAAGTCTAAAGAAAATTTGTTTGGTTTCATTTGCACTTGCACCCATTGAAAGTAAAAGTGCTATCTCTTTTCTTCTACTCATAACAGTCATAAGAAGTGAACTAATGATATTAAGTGAAGCAATTAAAATAATCAACATCAAAACAATAAAAAGTGCTTGTTTTTCTAACTCCATAGCACTAAAAAAGTTCCCATTTTGTTGCCACCAACCAATCACGCCAACTTCAAATTCTGGTAATTCTTTTTTTATTTTTTCAATATCTTTTATTGGATCTTTTGAGTAGATATGTATCCCATCATAAGAGGTAGCATCTCTTTCTAAAAGTGTTTGGAGTGCTTCAAGTGAGGTAAACATATAAGCATTGTCATAAGCAGTTAGCCCTGATTTAAAACTTCCAACAAATTGAAATCGTTTCATTTTTGGCATCATACTTACACCGTTTGGATTTAAGCTACTAAAAAATACAGTTGCTTTATCCTCTTTGTAAAGTCCAATCTCCTCTTGAATCCCAGCACCAGCAATCAAATCATATTTTTCAAATTTTCGATTGGTCGTTAAGGCTTCTTTGTAAATCTTATTAATTTTTGCCTCTTTTTGTGAATCAACACCAAAAATAAGTCCACCACCCATCATTCCATCTTTTTGCACCATAACTTGGCTACTTAAATATGGCGAAAATAGCATATCTGGAAATTTATTTTCAAGATGAGTAAGCAAATCTTTTTTAACGCTATCATCAATTTTAGGGTAAATAGTAAGTGGATAATTCATAGTAAAAAGTTTATCTTGGAACTCTTTTGAGATACCATTCATAATAGCCATAGCCACTATCAAAACCATCACTCCAATAGCAACTCCAAAAAATGAAAGAAGCGCAGTGATGCTTATAAATGGATTTTTATTATCGTATTTTAGATATTTTTTTATTATGAAATTTACAAGATTTTTAGTCATGAAGTATCTTAAAAGCCTCTTCTAAATCTAAAGTTCCTTCGTAAAAAGCTTTCCCAACAATAACACCTGCAATATTTCCATTTGCTTTACAGTTGATGATATCATTTATATCTTTTACACCACCACTTGCTATTGTGTCAACTTTTGACGCAAGTGCTATCTCTTCGGTAAACTCAACATTTACCCCACAAAGCATTCCATCTTTACTTATATCTGTGCAAATAATCGCTTCAACTCCAGCATTTGCAAACTCACGAGCTAAATCAGTAGCTTTCATAGTAGATACTTCAGCCCAACCTTCAACAGCAACCATTCCATTTAAAGCGTCAATTCCAACTGCAATTGGATATTTTGAAGCCATATCTTTTACAAATTGCGGATTTTTAACAGCAATACTTCCTAAAATAAGTCTATCAACCCCAAGAGCTAGATACATTTTGATAGTCTCTTCATCTCTAATTCCACCACCAAGTTCCATTTTAAGATTACAATTTTGTCTAATTTTTCTAATCTGCTCCAAATTTGCTGGTTCTCCAGCAAAAGCACCATTAAGGTCAACTATATGAATCCACTTACTTCCAAGTTCTTCAAATCTTTTTGCCACTTGCCATGGCTCATCACTGTATATTTTTGCACTTTCCATAAGACCTTTGCTAAGTCTTACTGCTTTTCCATCTTTTAAATCTATCGCTGGTAATATTTCCATTATCTATATCCTATCTCTATTAATTGGTGGGATTGTAACATTGTTTCAATAAGATTGAAATGAGATGATTTTATTCTCTTTTATCCTACTAAATTTTTTATAGTTTCATCAATTGTTTTAAATTCAAACTCAAATCCACTCTCTTGTAATCTTTTCGGCTCTACGCTTTGCCCATCAGTCAAAACTTTTGCACCTTCACCAAAAATAAGCTTCAACACAAATTCTGGTACTGGGAAAATTGTAGGACGATGAAGTGTTTTTCCAAGAGCTGTTGTTAACCCTTTATTTGTAGTTGGAACTGGGGCAGTCAAATTATAGATATCTTCTAAAGGATTATTTAAAGCAAATTTATACGCATTTACTAAATCTTTAATATGGATAAATGAGAAAGCTTGACTACCATTTCCAATAGTTCCACCAACTCCTAGTTTAAACGGAAGCAACATTTTAGCTAATGCCCCGCCATCTCCCATAACTATTCCAAATCTAAAAATTGCAGTTCGCACCCCAAATTGTTTCGCTTCAAGAGCTTTATTTTCCCACTCTTTACAAAGATTTCCTAAAAAATCATCTGCATATTCACCATTTTCTTCATTGTAAGTTTTTTTATTTGAATAGATTCCAACTGCTGAAGTTGAGATTAGAATCTCTGGTTTAATTTCACATTTTTCAATCGCTTTGATAAGTGCTGTTGTAGTATCAAGTCTACTACTATAAAGGAGTTTTTTGTATTCATCACTCCATCTTCCAATAATATTCGCCCCAGCAAGATTGATGATAGCTTTTGCATTATTCAGTAATGAGGTCAATTTTTCTATATTTTGTAAATCTTTTCGATTTACAGCAATCACATTATAACCCTCATCTATGAACATTTTTGTTAAATTTGTCCCTACAAAGCCACTAGCTCCAGTTATTACTATATTTTGCATCTGCTATCCTTTTTATTATAACTTATTTGCTTCTTTTTATAAAATATCATGAAGAGTATTTGATTTTTTCATCCACTCTTCTATTCTCTCATAATCCTCATTTTGCAATATTTTTTTGATATAACCTATTTGCTTTTCATAAATATCCAAACTCTCCAACAAATTTGCCCTATTTTGTCTAAATATATCACTCCACATATTAGGGGAACTTTTAGCGATTCTACTCATATCTTTAAATCCACCAGCAGCAAGGCTTATGATATCTTTTGGACGTTCATGATTCATAACCATATTTGCTAAAGCAAAGGAGATGGCATGGGGAAGATGAGACATATAACAAGCGTGAATATCATGATCATGAGAGTTCATAAATACAAGCTTCATTTTTAGAGTTTCAAATATTTGAATAGCCCTATTTTTATGAATATCTCCTGCACTTTCAAGGTCACATAGTACCATCGTTTTATTTTCATAGAGTTCATCGATAGCAGCACTTGGTCCAAATTTTTCAGTTCCAGTCATTGGATGCGCTGGAATATAACAACTTTTCAACTCATTTGGAATACTTTTCACAATCAACTCTTTTGTACTACCAAAATCAATAATTGTAGTGTTATATTCCACACAAGAAACAAGCTTTGGTAAAAATGCAATAATTGCATCAACAGGGATACAAAGAACTATCATATCAGATTTGATAAGCTCATCAAGCTCAACAATCTCATCTACCAAACAAAGTTCCATCGCCTCTTTTTGGTGAATTTGATTATGGTCATATCCAACTATTTTTGAAGCAAGATTATATTTTTTAAGTGCTTTTCCAAACGAACCACCCATCAATCCTAAACCAACTATTCCTATCTTCACAACTTCCATCCTCTATTTTTTTTGAATTTTATCTTATAGTAGTTTAATCCTAAATTGTTATTAACTTACTATTATAATCTTTAGGATATACTCCAACCTATTTTTAAAACGGGGACAAACTTGAAAAGATTATTATCTATTATATTATTATCTACAGTTTCAAATGCAGCAGCAACGAAAGAGATAAAGCTAAATGGCCTTACTCAAATATCAGAAAAACTAGCATTTGAAAGGATAAACTCAAACAAAGATGACTTAAATCAAGTGATAAAAAACTTCTATAAAATGGGATATTTTACAAACATTGATATAGTTGATGAAAACGATACTATCAATATAAATTTTACAGAAAAACCTTTTATTGTTAATATCGAGATGGAAGGTTATAAAACAAGAGAAGAAGATTTAAAAGAGCTTTACAAAACGATGAAAATCAAAAAAGGCTCAATGTTTACAGAACAAAGGGTTCAACAAGCCAAAGCTATCTTACTTTCTGAACTTAAAAAAGAGGGATATATCAATTCTGTTGTTGAGATGGAAGAAACTTTAGTCAATCCACAAAGTATGGCTTTAAAATTTATGGTCAATAAAGGTGCTGAAGTAGTTATCAAAAAAATCAACTACACTGGTGCAAAAGAGTTAGGAAAAGAGCAATTTGTAGAAAATACTGCAAACAAAGAGGAAGATACAATCTCTTGGTGGTTTGGACATAGTGACGGTGTAATGCAATTTAGCCAACTAGAATACGACCATCACAGGATAAAAGATATCTATCTTCAAAATGGTTTTTTAGATGCTAGAGTTGATGCAGCATTTTCTAAAATTGATTTCAATACAAATACTGCAGAAATTGATTTTTCTATTCAAGAGGGTCCAAAATATAAAGTTAACAATATCATCATCTATACAGATGAAAGTATTGTTCCACTTGATGAGCTTACAGAGGGTTTACGAGAGCAAAAAGATAAAACTTTTAATATTGGACTTTTACGAAAAGATGTTGAATTTCTTAAAACAAAAATTGCAAACAAAGGGTATGCATTTGCTGATGTTAATTATGATATTAGAAAAAATAAAGAGAACCAAACAGCAGATATAATTTTCAATATCACTCCAGGGGAAAAAGTATATATCAATGATGTTATCATCGCTGGAAATACAAGAACACTTGATAGAGTTATACGAAGAAATTGTTATTTAGCCCCAAAAGATCTCTTTAATCTTACAGATTTTGAAGATTCAAGAGGTGCATTAAATAGAACAGGTTTCTTCCAAACAGTAGATATTAAACAAAAAAGAGTCTCTAATAATCTTATGGATTTAGTAATTGAAGTTGCTGAAGCACCAACAGGAAACTTAGTACTTGGTGGTGGATATGGAAGCTATGATGGTTGGATGATAAATGCAAGCGTTAATGATAAAAATATCTTTGGAAGTGGACTTGACCTTGGATTTTCACTTGACCATTCAAGCAAAAAAGATACAGCTAAAATATCTCTAAATAACCCTGCATTAAATGATGGAATTTATAGTGGAAGCTTTAGTGTTTATAAAGATACATCAATTGTAACAGCTTCTGTTGGTTCAACAACAGGTGATCAACAAACAGACACATTAGGTGGAAGCTTAGGGGTTGGAAGAAGTATAGGTAGACACACAAGAGTGGGAACGGTGTATGCAATTGAAAAAAGTGATGTAACTTACGATTTAAATACAACACTCAATAAAATCTTTACCACAAGTTCAATTACACCATATATTAGCTTTAACAATACAGATAGCTTTTATACTCCAAGAAAAGGTATCTCTGCTAATGCGAGTTTAAAATATGCTGGAGTTGGTGGGGATGCACACTATTTACTTAATACAAATAGTTTAAAATATTTTTATGGGTTTAATGATTTATTAGATTTTGATATGATTTTTAGATATAAAACGACACTTAAAATTTTACAAGATTTAGGTCAAATACCAGATGGAACAACATTTTATTTAGGAGGACCTACGAGTGTTAGAGGATATCAATCGTATGCTTTTCAACCAGATGATAATGCAAATCCATATACAAAATATTTAACAAATACAGCAGAGCTAAGTTTTCCACTTATTCCAAAAGCAAATATGAGATGGGGATTGTTTTATGATTATGGGATGATTGGAGAAAATAGTTTTAATGAAATCAAAAAATCTGGATATGGTGGACTTGTAGAGTGGCAATCACCAGTTGGTCCACTTCAATTTATCTTTAGTAGAGCAATAAATCCAACTTCTACAGATAAAACATCAAACTTTGAATTTAGCCTAGGTACGGCATTTTAAAAGAGGAAATTTACACAAATGGAAAAATTTAAAAGATTAACAAATAAAGAGGCTTTAGATTTAATTCAAAATGCCTCTTTATTGGAATTAAGCCAAATGGCAAGTGCGAGAAAACTACAACTTCATCCAAAAAAGATTACAACTTTTGTGGTTGATAGAAATATCAACTATACAAATATTTGTTGGGTTGATTGTAAGTTTTGTGCATTTTACAGACATACAAAAGATGATGATGCTTATGTACTAACTTACGATGAGATTGACCAAAAGATTGATGAATTACTTGAAATTGGAGGAACCCAAATATTATTTCAAGGGGGAGTTCATCCAAAGTTAAAAATTGATTTTTATGAGGATTTAGTAGAACATATCCATACAAAATATCCTACTGTTACTATTCATGGATTTAGCTCAATTGAGATAGATTTTATAGCAAAAATTTCTAAAATAAGCTACGATGAAGTATTAAAACGATTAAAAGTAAAAGGATTATCTTCAATTCCTGGAGCTGGGGCTGAGATACTTAACGATAAAGTCCGTGATATTATAGCTCCAAAAAAATTAGACACAAAAGATTGGCTTGAAGTTCATAGAGTTGCTCATCAAAATGATATAAAATCAACAGCAACGATGATGTTTGGGACAATTGAAACAGATGAACAGATTATTGAACATTGGGAGAAGATACGAGAATTACAAGATGAAACAGGTGGATTTCGAGCATTTATTATGTGGAGTTTCCAATCAGCTCATACAAAACTTGCCGAGGAACTTTATATTCCACCACAAAGTTCAAATAGATATTTACGACTTTTAGCAGTTGCAAGACTTTATCTTGATAACTTTGCTAATATCCAAAGTAGTTGGGTTACCCAGGGAAGTTACATCGGTCAAATGGCTTTAAAATTTGGGGCAAATGACCTTGGAAGCACTATGATGGAAGAAAATGTCGTAAGTGCAGCAGGGGCCACCAATAGAATGAATCAAGATGAGATGATTAAGCTTATCAAAGATATTGGGGAAAATCCAGCAAAAAGAGATACGGCTTACACTATTTTAGAAAAATACTATGAATAAATCTCTTTTTACTTTTCTTTTCATAAATTTACTTCAAGGAACAATACTAATGGCAGCAACAATTGATACAGTCAACATCAAAGATAAACAAATCCCTTTGATATTTGAAAAAAGTGAGACTCTTCCTATTTTCAATCTTCAACTTATTTTTAAAAATAGTGGCTCGATGCTAGATGTTAATCAAAGTGGACTTACAACACTGACTTCTAAAATTCTGAACGAAGGGACAAAAAAAGATGGAGCAATTGCGTTTGCTACAAAATTAGAAAATAAAGCCATTTCTCTCCATACAAGTAATGGATTTGAAACATTTGTAATCGAGATAAGTTGTTTAATGAGTGAATATGAAGAATCTCTAAAACTTCTCAATCAACTTTTAAAAGATCCAAATATGACCCAAGATACTCTTGATAAAATCAAAAATCTTCAAATTAGTAAACTCAAACAAAAAGAGAATGATTTTGATGATGTAGCTAGAAAAAATCTAAATAAAATCATTTGGAAAAATACTCTACTTGAAAATAGTAGTAGCGGAGAAGTTGAGTCTTTAAAAACTATAGAGTTGGATGATGTAAAAAAACAATTAGGAAAAGTTTTAAACCTTGATAATCTTATCATTGTTGTTGGTGGAAAAATTGATTTAGAAACATTTAAAAAAGATATCATAGCAACAACAAAGCTATTAAAATCACAAGGGGAAACAACTACTCCTAAACTACAAGTTTCAAAAAAAATAGCAACAAAAAAAATCAAAAAAAATACAGAACAAGCTTATATCTATTTTGGAAGTGATTTTGCAATTGACTACAATTCAAGTGATGTTTATAAAGCAAAAGTTGCCTCTTTTATCCTTGGTGGAAGTGGTTTTGGAAGTAGATTGATGGAGGAGATAAGGGTTAAAAATGGTCTTGCATATTCAGCGTATGGATACACCTCCATTAATAAATCGCATAGTTATTTTACAGGATATCTTCAAACAAAAATAGAGAATGAAGAGAAAGCGAAAAATCTAGTTGTTAAAACAATTAATGACTTTACACAAAATGGAGCTACTTTAGAAGAATTAGAAAGTGCTAAAAAGTTTTTAAGTGGAAGTGAACCTTTACGAACTGAAACTTTTAGCCAACGACTTGGGCTTGCTTTTAATCTTTTTTATAAAGGATTGGATCAAGAGTATCCAAAAAAAGAGTTACAAATGATTGACAATCTCTCTTTAGATGAACTCAATAATTTCATAAAGTCTCACAAAGAGATTTTAAACCTTTCATTTTCAATCGTAACTAAGTAACAGTGCGATAAGATTTAGTAAATTAAAATTAAAAAGGATATTAAATGAAAAAAATAGTTTTAAGCACAGCAGTAGCTTTAATGATGGCAACATCTGCAAATGCATTTATGGGGATCAATGCTGAAGTTGGTGGTGGTGTTTGGGCACCAAC
>JAQUAG010000004.1:40985-122337 GCA_028687375.1 Arcobacteraceae bacterium | reverse complement strand
AGATATCAAAAAGAGCTACAAAAAAGTTGTTTTTGATGGAGAGTTTAGGAAAAATATTAGCAACTGATATTGTAGCAATGGGAAATTATCCAGAGTTCCCAACTTCTGCTATGGATGGGTATGCTATTAAGTATATCGACCAAGAGTTAGGAAAAATAAAAATCTCTGGGATAAATCCTGCTGGGAGTGATGAAGGTTTAGAAGTTGTTGATGGTAGTTGTGTGAAAACTTTTACAGGTTCTTTGATGCCAAGTGGAAGTGATACTTTGATACCTATTGAAAATGTGAAAGTTGAGGATGGCACAATCGCGATAATTCACAAAGTCCCTTTTGGTTTTGCGGTTCGAGAGGTTGGGGAGAGTTACAAAAAAGATGAGGTACTTATCAAAAGTGGTACGAAGATTGGATTTGCTGAAATTGGTGTGATGGCTGGACTTAATCTGAGTGTTGTGGAAGTGTATGAAACCCCTACAATTGCAATAGCAAGTACAGGGAGTGAGATACTTGATTTGGGTGAAATTCAAACAAATAAGGCTCAAATTAGAAGTTCAAATCATCTTACTTTAGAAGCACTAGCAAAAAAATATGGTGCGAATGTAAATCAAATGGGAGTTGTAAAAGATGATAAAGCATCTATTTTAAATCTTATTAAATCTTCACTGCAGTCAAGTGATATTGTTGTAACTACTGGTGGAGTTAGTGTTGGGGATTATGATTTTGTAAAAGATATTATCAAGGATGAGCTTGGTGCAACTGTTCTTTTTCAAGGGGTAAATATCAAACCAGGGCAACATGTTATTTTAGCGCAAAAAGGGGATAAATTTATCGTTGGACTTCCTGGGTTTGCTTATAGTAGTACAGTTACTTTTATTTTATATGTTTTACCTTTACTCTTGAAATTTCAAGGTGCAGATGAAAAATTACAAATTATTAAAGCTATTTTGGATGAGAAAAAAGTGATAAAAGGAAATAAAACAACATTTGAGGCTTGTAATATTTTTTTAAAAGAGGGAGTTTATCATATAAATTTTGATGATAAAAAGAGTGGAACAAGTGCAATTTTAACAAATATGTTGGGAAATACTGGACTTTTAATGGAAGGTGAGGTTAAAGCTCCACTAAATGTTGGTGATTTAGTGGATGTTATAATTGTGTGATATGTTTTGAATGTTGCTTTATTTATTTTAGATAGGGGAATTATAGAACTTAAGTGTTAATTAAGTGTTAATTGAAAGAAGAGTATGAAAAATTTAGAAAAAATTAAGCTTGAGAGGGAAAAATGGCTTACTTGGAAAAATATTGTCCCTATGAGAGATGCTATAAAAAATATTGAAACGATGGCGAATAAAGAGACTTATGAATATCAGTGTATCGATTGGTTTAAAGTAGGGGAGAGGGAAAATCTAAGTGATGAAGAGTTTGAAACGCTTACAAAAAATGCAAAAACTTTAATCCCTTGGAGAAAAGGTCCTTTTGATATTTGTGGACTTGAAATCGATAGTGAATGGCAGTCAAATAAAAAGTACAATTTGCTTCGACCTTATTTTGACTTAAAAGGTAAAGTTGTTGCGGATGTAGGGTGTAATAATGGTTATTATATGTTCCGTATGCTTGAAGATAGCCCTAAAAAACTTGTAGGTTTTGACCCCTCAGCAGTGTTTCGTTCACAGTTTGATTTTGTAAATAGTTTTGTAAAAAGCGATATTGTTTATGAGATGCTAGGCGTTGAACATATTGAGATGTATCCTCATAAATTTGACTTTATCTTTATGCTTGGGGTTTTATACCATAGAAGCGACCCAATTTCGACCCTTAAAGCACTTGCAAAAAGTCTTAACCCAAATGGGGAGATAATAGTCGATAGCTTTATGATAGATGGGGAGGATGAAGTTTGTTTAACTCCATTTGAAAGATATGCGATGATTCCAAATATCTATTTTATCCCTACGGTAAATTGTTTCAAAAACTGGCTTAATCGTGCTGGATTTAAAGATATTGAAGTGCTTGAGATAACAAAAACAGATAGTACAGAACAAAGAGCAACTGCTTGGAGTTTTGAATGTAGTTTGGAAGATTTTTTAGATAAAGAAGACCAAAATAAAACAGTTGAAGGGTATCCATCACCCAAACGAGTTTATTTGAAAGCAAAGAGAAAGTAAAATTTCTCCTACTTCTGAAAGCTTCTAGTCGATTTTATTAATTGCAACTTGATTTCTTCCATGCTCTTTACAAAAATAAAGTCCATTATCAGCAATCTTTATCATATCATCAATAGTTTCTTGTATTCCATAAAATATTCCAATCGAAACAGTAAATCTGACCTCGATATTATTTACGTTTAAAATATTCTTTTCAAATATATCTCGTATTTTTTCAAAAAGAGTTATTGCATCTTCTCTAGAGATATTTTCTAAAAGTACACAAAACTCTTCACCACCAAATCTAGCTATTAAATCAGATTTTCTAAGTGTTTGATGTAAGATTGTAGCAACCTCTTTAATTGCAACATCTCCAATATCATGCCCATGAGTATCGTTAATATTTTTAAATTTATCGATATCAAACATTGCAACACAAAGATCTCTTTTTTCTCTTTTGGCTTTTAAAAATATAGCTGTTCCACTATCATAAAAGAATCTTCTATTATACGCACCAGTTAGGAAATCTTTATTTGCCATATCTCGTATCTCTTCAAAAAGAGATAGATTTTCTAGTACGGTATTTATTTTTGTTTTTATTTCAATTTTTCTATATGGTTTATTGATAAAATCATTTGCACCAATTTTTAAAAATTTTGTAGAGATATCTTCCATATCACTAGCACTTAGGACTATAATACCAAGTTCTTCTATTGTATATTTTTTTCGTAGTTTGAGGGTAAGTTCTATACCATCAATATTTGGCATATTAAAATGAGTTAAAACAAGTGAAAATTTGATTTGGGGATTATTTTCTACGAAGTCATAAGCTTCTGAACCATCTTTTGCTGTATAAACATTAAATCCAATCTCTTCAATCATAGACTTTAAAATACTAGGTTGAGCAATTGAGTTATCAACAATTAAAATATTTGTTTCATCTGTTTTTAAAGCTGTTTGAAGATGTCTAATCACTGTATTTATACTTTTATTACCACCTTTTTCAATATACGTAATAATTCCATCTTGTAGAATATCAAGTATTAGGTCTTGATTGAAGGAAGCAGAATAAATAATACTTCTAATATTCTTTGCAAGTGTTAACTTTACAATTTCACCATCTTTTGCATCTGGAAAATTTAGATCTAAAATAGCAAAATCAATCTTTGTATCTTTATCGAAAATGTATTTAAGCACTTCTTCATAGCTATGGCTAATTAATACATTGATATTTTCAATTTTATATCTGATCTCTTGTGCTAATAAATTTGCTATGGTTTTATTTTCTTCTATTATAAGTATATTTTTCATCTCTCTCCTTTTTATAATTTTACGGTAACTATATCAATTTGCTCTTTTTTGAGATTATTTATTGAATACTCTTCATATATTTTTTTATCAATAAAAAATTTTACAAGCGTATAATCTAGCTCATCATTTTTAGCCATAGAAGCCATGATTTGTAAAGAGTGATTGAGACTATTCGGATCTTTATATGGTCTATCACTAGCTGTGATTGCTTCAAAAACATCTGCAACTGCTAACATTCTATCTTCTAAACTCATAGGTAAATCCATAATTGCAGGTGCACCATATCCAAAATGTTTTCCATTTTCATCTGTTTTAATTGTTTTATGATGTGAACCTGCAATCACTGGAACTCTTTGAAGTTTTTTTGGAAATGTAAGTTTATTGAGCATATTATAACTTACAGTTACATGGTTATTGATGATAGTTCGCTCCTCTGCTGTAAGAGTTCCTTCCCTTATTGAAAGGTTATAAAGCTCATTTTCAGTGAGAAGTTCCACGACTTTTCCATCAATAATAAGATCTTTTGAAGCTATTGTATGGAGTCTTAGTAAAAATTCATCACTCATAAACTCACTACCTTTATTTGCAATTTTTAGAAACTTGATATTCTCATCTATCTCTTTTTTAAGTTCTTCAAATAGTTTTGTAAGATGATCTTTTTCTTCTTGTGTTTCTGCTAGCATAGTATTTTTAAGATATTCTATTTCGATATCTCTTTTCAAGATTTCACATTTACATAAAACTGTTTCAATTCGGTCATATATTGTTTCTAGTTTTGTTGCTTTATCTACTACATATTCTGGTGTTGTAATTTTTCCAATATCGTGCATCCACGCTGCAATATCTATTTGTTGTAATTCGTCTTCAGTAAAAGTTTTATCTTTAAACGTTTCAGTATCATTATTGATCTCTTTAGCTATTAAAGTTGCAATTTCAGCTACACGATTAATATGTCCACCTGTATATTTTGATTTTTCACTAATTGCATCAGCTGTTGATTTGATAAAATCCATCAAGAGTTTTTCTAAGCCAGCGATAAGTCTATTGTTTGAGATAGAAACAGCTGCTTGGGAAGACATCGAGAGGATGAGTTTTTCATCATCACCTGTAAATCCTATAATCTCATTTGTTTCATTTGTTTTATTGAGAAGTTGTAAAACACCGATAACTTTATTTTCGTGGTTTTTCATAGGAACGACTAACATCGATGTAGTTCTATATCCAGTCCCTGCATCAAACTTTTTAGTTCCCTCAAAATTAAACCCTTCAGCTTCATATACATCAGGGATATTGATAAGTTTTCCAGAGATTGCACACAGTGCTGCTACTTGTTCCCAATTTTGAGAACCGTCTGGATTGAAAAGTTTAACTGATGGCCAAGTGATAGCACCAGATTTTCCACCCATTTGGATATTAAGAGAATCTGTATGAACAACTTTAAATTCCAGATTTTTTTCATCATCACTCATAAGGTATAATGTTCCACCATCAGCATTAGAGAGTTTTTTAGAACTTACTAAAATTTTCTCCATTAACGCATCAAAATCTTTTTCACTTGTAAGAGAATAACCTATATCGATAAGTTGATTGATATGAATCTTATCAAGTTGTGTTTTAGTTAAATTTTCCTTGATTTCACAAGTTTTTAGATTTAAAATATCCCCATCGTTGATGATTCTTCCACCTCGTAAAAAGTTTGGAAACTTTGTTTTAATTTCATCTTTAATTTCATCTAAAAAAATAGGTTTAATATGGTTGATAAATATCATAACATCATCTCTTAAAAGATTTGTTTCTAACTCTTCGTTTAAAAGGTCAGGGGTAAGATGTTTACTATCAAATGCTAATTTTTGTAGAATAGAGGGAAATGAAACATCGATAATAACAGATTTTATCAAAGGATTATTATTTGTTTCATCCCAAATATTTTGACATTTGTAAGTATCAGCTGTAAAAAGTGTTGCACTTCCACCTTTTGTTATAACATATCCACAACTAGATTCTGTATGAACTGTCTTAATTGATTTGAGTTTGACATCGTTTATCTCTATCTCTTCGCCAACTTCAATAGTTTGAAAAATGATACTATTTTCTCCACCAGTTGTAAGTGGAATATTTGAAAAATCAGGCCATATCGCCCAGTTAAAAATATATTTTTTAACATTTTCAATACTTCCTTTTAGTCCATAAATAGTGAGTGGTTTGACTCTACTTTCAAAATAAATATCGATTAGGAAAGGGATATCAACTATATGATCGAGGTGAGTGTGGGTTAAAAAGATATGATTAATATTTTTTGCTTCTTTATCAAGTCCAAGTAAAATATTGCCAGCATCGATAAGTATCTCATCATCAACTTGAACGCATGTCATTGCGGTATTTAAAGTTTTTGCACCATAAGCACCTAATATTTTGATAGAATTTTTCATAATAGATCCAACACTTAAATTTGAATCTATTATATCTTTAAAAACTTATTATATTGCTTTAGAGTTATCCATTAAGACAGGGATAAATATAAGTGAAACTATAACAGCAGCAACAGTTCCTGAAATCAATGCAACTCCAAGTCCACCAAATACAGGATCACTTGCAAGAAGTGCAGAACCTAAGATAATAGCAATAGCTGTAAGCATGATAGGTTTAGCTCTTGTTGCACTTGCTATTGCAATTGCTCTTTTTTTCTCAAGATGATGTTCAACCATCAATCCTTTCGCAAAATCTATTAAAAGAAGTGAATTTCTTGAACTAATTCCCATAAGTGCAATAAATCCAATAAGTGATGTTGCTGTGAGGAAAAATGTCTCTGTTGTTACTAAATCAGCTACAAAATGTCCGATGATTACTCCAATAATAGATAAAAAACTTCCAGCTAAAATAATTCCACTAATCGCAAATGATTTATAGTAAATCACAAGAAGGAGGAAAATCAAAACAAGTGCAGCTATAAAGGCAGCTCCAAGATCTCTAAAAGTATCAAGTGTCACTTTCATCTCTCCATCCCATCTAAGAAGATATTGTTCACCTGTTACTTTATCTTTAAGTTCAAGGTCAAACATATAAGTTGAAATTCCAGCTACTTTTTCAACATCATATTTTGTTTTAAAATGTTCTATCATCTTCTCTCTAGCATCTAAAAGTGGATAGACTTGACTTACCATATCTGTTGTTGCAAGTACATTTGCCATAGTTTTTAAATCTTTATGATAAATAGTAGGTAATGATGTTGTCTCTTTTATCTCTACAACTTCAGTTAAAGGTACCATAAACCCAGTCTGACTCATAAGATTAAGTGAACTTAGTTTAGTTTTTAAGTTTTCCAAAGAGTTTGTTGAAATTGTTTTTGTACTATTACTTAATGTTACAAAAATAGGGATTTGGTGGTTTGCTTTGATTGTATCTTTGACAGCTATCTCCATCCCCTCAAAAGCTAAATAGAGTATCTTATTGACTTGATCAACACTTAGCCCACTTCTACTAATTTTATCTTTGATAGGGATAATCTGGTATTTTTTGTAAGTTTCATCAGCCATAACATCAACATCGACAAGACCTTCTGTTTTAGTTAAAATCCCTTTGACTTCATTTGCTAAACTAATAACTTTTTGATTATTTTCTCCATATACTTCCACAACGATATCAGCTAAAGTTGGAGGACCTGCAGGCATCTCTATTAGTCTTATACTTGTATTTGGAACAATTGCACTACATTCTTTGTTTAATATAGGTCTTAGTCTTTGCGTCATAGAAAATGATTTTTCAGCTCTCGTACTTTTATCAGTAAGATTTACAACTACTTCAGAGTATTGTTCCCCTTTTTTCATACCGCTCCCTTTTACAAGTCCAGCGTAATCAAGAGGAGAACCCTCTCCTAAAAATAGTTCCATATCAACAACTTCTTTTTCTTTTTGTAAAATATTTGCAACACAACTAGTGACTTTTTTTGTCTCTTCTATACTACTTCCAGATGGTGTATCTATATAAACTGTAAATGTATTTGTACTTTTACCAGGGAGCATTTTTGCTAAAACTATTTTTGTAGGAAACATCATCACAGAACCTGCAAGAAAAAGTAGCGTTGTCAAAATAACAATCCCTTTTCTACTTTTATTTGTTAATATATTGTGGATAAATGCTTCAAATTTACCTTCTTTATGATGGCTATACATTATATCTCCTCCGTTTTTATATCGTGCGTATGTTGGTCTTTATTTCCATTATGATGATGTGCACCATCATCATTTCGTTTGAGTAGTTTTTTACTTAAATATGGGGTAAAGATATAAGCTACAAAAAGTGAAGCAATAAGTGCAATTGGAACATTGAGTGGAATAGGTTTCATAAATTCTCCCATCATCCCACCAACAAATGCCATAGGTACCATCGTTAAAATAATTGCTAAAGTTGCAATATTCGTAGGCGCTCCTATCTCATCGGTTGCTGTTACTAGAAGCTCATCCATATCTCTATTTTCGCTTCCATGTGTATGAAGATGTCTGTGAATATTTTCAATAACAATAATAGCAGCATCAACAAGAAGTCCAAGTGAAAGTAAAAATGCAAATAAAGTGATACGGTTGATAGTTTGATCACCCATATAAGCTACAAATAAAGTTACAGCTAAAATAGCAGGAACTGTAAAAGTTACGATTAAAGATTCTTTCCATCCAAGGAAAAATACAAGCATAACAGCGATGATGATAATTGTGATAACTAAGTGATGGACAAGCTCATTAACAGCTTCATCAGCTCTTTCTCCATAGTTTCTAGTCGTTTTAAAAGCTATTCCCATTTTTTCTAAATTAGCCTCTTTTGAAGCCAAAAGTTTTTCAACATCATTTGCTACAAAAACTGCATTAGTCCCTGCTAGTTTTGCAATAGTAAGTGTTACTTGATCAACCTCTTTGATAATATTCTCTTCTTTAAAAATCATCTTTGCACTTTGCTCTTTTTGAAAATCTACCCCTGAGCTTACTTTTGCTATATCTCTTAGGTAAATAGGGCTTCCCATATATTGTGCCACCATAATGTTTTCGATATCTTCAACTGTTTCAATTGCATTTTTTATCCCAAAAACTACAAGTTTATTATCAGCTGTTTTTGAGCTAATATCAGGAACTCTTGTAGCAATTGAGCTTATTCCATTTGCAATTTGTCCTAAAGAGAGGTTATAACTTTTAAGTTTTCCCAAATCAACTTCAACATTGAATTGTTCTCTTTTAGCACCTTTGAGCTCTGTTTTTGAGATATTTTGGATAGTGTTTATCTCTTTTTTTAGATTTTCAATTGTTTGTACAAAAGTGTTGTAGTCTATGTTTTGATTTTTTTGATAGAAAGCAATATTTACTATTGGAATATCAATATCAATATCAAGAGGTTTAATAAGTGGTTGCATTGCATTTCTAGGCATCATATCCATATTTTGCATCACTTTATCGTAAATTTTTAGATTTGAAATCTCTCTATTTTGTCCAATATAATACATCACATTTACAATAGCCACATTATCAGTGCTTACACTATAAATATGTTCAACTCCATTTACTTCTCTTAGCTTTTGCTCAAGGGGTTCAGTGATAAGTTTTTCTATCTCTTTTGAATTTAGACCAGGTGCTGGGACAATGATACTTCCACCACTTATAGCAATTTGCGGATCTTCCTCTCTTGGCATAATTTGTAAAGACAAATATCCAATAATAAGTAAAAACGCAGCTAAAACTGAAGTTAGCGGATTATAGATAAAGTTCTTCGCTAGTTTCCCAGCGGTATCTTTCGGTTTGAGATTGGCTAATATTTCCATCGACATTTACTATCCTTTAGTTGATGTTTATTTTTGCGTACATTCCAGGATACACTGAGCTTGGTTTTTTAAATCCTATCTTTATGATAAATGTATGGGTAAGTGGATTTAAGCTAGGAACGATTGATTTAACTACACCTGTTGAAGAGTATCCAACTGATGGAATTTCAATAGGGACTTTTTTCCCAAGTCTTACTTTTGAGAGGTCAGCTTCATTCACTTCGATTTGAATTTTAATATCACTAATATCAGTTAGAACCATAGCAGGCATCCCTGGAATTGCCATCTCTCCAACTTTAAGCATTCTTTTTGTCACAATACCATTGTTTGGAGCTTTGATAGAAAAATATTTGTTTTGGTTATCTACCTCTTTACTTTGCGATTTTGCAATAGCCACCATATCTTGAAGATTTTTGTAGTTCATCTCCAATTGCTCCACTTGCACTTTTGCGACAAGCCCTTTTTCATACAGTCTTTGATGTCTTTCATAGTTCATTTTTACAAAATTCATTTGTGTTTCGTACATACTTACTTGTAGATTTGCTTGATTTTTCTTTTGACTTATATCTTCAGCTTCAATATCATAAAGAGAATCACCTGTTTTTACATAAGACCCCTCTCTTACATAAACATTTTTTACATATCCCATATTTCGACTTGTGATATATTTTTCATTGTCTGAGATAACTGTTCCACTAAACTCTAAAGCATTTACATAAGTTACTAAACATAAAAGTGTAAGTGTTATTATTTTTTTCATCTATTATTTCCTTTTTATTTTAAATCATTACCGATTGAGAGTTGAAGTTCTGCTAAAGCAATTGTTAGCTCATATTTTGCGAGTATCACATCTGTGATAGCTTTTTGTTCATTTGCATTTTGAAGCAATAAGTCATTCATAGACATAAGTTGATTTTTGTACATCTCTTTTGATTTTTCTACGATATCAGATGCTAAGCTTTGAGCTTTTAGTTTTTCATCTAAAATAGATTGTTTTGTTTTGCAATTCAAATAAGCTTTCTCAACACCAAGTTTTAAACCATCTTTCATATATTCTAGATAATGTTTTGTTTTTGCGTAGTCTATTTTTGCTTTTTCTATATTTGAAGATGTTGTAAGTCCATCAAATATTTTGTATTCAAGTCCAACAGCTAAAGTATAATAATCTTTGCTTCCACTTATATTATTAAGTTGATTATCATTGTACCCATACTCAAGATGTGATCCAATCATCGGATAGTTTGCACTTTTTTCAAATTCAACTTTTGCAGCCATTGTTTTTGTATTTTGTTCCATCCATTGTAAATCATCTCTATTTACTAAAGCCAAATCTTGAAGTGATTTGAGTTCCGCATAGTTAGAATTAATAGTTTTAAACTCTATTACACCATCAATCGTATCATCATTTGCTAAAAATTTAAGATAAGCAAGGGCTAATGAATATTGATTTTTAGATTCCATTATCATAGTATTGACTTTCATATCATATACTTGAGCTTGTTGAATATCAATATTTGTCGTATATCCCTCTTTGAACATCTCAGATGCAAGATAGATAAATGATGTAGTCGTTTCTTTAACTTTTTCAGTCGCTTTAATGAAATATTTTGCAGCAACAGCACCGTTATAAGCTTTTAAAACTTCTAGTTGGAGTTGTTTCTCATCAAAATTGTATTTTGCTTCACTTGCTTTTATTTGAAGTTTTGACATCTCTTTAGCATTTTGAAGTTTAAACCCTGTAAAAATAGGAAGTTCGTATGTTAGTTTTGTTTCGTAGTTTGTACGAGATTCTGGATTATTTAAATCATTTGGAGCTGTATCAAGTAATCCTGCCATAGAAGCTGGGTTAAAATTCCCTACTGTCCCATCATCTGCCGTAGCCAATGCACCACCTAGTGGAGTTAAAAATTCACTAAATCCAAAATCTCTAAAAGTAGCTTCTCTACTCATAAGTTTCATACCAAATACATTTAATGGATTATTAGAATTTGCAATATTTTCATTAAAAGTAAGATTTCCTAGCTCATACCCTCTGGCATTTCGATAGTTCGCTTTACTTGTGTCAATATCAAGCTTTTTTGCTTTGAGTTCTTTGTTATTTGTGAGTGTTTTTTCCAAAACCTCTTCAAAGCCAACTTGCCCAGCAATTAGTGAGCTAGTAGTGAGCAAAAAAAGTAGTTCTTTTTTCAATGTGTTCCCCCTATTTTATTTAGATAGTGTGTGATAGTGGATTTGAGGTCATAATTTTTTGTAGAGATACTTATAGTAAAAAAACCTATAATTGTATCAAATATTAGTCCACCATCAAACTTATTTGAGATCTTTGCGATCACACAGATATATTTCTTTCGTAATTGTTCATGATAATAGAGAAGAGAATCAGATGGATTGACAAAAGTGATCATCAAAAATTGTTTATAGATATCCTTTTGCATCTTAACCATCTCATCATCACTCAAAAAGATATCAAATAACACAAAAAGTTTCTCTTTTGGATTTTGGACATTGTGTAGTTTTGCTTGATGATTGGTATCGTATTCCTCTTGCAAACAACCCATAAGTTCAAGGATAATATCCTCTTTTTTTTCAAAATACTCATAGATAGTCCCTTTCCCAACACCAGCATTTTTAGCAATAGCCTCTACAGTGATATTTGAAAATCCATTTTTTGAAAAGAGTTCACAACATGACTTTGCGATATATCGTCTTTTGAGTTCTTTTTTCTCCATTTTTCCTCTTCATTTTAAATACTGACCAACGGTCGGAAATGAAACTATAGAAAAGAATAGCTTAATAGCAAATAAAAAATGGGTAAAGCTGATTTCAGTCGGATGTTTTGTTTGTGATGTTTAGATTTTTGCAGAAAAAATCACCGGTTTTTGTGCTTGCACTTTTTGTGAGAAAACCGTTTCTACAGAAATAAAAAAAGGTGGTATCTCTACCACCTTTTAAAATTGAGCTAAAAAAGATTTTTAGAATCTATATCTTACATAAGCTCTTGTATCAGTAGCTTTTTCAATAGGATTCAGTCCAAATCCTTGAGCCTCAGCCATTGTCATAGGCATACCATCATCCCCAAAGAATCCTTGAGAACCTGTATAGTCATATTTCATTCTTGTATGTCTAATTTGGAAGCTAAGAGCTTTCATTAAAGGTTTTGTATAGTAGATTTCAAGTGCTGTACCTCTAGTAGCTAGTTTACTTCCAGCTAAAGTATCTTCACCATAAGTAAATGATCTCCAGTATTTACTACCTTTATTCCATTCAATACCAATTCTTCCATCTTCAGTTAAAAGACATGGCATTTGAACACCTAAATATACTGAACTACCAGTTTCAGATTTGTCTGAACCTAACATACCAGCACCTTTCATAGGAGTTGTTGATGGTGTCATTCCAGCTAATGCTGTTGCAAAAGCAGTCTTGAAAGCTGGACTTGTAATATCTGAAGTTAAAGCCATTCCTGCAACCATTTTATAAACAGCTTGTAAATCTAATACTTGCTCACTATTTCTAGGGTCAGTTTTGCTCATTGCCCAACTTCCAAAGAATGTAGTATTATCTAAGAAATCACTGATACCATCACCTATACCATCCATTTTAAAAGATGCAGCAGCTCCAGTCATATCTCCTAAACTTTTCATAGTAAGTTTTCCAGTATCATTAAAAGCCCAACTATCTACCCCAGAAGTAGTGTCTGTATCTATAAATTTTAACATACCTGTATTTGTACTTGTCATTCCAGTAGCACCAGCTAAATCAACCATATTGAAACCAGGTACATTTGTCCCTTTAAAATAAGTTGTTTCTACTTCAATATGTCCATCATTATATGGTACAAATACGAATCCTTTCATATCTATATCTTTCATTGTTGTGCTACTTGATGAGTAATCTCCTTTAGTTTCAAGTCCACCACTCATATCAAATCTACTTACAGCATTTGTAAGTCCTCTACCAACACATAGTTTCCAGTACATACCTTTTACACCAGTTACTTTATCAAGATTGTATTTGAATGATCCACCATCAAATTCCATATTGATAATATGTCCAAGTGGTGATTGAGGAGCATCATCTTCTCTTAAATTAGATAAAAATCCATTTGTAGAAGGTCTTCTACCAATACTTGCAGACCAAGGAATATCAGCTCCTAAGAATGTATTATTTACATATAACCAATAAGCTTCTTTTACTCTTAGTTTATCATCTGCTACAGTTTCATTCGCAACCCAGTCAAAAGTATCAAAGCCCATTCCTCTTTGTGGATAATCAGTAGTTGTTCCACTACTTGGAGGATTTGCACCAAAAACTTTGTTGTATGATAATTTACCTTTAAATACTAAGTTTTCAGAAGGAGCAAATCCCATTCCTAGTAATAGTCTTGAAGTCATTAAATCTTTATTTGAAGATGTAGTACCATCTGCTCTTGTATAATCAATTTTATCTATTGCAGTTCTATAATCTACATCCCACTTAACATTATCATTTCCATCATGGATTTTTACTTCTGTAAGTGTTTTTTTTGCTTGGTTAAGTGATTCTTCAAGTTTAGTGATTTTAGCTTCCATTTCACTTAATTTAGCATCTACATCTGCCGCTAGTAAAGATGAAGTTGTAAGTGCTGCAAAAGCTGAGAGAGTTATTATTCTTTTCATTTTTTTTCCTTTTTTTTTCATTCAATAAATTGAATTTTTTTGTAGAACAATTGTAAGCATTTAAACTTAACTTGTTCTGAATATTGTATTATTTTTTATTATAACAAAAATAAAAAAAGGGTCGAGTTTAAACCCGACCCTTTCGTATCTCTAGCTAATAATTAACAAGAAGGAACATTTCCTGAATCACTTGCAAATTTATAGAAGAAATCATAGTAATGCTCTAAAAATTTATCATCAACATCTGTAGCTTTTGGACAGATTTTTTGAATTTCTGACTTAAGCCCAGCACCATTTCCAATTTTTTCCCATTGAGCTTGTGTATGTTTTGCTGCCATTTTAGCACCAGTCATTCCACAGTCATCTTTTAATTTTTTAGCAAATAATTTTTGACCTTTGTCAGCATTAGCTAAAGCACCAGTAGTAGCGAACCCTAGAGCTAAAGCTCCAACGAATGCAAGTTTTAATAATTTCATCGTATCTCCTTAATTTTTTTTAGAAGAGGATTGTATCAAAAAAAAATTAAAATAGATAACCTTTTTTCTTATATTTTTATTATTTTTTTCTTGTAACCAATCTTTTGAGAGCACGAACTACAACAAATAGTAGATACACTACAAAAGTAAAAATAAGTGGATGGATAGCACCCAATCCATAAGCTCCTGCACTTGGAAGAGCCATACTGTGTTCAATTGGATGACTTATCCACTCTTTAAAATGCATCCCAATTGCTAAAAATAAAAATATTCCTATAAATATCATTCCTTCTTTTTTCATATTTTTTATTTCCTTATGTATTTTTTTAAATGCTTTTTTACAAAAAAAAGCCCCAAACCGAAGTTTGAGGCAAAATAATAGCAAGAGTTTCTTAAGCTATATCTGTGAAATTGAGATTAAGCTCTACCAGAAAGCATTCCGTATTGAGTCATTGGTTTTAATAAATAGTATTTTAATAACCAATAAATCCATCTTTCTTGAGTAGGATCAAGTGGGAATGAAGGAGCAGCCATAGCACCAGTTCCATCTGGTTTGTAACTAAATTCAGCAAGCATAACAGTTCCAATGTTTGTAATAAGTGGACAAACTGTATAACCATTGTATTTAGCAGTCATCTCTTTTCCTTCCATTACTGCAATAAGATTTTGACAAAGAACTGCATATTGTTTTCTTGCACTTCCACCAGTTTTACCAAGTGGAACAGCAGCGATATCACCTAATGCAAATACATTTTTGTATGTTACATGTTGTAAAGTTGCCTTATCAACTGGAACCCAACCTTTTTCACTTCCGATTGGTGAACTTCCAATTTCTTTTGGAGCTTTTTGTGGTGGAATAACATGACAAAAATCATATTTTACATCAACAGCTTCAGTTTTTACAATTTTTTCAAATTCTTCAAGATCTGCATCCCAAGCACCTTTTTCTTCCCAATGTTTTTCAAATTTAGCTATTTTATTTACTAAATCAATTTCAGTAAATTTATGTTCATATCTTACATTTACATTTCTTGCTTTCATTTGTCCATCAATCGCAGTGTGATATTCTGGAACACCAAATAGTTTTTTACCATTTGTTAGAAATTGTAAATCCGCATTTGCTCTAGCACCAGCTTCCTCAAGTCTAGCATTTGTAAGATTTACCATTTTCTTTTGAGCTCCACCACATTTAAATGGAGTGTGTGGTTCTGGAAAAACACCTGTTACTTTTTTACCAGATTTTGCATCAGAAACAAATTTTTGCATTTGTGTCCAAGTATCTGCAGCACCTTCAGCAAAATAGATAGAACCTAGACCATTTTGCCCTACAATTTTTTTCGCTCTTGCCGCATCGTTCTTATCTAATGTATAAACTTCTCCAACTTCTTCAAGACCTTTAATCATACCAAAATCATTTACAAGACCTGCAGCAACAACTAAAAAGTCATATTTAATAACTTCTCCACTAGCTGTTTTTAATTCATTTGCAGTTGGATTAAACTCTACAGCTTTATCTTTTATCCATTTTACTCCATTTGGCATAAAATTTTGTGTTTCATACGTAGTATCGTCTAAAGTCCATAAACCAGCACCGATAAGTGTATTTCCTGGTTGGTATGAAACAGAATTTGGATTTGGCTCAATAACAGTAATATCAGGATTTGATAATGAGTGTGTTAATTTTGCAGCAGTTGCAATACCAGAAAGACCACCACCAACAATTACAATTTTACCCTTTGCATCACTAGCTTTTAACGTAGTAGCAGCTTCGGCTTCAGTTGCTCCACCTACCATTAATCCAGCTCCACTAAGCCCCATCATTTTTAGTGCGTCTCTTCGTGAGATACCACTTTCTTTAAGAATAGAATCAATTTGTTCTAAATCTTGTTTAATATTTCTGTTATTCATGTGCAATTTTCCTTTTTTATAAAATTTGAAAAATTCTAACAAATAGTTTATTAGCTATAACTTAATTTAATATAGGCTTTCTGAATAAATTATAAATAAGTAGAAATTATTCTACAATTAAATTTTCTAAAATTAGTCAACATTCTTATATATATGTAACCTTAGATTAAGTTTTATTTGAGTACAATCCCAGCCTGTTTCTATAGCCAAAGAGAAGTTTTTGTAAAATTTATAAGAAGTTTTATAAAGAGTTGGTGTAAATCCTTTACGGTTTTAAGCTCGCTAAATACTTTGCTGTTTAGGAGTTCTAAGCACCTGTAGATTCAGAATATTTTTGAAGGACGGTTACTATGAAAGTAAGAGCTTCAGTTAAGAAGATGTGTGACAAATGTAAAATTGTCAAGAGAAGAGGTATCGTAAGAGTAATCTGCGAAGTTAAAAAACATAAACAAAGACAAGGATAAGCGATGGCAAGAATTGCTGGTACAGACTTACCAAACAAAAAAAGAATGGAGTATGCCTTAACTTATGTGTTTGGTATAGGATTGCATACATCAAGATTGATATTAACTGCAACAGGGATTGATTATAATAAAAGAGCGGCGGAACTTACTGAAGATGAAGCAGCAGCTATTAGAAATGAAATCCAAGCAAACTATGTTGTTGAGGGTGATTTAAGAAAAAAAGTAGCAATGGACATTAAAGCTTTAATGGATCTAGGAAGCTATAGAGGTTTAAGACACAGAAAAGGGTTACCTTGTAGAGGGCAAAAGACTAAAACTAATGCTAGAACAAGAAAAGGTAAGAAAAAAACTATCGGTGCAGCAGCTAAGAAATAAGGGATAAAATTATGGCAAAAAGAAAAGTAACTAGAAAAAAAGTTGTAAGAAAAAATATTGCTGATGGTATAGTACATATTGCTGCAACATTTAATAATACAATGGTTACAGTAACTGACAATGCAGGAAATGCAATTTCTTGGGCAAGTGCTGGAAATCTTGGTTTTAAAGGTAGTAAAAAATCTACACCGTTTGCAGCTCAAGCAGCAGCGGAAAGTGCGATAGCTAAAGCTATTGAACATGGGATTAAAAATGTAGGTATCAAAGTACAAGGACCTGGTTCTGGACGAGATACAGCTGTTAAAGCAATTGGTTCTACAGAAGGTATTACAGTTAAATGGTTTAAAGATGTTACTCCTTTACCACATAACGGTTGTAGACCTCCTAAAAGAAGAAGAGTGTAAGGAGTAAAGCATGGCAAGATATAGAGGACCTGTAGAAAAATTAGAAAGAAGACTTAATGCTGACCTTGGTTTAAAAGGTGAGAGAAGACTTAATGGTAAAAGTGCTTTAGAAAAAAGACCATTTGCTCCTGGGCAACATGGACAAAGAAGAACTAAATTATCTGAGTATGGTCAACAATTACAAGAGAAACAAAAAGCAAAAATTCTTTATGGTATCCCTGAAAAACAATTCAGAAAATACTTTAAAGAAGCTGCAAGAAGAGAAGGTAATACTGGATCTAACTTAATCACTTTAATTGAAACAAGACTTGACAATGTTGTATTTAGAATGGGATTTGCTACAACTAGAGCAAATGCTAGACAATTTGTAACTCATGGACATGTTTTAGTTGATGGTAAAAAAGTTGACATCCCTTCTTTTGTGGTAAAAGCTGGACAAAAAATTGAAATTAGAGAAAAATCTAAATCAAATACACAAATCGTAAGAGCTTTAGAACTTACAAATCAAACAGGAATGGTTGATTGGGTTAGTGTTGATAAAGAGAAAGTATTTGGTATATTTACAAGAATTCCAACTAGAGAAGAAGTTGTTATTCCAGTACAAGAAAGATTAATAGTTGAGTTATATTCAAAATAGTAAACAAAAAGGATAAAGAATGAAAAAATTTGTAACGGCTCCGTTTTTACCAACAGAAGTGGCAATTGAGAAAATTTCACAAAATGTGGCAAAAATAAGTGCTTATCCTTTTGAAAGTGGATATGGTATCACTTTAGCTCATCCAATTAGAAGACTTTTAATGAGTAGTTCTGTTGGATATTCTGTAATCGCAGTTCATATTGAAGGTGCGGCACACGAATTCGATACTGTAAGAGGTATGCTAGAAGATATCTCTATATTTATTATAAATCTTAAAAACATGAGATTTAAAATAAATAATGGAGAAGATAGAGTTGAAATTAAATATACATTTAACTCTAAACAAACTATAACTGGAGCTGAATTATCAAATGATGATTTAACGGTTATTAATGGTGATGCATATTTAGCAACAATAAATGATGATTTTAGTTTAACATTTTCAATTATTGTACAAAAAGGTATTGGTTATGTTTCTAGTGAAGAGATTAGAGGAATGGTAGCAAAAGAATATATTCCTATTGATGCTTTCTTTTCTCCAGTTAGAAAAGTAACATACGAGATAGAAAAAATGCTTGTTGAAGACAATCCAAACTTTGAAAAAGTTGTGTTTGTTGTAGAGACAAATGGTCAAATAGCTCCACTAGATGCTTTTAAAGAATCTGTAGCTATTATGTATGATCAAATGTCTGTATTTAACAAAGTATTTAATCTTTCAGATGTACAAATTGTTGAAAATACATTTGAAGAGAGCAATGTAGATTTAAAAGATTTGATTGTTAAAATTGAAGATTTAGATCTTAGTGCTAGAAGTTTTAACTCTTTAGATAGAGCTAAAATTAAATATGTTGGTGATTTGGCATTGATGAGTGAAGTTGAAGTTAGAAATATTAAAAATTTAGGTAAAAAATCTCTTGATGAAATAGCTGAGAAATTTGCATCTATCGGTTTTCCAATCGAAGGTACTTTACCTGAAGATGTAGCTTCAGCTTTAAGAAAAAAACTTGAGCAATTAAAAGCTTAAGAATATAAAGAAGGATAAGTATGAGACATAAGCATGGATATAGAAAGCTTAGTAGAACTTCTTCTCACAGAAAAGCATTACTTAAAAATTTAAGTATTGCTATTATCGAAAGAGAAAAAATTGAAACTACTTTGCCAAAAGCAAAAGAATTAAAAAGATTTGTTGAAAAATTAGTTACTCAAGCTAGAGTAAATGATTTAAATGCACACAGAATAGTATTTGCTGCTCTTCAAGATAAAGAAGCAACAAAAAAATTAATGAACGAAATCGCTCCTAAATACCTTGAAAGAAACGGTGGTTATACATCTGTTATCAAAACAAGAATTAGAAAAGGTGATGCTACACAAATGGCATACATCTCTTTTGTATAATCAAAAGTGATTTTTTTAAAAGGCTAGTAGATTTTTCTACTAGCCTTTTTTTATGCTATTTTTATCCCTTTTTTAGAGCTAATTAGATAAAATCAGAGTTCATAAATTTAAGAAAAAAGTATAAAAATGTCATCAAAATCAATTCCACAATTTACCCATCTTCATCTTCATACAGAGTTTTCAATGCTAGATGGTGCAAATAAAATTCCTGTACTTGCTAAAAAGATCAAAGAACTTGGAATGACAAGCGTTGCAATGACAGATCATGGAAATATGTTCGGAACAATCACTTTTTATAATACAATGAAAAAAGAGGGAATTAAGCCTATTATTGGGATGGAAGCTTATATCCATAATGAAGAAGATATTGGAGATAAGACAACCAAAAGAAGATTTCACCTTTGTTTGTATGCAAAAAATGATATTGGATATAAAAACTTAATGTATCTAAGTAGTAAAGCTTATATGGAAGGATTTTACTATTATCCAAGGATAAATAAAAATCTTTTAAAAGAAAATGCGCAAGGGCTTGTTTGCACAGCTGCTTGTTTACAAGGTGAGATAAATTGGCACTTAAATATTAATAGTGAAAGAAATGTTAAAAATGGTGCAAAAGGGTATGAAGAAGCAAAAAAGATAGCTTTAGAATACAAAGAGATTTTTGGTGAAGATTTTTACCTTGAGATAATGCGACATGGAATTGATGATCAACTTTTTATTGATAGTCAAATTATTAAACTTTCCCTTGAAACAGGGATAAAAATAGTCGCAACTAATGATACCCACTATACAGAACAAAAAGATGCAGAAGCACATGAAGCATTTATGTGTATAGCTATGAATAAACTCTATGATGACCCTAATCGTATGCGACACAGTGTCCATGAGTTTTATGTAAAATCACCAGAACAAATGGCAAAACTCTATGCTGATATCCCAGAAGCACTTTCAAACACTATGGAGATAGTGGAAAAATGCAATCTTGAGATAAAACTTGGAAATCCAACACCCCCAAATTTTAAATTTACAAGGGAAAAAGCGGAACTTCAAAATATCTCTTTACCAGAACCTACGATTGAATATTCACTAGAAAACGATAAAGTTTTATTTGAATTTGAGTGTCTTAAGGGATTAGAAAAAAGACTTGAAATTGTCCCATCTCATAAACATCAAGAGTATAGAGATAGGTTGAGAGTTGAGATAGATATCATCAACAATATGAAATTCCCTGGATATATGCTAATCGTTTGGGATTTTGTCGCTTATGCAAAAATCCATCGTATCCCAGTTGGTCCTGGGCGTGGGTCAGCTGCTGGAAGTTTAGTTGCATTTTGCCTCTTTATTACCGATATCGACCCTATGCCATATGGACTTCTTTTTGAGAGGTTCCTCAATCCTGAACGGGTTTCTATGCCCGATATTGATATGGACTTTTGTCAAGCTCGTCGTCAAGAGGTTATCGACTATGTTGTAGAAAAGTATGGACGGGTGAATGTAGCTCAGATTATCACTTTTGGAAAACTTTTAGCAAAAGGGGTGATACGAGATGTCGCAAGAGTTCTTGATATGGCATATAAAGATGCGGATGCGATGGCGAAACTTATCCCTGATGAATTAGGAATAAACCTCAAAGATTCATGGGAAAAAGAGCCTAAGATAAAAGAGTTATGTGAAAGAGACCCAAAAGCAGCTAGAGTTTGGGAATATGCTCTTGCTTTAGAAGGACTTAACAGAAATGCTGGAACGCATGCAGCTGGAGTTGTTATCTCAAATGAACCACTTTATCTGAAAACGCCACTTTTTAAACCAAGTGGAATGGATACTATCGCAACACAATACAATGGAAAATATGTTGAAGATGTTGACTTAATCAAATTCGACTTTTTGGGACTCAAAACACTTACTGTTATCGAAGGTGCTTTGCAACTGATAGAAAAAAGGCATGGAAATCGTATCAACTTTATCGAACAAGATGTCAATGATAAAGGGGTGTATGACTTAATCCAAACGGGGCATACGATAGGATTATTTCAAATAGAGTCTTCAGGGATGCAAGATTTAAATAAAAGGCTAAAGCCCTCTAATTTTGAAGATATTATTGCGGTACTTGCACTCTATCGTCCAGGACCTATGGAATCAGGGATGCTTGATGACTTTATCGATAGAAAACATGGTCGAGCTAAGATTGACTATTTTTACGATGAGTTTGAAACACCACTCAAACCCATCCTTGAACCAACTTATGGGGTTATTGTTTATCAAGAGCAAGTTATGCAAATTGTGCAAGTTATCGGTGGATTTTCCCTTGGTGGTGCGGACTTAGTTCGTCGAGCTATGGGGAAAAAAATCAAAGAGGAGATGGACAAACTTAAAGATGAATTTGCTGATGGTGGGGTAAAAAAAGGATTTGTTCGAGAACATTGCGAAGAGCTCTTTGATTTGATTGTAAAGTTTGCTGGATATGGATTTAATAAATCCCACTCTGCAGCGTATGCAATGGTAACTTTTTACACCTCATATCTGAAAGCCTATTATACGACAGAGTTTATGGCAGCACTCCTTACAAGTGAAAAAGATAATACCGATAAAGTTGTTAAATATGTTGATGAAGTGAAACGACTTGGATATGCACTTGTACCACCACACATCAACAAATCAGACCTTGTTTTTAGTGCTGAAACACTCGAAAGCAAAGAGGTTGTAATGTTTGGGATGGGTGCCTTAAAGGGTGCTGGAGATGTTGCGATTAACTCTATTTTAAAAGCAAGACTTGAAGGGGAATTCAAAGATTTAAGTGATTTTGTAAGTCGAATAGATGGAAGTAAAGTAAATAAAAGGGTTATAGAAACTTTAGCAAAATCGGGAGCTTTGGATTGTTTTGGGTATACAAGACGAGCTATTATAGAGCAAATTGAGGAGATAGTTGAAGCAGTTAAAAAAGCTGGAGATGCGAAAAAACAAGTTGTTGGAAGTTTATTTGGTGATGATGAAGAGATGACAACTATTGAGATAACTATCAAAGATATGCCAGAGTTTGATGCAAAAGAGATTCTTGAGATGGAGAAAGAATCACTTGGATTTTATGTTTCAGGACATCCTTTAGATAGATATAGGGAGCAATTTGATGAGATTAACTACACATTAAGTTCCCAAATTGATGAACTTACCGATGGAAGTGAAACGCTCCTTGTAGGGAAAATTGAAAATATTGCTAAAAAAACATCAAAAAAAGGGCAACCTCTTGGTATTGTGACGGTGATTGACCTTCATGGAAGTTTTGATTTGATGCTTTTTGATAATATGTTAAAACAACTTGAAGATGATTTTGACCTTGATAAACCACTTGCTTTTAAGGTAAGTGTTACGGTAAATGATTTTGGAGTGCGATTTAATGTACGAAAAGTAGAATCACTCAAAGATGCAAAAACAGAAAAACTCAAAATAAAAAAAGCGGTTGAAATGCAACCAGCTTTAGTGGTGCATATCCCATTTAGTGAGGATGAGGCAATCTTGTATAGACTTTTTGAGGTGATTTCACAAAATCAAGGGAAAAGAGATGTTGTTTTAACTATCACATCAAAATTGGGAAATATTGAAATAGATAGCGGATACAAAATAAATAAAGATTGTGAAAGATTATTAAAAGAATTAGAGGGAGTTTACATTGAGTAAAAAGAATATACTTATAACAAATGATGATGGATTTGATGCTGTTGGATTAAAACATCTTGTAGAGGCACTTGAACCAATAGCTAATGTAGTAGTTGTTGCACCAGCAAGTAATAAATCAGCTTGTGCTCATAGTATGACACTTACCCATCCTTTGCGATTTAAAAGTTTTGGTGATGATAGATATATGCTTGAAGATGGAACACCAACCGATTGTATATTTTTAGGACTTCATACTTTATTTGGGGATGGAAAGTTACCTGATTTGGTGATAAGTGGAATAAATGTTGGGTCTAATATGGGGGAAGATATCACTTATAGCGGAACGGTTGCTGGTGCTATGGAAGCTGTGCTTCAAGGGGTTCCAGCAATTGCCATATCTCAAGTTCTTGATAATAAAATCAAAGAGATTGTTGATATTTGGGACTATTCATTAGCTAAAAAGTCTATTTTAGATATAGTTCGAAAAATTTTAAATGATGAGTTTCCTTTGGGAAAACGAAAGCTTTTAAATATCAATATTCCACCATGTGGCATTGAAGAGTGTAGTGGAATGAGGATAACAAAAGCTGGGTATAGAAACTATGGAAATGACTATAGAACCTATCATGACCCAAAAGGAAATGAGTTCCATTGGATTGGATTGCACCCTTTGATTTGGGAGAGTGATGATGGACTTTGTGATTTTGAAGCGGTAAATGAAAATTATGTATCAATTACCCCAATAAAACTTGATATGACAAGTTATGATGATATAGAAAAATTAAAAAACTGGATGGAGCAATAAATGACAATTTACAATATGTTAAAAGCGGATATAAAAATCTTAAATAGAGAATTGAAAAGTGAAGATGAAATTATAGAGATACTTAAAAAAAGATTGACTAAAAAAGAGTTCAAATACTATATGATGAAGATGGAAGGTGTTGAAAAAGAGCTAATGCAAAAAGAGCTTAAAAGTGATGATGAAAGATTTGATGAAATTGAACAAACAACTATCAAAAAACTCAATGCTGAAAAATTAAAGCACGAACTTACAACTAAGGTTTAATTCTTATGCATATTACAAATAAGATTTCACAAAATTTTCACAAATTTGCTTCAAAAGAGTTTCCAAAACCTATTCAAAACTTTATAAATAATAGTTATGTGAATATTTTAGGACTTGATATGTCTGAATTTCAATCTCCATCAAGTTACAAAACACTCAATGCTCTTTTTACAAGAGCTTTAGTAAAAGAGAGAACTTTTGATGAGAGTGATGCAAATTTTATCTGTGTTGCTGATAGTTATGTAAGTGCTCAAGGTGCTATAGAAGACGGGATTGCTTTACAAATAAAAGGGATGCAATATAGTATAGAGAGACTTTTTACATCAAATGTAGTAAAAGAAAATATTGAAAGACTTAAAAATGGAACTTTCATGAATTTTTATCTTAGCCCAAAAGATTACCATAGATATCATAGTCCATATAGTGCAAAAGTGACTAAACTTATCTATGTTCCAGGGAAACTTTATCCAGTTAATTTCACATACTTAAATAAACAAGATGAACTTTTTGTAGAGAATGAAAGGGTTATTCTAGAGTGTGTAACAAGTGATAACAAACTTTTTTATATGGCATACATTGGAGCTTTAAATGTTGGGAAAATGGTGTTTGATTTTGAGCCAAGAGTTGCTACAAATGATGGGGCAAGTCAAATAGAAGTATTTGAATATGATGATTTATATATCAAAAAAGGGGAATGTTTAGGACATTTTAAAATGGGCTCAACTGTGCTTCTTTTTTGGGAAAAAGATATGGTTGAGTTAGAAAATCTTGAAGATACAAAAGTGCGATTTACAGATATTATTGCTATTTTAAAATAAATAATAAAGAAGATTATGAAAAGTGTTTTAATTACAGGTTGTAGTTCTGGAATAGGGGAGGCAACAGCTTATTATTTGAAATCTTCTGGATATAGAGTTTTTGCCACTGCTAGAAAAGAAGCTGATGTAGAGAAACTTAAACATGATGGATTTGAAGCTTTTTATTTGGATGTAACAAAAAAAGAAACTATTTCAAATACACTAGAAGAGATATTAAAACTTACTGGTGGAACGCTTGATGTAGTGTTTAATAATGCTGGATTTGGACAACCAGGAGCAGTAGAAGATATCAAAACAGATATTTTAAGAGGGCAGTTTGAGACAAATGTTTTTGGACTTCATGAAGTTATGATGCAAGTTTTGCCTATTATGAAAGCTCAAGGGTATGGAAAGATTATTAATCATAGCTCAGTATTGGGACTTATTTCTTTAAAACTTCGAGGTGCTTATAATGCTAGTAAATATGCTATTGAAGGTCTTAGTGATACTTTGAGACTTGAATTAGAAGGGACTAATATTGCTATTACAGTTTTAAATACAGGACCAATCACAAGTGATTTTAGAAAAAATGCAAAGCAAAAAACAATTGAAAATATTAATATAGAAAACTCAAGATTTAAAGAAACTTATCATAAAAGTTTAAATTCAAGTAAAAGTGATGTTCCTTTTAATCTTCCTCCAATTGAAGTAGCTAAAGTAGTTGAGAAAATAATCAAAGCTAAAAAAGTAAATCCAAGATACTACATAACGAAAGCTACTTATCTTTTAGGATTTGCTAAAAGAGTATTATCCACACGATTATTAGATAAAATACTTATTAAAATTTAAAAGAGCTACTGGGTTCTTTTTTGTTGTCTTTTTTGTTTCGTTCCCACTTGAACTTTATCGAAACTACTTGTAATTTCACTATATTCTCGTAAAAATGATGGAAGTTTTCTCCCCCCAACTTTTAAAATATCACTTACAAGTAAATCAGCAATCTGTTGTTTTTCATATTGTTGGATAGTTGTCATATAATCAAATAAAAATAAAGCTAATCTATCAAGTGAAATTTGCCAAGTGGAAAATGTTTGACGATAGAGCCAATCTGAAAAATGATAAAAAGTTTCATATACACTTTTATTTTCTACTAAAAGATTAAATGTTTTTGTAAAGTTCCCACTATTATAAACCAAATCCCAAAATCTAGCAAATCGTTTCATCACTTGCATCTCTTGAAATGGAATCATATTATTTGCCAAAATATCATAAGGTGGAGTATCACTATAAACCATACCAAAAAGCTCATCGTGACGATTTAAAGTAGTACCTGATAGTTTTTTAAGCACCCCTAGCTGAATCTCACTATTTGACAAACCACATAGATAATCTAAGTTTTCTCTAAAACTCTCAACACTTTCCCCTGGAAGTCCAATAATTAAATCAAGATGGATATGTGCATTTGTCTCTTTTTCTAAAAACTCTAAATTCTCTTTTATTTTTGGAATATTGAGATTTCGTTTGATATTTTTAGCGATATCTTTTTTAAGTGTTTGGATACCAATTTCTAGCTGGAGTGAGTGTGATGGAAACTGTTTTATTCGTTCTTTGAGTTCAGCTGGGAAATGGTCAGGGATAACTTCAAAATGGGTCGTAAATGGCTCATTTTTAGATAAAAAGAAATCTAAAAGTGTATTTGCCATCTTGATATCAAGATTAAAAGTTCGATCTATGAACTTAAAATTTCTCACTCCTTTATCCCATAAAGTTTGAAACTCTTGTAAAAGTTCATCAAGGTTAAAATTTCGCACTTGTTTATCGATTGAAGAGAGACAAAATTCACAAGAAAATGGACATCCTCTTGAAGCTTCCACATAAATATATCTATTTTTTATATCATTTTCATCGTAGTATTGATACGGTAATTTGATATCTTTTAAATCATAGAGTTTTGGTGGGAAAATTTTGGTTTCAATTTGTTTCTTATCTAAAATATCACGACAGAGTTCATAAAAAGGGATTTCCCCTTCCCCTTGGATAACATAATCAGCTTTACTCATATCAACTCTAAAAGGTTGATAGCTTACCTCTGGACCACCTAAAATAATAATAGTTTGTGGACTTACTTTTTTTAAAACTTCAATAAGCTCTTTTACATCACTTGCATTCCAAATATAAACACCAATAGCAATAATTTTTGGATTCTCTTTTAAAATATCTTCTGCAATATCTTGAATTTTCTCATTGATGACATACTCTTTGATAAGAGCTTGAGGTTGTAATTCTTTGAGGTTTGCATGGAGGTAACGAAGCCCAAGACTACTATGAGTATATCTACCGTTGAGGGTAGTGAGAATTATATCACTCACTATTTCGTAGGACTTTGAAGTTTGTTTTGGTTGATCATAAGTCTAAAATGGATCTCTAAACCTTTATTGGTTTGAGAAAACTCAATTGGATAACCAAGAACGATAGAATAATTTTGTTTTTCAAGCAAAGTAATAATATCAAAAAAAGCAACTGGTGTTTGTAAAACAGTTGAAACTTCATAAGTATATTGGATAAATTTATCTTCAGTTACAGTTAAAAAGTTTACTGTTGCATTGTTATTAAAAAGTTGCTCAATCCCTTTTTTCCCATCCTCTTTCGATAAAAATCTCTCTTTTGTTGTTGGGATATATTTTTTCGTAATAGGTGTGAATTTTGTTAAAATATTTACATTTGAGATAATTGAGGTAAAAGTCCCTTTATTCTCACTTGTAAGGATATTTTCACTATGTTCATAAAACTTTAAAAGTTTAGGTTTTAAAGCTTCTTCAAAAGGGTTAATAGCTTTAAAATCATAGATAATTGTTGATTCATTTTTGGCTATTTGTATCTCTTTTAAAACAGAGTTATCATCAATACTATCAAAAATTTTCACAATCAAATCGATAATATATTTATTTGTTGCTATATGATTTGGGAGTTCTATCTCCTCTATTGTTTTTGTAATTTTTTGTGAACTATTAGTGTCTTTATTTACTTTTATTTCAGATGATTGGAGAAAATAAAAACTATAAAGAGCACCAGCTGTTGTAACTAAAGCGATTATAAACCATAACAAAATAGTATATTTTGACTTTTTAGTTCTAGTTTTCGTAAAGCTATAGCTTTCAACATTTCCTCTTCTAGCTATTGCATCAACCGTATCATCTATATTTATTGGGCTATAACTGATATCTAAAGCGAGGTTTGTTTTTAATGTTTCAAGATGTTTTGCTTCAAGATGTTTGATGGTATAAAAAATATTTACATTTTCACAAAAGTTTGAAGAGTGAGATGTTTCATAATAACTATTTAAAATAGTCGTGATATTTTCCCCTAACTCAAGGAGATAAATCTCATCATATAAAATTTGTTCAACAACTTCATCAGCATAAAAGTTTGATTTTTTTATATCAGCATAAGGGGTGAGTGTTGCAATAGTGCTGTAACCTAATCTTTTTTTCTCATTGAGATATATTGCATACACTGTGTTATTTAAAATAAAAAGATTTAAAGAATTTTCTTTTGGATCTATCATAATCTCATCATGAAGAATTGTAAATGGAGAGATAAGATAATCTATATGACCATTGTTATAGAAAGATTTTGTAATCTCAATACTTGATTTATCCAAAATAATATCATGAGAAGCATCAAATAATATCTCACTATCACCTTTATTTTTGATTCTATTTTTATCTACTATCTCTTGATTGAGGTCTTCACAAACTGCTGTTATAAAAGTATGTGGAACATCATTCTCAAGTACTTTTATTTTAAATAGTGCATCCCCAGAAAGTTTATTATTCTCAAGTAGAAAAATAGATTGTTCAGCTGTTAAAAGTTTTCCGTTGGTAAACACTTGATTGTCAATTTTGATATTTTGTTCAAGCTTGATAAGGTTTATGTATTGGATATCTTTATTGCTGCTCATAGAGTGTCTCCATATTTATTTTTATTTTTTCTTTTGCATCTTCAAGAGATAATCCCTCTAAACTAAATGGTTCACTAACATAAAAATTGATAGTTCCAAAAGGTTTAGGAATCGTAAACTTATCCCAAGAGTTAAATTGCCAAAACTTTGAAGCAGTTGCGCCAAAACATAACACTTTTGCATTTGTTTTTTGTGCAATCATCACAATTCCATCAGCAATACTATGGTTTGGACCTTTTGGACCATCTGGAGTTATTGCTATATCCACACCATTTTGAAGTGCTTTAATTGCCCCAAGAAGTGCTTTAGCTCCACCTCGTGTTGATGAACCACTAAGTGATCCAATTCCTAGATGTTCAACAGTTCTTCGTATAATCTCCCCATCACTATGTTCACTGACAATAACTTTTACTAAACCATTTTTCTTAAATGATTTATAATTAAAAGGTTGCATAATAAGGTTTCCATGCCAAAAAGAGAGGATAAAGTTTTCATCATCCATAGGTAGAGGATAGTGGTAAACTTTTTTATTTGTTAGATAGATAAATCTTACGATTAATTGCAAGAAAAATGGTATTACTGAAATCGAGAGATTTTTTTTAAATTTTTTAAATCTTGATTTCATTCTACTACAATCCCTTTGAGTGATGTTCTACTATTTTGAGTGATTTTTACATCTACAATTTTCCCTAATAATTCTTCACTCCCTTTGACAAAAACTTGAAGGCCATTGTCACTAAATCCCATAATCTCACCATTTGGTTTGAGATCTTCAAAGTAAACACTATGGATTTTTCCAATATTTTTTTCCATATGTTCATCTTGATGAGTTTTATGTAAATCAATAAGAGTTTGAAGCCTTTTTGTACCAATCTCACTATCAATTTGCTCCATAGTAGCTGCTGGTGTATTTGGACGAGGGGAGTATTTGAAGTTAAAAATTTGATCAAATTTCACCTTTTCAACTACATTCAATGTATCTAAAAAGTCCTCTTCACTTTCATCAGGGAAAGCCACAATAATATCCGTACTGATTCGTACATTTGGTACTTTTGCTTTGATTCTTTCACAACGATTTAAAAACCACTCTTTTGTGTAGCCCCTTTTCATATCTTTTAAGATAGCAGTTGAGCCACTTTGTAGTGGTATATGAATCAATTTACATATTTTAGGATTTGAGGCAAATTCTTCTATGAACTCATCATCCATATGAAGTGGATGGGGAGAAGTGAATCTGATTCTATCAATCCCATCTATTTTACTTATCTCTTGAAGAAGTTTTGTAAAAGTATATTTTTCACTCTCTTTATTTGAAAAATGTTTCCCATAATTGTTTACATTTTGTCCAAGTAAAAATATCTCTTTTGCACCACTCAGTGCAGATTTTTTTGCTTCATTTAAAATAATCTCAGCTGGGATACTTATCTCATCACCTCTAGTTGATGGGACTATACAAAAAGTACATTGTTTATCACAACCTAATGAAATATTAATATTTGCTTTAAAATTTGAGCTTCTATATTCACTAAATTCATAGTCAGTTTCATCATTATTGATGTCAATTTCAACTGTCCCTTTTTTTTCAACAGCTTGTGAAATCTTTGAAACATTTCTAGCCCCAACAACAAAATCTACATAAGGAGCTCTTTTAAAAATTTCATCTCCAAGATGACTTGCTGTACATCCACAAACACCTATTTTAGCACCATCTTTTTTTGTTTTGTTAAATTGTCCTAGTTCACTAAAAAGTTTAGCAACAGGTTTTTCTCTAACACTACAGGTATTGATGATAATAAGGTCGGCTTCGGAAGAATTTGTTGTTTGGATATAATCGCTATGAGCATTAAGCTCAGCAATTATATGTTCAGTATCTCTTGTGTTCATTTGACAACCAAGAGTTTCTATGAAAAGTTTTTTTGACATATTAAACTTTAAATTACCTATTAAAGTGCGTGTAATTCATACATATATTCATCATCAGCAAGACCATATTTGATCTCTCTAAAACTTACATTGTATCCAAGAGCTTCAAGACTTTCAACTAAAGCCATCATATTTTTATGTGAATTGTCTCTATCAAAATAGTAAATTTTCCCAGTTGTTTCTTTTAATTCATCTTTAATTTTTGTAAGACTTATTTTTTTTGGTTTCTCGTGTATTTCATTTCTAGCTAGTAAAATATCCATTGTAGTTCTATCCTTTTGATTTTTGTTTCATTTTATTAAGAATTGCGATTTTATCAAAAAGTTGCTTTATTACTCCATTGCTAATCAATTCTTATCACAAATAAAACTTTATAAGCTATAATCCCAAAATGAAAAAAGCAACCAAGAAAGATATTTTATTTATACGAGATTATTTTTTAGAACATTATAGTGGTATGGTGACGGAGTTAGAATTTAGAAATGATTATGAGCTTTTAATAGCGATAATTCTTTCTGCTCAATGTACTGATAAAAGGGTAAATATTATAACGCCAGCTTTATTTGAGAAATATCCAAATCCTCTTGCTTTGGCAAATGCTAATCTTGAAGAGGTAAAAGAGTTTCTCAAAACTTGTAGTTTTTTTAATAATAAAGCTCAAAATATTATAAAAATGGCTTCATCTGTTGTTGAGCTTTATGATGGAGAGATTCCTCATGAACAACGAAAACTTATCAAACTTGCAGGTGTTGGGAATAAAACAGCAAATGTATTTTTAATAGAAGCTGATGGGGCAAATTTGATGGCTGTAGATACTCATGTTTTTAGAGTTTCACATAGATTAGGTTTAAGTGATGCAAAAACAGTGGAACTGACGGAAGCTGATTTGGTCAAAAAACTCAAAGAGGATTTACATATTTTCCATCAAGCCATGGTTCTTTTTGGAAGATATAAATGTAAAGCGATTGCTCCACTGTGTGAAGATTGTGGACTTAAAATAGTGTGTAAAAGTGATGGAAGGTTTGGCGTAGATGGTAAAAATGAGCCAAAAATGAAAACTAAAAAGAAAAAATGAGAAGATAAATGGCAGTAAAAAAGATAAATTACAACAATAATGATTTTGAGATAAATTATGAGATTTTAAACCCTACAAACTTAGAAAAAACAATAGTTTTTTTACATGGTTGGGGTAGTAATAAAGAGGTTATGAAAAGTGGTTTTGCAACTATTTTAAAAGATTTTAGACATATTTATATCGATATGCCAGGATTTGGTAAAAGTCCAAATGAAGTTGTACTTACTACAAAAGATTACAGTCTTATTATGAAACTTTTTTTAGAATCACTTGGAATAAATACTACAAATATCACTATTGCTGGACATAGTTTCGGTGGAAAAGTAGCCACTTTACTTTCTCCTAAAAATCTTATTTTATTAAGTACTGCTGGTATAATCGAAGAGAAATCAGCAAAAGTAAAAACAAAAATAAAGTTGACTAAAATAGCAAATAAGCTAGGACTTTCACTGTTTAGTAAGCTTTTTAGAAGTAAAGATGTCTCACAGATGAGTGAGTGTATGTATGGTACTTTTAAAAATGTAGTTGATGAAGATTTTACATATGAATTCAAAAAATATAATGGAAATTGTCTTATTTTTTGGGGAATGAGTGATACTGCTACAAGTTTGGTTAGTGGAGAGATTATCCATCATATTATAAAAAATAGTCAATTTTTCCCTTTGACTGGGGATCATTACTTCTTTTTAAAAAATAGTGATAAAATAGATAAAATTATAAAGGAAATGGTTAAATAATGGAATATTTTGAAATTTTTACAAATATAGCACTTTTAATGGCACTTGGTTGGTATCTTATCACCAATCTTCAATGGTATAACTATAAGTTAGAGAGGGTTATCCTTAAACATCATAAACAACAATGGCATATAATTTATTTTGTGACACCTATTGCCCTTTTTTATCTTTTAGATTTTCTTTATTTTGCTGTTTATTTTTATTTTTTGCATCTTACTGCTTTTTATTTATGGAATAAAAATCTCTCAAAAGGGCTAGTGATAACTTCAAGGGTAAAAAGATTTTTAGGTATTTTACTTGGAGTATCTTTCATTGTTGATGGGCTTTGCTTTTTAAACGGTGATTGCCATTTTGGTGTATTTATAGTTCTTTTAGCTACTTACGCTATTACAACTGCGATGGAAAAAATATTTTTTATTAGTTATAAGCACAAAGCAAAACAAAGATTAAAACAATTTAATAATCTAACAACTGTCGCAATTACAGCATCGTATGGTAAAACTTCTATCAAAAATTATCTTTATCAGGTACTTAGAAAAAACTTTGTAGTTTATATGACTCCACGAAGTGTTAATACAATAGGTGGACTTTGTAAAGATGTTAATGATGACTTACCATTTGATACTGAAGTGTATATTGCTGAAGCAGGGGCTAGAGAAAAAGGGGATATTGAAGAGATAACGATGTTTTTAGAGCCTGAGTATATTATTATTGGAAGTGTTGGAGAGCAACATATAGAGTATTTTAAAACATTAGATAACATCATCCATACGAAAATGGAGATACTTAAATCTCCAAAACTCATACATGGTTTTGTTCATGATAGCGTGCCACTTTTAGAATATCCAACAATTACAAAATTTCCTCAAAATCTTTTTATAACAAAGAGTGACCTAAATGGTATATGGTTTGACATAGAAATTGATGGGAAAGTAGAACATTTTCATGCACCAGTTTTAGGTAGTTTCAATGCTATTAATCTAACAGCAGTTATCCTTGTAGCTCATAAACTTGGGATGGATATTGAGGAGATTAAAGTAGCTTTACACAATCTAAAAGCAGTTGAACATAGACTTCATATCACAAAAATAAACGGAAAAGTTATCCTTGATGATAGTTTTAATGGAAATCTTGAAGGGATGCTTGAAGCTGTCAAAATATCTTCAACATATGAGGGGAGAAAAGTTATTATCACTCCTGGAATCGTTGAAAGTACAGATGAAGCAAATATCAAATTGGCAAAAGCAATTGATGAAGTGTTTGATATAGCTATCATTACAGGAACTATCAATCAACAAGTTTTGGTAAACAACATTAGAAAAGCAAATGTGATAGTTTTAAAAGATAAAAGTGATATGGAAGTAAGTTTACTTGAAAATACAAAAATTGGTGATTTAATCCTTTTCGCAAATGATGCACCAAATTTTATTTAGGGTTGTAAATGGAAAGATTGTATGCTCCTTGGCGAACTGAGTATGTTTCGAGTCATAGTGCAAAGATAGAGGGGTGTGCTTTCTGTCATATTGCAAATCATATAGATAAAGATGAAGAACTTGGAGTTTTATGGAGAGAAAAAGATTTTTTTATAGTGATGAATAAATATCCCTATAGTCCAGGGCATATTATGATTATTCCAAATTTTCATACCGATAATCTTGAAGATTTAGACCCTGAGATTTGGATGAAGATGAGTTTGTTTGCTCAAAAAGGGATAAAACTTCTTAAAGATGTTCTTCATGCTCAAGGGATTAATCTAGGGATGAATCTTGGATGGGTAAGTGGTGCTGGAATCGCTGAACATATCCATTTGCATCTTGTTCCGAGATGGAAAGGGGATACAAATTTTATCACTACTATTGGTAATGCTAGGGTGTATAGTACAGACTTCAACAAAATCTACAATCGACTTAAAGAGAGATCGTCTGAGTACTTCAGTTGATTTTTAATCCATTAAGATATAATTTAATCTACTTTTATTGCAATACAAATAAATATGAAGGACTATAACTATGAATAGAGAAAATAAACACTTACAGTCTGTAAATAGTAGAAGAGACTTTTTGAAAGTTTCTTCTATTTTTTTAGCAAGTGGACTTTTAACACACGCAGAAGCAAAGAAAATAGATATAGAAAAGTTATTTGCATTTAAAAATGATTCAAAAAAACTTCATCTATATAGTTTAAATTCTAGAAAAACTGTCGATATAGAATATTATGCAAATGGAAAATATAGTAAAGATGGATTAAACGAGATATATAAACTCTTAGCAGATAGACGAACAGGAGAGGTGGCTAAAATAGATAATCACATAATAGAAAGTCTTTATGATATTCAAACAACTCTTAATACAAGTAAACCTATTACAATCCTCTCAGGATACCGTTCAATTGCTACAAATAATCAAATGGCACAACACTCTGATGGTGTTTCAACAAACAGTTATCATACAAAAGGAAAAGCTGTAGATCTGTTTGTACAAGGTATTTCGATTAGTGAATTACATACGGTTGTAAATGATATTCACGCTGGAGGAATCGGATACTATCCAAGTTCTGGTTTCGTTCATATGGATGCTGGTCCAATTAGAACTTGGGTAGGATAATTAAAACTTGAAAATCGTAGTTATTTATTAGTATGAAGAAAATCATTTTTGGACTTTTTGTAGTCTTATTAGCCCTTAGTTCCACTTATTACTATAAACAGTATAAGTATCAACATCGATTTGATAAACTTTTGTTGTGTGAGCAACAAAGTATTATTGATAATAATACAACATTTCCTAATCTTTTAAATGTTCCAAAAACGAAAGATTTTTATGAAAAGTTTTGTAAACATTCAACGATTCTCCCTTGGTTTGACAAAGATTTAAAACTTACACCTTCTGCTAATGAATTGATAGATGCTATCAATGAAGCCTATGATAATGGACTTGATAGTCAAAAATATCACCTCAAAATGTTAAAAGATGAGATAAAAGAATACACTACAACAGTAGAATTTCAATCTATAGAAGCAGAAGCAAATTTAGCAAATAAACTTGATGTAAAACTAACAGATGCTTATATATCCTTGTTTGATGATTCGTATTATGGATTAACTGACTGGAAAAAATATAAAAAAATTCAGCATGAATACAACAAAGAGATAACACAAAAATCCCAAGAGGAGAGACGACTTAAGCTTATTGAGCTTAATATCTCAGTTGAAGATATGGAAGATGAACCATTACCAAAATTTGAATGGGAAAAACCAAATAAAAAAGATAGAAATAGTGTTGATGAATTGTTAAATAATTTAAAAAATAATCAAATTTTTAACTCTCTTTCTAACCTTCATCCTGATATAAAAGAGTACAAAAAACTTGTATTAATTTTAAAAGAGTTAAGAAGTTCACCAAATCCAAATTATAAAAAAATAAATAAAATTTTACTTAATATGGAAAGATTTAGATGGGTTATTGGTGAATATGATAAAAGTAATAAAGCAATTGTTGTAAATATCCCCTCTTTTACATTACATATGTTAGAAAATGGTGAAAGAACTTGGGATATGAGGGTAATTGTTGGAAAACCTAAACGACCAACTCCTATTTTAGAAGGAAGTTTATCTTATGCTATTCTAAATCCATACTGGACAGCTCCACCCACTATTATCAAAGAGGATATGATGAAAAAAGCTGATAAGATGGATGAATATCTTAAAGCACATAATATGAAACTTTTTAGGGTAGAAAAGGATAATAAAATACCTGTTGATGCTAGTGATATTAACTGGACAGTTTACAAAGATGCGAAACGAATCCCTTTTGTATTTAGAGCGGAACCAGGTGAGGATAATCCTTTAGGTGTTATAAAATTTACATTTCCAAATAAATATTCTGTATATATGCATGATACAGATAAAAGGCAGTTTTTCGCAGAACCTTATAGAGCGTTTAGTTCTGGTTGTGTAAGGTTACATCAACCAACAAAATTGTTTAGTAATCTTTTAGGTACGACTGAAGATGTAAATCTTAGCAGTTATAATAAACAAAATAAAGCAGAAGTCCCAGTGAGTTTAAAAAAAGAAGTCCCTGTAGTTTTTAGATATATGACAGCTGGCGTCAATAAAAATGGAAACTTAGAGATTTATGATGACATCTATGGATATGATGAAAATAATATCAAAGCTATCAAAGGATACAAGAATATTTTTGATATCAACTTTATTTCATCTCCAATTTTTGAAGTAAAATAAAAATACACCTCTTCTATGTTAACAAAAGAGGTGTAACTATAACACTTCATAACTCTTTTTATTTTCATTATGTAACACTGTAACTATTTTATAACTTTTTGTATATATTATTTATTCTTATTTTACTTTTATAAGCGTAAAATGGAACTATTAAAAAAAGGAGAAACAATTATGGAAATGAAAAACAAATTTCTAAGCTTTAGTGCTTCAGTGTTCTTATGTGGTGGTGTATTTATTGGTTGTGGTGGTGGATCATCTGCTACAACGGCAGATACAGGAACTCCAAGTGGTGATACTACAGGTGGAACGACTGTAGAAGTTTACTCTGGAGATAGAACTCTTAGTGGTAGTGTTGAAAATTCAAGTCTTGTAAGGACTGCATCAACTACAACAACATCTTCATCTATATTTAGAAGTTTAAGAGATGTTTCTCCTACCGAAGTTGTAAAACTTTATGTTTTAGATGAGAGTGGAAATATGAAAGATACAAATATTACATGTCCAGTTGATGCTACAACACATGCATATAGTTGTAGCAATGTAGCAGGAAATAAAGAGTATATTGTAAGATATATCAAAGACCTTGGTGATGGTAAAGTATATGAGATGAAAACAAATGTAAGTGTAGGAGCAGAAGATGTAACTGGTGAGACTATTAGTAAAGTGACTACATTGATTACAGATACTATAAGTAAAGCGATAGAAGAAGCTGTTGTTTCATTATCAACATCAAGTGAGACTGTTGTAAAAGAGTTAATGGCAAAAGTGAAAAATGCCGTCAAAACTTCTGTTCAAACATTGATAGCGGCTGGAACAATTTCAATACCTGATGATAGCTCAATGGTAGTACAACTTGATACAAATCAATCATTTAGTGCTTACGCTGGTGCTACTTCTAAGTCGAATGATAAGATAGCTGATTCTAGTGCTGCTATTTTAAATACAAATACAGTAACTAATTCTGTTAACGCACAAAAAAATCAAGCTAAAGTTAGCGAATATGCTAGTATGACCCATGAACAATTAATTAAAGAGATTTTTAGACAAACAGGTGATGGTGGAGATATTGAAGGATGGATAGCAAAATTTTTAGCTGATAAATATACTACACAAACCACAATAAGTGATTTTAATACAAAATTAAAATTTCAAGCAGAAGCATTAACTAGAGATGACAATGGAGATATTACTGGACTTGACCAAAATAATTGGGTAGTTCAAGACTTACAAAGAATGGGAATAGACCTTCAAACTTATTCATCTGCTATTACTTCGTTATTGGTTAGTGTTGAAGAAGCCGTTAATACTAAAATTGCAAATGGTACTATGCTAACGAGTTTTAATGAAGCTTTAACTGAATATAAGACATTAGCAGCAAAAACAAATCCAACAGATGATGATTTAAAAAAATTATCTGAATTTCCACCTGTGATTGGTTATTTATTTGGAAGTGACAGTGGTTTTGATGGTACAAAATTTAATAACATAGGGCAAGAATTAGTTTATATTTTATATGCAGAAGGTAAATTTGTTCCAGAAGAGCAGAAAACATTGGTTGATGAATTTTTTATAGGGCATAGTTTGACAATCTTTGATGAGCAAGTAAAAAATTTAAGATTATTAAATTTTAATCCAGAGTTCATCTTTACCGATTTAGGACTTGCTAATGTAATTAATAATTATGATATTCCTGAAGTGAGTTATTTTGATATAAGAACAAATAATTACTGGGATTCAATTGGACAAAAAGAGTTCGCATCATTTAATTTTGACCTTTCTAGAGCACCTTGGATGATAAATGGTGTTACATATGATGCAGCTAAATTAACGAGTGTTACATTAAAGTACCCAACAGCAACTGGAACGACTACTAAAACAATTGATAAAACAAAATTAAAAGTTCATAGTTGGAAGGAAGGATTTAGTCTTGAATATTCACCTTGGACAGATTGTTCAAATAATAATCAACTTTGTATGCCTGATACAACTATAATGGATATTACTAATAATGTACCTGGGGATTATACTGTTACAGCCATTTATGATGGGAAAACATTTGCTGGGACATTTAATAGATTTGTTTTAAAAAATGCATCGCAATATGCTCCAAAACTTATTTCCCCACTAGCTCGTCCAAATTGGCCACAAGAGTTACAAGATCAAACTATTAATTGGGCTAGTTTAACACCAACTCAACAAGCAGCACAAAATAAGTTTAATACAGAGCAACAAGCTTATATGCAAGCAACAGATAATAATGGATTTGTCTCTTTTGCAACAAATGATGGTGATAATTTAAGAGATTTTACAATTAAATGGGACGATGCAAAATTAAAAGCTGATTTAGCAACTCTAAATTTACCTTCAAATATTATTCCAGCATATCAAGTTGGAATATCATTATATGAACCAGATTTGAATGGAGATAATAGTGTGTCAGAGGAGGAAAGAAATACTTGCAATAGAGATTGGAGTCAGTGTAATACAGAGATATTCAATACGTGGTGGAATAATAAGCCAATAAAATCAAATTCATATACCATACCAGCAGTATTACCACAAAATTCTGGAGAGGGAAGATATCAAGTGCATGTTGATTTAATTTTTATTGATAAAAATAGAGGAGATCAAGTAGCGCAAGGTGGAAATTCATTTAGTGAATTTAAAGTTGGAACAGTAGGACAACTTACTGGTGATGAAAAAATTACATTTAATGGTAATTTATCGTTGGAAAATAGTTCAACGATGCCTGAACATATAAAAGTTGGATTTATGCAAGAACAATGTACTTATAATCAAACGACATATGTATCTGATTGTAATTCAACAATGTTAAGTACAACTACTCCAAATGGAGATGGTGTATATTCTTTAGATGTAAATGCATCTTACCTCAAATCACATATGAATAATGGTAGTAACTTTAATATCATTGCATGGGATGATAATGATACTAATGGAGACTGGGCAAGATGGTCACCAACACAAAATGGTGAAACTTCTTGGTGGTTGGATAATAAATGGTTCTGGTTTGAAAACTGGGGAGAATTTAAAATCAGCACAAATACATGGGATAAAACTACAGGGGAGAATAATAATACATCTTACAGTATTAAACCAAGTACAAATGTAACTATTGAAGATATGAATTTTAGAATTTGGAATTGGGGAAAATAAATAATAATATAATTTCAAGGCTAGGTAACTTTACCTAGCCTCTATCTTTTCTAGATTTAAATATTTAACGAAATTGAAATCCCAAAATAATTACTTTATGAGATTAGAATTTTTTATGATTACGATAAAGAATATGTAAGTTTTAAAAGAATATCTCTTAATTGCTTTTTCTCTTTTTTATCTAAAATTTTAAAAAACTCATCTTTACTTTTTCGTATATCGTCAAGTGATTCCTCTATGATTTTTGTCCCAAGAGGTGTTAAACTTACCAAAACTCTCCTTTTATCATCATTCGCTAATTCTCGAACAATATAATTTTCAGATTCAAGTCTTTTAAGAACTTTTGTCATTCCTCCTGATGAAAAAACAAGTGCATCATATAGTTCTGTTGGAGTTAGCACTTTCCCATTGAAATACAAGGCAGCCATCACATCTATATGTGAGTGAAGAAGATTGTATTTCTCTTTTAAAAATAATTCTGTTTTGTTAAACATATGTTTGTGGATAAGGGTCATTGGCAGTGACAAAGTCGATGATTCATATTTGTCATTTTGAAGTGTCATATTGTAAAAATTGTCTATATATTTTTTGTTCATAACGAGATTGTAACCAAATTACAATTAAAGATTTATCGAAAATTATATCTTTCTAGAAAGATATAATTAAGTTCTTTTCAGATATTCTTCAACAATTTAAAAAACCATTAAGGGAAAAAATGAAAAAAAGATTATTACTTTTAGTATTACCTGCATGTATATACGCAGATAATTTAAAATCGTTATTAGAATTTGCAACGACAAATAATAATATGGTGGTTTCAAAAAACTTAACTCAAAAAGCAAAAATGTTAGATGTCGAGTCGACTCAAAATAGTTATTATCCTACTATTGATATTGGTGGGTATTATCAAAGATTAGATGATAAATCAAATGGAATTCCAGGTGATGTTTATAGTGGATATGGGAAAATTAGTTTTGATTTATATGATGGAGATAGAAAAACAAATCTTATCAAACAAAATGAAGCTCTTTTACAATCATCATCTTATGATATAAATGGATATAAAAAAGAGTTACAATTACTTATTGTTCAAGATTTTTATACGATTAAAAATCTTGAAGCTTCATTGGAAACTTTAGAAGAAAAACAAGTTCAACTTCAAGCAGAACTTCAAAGGGTAAAAAGATTTTATGAAGTAGGAACAACAACAAAAGATGATGTTGACAAACTTGAAGCTGCATATAGTGGGAATATTTATCAAATTGATGCAGTTAAATATCAAATTTTATCTGTTAAAAAATTATTTAGTATTAAAATTGGTAAAAATATAGAACAATTTGATGATTCAACGATTGTAGTTCCTAAAAATCTTGATAAAGAGATAAATGACAATATTCAAGCTTTAAAACAAACCGCTTTATCTTTACAATACACTGCAAATAGTGTAGATGCAACATACAAACCACAAGTCAAAGTTGAAGATACATATAGCTTCTATGAATATGGTAGAACTGATTTAACACATCCAGAAGGATTAGATAATCAAAATAAAATTTTATTAAGTGTAAACTTGAGATTATTTGATAATGATGTAACTTCTAAACAAAAAGAGTCTATTTTAGTGCAAAAAAAGGCTTTGGAAAAACAAATTGAACAAAATGAACAGTTACAAAATATTAATATAGAGTTGGCTTTATCAAATATAGAAACTACAAAAGCTCAAATTGTAAGTGCACAAAGTTCTTTAAGTGCAGCAGTTAGTGCTTATGAAACAGTTGCTCAAAAATACAAAGTAGGGCTTATTGATAATGTTGCTTATTTAGATGCTTTAAGTGTAAAAACACAAGCAAAAGCACAATACAAAACAGCTTTAAATAATTTACAAGTAGCTTATGCTAAATATTATTATTACACAAATAAAGATATTCAAGAGTTTACTAAATAAGTAAAATAGATTTATAAAAAATTATAAAAAGGGACAAAAGATGAAAAAAGTGTTATTTGGAGCAATTATTATTGCTATTATTGGTGGGTTAGGTTATGGTGTTTACACTGTTAAAACAAAAAAACCTGAAGATAAAATGGCTGGTATGCCAAAAGATATGCCACCACTTCCTGTAAATGTTTTTACTATCAAAGATAGTATAGAAACAACAACAAAAAATTATCCAACTTTAATCAAACCAAGTGAAGAGGTTGAGGTAATAGCAAGGGCAAAAGGGATTTTGAAAAATAAATATTTTAAAGAGGGAAGTTTTGTTTCTAAAGGTGCGTTACTTTATACAATAGAACAAGATAGTTATGAAACTACTTTGAATATTGCTGCATCGCAAAATGAAAAAGCAAAAGTAAACCTCAAAAAAGCACAAAAAGATCTTGAAAGAGGAAAAGCACTTTTAGCTTCAAAATCTATTAGTGATCAAAATTACGACAATCTTGAATATGCCTATGATAGTGCAATAGTAGAACTAAAAAGTAGCCAATCAAATCTAAAAAATGCTCAAATTGAGTATGATTATACAAAAGTGTATGCTCCAATAAGTGGAATTGCAGGGATGAAAAAATTTGATGTTGGGGAATTTGTAGGGAGTAATGAAACAAACTCAAATCTTTTAACTATCACAAATACGAATACAGTTTATGCTGAGTTTTCACTTCCAAAAGAGGACATAGCAACTTACATAAATCAAATTAAAAGTGGTTCAATTGGGATAAATTTACTTTCAGGTAACAAAGTATATTCAAATGGAAAAATAAATTTTATTGCTCCAAAAATTGATGAAGCTACAGATACTATTCTTCTTCGAGCTACTTTTTCAAACAACAATAACCAAATCATCGCAGGTGAATTTTCGAAAATAGAGTTAACAAATATTAATCTAGGACAAGTTAATGTTATCCCAGAAAATGCTGTTTTAAAAACTCCAAAAGGGACATTTTTGATGGTTGCCGTTGATGGTGTTGTACAAATGAGACCAGTAGAGCTTGGTATTTTGGTTAAAGATGGAATAGTTATAACAAGTGGTTTACAAAAAGGGGATAAAGTTATTGTAAGTAATATTGCAAAACTAAGACCTGATGCTAAAATTATGATTTTACCAGATGCAACTGTACCAAATGAAAATAATAAAGCAAAAGAAGTAAAATAAGATGTTTTCCTCATTTTTTATAAAACGACCAGTATTCGCTTCGGTTACTTCGATTGTGATAGTTCTTGCTGGAATTATGGCGATGTTGAATCTCCCAGTAGAACAATACCCAAGGGTAATTCCTCCTCAAATTGTTGTATCAGCTGCATACCCAGGTGCAAGTGCTGATACAATAGCAAAAACAGTTGCTGCTCCTATTGAAGAGCAAATAAATGGTGCATCTAATATGATCTATATGAACTCAGTTTCAGAAGATAGTGGACGTGTGAGTATCAATGTATTTTTTGAAGTTGGAACAAACGCAAGAGATGCAAAAATTGATGTAAACAATCGTGTTCAAGCAGCTCTATCAAAACTTCCAGAGCAAGTTCAAAGACAAGGTGTAGTAGTTAGTGAAAAATCTCCAAGTATGCTTCAAGTTATTATGCTCCATTCTCCAAAGAAAACTTATGATGTAACATACCTTTCAAACTATGCTTTGATGAATATCGTAGATGACCTCAAAAGGGTAAAAGGTGTTGGGGATGCTATGATTTTTGGGGCAAAAGATTATGCTATAAGAGTTTGGATAGACCCACTTAAACTTTCAAAATATGGGCTAACTACAACTGATTTGATAAGTGCAATTAGAGAACAAAATGCTCAATATGCAGCAGGAAAAATTGCAGAAGAGCCTATCAAAGAGAAACAGATGTTTACTTATACTATCCAAACTCCAAGTAGATTTTCAGATGTGAAAGAGTTTGGAGAGGTAATCATTCGAGCAAATACAGATGGAAGTACACTAAAACTTAAAGATGTGGCAACGATAGAACTAGGAAGTCAAAAATACAATATGACAACAAAGCTCAACGATGCGCCAGCTATCCCTATTGCTATATTTTTACAAAGTGGAGCAAATGCTTTACAAACAGCGAAAGCAGTTGAACAAGTTTTAGAAAAATCAAGTGCTAATTTCCCACAAGATTTAACTTACAAAATCCCTTACGATAGTACAAAGTTTGTTGAAATATCTATCCAAGAGGTTGTAAAAACATTTATCGAAGCAATTGTTTTGGTTATGCTTATTATCTTTTTATTTTTACAAAATTGGAGAGCGACACTTATCCCAATTTTAGCGGTTCCAGTTTCAATTATTGGGGCGTTTGCTGGGATGTATATATTTGGTTTTAGTATCAATTTGCTTACACTCTTTGGGCTTGTTCTTGCTATTGGGATAGTTGTTGATGATGCTATTATTGTTATTGAAAATGTTGAGCGACATATGAGTGAAGGGATGACTCCAAAAGATGCTGCATTTAAAGCGATGAGTGAAGTTTCAAGTGCTTTGATTGCTATCGTTTTGGTACTATCAGCTGTATTTATCCCTGTTGCTTTTATGGGTGGATTAACAGGGGAGATGTATAAACAGTTTGCTATTACGATTGTTATCTCTATCGTTATCTCTGGATTTGTGGCACTTACCCTTACTCCATCTTTATGTGCATCACTTTTAAAAGCTGACCATAGTAAACCAATGAAATTTTTTGTATGGTTTAATAATTTCTTTGATTTTGCAACAAGAGGGTATTCGTATCTTGTCAAAAAAACTATAAAATATTCACTCCTTACGATGCTTCTTTTTGGTGGACTTATTTTTGTTTCATACGATATGTTAAAATCACTCAAAACTGGACTAGTACCTCAAGAAGACCAAGGGACTATTTTCCTTTTTAACTACAACCCACCAGGTTCTTCACTTAGTCGTACAGAGGCACTTACAAGTGAGATAAACAAAATAGTTTTAAGTGATAAAAATGTAGCAGATGTGATAACTTTAGCTGGACTTGATTTCGCTACATTTAGTGAAAGAACATTTGCAGCAGCAACTATTGTAAAACTCAAACCTTGGGATGAAAGACCATCCCCTGACCAACACGCAAGTGTGATTTTACAAAAACTCAACAAACAAGCGATGGGGACAAGTGATGGATTTTCATTTGGTGTTTTACCACCTCCAATTATGGGGATGAGTATCGCTGGTGGATTTGAGATGTATGTTCAAGATAGAAGTGGAGCTGGTACTGCTGAGCTAAGCCGTTATATCGATTTACTTATAGAAACAGCAAGTAAACGACCAGAACTTCAAGGGGTAAGAACAACACTCAATGCCAATATCCCTCAATACAAAATGTCTGTAGATATAGAAAAAGTAAAAGCAAAAGGGGTTAATCTAGCTGACCTTTATGCAACACTCAATGCAAATCTAGGAAGTTTCTATGTGAATGATTTTAGCCTTTATGGAAGAACGTATAAAGTTGATTTACAAGCAAGTAGCGAGTATAGAAAAGATATAGAGGATTTGAAATATATCTATGTTAAAAATAAAAGTGGGGAACTTCTCCCAATCAACTCTTTTGTAACGGTACAAAAAACAACAGGAGCAGATTTAGTTGAGAGATTTAACCTTTTCCAAGCAGCAAAAGTTTCAGGACAACCAGCCTATGGATATAGTTCTGGAGATGCTTTAAAAGCTATCGAAGAGGTAGCAGCTGAGGTTTTACCACCACAATATACGATTAGTTGGGTAGGAACAGCATATCAAGAAAAAAGGGTTGCAAGTAGTAGTTCACAAGCATTTATACTTGGACTTGTATTACTCTTTTTAATTTTAGCAGCTCAATATGGAAGATGGTTATTACCAATTTCAGTTATCATGGCTGTCCCTTTTGCTATCTTTGGAGCAGTTTTAGCTACGGGTCTACGAGGACTTGAAAATGATATCTATTTCCAAATCGGACTTTTAGTTCTAGCTGGACTTGCTGCTAAAAATGCGATTTTGATAGTTGAGTTCGCCTTGCAAAAACAAAAAGAGGGGATGGGACTTGTAGAGTCAGCTATCGAAGCTTCAAAAATAAGACTTAGACCAATTATCATGACTTCGTTAGCATTTACTTTAGGGGTACTTCCACTAGCAATAAGTAGTGGAGCAGGTGCAGGAAGTAGACACTCCATAGGAACAGGGGTAATCGGTGGGATGCTTTCAGCTACATTTTTAGCGATAGTTTTTATACCACTCTTTTTCATCTTAATCTCAAAACTTTCAAAAAGAAAATCTGAAATAGAAGAGGGGAATGAGATAATCTCTAAAATTCTTTAGGGAGTTTCCTTATTCTAACTTAGAAAAGTTGGAATAAGGAAAACTTTTGTGTGCTTCTTATCCTTGTTTTACTATCACTTTCACTGTACATCCTAAATTGTTGCATTGACAATCAAAATGATATACAAATAGCACAAGAATAAATCTTTAAAAACATCTCTGTAATTGTAATATTTACACTTTTTAGCAAATACCCAAATCTAAAAATAAAGATTTTTACTCAAAGTATATCAAAGCAGTTGGATTTGGATTATCAAAAATATAAAATACAATATCAAAATATTGAGTTACAAGAGTTCAAAAACTCTCATGATAGATTTCTTATCATTGATAAAACAGAGATATATCACATTGGAGCAAGTCTCAAAGATTTGGGCAAAAAATGGTTTGCATTTTCAAAGTTTGAGATAAGTGCTTTTGAGATTTTAGGAAGAATGAGATAAAGAAATATGCTAGGTAGATAGTACTAGAAATTAAAGAATAAAGTTTGTTTTGAGTTAAATTTAAAATTGTGAAAACTTTAAAATTTTTTTATAAAGAGGAGAAAAAGAAAAGTTAGTGACTTCCCATCACTTTCTCTATCTCTTCTGGTTTGTCATAAATACCAAATCTATCGATGATTGTACTACTTGCTTCATTTTGCCCAATCACACTAACATTTTTCCCCTCTTTTCTTAGTTTTACAACTGCTTTATCGAGTGCAAAAACAGCTGAGATATCCCAAAAGTGAGCTCGTGTAAGGTCTATAGTAACATTAGTAACTTCCTCTTTATAGTTGAAAATATCATAAAATTTATCACTACTATTAAAAAATATTTGACCTACTATTTTATATGTTTTTATATTATCTTTTTCATTATAACTCATATCAGCATACATAAAATGGCTAATTTTATTTGCAAAAAATAAAGAAGCTAAAAGCACTCCTGTAACAACTCCAAGTGCTAAATTGTGAGTGTAAACAGTTACCCCTACAGTTGAAAGCATCACTAAATTGGTAGAAATTGGTAAAGTTTTAAGCCCACTAATTGAAGCCCAATTAAAGGTACTTATAGAAACCATTATCATAACAGCTACAAGTGCTGCCATTGGGATGATAGCCACTAAATCACTTAAAAATACAACCAAAATAAGTAAGAAAATTCCAGCTAGAAAAGTGGATAATCTTCCCCGTCCTCCTGATTTTACATTGATAACAGACTGTCCAATCATGGCACATCCAGCCATTCCACCAAGACAACCTGCAAAAATATTTGCGATTCCTTGACCTCGTGCTTCTCTATTTTTATCACTTTTTGTATCTGTCATATCATCTAAAATAGTTGCAGTCATCAAAGATTCTAAAAGTCCAACGATTGCAAGTGCAAATGAATATGGAAAAATAATTTGTAAAGTTTCAAAATCAAGAGGAATATTAGGAAGTAAAAATATTGGAAGGGTATCTGGTAATTGACCCATATCTCCAACAGTTCGTACATCTATTCCATAGAATGCAACAAAGAGTGTCAACACAATAATAGTAACAAGTGGTGATGGTAATATTTTACCAATTTTTGGAATATAAGGGAAAAGATAGATGATCCCAAGTCCAGCAGCTGTGAGTGCATATACATGCCAAGTTACATTGGTTAACTCAGGAAGTTGCGCCATAAAAATAAGGATAGCAAGTGCATTTACAAATCCAATAACAACAGCACGAGCTACAAAACTCATCACTTTAGCTACACCTATATAGGCTAAAAATATCTGAATAAATCCAGTTAAAATAGTCGCAGCTAAAAGATATTGAAGTCCATGCTCTTTGACTAAAAAGACCATCACAAGTGCCATAGCACCAGTTGCTGCACTTATCATTGCAGGTCGTCCACCTACAAATGAGATAACAACTGCGATACAAAATGAAGCATAAAGCCCAATTTTTGGATCAACACCAGCTATGATTGAAAAAGCAATAGCTTCTGGGATAAGTGCGATAGCAACAACTAAAGCAGATAAAATATCTCCTCTAATATTGCCAAACCACTCTTGTTTTGTTTGACTTAACATATGATTCCTAGTTGTGATTTTTTAATAAGCGACTAAAGTTGTAGTATTGAATCCTACTTTGCTGATAGCTTCGTTTGCAAACTTTTCAAGAAATCTATCCATTTTGTCTTTTTTATCCCAAACTGGATCTTTCACTTTTGCCATCGTTTGCACCATCTTTTTAGCTTCATTGATTGTAGCAACACTATCAACTAGTCCCACATTTTTTGCTTGAATTGATGTAAAAATATGAGCATCTGCAAATTTATTTTTATCTTCAATTTTGAGTTTTCGTGCATTTGCTACATCACTTACAAACATATCGTAAGTATTCCCTATAACTTTATTAAGCTCCGCAAGTTCTACTTTTGACCATTGTCTTGTAGGTGTTCCAGCCTCTTTATAGGTTCCCATTTTAACCGTTTGTGTTTTGACACCAATTTTACTCATAAGTTCACTAGCATCAACACTTTGCATAATCACACCGATACTTCCTATCATACTTCCAGGGTTTGCTACAATTTTTGATGCCCAGATTGAAGAGTAGTAACTTCCACTAGCCATTGTACCACTTGCATAAGCCACAACAGGTTTGATTGCATTTAACTCTTTTATCGCATAAGCTATCTCAACAGAAGGGGCAACTGCACCACCTGGAGAGTTTACATCTAAAAGAACCCCTTTGATGTTATCATCTGTTTTAGCTGTTTCAATCTCTTCAATAATAAAACTTGCATCCATAATAGCCCCAGTTAAGTGGATAGTTTTTAGGTTTGGAGTTATTAAATCATCTGGATTTGAACTTTGGTAGATAAAAAATACCATTAAAACAAGCAGTGTCGCTTTAAAGTGATTTTGAATAAATTCAATCGGTGCTGTTATTGGTGTAAATAGTATTTTAAAGAAGTTCATTTTTTCCCTTTATGTATGTTTTGTTTATTTTCGTTTTATGCAAAATTATTGCAGTTGCTACATCGTTTTCATCTTCAATATTTGGTATTTGAAATGTTATAAAATCACTATCTTTCCCAATTTCTAATGAACCTTTATTTTCTAAAGCAAGAGCAATTGCTCCATTTATAGTTGCAGCAACTATAAGCTTTTGTGCCAACTCTTGTGGTGTGAAATTTGTATGGATAAAGAAACCATTTTTCATCTCTTCAAACATATCCAAAGTGTAGTTTGAGCTTAATCCATCTGTCCCTAAAGTAAGTGGGATATCATTTAAATAGCTAAGATTTAAAACTGTATTATTTAAAAGTCTATTGGAATTTGGACAATGGATTATAGAGGCTCCAAGTTCTTTTATTTGAGTTAATTCTTTTTCATTTGCTTCAACACAATGGGTAAATGAAAGATGTTTAACCCCTTTAAATGCAGTTAAAAACTCACTTGGTGTTTGGAGCGATTTATGTTGATTTAACATATCTTTAAAAAACTTCTCAAACTCCCCAGTAGAATAATTTAACCATTCATTTTCAGCATGACTTTCCATAAAATGAGCACTCACAGGAAGATTTTCCTCTTTGGCCATTTTTAAAACTTCACGTATCAAAAAGGGGTGGGTAGAGTAAGGGGAATGGATAGCAATAGCTGGGAAAAATTTAGAAGAACTCTTCTTTTGAGCAAGATACAATCTTTGTTTAAAATCATTAAAAAGAGTATCAATCATATCAGCTTTGCTTCCAAGCACCTCTGTAAAATAAACTATATTAAGGTTGCTATTTACACAAGCTTCCAAATCAAGTCCATAAGAGCTAACAGCTCCAATGGTAGTTGTTCCAGATGCTATCATTTTTGCCAACTCTTGGCTAATAAGCTCACTTGTCGCTTTTTCTATAAGTTCATCTCTTTTTTCAATAACAGAAAAAAGCCACGATATAAAATTGCCATATTTGAGTGTCATTTTATTTGCACTAAACTCTAAATGGACATGGCTATTAATAAGCCCAGGCATAATCACACTCCCTTCTCCTTGGTAGGAAAAGTCGCAATTTTTATATTTTCTTTCAATATTTTCTTTGGTGTCTATGTCGATAATTTTTTCATCAAAAACTATCGCACCATCTTTTATAATTGTAAAATTTTCATCACAAGTTACAATCCAGTCACTACTTAAAAAGTTCATTTCTATCCTATATTTATCAAGTTTTGGCTATTATACCGAATTAAAAATTCAAAAACAAAGGAAGCCTATGAAAATAGCAGTAATACAAGGACCAAACTTAAATATGTTAGGGATGAGAGAAAAACATATTTATGGACCTATGACTTTAGACCAAATCCATGCACAATTAAGTGCAAGTGCAGCTCAAAATGGGATTGAATTAGAATTTTTCCAATCAAACTTAGAGGGTGAAATCGTAGATAGAATTCAAGAATGTATGGGAACTGTGCATGGAATTTTAATTAATCCAGCAGCATATACTCATACAAGTATTGCTATAGCAGATGCTTTAAAAGCGGTATCTTTACCAACAGTTGAAGTGCATATTTCAAATATCTACCATAGAGAAGAATTTAGACAAAAATCGATTACAGCAAGTGCAAGTACAGGTGTGATTACAGGGTTTGGACCATTTGGATACCATATGGGACTTATAGCTTTAACTCAAATCATCTCTGAAATGATTAATGCACAACAACAACAAGCACCAGAAGTTCAAGCACAAGAAACTCCAGCAGAATAATCAAATGAAAATCATATTAGCTTCCACAAATCAAGGGAAAATAAAAGAGCTTAAAGCTCTTCTTCCTGATTTTGAGATACTTACTTCTAAAGAGATTTTGGGAGATTTTGAAGTGGAAGAGGATGGTGATAGTTTCAAAGCAAATGCCATCAAAAAAGCAAAAACTATTTATGATATGGTCAAACTTCAAGAGTCTGATTGTTTAGTGATAGCCGATGATAGTGGGCTTAGTGTTCCTGCACTAGATAATGAGCCAAATATTTATAGTGCTAGATATGCTGGAGTTGGAGCGAGTGATCAAGAAAATAATGAAAAATTAATCACGAAACTCAAAAGTAAAAATCTAGAAATAACTCCAGCGTTTTATACTGCTTGTATCGCTATCGCTTATAAAGAAAATATCTACACAACTCATGGTTGGTTGTATGGAGATGTGATTGATAAAAGTATTGGAGATGGTGGTTTTGGATACGACCCACTTTTTATCCCAAAAGGGTATAGTGAAACTTTAGGTACTTTAGACCCTACTATCAAAAAGGAAATATCTCATCGGACAAAAGCACTCAGTCTTGCTATGAAGATTGTCAAAACTTTTTAGATTTTTTAGTATTTTTTTGATTAGTATAGCGATTAATGATGAGTGTTGGGGAAAGCATAGATGTTGGATCAACAACAATAAAAATTATTGTAGATCCAAAACACTATGAACCTTATGAAATATTGAATGAGTATGTTGACCCTTGGTTTGCATTAACACCATTACATTAGAAGCCATTAAAATGATTAAATATTTTCAGTATTCTGTAGCATATACTAGTCTTATTATACTTTGGGTTATCTCATGTTTAATTATGTTAAATATTTTTAATATTATAAGTTTTAAGACAACACCAGCATCAATACTTCCGGGACTAATGCTGGGTTACCTTTATCATAGATATAAACCAATGGAATTTAAAGAGTTAATAAAACTGATAAAAAATAAATTAATCAAAAAAGAATAGTAGAATAATTCTATGGGTACAACTGCAAAAAAGAGTTATGATGTAGTTAAACAAACTATCAAGTTTACAAATGCTCAAGGTCAACCATCAACTTTAACCTATAGTACAAATTGGAAATATGAGTTATAAAACAACAGTAAATCCTTCAATGACACAAGCTACTTATGACAGAAGTGCTGAATTATTTTATTTTTAACTCTTTTATTCTTTAATAAACCTCTTTACGATGTGCTATACGAATAAGAGTTATGAGCAAAATATCATTTTCTTTGAGGTAGATGATTCGATAGTTGCCAGCTCTTTTTCTAAATTTTCCTTTGTGGATACCCTTTAGGGATTTATCATTGGTAAAAATCCCGTTTTCTAAATCTTTGATTTTATTAAAAATCAATTGTTGATTTTCTTTATCGATAACGGATAACTCTTTGATGGCAAATTTGGGGATGATAACTTTGTACATTATGAAAGTCCAAGTTGTTTTGCAACTTGTTCAAGTGAAAAAACTTCAACATTTCCTTTTTTTACTTCATCTATTCTTTTATCTGCAATCATCTCATCCAAAGTATCAAAATATGTTCCAATAGCTTTTTCTATTATGTAAGTTCTTGTACGGTCAAGCTCTTGTGCATAATTATCCAAATCAGCCAATAAAGACTCTTCTAATCGAATATTAATAGCTTTTTTCATAGGTGCTCCTGTATTTTATTGTAGATACATTGTAACACATAAAATATTATTTAAAACTAAATCAATTGATAGAGATTATTTTATAATTTTTTTATACAAAGTGACAGGTTCATCTTTTGATGTTACTGTAATATGGTAAGTTATTTGTGAACTATTTGTATCAAGTTGTTCACTTTTTATTTTCAAATCAAACCTTTCATCGTTTAGCTTATAGTTTAATATTTCTAGTTCATTATTTGTTTCGTTGATATATTTTTCAATCTTACCGATATGGATTTTTGCTTGAATCTCTAAATATTTGAGTTTGTCTATTTGGGAGGAGAAAGTTTGATTTTGGATAATGGAGATGGAAAGATAAGAGAATGTTACCATCAAGATGATAACTGAAAGGATTAAAAATCCTCTCTTTTGTGAGTTCATAAGATAACTATCTCAGTTTCAAGTTGTATATTGAACTCTTTTAAAACTTTTTCTTTTGCAAGATTGATAAGTTTGATAGCTTCATCATAAGTGCCATTTCCCATATTTACAAGAAAATTTGCATGGAGTGAACTAAAAGCCATCCCACCGATGTTGTAACCTTTGAGCCCAACTTTTTCTATCAAATATCCAGCACTATGTTCTTTTGGATTTTTAAAGCAACTTCCAGCACTTGGAAGATTTGGTTGGTTGTCTCTCATCTTTATAAACATATCCATTTTTTCTTTGCTAAAACCTTTGGTTGTATTAAAGGTTGCTTCAAACACAATCCCTTTGATTTCAGTGTGGCGATAAGTAAAATTGATATTTTCTTTAAGAATCTCACCATCACCAGTTTTGATAGAGTGAAGATAGTTCATCATCTCCCACTCTTTTAGACCTGCATTCATTTTGACAAGTCCACCAATAGCCCCAGGAAGTTTCCCTAAAAATTCAAAATCCCCAATGTCATTTTTTCTACAAAAAGTAAGCATTTTTCCACTAGAAGTTGCTCCTCCAACGATAAGTTTATCCCCTTTTTGAAGAATATAATCAAACTCATCACCTAAAATAGCCATTTTGGGAGGATTATTTGAAAGAAGAAGATTGTTCCCTTTCCCTATAATATGGAGATTTGGATATGTTCCTATCTCATCTATCACTTTAACAGTATGTTTTCCACCGATATGAATCGAGGTATATTTTTTAAAATCTATTATTTTTTCATTCATAAGGGGGATTATAGCACAAATGGCTAATTTTAGGAATAAAAAAAGGAGAAGCAACTAGCTTCTCCTTTTTATTTAAAAAAGATTACTTTTAGTATCTTTTACTAAATTCTCTTTTTGGTCTTTCTTCTCTTGGTTTAGCTTCGTTAATTCTTAAAGTTCTTCCATCAAATTCTTTACCATTTAAAGCTTCGATAGCTTCATTTGCACCATTATCCATAGTTACAAATGCAAAACCTTTTGCTCTTCCTGTTTCTCTATCTGTTACTATTTTCACAGATTCCACTGCACCAAATTTTGAGAATAATGTCTCTAAATTTTCTTGAGTTGTTTTATATGACATATTGCCAACATAAATTTGCATAATCTTCTTCCTTTTTTTCTCTTTAGTTATCACTGATTATACACTTACTGTAAACGGTAGCCATATATCATTAATACTAGTGCGAGTATTGTAGCATAAAAATTAAAATTTACACCAAAAAAAATTGTAATCATTAAATTTAGGTAAATATTTTGAGATTTATTACCAAAAAAGAAACAATACTTAACTTTTTGGTAGTAAATAGGTAACAATAGCCATGATGAAAAGTACCCAAAAGATTGTTTTAAAAATATCTTTTAACTCTATTGTTGGATTTAAAATCCCACAATATGGACATCTTCCTACCCCTTTGGTCACTTCAGAATGACAGTTTCTACATTCTTTATTTTGATTTTCCATAAAAAAGGACTCCTGCTTGATTTCGGACTGTAACACAGTTATTTTCTAAAAGATTATGAAATGTATTTAAAGAATTCTCATCTAAAAGATTTTCCAAATCCTCTTGTGTTTGTGGTCGTTTCTCTAAAAGATTTAAAATCTCAATTTCGTTTAAATTTTTTGAGAGTTTTATTTTATGCCGATGGGCTATAGTAACATTTAGCCCTTCAAATGTGTGAGCAATTTTTTCTAATTCTCCATAACTTATCGGTTTTACATCGTATGCTGGTGGTCTATCTATTGTCCCAATATCAACTCTTGTAGGGTTTATATGCTGTAAAATAGTGTAAATCTTCTCTATTTCAGATTGTTTATTGTTGATAGTGTCCACAAATAATACCTCTATCACAAGTTCGTTTTGAAATGTTTTTGAAAAGGCAATCATACCATCTATAATATCTTGAAAGTTGATACTGCTATCGAGTCTATCAAGTTTAGCAAAGCACTCTTTTGTAGCACAATCTAGTGAAAGTTTAACAATATCTATTTTATGTAAAGTATGAGATATCTTTTGATTTGAGATAAGTGAAGAGTTTGAAAGTATCAACAGTTTTTTATTTTTTTTGATACTCTCTAGTTTCTCTACAAGTTCATCAAGATATGGATACATTGTTGGCTCACCATTTGCTGTTATTGTTATCACTTCTATCTCTGGATATTTTAGAAGGGCTTCTTGTACAGCGACAATATAATTATCAACACCAATTGAGTCTGTTTGGATAGGAACAGTTTTTTGTTTCTCTAGTTCACAATACAAACAATCAAAATTACACTGTTTATGGGTAGGGGAGAGGTCAATTCCAAGACTTATCCCAAACCGTCTTGAATTGACTGGACCAAAAGTTAGTGGTTTGTTTGTTTCCATAAAAAATCATATCCTTTCTTTATCTCTTTGATAATATCATCATCATCTTTTAAGTCTTTGTACACCGTATATATCAGTTTATCTTGATCTAATAAATTGAGTTCAATAAAACTATTAAAACTTGTATTTGTATTGTACGGGCTATTGCAAGCTATTTTTGTTTTGTATCGTATCTCTAAGATTCTTTGACAATTTTGGCTAAATGGGTATAAATCTTTCACACCATTATAAACTGCACTAGAATAGGGTGTTAGTTTCAGTTGTAGGCAAGTTGTTTTTTGTTTTAAAAGTTTCTCATCATACGTTTGAGTGAAATACTTTTTATCTTCACACCCCAAAAATAAAAAAGCAAGTGATAGAAATACCACTTGCTTGAAAGGTTTATAAAAAGTCATAAACTATTTTTTGCTCACCCTTTTACATTCACTTACAAAGTGTTTCGCATTTTCAACTGGTACATCTGGAAGAATCCCATGACCTAGATTAAATATATGTCTTTTTCCACCCATAATATTTTGGAGTGCTTCTACACATCTTGTAGTCTCCTCTTTAGAGTATAATCTACAAGGTTCCATATTCCCTTGAAGAACATATCTATCCCCTAATTTTGCTTTAGCCATAGCCATTGGAGTTCCCCAGTCTACACCAAATACATCAAAGTTTCCATACACTAAACCTTGTTCAATAAATGCACTTACCCCTTTTGGGAACATAATAATTGGAGTTTCTGGATATTTTGATTTTAAATAATCAGCAATCTCTACCATATATTTCCAAGAGAATTCATTGTATTTTGAAGGCTCAATCGCTGCTGCCCAAGAGTCAAATATTTGAACAACATCAATACCAGATTGGATTTGTTTTTCCATATAAAGCTTCACAACTTCTGTCACTTTTGCTAAAATTTTATGTAAAAGTGCAGGATTTGAGTACATCATTTTTTTACAAATATTGTATGTTTTTGTCCCTTGCCCTTCTATCATATAAGTTGCAAGTGTCCAAGGAGCACCAGTAAAACCTATAAGAGCGATATCATCTCCTCTTTCATCTAATTGTTTTCGTAAAAGCTTAATAGTATCATATACATAAGTAAGTTTACTACTTGCCTCTTTCCCACCAATTAAAGCATCTACATCAGCTTCAGTTACTATTGGTTTTTCAAATACAGGACCTTCCCCTTTTAAAAATTCTAGTTTCATCCCCATCTCATTTGGGATAACCAAAATATCACTAAATAAAATAGCCGCATCAACACCAACAATATCAAGCGGTTGAATTGTAACTTCAGCAGCTAGTTCTGGATTGTGACAAAGGTTTAAAAAATTACCAGCTTTTGCTCGAACAGCCATATACTCAGGAAGGTATCTTCCTGCTTGTCTCATCATCCAAACTGGTGTATAAGGTGTTTCTAGCCCCTTACAAGCATCTACAAATATTTTACCCATTAGTGTTTACCTACTTTTCCAAGAAAAAACAATCCAACTGCAAGTGCTGTGATTGAAAGTGCAAAATACAACATCTCTAATGGTGTTGCAAAATTTGTGTGTAATACTTTTTGAAAAAAGCTTACAACCAAAACCATTACAATTACTTTTGCTATTTTATCTTTGAGTTGATCAAGAGAATGGATAGCTAAAATAGTACTACAGTTTTCATCCTCTTCATTACAAGCTGCATCTATTTTTGATATAAAAAGCTCATAGATACCAAATGAAAATATAAGCATAACAACTGCAATCAGATATAAATCAACTGCACCTATAATACCTGCAACTATATCTTCATGAAAATGCTCAGGATGAGCACCAGTTGAAATCGTTTCAAACGCATAACTAGCAACACCGAAAATATCCATAGAAGCAACTATAAATAATACTATTGAACCTACAAGTCCAAAAATAACTGCTAAAATAACAATAAATCTACTTTGCCAAAGACCATTTTCAAAAATTCTTTCAATCATTTCTCACCCTCCATTTCAATCCATTTAAATGCAATTCTAATCGCATTAGTTGCAGCTCCAACTCTAATTTGGTCAGCTACATTAAAAAAATGTAATACATTTTGTTTGTAAATATCTTTTCTAAGTCTTCCAACATAAGTAAAATCCGTATCTGTAGCAATTATAGGCATAGGATAAAGGCTATTTGGAAGGTCATCTATAACTTTTACATTTTCAAAGTTTTCGATAACTTCTCTACATCTTTCAACATCTACATCAATATGTTCAGGAAATGTTACAGTGATAGATTCACTATGACTTCTTAAAACGGGAACTCTTACACAAGTTGCTGCAACTTGGATATTTTTGTGAAGAATTTTTTGTGTTTCATACACCATTTTTTCTTCCTCTTTTGTAAATCCACTAGGCATAGCTTTATCTACTTGTGGAATTACATTTAGTGCTATTTGGTGTGCAAAAGCTTCAATTTTTGACTCATCAAGTCTAAATGCAAAAAAGTCTTGCATTTGTAAAACTAACTCTTCCATCCCCTTTTTACCAGCTCCACTTGTCGCTTGGTAAGTACTTACATCAACTCTTTCGATTCCATATAAATCATCAAGAGGTTTAAGTGCCTGTACCATTTGGATAGTTGAACAGTTTGGATTTGCAATTATTCCAGATTCTCTCCAAAGAGCTATATCTTCAGGATTTACTTCAGGAACAACTAATGGAATAGTTGGATCCATTCTAAAATGGCTAGTGTTATCAATAACAACAGCACCACCTTCAACAGCATATTTAGCATATTTAGCACTAATGCTTCCACCAGCACTAAAAAATGCAATATCAACATCATTTTCTTCAAATACCGTTTCAGTAAGTTCTACAACTGGGTATTCTTTCCCAGCAAATTCGATGTTTGTACCAACACTTCTAGCACTTGCTAGTGGAAGAAGATTTCCTACTGGGAAATCCATCTCATCTAATATTCTAAATAATTCCTCACCAACAGCACCAGTAGCACCTACAACAGCAACATTATATTTTTTCATTCCTCATCATCTCCGTTAATATTTAATAAATTTAGCTCTTGGCTAGAAGGAGCAACAATATCTTCAATAATATTATCACCACTACTGTTTACCATATCTTGTGCATCTTCTATATCAAGTTCATCTTCTTTCTCTTTAGGACATTTTGCAATACTTACAACTCTATCCCCTTTATCAACATCAACTATATTTACTCCACTTGTATTTCTACCAGCTTTTCTAATAGTTTGCATATCAACTCTTATCATTTTTCCAACACTTGTAAGTGCCATTAAATCTTGGTTTTCATCAACGATAACATTTCCAACAACAGTTTTTCCTGTTTTTGGAGAAAGTTTCATAGATATAACACCACTTCCAGCTCTATTTGTAATTCTGTACTCTTCAACTGTTGTTCTTTTCCCAACACCACTTTCACTTACAGTTAAAAGCTCTTGCCCTTCATTTTCTACAACTTCAGCATCAACAACATAATCTTTAGGGTCTTTAAATTTGATACCTCTAACTCCTCTTGTTGTTCTTCCTTGTGTTCTAGTTTTTTCAGTTTCAAACCTAATAACTTGCCCAAGAGCTGTAAAAATCATTAAGTATTTTGATTCGGGAAGTGTAATTTGAGCTGTGATAACTTCATCTTCGTCATCAAGGACAATAGCTCTTACACCATTACTTCTGATATTGCTGAATTCACTTAATAGTGTTCGTTTAACAATTCCATATTTTGTAAAGAATGCTAAAGATTTACTATCATCAAAATCACTTGTAGGGATAATTGCCATAATTTTTTCATCTTCTCTTAAATTGATAAGATTAACTACCGCTTTCCCTTTTGCAATTCTACTACCTTCAGGTATTTTATATACTTTTAACCAGTATAGTTGCCCAAGATTTGTAACAAACATAAGTGTATCGTGAGTATTACTTACAAAGAATCTTTCTATAAAGTCATCATCGTGAGTAGTTACTGCGATTTTACCTTTTCCACCACGTCTTTGCATTTCATAAGCTTTGATTGGAACTCTTTTTACATATCCATTATGTGTAATTGTAACAACCATTGGCTCATTTGGAATAAGGTCTTCGATATCGATATCATCATAACTATCTTCAATCTCAGTTCTTCTTACATCTGTATATTTTTCTTTTGTTTCTTCTAACTCTTCTTTGATGATTATGTTAAGCTTATCTTCAGATTTTAAAATAGATTCAAGTTCTTCAATAAGTAATAAAAGCTCTTTTAATTCAGCTTCTAATTTTTCTCTTTGAAGTCCAGTTAATCTTCCAAGTCTCATATCAAGAATAGCTTGAGATTGAATCTGTGAAAGACCAAAAGTTGCCATTAAGCTTTCTCTTGCTTCTTGATCATTTGAACTCGCTCTAATAATTCTTACAACTTCATCAATATTATCAAGAGCTATTTTTAATCCCTCTAAGATATGAGCTCTTGCTTTTGCCTTTTCAAGATCAAAGATAGTTCGTCTAATAATGACTGTTTTTCTGTGATTTAAAAATACAGTTAAAACTTCAGGAAGTGTAAAAATTCTAGGCTCTTTGTTATGGACAGCTAACATAATTGTTCCAAAAGTTATCTGCATTGGTGTTGTTTTGTAAAGGTTATTTAAAACGATTTCAGCCATTGCCTCTTTTTTAAGTTCAATGACAACTCTCATCCCATCTCTATCAGATTCATCTCTAACTTCACTTACACCCTCAAGCATTTTATCTTTGGCTAAAGTTGCAATTTGCTCAACTAATCTTGCTTTATTTACTTGATAAGGAAGTTCATCTATTACGATGATATCTTTTTTATTTTTGATTTCAATATGATGTTTTGCTCGAACTCGTACTCTTCCTCTTCCAGTCGTATAAGCATCTATGATACCTCTTCGACCAAATATCGTTCCACCAGTTGGAAAATCTGGACCTTGAATAAATGCCATTAAATCTTCAGCAGTTGCTTTTGGATTTTCTACCATATGCAGTAGGGCGTTCATCACTTCTGTTGGATTGTGTGGAGGGATTTTTGTAGCCATACCAACAGCAATACCTTCACTTCCATTAATAAGTAAAGATGGTATTCTTGTAGGTAAAACTGATGGTTCTTTCCCAGCATCATCGTATGTTGGGATAAAGTTAACAGTATCTTTATCGATATCTCTTAAGATATCTTCACTAATTTTAGTCATTCTAGCTTCTGTATATCTCATAGCTGCCGCACTATCACCATCAACAGAACCGAAGTTTCCTTGACCATCGACAAGTGGTGTTCTCATGGAGAAATCTTGTGCCATTCTTACAAGTGCATCATAAACAGAATTATCACCATGTGGGTGATATTTACCAATAACATCTCCAACAATTCTTGCTGATTTTTTGTAAGGAGCTCGAGAACTAAGGTTTAGCTCATTCATTGCGTAGAGTATTCTTCTGTGAACTGGTTTTAAACCATCCCTAGAATCAGGAAGCGCTCTACCTATGATTACACTCATTGAGTAGTCAAGGTATGATGCTTTTACTGAATCTTCAATTTTGATATCTCTAATATCTTGTGATTGGAAAAGATTATCCATAGTTAATTTGCCTTTCAAGAGAAACTTTTAAAAAATTTGTTTGGAGTTTATCTAAAAAACCCAAAAAAAAAGGTTAAGATAATTTATCTTAACCTTTTTAAACAATAAAATAAGAATTATTGTTGATTGTGTTTATAATCCATAATCATTGCATAAGCTTCATCTTTAAGTTTTAATTTAGCTTTTTTCATTCTTTCAATTTCGATGTGGTCGATGTGATCCATCCCACCAGCTTCAGCTTTTTCTAATTGGTCATGTAAGTCATTGTGCTCATCAAAAATTTTTCTAAAATGTGCATTTGAAGTTTTTAATTCTGTTACGATATCTCTATATTCGTGAAACATTTTTCATCCTTTTGTTAATTTTTTAGTATTTTAGCTAATAGTTGCTTTGTTGTATCTTTAAAATCTTTTTCTTTGATGGTGTATAAATAGATAACACTCACTATTACAAGTTTTAAAAGAGTATAAAAAGATATTCTTTTTAATAGGATTTAAGTTCTATAATCAGCATTAATTTTAACATATTCATACCCTAAATCACACCCAAAAGCTGTAAATTTACCATTATTTAGTCCTAAGTCACAGATGATTCTAAATGATGGTTTTTGTAAAATTGCAGCTGCTTTTGTCTCAACTTCTTTATTAAAGTAAATTTCACCTTTGTTATACACAAGTACACTTTCAAAGCTGATAGTAAGTGTAGTTTCATCACATTGTGCTCCACTAGCGCCAATTGTAGATGCGATTCTTCCCCAATTTGGATCTTCTCCAAATAAAGCAGTTTTTACTAAAAGTGAATTTGAAAGATTTTTTGCGATTAATTCTGCTTCTTCATCACTAGAAGCTCCAACAACTTCAAATCCAACAGCTTTTTTAGCACCCTCGCCATCAGCTACCATTAACATAGCCATATCATTCATCACAAGTCGTAATGCCTCTTTAAAAGCTTTTTTATCATAACAATTAGCTTTTTTATTTGCTAAAAGCAAAACAGTATCATTTGTCGAAGTGTCTCCATCAACGCTAATAGCATTAAAAGTTGTGTGAGCATTTTCTAAAAGAGCCTCTTGCATATCTTCTTTTGGAACAGCTGCATCTGTACAAATAAAGCAAAGCATAGTTGCTAAATTTGGATTTATCATCCCAGCACCTTTTGCAACTGCTCCAATTTTAAATAAAGATCCATCTTCAAGTTTTACCTCATAAAGGCAACTTTTTGGATAGCTATCTGTTGTCATAATTGCATGAGTTAAATTTTCTCCATTTTGATTTTTAAGATTAAAAGTTTTTGCACCTTCTAGAATTTTCTCTTTAGGAAGTCTTACTCCAATCACTCCAGTACTACTCATAATTGGATTTTTGATATTTGGAAGAGTTTTTTCTAATTCACCAAATAACTCATCAATATCATTGATACCTGCTTGCCCAGTCATAGCATTTGCATTTCTTGAATTGATAAGTACAAAGTTTGAACTTTTATCACCTTTGTTTAAAAAATGTCTAAGTGGGGCAGCTTGAAATTTATTTTTAGTAAAAATTGCATTAACTTCACACATCACATCACTATAGATAAATCCAATATCAAGCTTATTATTTGCTTTTAATCCAGCACTTATCCCATCACAATAAAATCCATCAATATCACTAATATAACCTTTAATTGGAAATATACTAAACATTCTATATTACTCCTTCATATTATTTTACTTTTTTATTTTATCTTAAAAAAGTTACAATTTTAACAATAAAAAAAGGTGCATTGCAAAGAGCAACACACCTTTTATATCATCTAAATAAAGACTAAGAATTTTTCTTTAAAGTTCTTAATTCTTTTGCACAAATTCTAATTTTTGTAGAAGTTCCATCTTCAAGTTGTATTCTAACACTTCTTAAGTTTGGTAAAAATCTTCTTTTAGTTTTGTTTTTAGCATGACTTACATTGTTTCCGCTCATTGGACCTTTTCCAGATATCATACATCTTCTTGCCATATTGTTCCCTTTTTGTATAATCTATCGATTAAAAAATTTTCGCAAGTGTACTTAAAAATAATTAAAGTATAGCTTAAAATATTGTTTTGAATTGATAAATATTAAAAACTTAAAATCGTGTTTTAAAGGTACATTTTTGACATAGCTCTTCACAAGCAATATGATTTTTAAAATTTTCAATTATATTTTGTGATTTTTTACTCTGAAGTATTGAAGTGAGGCTATTTTCATATATATTTCCAAGATTTATCACTCCATAACCATCAAGACAACAAGGTACTACAGTTCCATTACTGAGAATTCCAATATGGGAACTAAGTCCATAGCAAAAACCATCGCTAATATGATCTGAGTTGAGTGATGGCCATTCAAAATAAGTATCAAAATCAAGCAAAATTTGATTTTCTAATCGTATTGATTTTTGATAATCAATATTTCCTAAATTGATATTAAAATGAGTTTCCAAAAAATGTATAACCATTTGATTGAAATTATCTTCACTTTTATCTTCATCTAAATTCCATAATCTAAAATTGATAAAACTATGAATTTTTTGTTCAAGTTTCAGTTTACAAAGATTAAACATAGGTTCAAGATACTCAAGTAGTGTGACTTTCATCTCATTTTTATTGTAACTATTGAGTGAAAAATTGATTTGTCTGATAGTAGGATGTAAAAATAACTCTAATGGGAAATTTTTTAAAAAATAACCCGTTGTAGTTATTTCAACTTTGAGATTGTTTTTTTGTGCGATATCTAGATATTCTTTTAAATTTGAAAGAGTTAATGGATCGCCAAAGATGTGAAAAGTGATGATATTTGTATATTGTTTAACTTGTTTTAGAATAGTGTCAAATGACTTTAAAGGTATAGTTGACGGTTTATTATTTTTGGATGGACAAAAAGTGCACTGAAGACCACAAATATTTGTGAGTTCTATATATATTTTATTAAATTTCATATATTAAGTTTAGCATAAAAAAAGATAGAAGTAAAAACTCCTACCTTTTCAAACTTTTAAAGTTAAAATGATTAAGCAACGGCTACTTCAACAGGTGTTGATTCCCATATACCATGTTTTGTACAGTAAGCTTGAGCTACTAAATTTAATTTTCCCATAGCTCTAATATTAAATGTTACTTCACAATGTGATTTTTCATTTCCATAAGTTCCTGGAACAAAATCAGCACGTGCTAATAATGTTTCACCGTTGAAAAGTGAAATATTTGCAATATAATGATCAAAATCATCTGGATGAGTATATTCATTTCCCATTTTAACTGTTACTTTGAAGATCTCACCTTTTACTGCACTACTATCACAATGGATAAATGGTGAGTGTCTATCAATATAGTCTTTTTTCGCTTCTCTCTCAACAGTATCTATATCAACATATTTATTTATTTTTGGCATTTTTATTCCTTTATTTTGTTTTTGTTATTAAACTTTCAAATCTTACAATAATTTTTTTTAATCCCAATAGTGAAATAGAGATTTAGTTTTTTCATTTAAGAAAAGAGATAAAAAAAGTCTTATTTCAAAAAGAGAACTTATAAACTTATCAACATCTTTTTAGTATAATCAGAGCAATTTTAACTAAGAGGAAAATATTTATGAGTTTTATAGAAACAAGAGGAAATGATGGAATCAAGCCAGTAGAGGTAGAATTTTCTTATGCTATTTTAAATCCAAGTGCTTCATTTGGTGGATTATATATCCCAAAAGAGTTACCATTTTTTACAAATGACTTTATTCTAGAATGTACAAAAAAGAGTTACAAAGAATTAGCTTTTTCTATATTAAAAGCTTTTAAAGTTGATATTCAAGATGATGATTTGGAAATGGCATTGAATCTTTATGATGCTTTTGATGATAAAAACAATCCATCACCTGTTGTAAAGGTAAAAAATAATCTTTTTGTAAATGAGCAATATCATGGACCTACACGAGCTTTTAAAGATATGGCACTTCAACCATTTGGTTCAGTTTTAAGTGCAATTGCTAAAAAAAGAGGGGAGAACTATCTTATTTTAGCTGCAACTTCAGGAGATACAGGACCAGCTGCTTTAAATACTTTTAAAAATAAAGAGGGGATAAAAGTTGCTTGTTTGTATCCAGTTGGAGGAACTAGCGATGTTCAAAGACTGCAAATGGTTACTGAAGATGGAGAAAATCTAAAAGTTATCGGTATAAATGGAGATTTTGATGATGCTCAAAATGCACTTAAAAGTTTACTTGCAAGTGATACTTTTAAAGCTACATTATTAGAAAAACATACAAAATTAAGTGCAGCAAATAGTGTTAATTTTGGAAGAATTATTTTTCAAATTGTGTATCATTTTTGGTCATATCTTGAACTTCTAAGACAAGCTGAAATTGAACTTGGTGAGAAGATTTATCTTACAGTTCCATCAGGAAATTTTGGAAATGCACTTGGTGGATATTATGCTAAAAAAATGGGATTACCAATAGAAAAAATCCTTATCACATCAAATGCCAATAATGTTTTAACATCTTGGATAAATGAGGGAGCTTATGATTTAAATGATAAAAAATTAGTTCTTACAAAATCACCTGCCATGGATATCTTAAAATCTTCAAATATTGAAAGAATTATGTACGATATGCTTGGAAGTGCTAGAACAAAAGAGCTTATGGATGATTTGAATAATAAAAATTGTTTCCAATTAACGCACGAAGAGAAAATAAAACTTCAAAGTGAATTTAGTGCTACATTTAGTGACGATGATTATGGATTAAAAACTATTAAAACATATCTTGAAAATGGATATTTAATGGATCCACATACAGCAACTTGTATCAAAGCGTATGAAACATTGATGGAAAAACCACTCAAAAATGTAGTTTACAGTACAGCTGAATGGACTAAATTTTCACCATCTGTTTTAAATGCTTTAAGGGAAGATGATGTGAAATATAACGACAAAGAGGCTTTAGAGAAAATTAGTAATGATTTTAATGTTAAAGTTCCTCCTATGATTGTTGGATTATTTGATAAAGAGATTAAACATACTTGCGAGATAGATATAGAAGATTTAGAAGGGGAGATTATAAAGTTTTTATAATCTTTTTAGCGTCAAAGTTTCAAATAATAAAAAAGGCTGAGAAAATTTCTCAGTCTTTTCTCATTGTTAATGAGAACAAAAATTACTTTACTGTCATTAAAAAACTTAAAACAGTATCGATAAACGCATCGTGTTTTCTCTCTTTAAGATAAGCTATATAAAGAGTTCTTTTCATGGTTAATTTTGGTAGTCTAGAGATAAATAATTTTCCATCTTCTTCATATTCCCTTAAAGCTCTATATGAAGCTATTGAAGCTGTTGGAGTATCTGTTTTAGATGAATGTAATACTGTTTGCATAATAGCTGTTAATGATGATGATTCTGTAATCACATTGAAAGTATCACAATCTTGGAATCCTGCGATATCAAGAGATTCTTTAAATAGTTTTCTCGTATGACTTTCATGGTCCCTACAAACCCATTTATAGCTTTGTAAATCTTCATTCCTTACCCTTTTTGGTAAAGGTTGATTTGAAAATATTACAATCTCATCTTCCATCCAGTCTCTATAAATTACACCATCTTCAAAGATAGGTGATTCTATAAGAGCCATATCTGCTTTTTTGTCAAGTAATGAACTAATACAGTTGTGACTAAAATCTACATTGATAGTTACTTCATTATTAATAGTTGTTTTTATTTCATTTAAAACAGTAGGAAGAACATAATCCCCAATAACTTTAGATGCTGCAAAAATAAAATTGATATCTTTATTGATGATTCCTAAAAGTTGTTGCTCGGCAACTATGATAGATTTTTGGAGTTTTTGAGCAATTAAAAGAAGTTTTTCACCCTCTTTAGTGAGTCTAATCCCATTTTTCTTTCTATCTAAAACTTTTGTATCTAAGTAATCTTCAATATATCTCATTTGTTGAGTAACTGCTGGTTGTGAAATACCTAGTTTTGCTGACGCTTTAGAGAACGATTTCTCTTTAACCACAATCAAAAAAGTATTTAGTTTTGTAAAGTCTGATAACATATGTATAACCTCTTATTAAAAAATGATAATAATCATAACATATATTTATATAAAAACTATTAAAAATAATCTAAATTTTAAATTTATCTCGTTTTTGTTATAATCAATAAAATAGATACAGTAAAATATAAAATCAAAGGAAAAGCGATGCTTTCATCTTTAAATGACTCACAAAAAGTAGCGGCAACTCATATAGATGGACCTCTTTTAATTCTTGCAGGTGCAGGAAGTGGAAAAACAAAAACAATTACTACAAGGTTGGCTTACCTTATCTCTTTAGGGATAGATCCAGCTTCAATCCTCACTTTAACGTTTACAAATAAAGCTGCTACTGAGATGAGAAATAGAGCATATAATTTAATTGATGAGATAAAATATCCTCCACTCCTTTGTACTTTTCATAAATTTGGACTTTTGTTTTTAAAATTTCATATTAGTAAATTAGGAAGAAAAAATAATTTTGTAATCATCGATAGTGACGATAGAAAAAAAATATTAAAAATGATAGATAAAGAGACAACAACTTCAATTCTTTCAGCAGAAATCTCAAAATTTAAAAATCTTATGATGACACCAGCTGTCGTCAAACAAACCTCTCAAGATAAACTTTATGCAAGGATAGCTCAAGTATATGAACAATATGAAGAATATCTAGTAAAAAATAATCTTGTTGATTTTGATGATTTATTATTACTAACGTATAAGATTTTGGATGAGTACAAAGATATAGCAATTGAAACAAGTGAAAGATATAAATATATTATGGTTGATGAATATCAAGATACAAATGAACTTCAATATAAGCTTTTAAAGAAATTGTGCACAGTTCACAATAATCTTTGTGTAGTAGGAGATGATGATCAATCTATTTATGGTTGGAGGGGTGCAAATATTAAAAATATTCTTAATTTTGCTTCTACATTTGAAGGGGCTATAACTATTAAATTAGAAGAAAACTATCGTTCAACTTCAAAAATTTTAGAGCATGCAAATTCACTTATTGAACACAATCGAGATAGACTTGGAAAGGAGCTTCGATCAACAAGAGGTGTTGGAGAAGATGTGAAATTTTATGACTCAAATGATGAAAATGATGAAACAAGAAAAATAGCCGAAGATGTAAAAAAACTTCTGAATAGTGGAGTTGATGCAGGTGAAATTGCGATACTTTATAGGGTAAATGCACTAAGTCGTGCTCTAGAAGAGGGATTTAATAAAGCTAGAATCAACTACAAGCTTGTAGGTGGAACAAAGTTTTACGAAAGAGCTGAGATAAAAGATTTGATAGCTTATTTTAGAGTTATAACAAATAAAAATGATAACTTTTCTCTAAAAAGAATTATCAACAAACCAAAAAGAGGAATAGGCCCTACAACTGTAGATAAACTTGAAGTTGAAGCTATTAATCTTAAAAAATCTGTTTTTAATCTTATTGAGGAGCTTGATAATAATGAACTAGCAAAATTTGTTGGAAAAAAAAATGCAATGACATTAAAAGTATTTATGGCTTCAATTAAAGATTTACAAGAGGTGTTGCAAAATTCTAAAATGAGGTTTATAGACCTTTTTGATGAAACATTTGATTTTAAAGAGTTTTACCAAAATCAACCAGAAAGTAGTGATAGGATAGCAAATATTGATGAATTTTATGGGTATTTGAGAGATTTCTTACTGCAAAATATCGATATGAATCTTGAAGATTTTTTAAATGAAATATCACTCAAAAGTGATCAAGATGCTATTGAAGGGGGTGCTGTTTCGATGATGAGTATCCATGCTTCTAAGGGACTTGAATATGAGTATGTTTTTGTTGTAGGGATGGAAGAGGGATTTTTTCCACTTGTAGGGGAAGGAAGTGATTTAGAAGAGGAGAGAAGACTTGGATATGTCGCTTTTACAAGAGCTAAAGATAGACTAACTCTAAGTTCTGTTCATAGTAGATTTTATAAAGGGAGACGAACTCAGTTAGTGAAAAGTAGATTTTTAAGTGAATCTGGGCTTATTGAGGGGAGTTTTAGTATCGAAAAAACAAGTGCATTCAAAAAAGATGATATTGTAAAACATAAAATTTTTGGAATGGGGAGAGTTTTAGGGGTTCAAAAAGTTGGTAAAGATTTAAAATTAAATATCAATTTTGGTGGAACAAAACGAGATATTTTATCTTCATTTGTGGAAAAAATTTGAATCGACTCTTTGTTGTAAAAAAACCAATCAATATCAGTAGTAACTTTTACTTAAGCAGAATAAAGCGAAAGTACAAAGAAAAAGTGGCTGGATTTAGTGGCACGCTTGACCCCTTTGCTTGTGGTTGTTTAATAGTAGCTTTTGGAAAATATCCTCAACTATTTAGGTTTCTAAAAAAATCTCCAAAAACATATAGAACAACAATTTGGCTAGATGCAATTAGTCCTAGTTTTGATATTGAAAATATTGAAAAAGTACAAAGAGATTCTGATGTTTTAGAACAATGTATAATAGAAAAAGAGCTACAAAACTTAACAGGTAGCTTAACTTATCTTCCTCCAAAATATAGTGCAAAAAATATTGATGGGAAGAGAGCTTACGAAATGGCTAGAGATGGGATAGAGTTTGAGATGAAAATGATAACGTCAGAGGTTTATAATGTGAAGTTTATCAACTATAATCACCCATTTATAAGTTTTGATATCACTGTTAGTGAGGGAAGCTATATAAGAAGTATTGCTCAAATACTGCTTCAAAGATTAGCTAGAGTTGGAACTTTATCCTATCTTGAAAGACTTAATGAAGGTGATTTTAGATTTCAAAATGAGGTTGCTTTAAATCCATTGTCATATCTTAATCCCCCTATAAATATATACACAGGAACTAAAGAGTGGTTTATCCTTGGAAAACGATTGAGCATTGAGTATTTTGAAACAAAAGATGATGGGGAATATGTGATAGTTTTTGATGATTTTTTCTCTATTATTGAGATAAAAGAGGGTGAGCCTAAATATGTTTTAAATAGAGTTTATTTTGAAAATGAGATGGTTGGAAACAATGACTAAAAAATCATATGCAAAAGTAAATATATTTCTTAAAATTTCTGGTGTTAGAGGAGAATATCACGAACTAGTTTCGAGATTTGTGAGGGTGAAAGATTTGTATGACACTATCACCTTTGAAGAGGGAAAATTTCGTGAATTTACGTTAGAAGGTAAGTTTGGTTGTGAAACAAAAAAGAATACGATCTACAAGGCTTATACAAAATTATGTGAGATCTCTTCAAAAGTTACTGAATACTTTAATCACCATAAAGTAAAAGTAGATAAAAATATCCCAGAGTTTGCAGGGCTTGGTGGTGGGAGTTCAAATGCTGCTACTTTTATCATTATGGTGAATAGTGCTTGTTCTTTAGGACTTTGCAAAGATGAGATGGCAAATATTGGGGCAACTATAGGTGCTGATGTCCCATTTTTTATTTATGAGTATGAGAGTGCAAATGTTACTGGTATTGGTGAAATAGTTGAAGAATTTATTGAGGAGCCACTAGATATTGAAACAATTACACCAACAATAGAGTGTAATACTGGAGCTGTTTTTAGAGAGTTTAGAGATAAATTTTATAAAGAGATAACAAACGAGGAATCAGACAAACTTTTAAAAATGAAGAGTTGTGACATTGTTAAAGATCTCTCCATTGAAGAGGCAAACGATTTGTACCTTCCAGCAAGTAGTGTTTCCTCTGAACTAATAAATTTTGCTAAAGATGAGTATTTTTTTAGTGGAAGTGGAAGTAGTTTTTTTAGAATAAAAAATGTAGGTTAAAAAATGGCAAAGAAAAAAGAAAATAATCAAAGAGAATTTGTAAATAGAAAAGTCTTTCACGACTATGAAGTGAGCGATGTGATTGAAGCTGGGATAGTTTTAGAGGGAAGCGAAGTAAAGGCTATAAGAGCTGGTAGAATCAATTTACGAGATAGTTTTGTACGGATTATTAAAAATGAGATATTTCTTTTAAATATGCATATCTCTCATCTCGATACGGCTCATGTTTCTTATCGTCCAGATGAAAGTCGTCCTAGAAAACTTCTCATACACCGAAAGCAAATAAATAAGTTTTTTCAAAAAGTTGCGAAAGAGGGTTACACGATAGTTGTAACAAAGCTTTATTTTGATGAGAAAAACTTTATTAAGCTCAATATTGGAATAGGAGCTGGGAAAAAGCTTCACGATAAAAGAGATGCTTTAAAAGAGAAAGATTTAAAACGAGAGAGTGATAGAGCAAAAAAAGAGTGGAGTAGATAACCTTTAATAGTCTATATATGATATATAATATGTATAAATATAATAGTAGTTTATAAGATATACATATTGTATATTATTTATATCTGTATTGGATAGATAGTTGACTTAATAATAGTTATTTATAGGATTTAATAAATTATACAAATAATCGTACAATGAAAGGGATACAATGACAAATCAAGAACTAAAAGAGGAAGATTTAAAATATATTTTTCATCCTTGTACTCAGATGAAAGATCATGAGAAACTTCCCCTTATTTCTATTAAAAAAGCTTATGGTGTTTATTTAGAAGATTTTGAAGGAAATAGATATATTGATGCGATAAGCTCTTGGTGGGTAAATACATTAGGACATAGTAATAAATTTATCAATGAGAAAATAAAAGCTCAACTTGATAATTTAGAACATATTTTACTTGCTGGATTTACCCACGAACCAGCTGTAAAGTTAGCAAAGAAACTTGTAGAACTCACTCCAAATGGTTTAGATAAAGTTTTTTTTGCAGATAATGGAAGTAGTGGAATTGAAGTAGCTTTGAAAATGGCTTTTCATTATCATGCGAACAAAGGGGAAAAAAGAGAATACTTTGTATCTTTAGAAAATTCTTATCATGGTGAAACTATAGGTGCTTTGAGCGTAAGTGATATGGGACTTTACAAAGATGTTTATAATCCAATTTTAATAAAAACACTTAGAGCAAAATCTCCAAAAAGTCAAACAAAAGAGGAAGCAAAAATAGCTCTTTTGGATATGGAAAACCTCCTAAAAGAGAAACATAAAAATATTGTAGCAATTATAGTGGAACCTTTAATCCAATGTGCTGGAAATATGAATATGTATCATAGTGATTATTTAGTGGGACTAAGAGAGCTATGTGATTTATATGATGTATTTTTGATTGCTGATGAAGTAGCTGTTGGATTTGGGAGAACTGGGAAATTATTTGCTTGTGAATGGGCAGAGATAACACCTGATTTTATGATACTAAGTAAGGGATTAACTGCTGGATATCTACCTTTAAGTGTTGTGATGATGAAACAAAAAATTTATGATGCTTTTTATTGTGAGTATGATACTAAAGGGGTGAAGTCTTTTTTACATTCACATAGTTATACTGGAAATCCACTCTCTTGCACAGCTGCACTTGCTGGGATAGAGTTTTTAGAAAATGAAAATGTTATTGAAAATAATAAAAAGACTATAAGGTTTATACAAGAACAACTTAAAAGATTGGAAAGTTTTCCTACTGTTACAAATATTAGACAACAAGGGATGGTTTGCGCTTTTGATATTGTTGGTTACAAAAGTGAAGATAGAATTGGAATTAAATTCTACGAGTATGCCTTAAAAATGGGAGTTATTCTTCGCCCTTTAGGAAATGTAATCTATTTTATGCCCCCTTATATCATTACACAAGAGGAGATTGAAAAAGTATTTGATACAATAGTCAAATCTTTAAAAAATTTGTAAAAAATAAAATTCAAGGGGAGAGATAATGGAACCTAAGCAAACAATTTTGATAGTGGATGATACCAAAGCAAATGTGGATATTTTACTTAATCTTTTAGAAGATTATGAACTTGTTGTTGCCCTTGACGGTTATAGTGCCCTTGATATTTTAAATGAAGATAATGAGATAGACCTTATCCTTTTGGATGTTATGATGCCAGAAATTGATGGATTTGAAGTTTGTAGAAGAATCCAAAAGAATCCAAAAATAGCACATATTCCTGTAATTTTTATAACTGCACGAACTGAAGATGAGAGTATAGAAAAAGGGTTTAGTGTAGGTGGAGTTGATTATGTTCAAAAACCTTTTCGAGCAATTGAGTTATTATCAAGGATAAAAACTCAACTTAAAATTAAAGCAAATGAAAAAAAACTCATCGAGTTCAATAAATTTGAAGCAATCTCTGAACTTTTAGAGAATATGGCTCATCAATGGAGACAACCACTATCAGCTATCTCTGTTAGTGCGAGTGGAATGATGCTACAAAAAGAGATGGAGATGCTTACAGATGAAAGTTTTTATTCCCTCTCCAACGCAATAGTACAAAATACCCAAAGTCTTTCCAAAACTCTAAGTAATTTTGGAAAAGTTTTTCAATATAAAGCAGAGAGTGATAGTTTTTTATTAGATAAATTTTTAGAAGATGAGAAAGAGGAACTTTTTAAAAAAAATGAAAATATTGAATTTATATTTCAGATTAAAAAAGGACTTTTTATTAAAGGTTCAAGTGATAAATTTTCGGTTATTTTAGAAAATATTATCCAAAACTCTATCGATGCTTTGGTTGAACATCAAGTAAAAGATGGTTTAATAGCAATATCTGCCTATCAAAAAAATGAAAATATTATTGTCAATATCAAAGATAATGGTGGTGGTATAAATAAAGAGATAATAGAAAAAATATTTGAACCATATTTTACTACACAACATAAATCTTTAGGGAAAGGGTTAGGACTTTATGTTGTTTATTTTTTAGTGAAAGAATCTTTTCAAGGGGATATTCGGGTTTATAATGATGAAATTGAATACAAAAATAAAAAAACAAAAGGGGTCACTTTTGAAATTATTTTACCTTCTAATTAATCTTCTTTTTTTTTCAACTTTTTTATTTGGTGAGAATTTAAAACAAGTTTCTGTCCAATTTGAATGGAAACATCAATTTGAATTTGCTGGATTTTATATGGCAAAAGAGAAAGGTTTTTATAACGATATAGGGGCAAACGTCGAATTTAAAGAATTTCACAACGATACCAATATTGTGGATGATGTTATAAGTGGAAAAAGTACTTTTGGAACATCTTCCTCTTCCCTTATTTTAGAAAAATTACATAAAAAACCAGTTGTTCTCCTTGCTTCTTATTTTAAACAAAATGTTTTGGCGTTAGCTGTGAAAAAAAATATCAAATCACTTCAAGACCTCAAAGGTAAAAAGATTATGGCAGTTGATTGGGAACTTGAACACACAAGTATTGGTGCGATGTTTAAAGATGCAAAAATCAAAAAAAGCGATTATACTTTTTTGCCACATGACTTTGGAATTGATAAGTTTGTAAATGGAGAAGTTGATGCTATGACTATCTTTACAACTTCACAACCATATCTACTTGATAAAGTAAAAGCTGAGTATAACATTATAAATCCAGCAGATTATGGAATCTATTCTTACGATGTGGAACTTTTTACAAATCAAAATTTGGTGAATTCAAATCCTCAATTTGTAAAAAACTTTATTGAAGCAACAAAAAAAGGGTGGGAATATGCCTTTTCTCATAAAGAGGAAACGGTGAATCTTATCTATGATAAATACTCTAAAAGAAAATCAAAAGAGGCACTTTTATATGAGGCAAAAGCAACAGAGAAGATTTTTAAAAAAGAAATTTTTACAATTGGTGCGATTGTCCCTGAACTTCTAAAACTTAACACAGAGATGTTTACGAAACTTGGGCTTATCTATCCAAATGCTAATATTTTAGAAGTTTTACATGAATATTGTTTCGATTATGAGAGAAAAATAAATAGAACAATTTATCTTAGTGATATTGAAAAAGAGTATCTCAAAAATCATCAAGTGCTTAAAGTTCAAAATGAAAAAGATTGGGCACCTTTTAATTTTAGAGAAAATGGGGAACCAAATGGTTTTTCTATTGATTTTATGAAACTTGTTGCTTCAAAAATTGGAATAGAAGTGGAATTTGTAAGTGGATATGATTGGGCTACATATCTTGAGATGTTAAAAACAAATAAATTAGATGCGATGCTTAATATTGCAAAAACAGACAATAGGGAGAGATATTTCTCGTTTACAACACCATACTTTGATAGTATGGATAGTGTTTTTGTACGAAAGGAAAATCTTAAACTCAAATCACTTAAAGATTTTGAAGGGAAAAGGTTAGCTGTTGTAAAAGGTTTTTATGAAGAGGAGACGATTAAAAGATATTATCCTCGAATTAAAGTTATAACATATCCAAACACTTTATCATCTATTCGAGCTGTTCTGTTTAATGAAGTTGATGGATTAGTTGATAGTTATTCTGTTGTTAGTTATTTACTTTCTAAAGAGGGGATAAATGATATATATCCATCGTGTGACATGGATGAGCAAGGTCTTAATCTGAAATTGAATCTTGCAGTGAATAAGAGAAATGAGATTTTGCAAGGAATCTTACAAAAAGGGATAGATGGACTTTCCCAAGATGAGATTATGAAATTGAAAATAAAATGGTTTAGTAATCTTGAAAAAGATAAAAAAACTATATTATTTAATTCAAAAGAGATAGAATTTTTAAATAAGAAAAAACAAATTACAATGTGTGTTGATCCAAATTGGGAACCTTTTGAAAAAATCAAAGATGGAAATCATATAGGAATGGCAGCTGATTTTATGAAGCTATTTTCAAAAACTATGGGAGTTGATATAGTTTTGGTTCCAACTGATAGTTGGAGCGAATCGCTACAGTTTGCAATGAATCGAAAATGTGATATTTTATCACTTGCCATGGAAACACCAAAACGAAAAACATTTATGAATTTTACAACCCCTTATATAAAAGCACCACTTGTTCTTGTTACAAAAAATGGTGTTCCATTTATTGAAGATTTTCATAAAATAATCGATAAGAGTTTATCTATTACAAAAGATTACGCTTTTGTAGAGATTTTAAAAGAGAAATATCCAAAGATTAAACTTATTGAAGTTGACAGCTTAGAAGAGGGACTTAAAAAGGTACAGAATAAAGAGGTTTTTGGACATATTGATACACTTATTAGTGTTTCAAATGCATTTCAAAGTAATTATATTGGGGAGCTAAAAGTATCTGCTAAATTTGATGAAAGTTGGAATATGGGGGTTGCTGTACGAAATGACAATCTTATTTTACTTGATATTTTTAACAAAGCTATAGAAAATATCTCACAAGATGATTATCAAAGTATTTATAATAAATGGGTTGCTATCAAGTATGAAAAAGGGGTTGATAACTCTTTGGTTTGGAAAATTAGTATCTTTAGTTTATTTTTTATTCTTGTGATGTTGTATTGGGTAGGAAGACTTAAAAAGCTTAATTATCAACTTGATATGGCAAAAATAAAAGCAGAGTCCGCAGTTAATGCGAAAGCAAACTTTTTATCAAATGTAAGTCACGAGGTAAGAACACCTATGAATGCTATCTTAGGGATGCTGTATGTCCTTAAAAGAACATCTTTAAATCCAAAACAATTGGAATATGCAAACAAAATAGAATCAGCTTCAAATATTCTTTTAAAATTAATAAATGATATTTTAGATTTTAGTAAATTAGAAGCAAAAAAAATAGAATTACATAAGGTCTCTTTTGAACTTAAATCTTTGCTATTTGAACTTGATAATATTATTAGTATTAAAGCGGAAGAGAAAGGATTAAAGTTTTCTATATCAGTAGATGATGATGTTCCTAATAAGCTTTATGGAGATAGTTTACGATTGATGCAAATACTTATCAATCTTATCTCAAATGGAATCAAATTTACCCATCAAGGATTTGTGGCGTTACAGATTTCTAAAAAAGAGAACAATATGTATCAATTTATTGTAAGTGATAGTGGAATAGGGATAGAAAATAGTTATATAGATAAGATTTTTGATTCTTTTACACAAGCAGATGAAACAACAACTAGAAAATATGGAGGTACTGGACTTGGACTTGCTATCTCTAAACAATTTATCACTTTAATGGGTGGTAAAGTTTTTATTGAGAGCCAATTGGGACTTGGAAGTAAATTTATTTTTGAGATACCTTTAGAACCTCAAGAGTTACATGGTGATGATAAAAAAGAGGATATGGCTTTATCTTTGGAGGAAACAATAAAACTAGATACTAAAAAAGATTTGAAATCTATCGCTTCAAAAGATGAAATAGAGCAATTATTTCAAGAGCTAGAAGGGGGATTAAAAAGAAAACGACCTATTGTTTGTGAAGAGATTTTACTCAAACTTGATAAAATAAAATTAAGTCAAAGCGATGAAAAAATGTGTGAAGAGATTTTATATTTTGTAAAAGAGTATAAATTTAAAGAAGCAATCCAAAGAATAGAAAAAAGGGGAGAATAGGAACTGCTATTCCCTTTCTCTTGTGATATTTGCTCCAAGAGCAGTTAATTTTTCTTCTAATCTATCATATCCTCTATCTAAATGGTAGATTCTATGAACTCTTGTTTCTCCACCAGCTACAAGTGCAGCTAAAACTAAAGCACTACTCGCTCGTAAATCAGTTGCCATTACATCAGTTCCAAAAAGGGTATTTGGAGTACCTACAACAGTTGCAACTGTACCATTTAAGCTGATATCAGCTCCCATTCGTGAAAGTTCACTCACATGCATAAATCTATTTTCAAATAGTTTTTCATCGATAATACTCACACCTTCAGTCATAGTACAAAGTGCCATAAATTGCGCTTGCATATCTGTTGGAAATCCTGGGTATTCTGTTGTTGTGATATGGATTGATTTGATTTTTGTGGCAGGTAAAATAGTTACTGAATTCTCATCCCTTTCTATCCCAAATCCCATCTCTTCAAGTTTTGACAACATTGCTTCAAGATGTTTTGGGACAACATTTGTAATTTTTAAAACACTATTTGTAATAGCTCCAGCACAAAGATAAGTTCCAGCTTCAATTCTATCAGGGATAACAGCAAATGGTTTAAATTCTAAAAGCTTTCCACCATTTCCAACTATCTCTAAAGTGTTTGTTCCAATTCCAGAGATTTCAACTCCAGCATCTCTTAAAACTTCACAAAGTTGTACAACTTCAGGTTCTTTTGCTGCATTGATGATTGTTGAATTTCCATGTGCTAAAGCTGCTGCCATTACGATATTTTCTGTACCAGTTACTGTAATTTTATCAAATACAATAGTTGCACCTTTGAGTCCATTTGGAGCAGTTGCTTTGATATATCCAGCGTGTATCTCTATCTCTGCACCCATTTGCTCTAATGCTTTTAGATGTAAATCTACAGGTCGTTGACCAATAGCACAACCTCCTGGAAGTGAAACTTCACAGTGTCCAAATCTAGCAAGTAGGGGACCAAGTACTAAAATAGAAGCTCTCATCGTTTTTACAATCTCATAAGTTGCTGTTGTTTTATTTAGTTCAGATGTATTAATAGTGATATCATTTACTTTATGATCAAACTTAGCACCAAGCATTCTTAAAAGTTTTAAAAGTGTTTTTATATCAACAACATTTGGTAAATTTGAGATAACAACATTGTTTGAAGCTAAAATAGTTGAAGCTAGTAGTGGAAGTGCTGCGTTTTTGGCTCCTGTTATTTCAACTGAACCTTGTAGTTTTGTTCCCCCGATAATTTTTAAATAATCCATATTTTTTATTTCCTTTTTTTAATTTTTAGTTGTTTATTGTTTCTATAATCTCTTGTAACACTTCATACACTCGATACACCGAAGCTATCTCACATTTTTCCCTATTTCCATGTGGAAAATAGATATTTGGTCCTATTGAAGTTACAAGCATTTTAGGATATTTGTCTTTAAATATTGCACATTCAAGTCCAGCATGGACAGCTTCAAAAGATGCTTCAGAGTTGTACTTTTTATAAATCTCTAAAACAGTTTTAGAAAAATCATTGATTTGGGGGTTCCAAGCTGGATATTTTCCATTTGTAGATACCTCAAAACCAAAACTTTCTAGCTCTTTTGTTGTAGCCTCTTTAATCTTTGTTAGTTCATCATTATCCATACTTCTAGCACTTAAAGATACTTTCAATCCATCTATTGTAGTTTCGATAATCGAAAGATTGATAGAAGTTTTTGGGATATGAAGTGTATCATCAAACTCCCTTACACCATTTTGCAAATGCGCAAGAAATTCAATCACAGAATCATCAAATCTTTTATAGTGTTCACTTTGAGTCTCTATTTTTTCAATTTTCATATTTGGATGGGTTATTTTTGGTTCATGATTTGAAGCGATGATAGCTTTACATTTTTTGGGTATTGAGTTGATTCTCTCTCCACCATTGATATCAAGGAGAACTCCATCACACTCTTTAATAGCAAGGGCTACAAGTTTAAGTGCATTAGGGATATTTTTATCGATATCCACTCCACTATGACCACCTTGAAGGTTGTCTATTGAGAGTTCATACAGTGTTTTATTTTCATTATTTTGTACGATTTTAGTATTGGTAAAAGTCCCAAATATATCAACTCCACCAGCACATCCGATACAAATTCGGCTCTCCTCTTCACTATCAAGATTGAGCATAAATTCTGAAACAAGTGGAAGCTCTAAATTGTTTGCCCCAATAAGCCCAATCTCCTCATCACTTGTAAATAAAAACTCACACCCCGCACCTTCACTCATAAGTGCCAACATATAAGCACATCCAATCCCATTATCAGCCCCAAGTGTCGAATCAACAGCTGTTAAATAGCCATCAACTTCAATAATTTCAGGGATTTTTCCATCTTGTAAACACACCATATCATAGTGTGATTGGAGACAAATTTTAGGTGTAATATTTTCTTTATAACATAGAATATTTTTAGCATCATCGATTTTGCAGATATAGTTATATTTTGCACTAAATAGAACCATAAAATCTATAAATGGCTGATGCGTTCCGCTACATCTTTGTATTTTTGTAATCTCTTTAAATAGGTTTATTATCATGGTCGCGATTATATCAAATGAATGTTTAAAGAGGATATTGAATTTTTCTCTTTAAATTTATTAATCTTACTCGTTGAGCGGTAACATAGATTCGGACTGAAAAAGTTTAAAGTTTGACAAATCATCAATATTATATACTACACCTTTATCATCTTCAATCGTAACAAATTTCCATGACATTTCAGTCCCTTCTATAATATTTTCTTTAAAATTAATCCTACACCAATCTTTTCCCTTGCCTAGTGCAAATACAATTTTATTATTAAAATTCTCTTTGGTATAGGTTTTTAATGTATTACCAGAACCAAGATAGATATTGTTTTTATCCTCTGCAATAGAGCGAACAGAACCACTAGCTATCTCTTTAATACAACTAAAATTCTCTTTGGTATAGATTTTTAAGCCATCAGAACAACCAAGATAAATATTGTTTTCATCCTCTGCAATAGAATTAACCAAACCACTAGCTATCTCTTTAATACAACTAAAATTCTCTTTGGTATAGATTTTTAAGCTATCATAAGAACCAAGATAGATATTGTTTTCATCCTCTGCAATAGATTGAAGCCAATCACTAGCTATCTCTTTAATACAACTAAAATTCTCTTTGGTATAGATTTTTAAGCCATCATAAGAACCAAGATAGATATTGTTTTTATCCTCTGCAATAGAGCGAACAGAACCACTAGCTATCTCTTTAATACAACTAAAATTTTCTTTGGTATAGATTTTTAAGCCATCAGAAGAACCAAGATAGATATTGTTTTCATCCTCTGCAATAGATTGAACAGAACCACTAGCTATCTCTTTAATACAACTAAAATTCTCTTTGGTATAGATTTTTAAGCCATCAGAAGAACCAAGATAAATATTGTTTTCATCCTCTGCAATAGAATTAACCAAACCACTAGCTATCTCTTTAATACAACTAAAATTCTCTTTGGTATAGATTTTTAAGCCATCAGAAGAACCAAGATAAATATTGTTTTCATCCTCTGCAATAGAATTAACCAAACCACTAGCTATCTCTTTAATACAACTAAAATTCTCTTTGGTATAGATTTTTAAGCCATCAGAA
>JAQUAG010000004.1:0-40885 GCA_028687375.1 Arcobacteraceae bacterium | reverse complement strand
CAGAACAACCAAGATAGATATTGTTTTCATCCTCTGCAATAGATTGAAGCCAATCACTAGCTATCTCTTTAATACAACTAAAATTCTCTTTGGTATAGATTTTTAAGCCATCAGAACAACCAAGATAGATATTGTTTTCATCCTCTGCAATAGAATTAACCAAACCACTAGCTATCTCTTTAATACAACTAAAATTCTCTTTGGTATAGATTTTTAAGCCATCAGAACAACCAAGATAGATATTGTTTTCATCCTCTGCAATAGATTGAAGCCAATCACTAGCTATCTCTTTAATACAACTAAAATTCTCTTTGGTATAGATTTTTAAGCCATCAGAACAACCAAGATAAATATTGTTTTCATCCTCTGCAATAGATTGAACAGAACCACTAGCTATCTCTTTAATACAACTAAAATTTTCTTTGGTATAGATTTTTAAGCCATCAGAACAACCAAGATAGATATTGTTTTCATCCTCTGCAATAGAATTAACCAAACCACTACTTATATTTATTTTATTGATATTGATATTGATATTACTTTTAAAATTGTGAAGTTCTTTTAGTTTCAAATCATCGTTATCTATTATATTATCAAAATCTGTTATATAATCCATAACAGATTTTTCATCTTTTGCAATTTTTGCAATTTTGCAATTTTTTATATAACTATCATTGAAATTTGAATTTGTTACATTTAAAGAGTCGATTGTACAATCTATTAAGTTAGAACTAAAAAGATTACTATTTCTTACTTCTAAATTATTACAGTGAATATCTTTCATTGTGTAGTATTCTAGTTCCTGACTATCCAAAATAATATTCTCAACACCTATTTTTAACTCTTTTAACAAATCAAGTTGAAATTTTTTATTTTCTCTTGTATCTTTAGAGAGAGTATTTTTAAACTTTTTAATAAATTCACTTTTTTCATGGGAATCTAACCCATTAATAGTATCTTTGATAAATTCAAATGTTAATTCAGATAACTTTCCACTAAAGTCAAAGTTTTCCCAATTTTCAAAAAGATACTCAGCAATAAAATACTCATAAAATGAACTATGAGAAAAACCAAAATTTGTATCTCCGAAACGAACCAATAAAGAAGAGTTTCTTAAATCTAACTCAAGTATATCAAAGTCTTTTTCTTGATATTTTTTAAAAATGGGTTGTTCATATATATATTCATTGAACCAGTCATTAAGTTTATCAATAGAGATACTTTGAATACCTTTTTTATAAAACATATAAGATACTTCTTTTAATAATCTTTTTTTATCTCTAATATTAATAGTATGTTTTTCATTGTCACGAGAAAAAGTATCATCAATCAAAGATTGATAAAAAACTTTTGATGTGATTTTCTTATTCTTACTTTTATGTTCAATGAGTTTAGGTAAAATAGCGGATAATTTGTTTAGCATAAGTGGTTTTGTCACTATTGTTTTCAAATAATTATCACTAGAAATAAAGGTAAATATCTTTTCAGTCTCCTCAATAGGAAAAACTTTTTTAATATAATTTTGAATCTGTTCCATGTTAAAAGGGAGTACTTCTGTAGCATGATAGTTTGTTTTCCCTACATCAAATCGTTCATTGTCTCGTAAAAAAGAGTTTTGTTCTTTAATACTTTCAAAATAGTGTGTTCGACAAGATAGGAGAATCTTTTGATTTGTTTTTACAAAATTATTTACATCAAGTACATTGATAAGTTCTCTTAAAAATTTATTTTTCATATCTTTTGGATAGTGTACAAGTTTCTCATCTAAACCATCAAAGATGAGTATCGCTTTTCCCTTTTTATTGTCTTCAATAATTTTTTCAGCTGAAAATGCTTTGTTATTGGATAATCTTAGAATTTCTACTATTATCTCTTCAACGGTAACTTGTCTTTTTGAACCATTTGATTCTATAAAAGTGGGTGTATCCCTTAAATCTATATACAAAGGATAAGGTAAATCTTTATTTGTTTGTCTTAGCTCTTCTAGTTTAGAAGCAAACATACGGGTATTAAAAGTTTTACCAACACCGTATTCACCTAAAAGTGCATAAATTGGGGAGTTTTTTTCTGTTGACCAAGCAAGCATATCATCTAAAAGATTTATTTTCTTTTCTAAAACCTCTTCGTTAACTGCTATTGATTCTAATGCTGTCATTATCTCTTGAGGTTTACAGTATGAATCAGTATATAATGTTTTGTTGTACTCTTTTCTGCTATTAATATAACATTGATGATTGTTTCTAGAAATATTTTCTTGTTCTAAATCATAATCTTTTCTATTATATAAAGCTTTAATAACTTCATTTACAAAGTATTCTCTTGATTGGTCACTTACCATAGCACTAAAAGAGTCACTTCTTCCTCTATCTTTTAGAGAAAAAGTGTGTTTTTCTAATAATTGTTTTTGTATATCTTTTTCACATAATTTATTTAATTCGCTAAAACTACCACTTAGAAGAATTGGAAAGATTTTATTATCTTCGAGAAGTTTTTTTACTTCTATATCTGTAATGTATTCACTATCTAAGAAATTTCCTGAAAGCATTGCAAAACCATAATCACATTTATCTAACTCTTTTTTTATTTGTGTATCAAAGGATATACCATGAATTAGTTTATTCATTGTCCAAGTTATTATTTTGTCATTTGCAATTTCTTGAAGAGTTGTTTTAAATACTGATACATCTTTTTCATCTTTAGCTGCATAACTTATAAATATATTTAATTTAGGATTTGTTCCAAGTGCTTCAATATAATTTTCTTCAGAATAATTTAGATTAGGAATCACTGTATTTAATCGCTTTGGTACATTTCCATGAAATTTTAGATATTGGTTATTATTTATTTTTATTTTTTCTAGGTGGAGTGTATTTAATACCTCTTGTATTTCTTCGTTTACCTCCTCTTTTGCAACATTTATTGCATTTTCTAATCTTGAAACAAAATTTCTATAAGCACCATCTTTATCTTTGCTATGTTTAGCTACTAAAAGAATCACATCATCTTTTAGTATTTTATTTTCATTATCTAATTTGTTAATTACTAGATTCAACCTTCTTGTATCTGTTGCACCCAATTCTTCGGTCTCTAAAAAAACTTTATAAGCTTCTACAACATTTTCCATAAATTACTCCTACTAAATATATAAGAGGATTTTATTCCCTTATTTATAAAATAAAGCTTAATATTTTACAAATGTAAAAAGTGTAAAAATATTTATCATTATATGTTTGGACTAATGCAATGTATTAACACTTAAAAGTTATTACAATATAATTACTTTATAAATAAATATATTGGAGTTTATAATGACAATGTTAATAAAAATAGGAAATTCTCAAGGTATTAGAATTCCAAAATCATTAATCGCACAAGCACATCTTGAAAATGTTCAAATAGATTTGGAAGTGGTGGAAAATGGGTTACTTCTAAAACCAGTTCTTAGTTCAAAAAGGGAAAATTGGGAGGAGAACATAAAAAATGTTTTATCAAACAATACAAATTTAGAAGAAGAGGCTATAGATGAATTTTTAAATGATAGTGATTTGGAAGATTAACAATGGTAGAAGGGAAAAATGGTTTAATATTGTTAGACCAAATACAAGCGGTTGATAAAACTCGAATAGTCAAAAAGATAGGTGTTGTAGAAAAAAATAAATCGAAAGAGATATCAAAAATTCTTGTTGAGATATTTGAGTATTAAAAGTTATTCTTATCTATTTATATCAAATAATTTTCCCAAAGCTTATAGTATATTTTAGTAGCTTTTAGATAAAATCAAAACCTTTAAAAAATACAATATAGGTACACAAATGACAGTAAATATAACTTTGCCAGATTGCTCATACGATATACACATCGACACATTAAAAACGATACAACTCAACGGGAAAGTGGTCGTTGTAACAAACCCAACTATCTCTGCTTTGCATCTTCCATATCTTTTAGCAAAAATAGAAGCAAAAGAGGTGAGTGTGGTCACTATCCCTGATGGGGAACAGTTTAAAACAATGGATACAATTTTAACTATTTTAGACCATTGTTTCACACAAAAACTCAATCGTAGCTCGACGCTTATTGCTTTTGGTGGTGGAGTTATTGGGGATATGACTGGATTTGCTGCGAGTATTTATCAAAGAGGGATTGATTTTATCCAAGTGCCAACTACACTTTTAAGTCAAGTTGATGCGAGTGTTGGTGGAAAAACAGGGATAAATAATAAATTTGGGAAAAATCTCATAGGTGCATTTCACCAACCAATCGAAGTAAATATTGACCCATATTTTTTAACTACTTTACCAAAAAGAGAGTTTGGTGCTGGGGTTGCTGAGATTATCAAAATGGCCGTTTGTTTTAATAAAGAGTTTTTTGTTTGGCTTGAAAATAATAGACTTGACAGTGTTGAAAATACGGCAGTTGGGATAGAAAAATCTGTTCAAACAAAAGCTTGGGTTGTAGGTCAAGATGAGAAAGAGCAAGGGCTTCGAGCTGCTTTAAATTATGGGCATACTTTTGGGCATGTGATAGAAAATGAGACAAATTATGAAACTTATCTTCATGGTGAAGCTGTTGGGATTGGGATGGTTATGGCAAATAATTTAGCTGTAAAAGTTGGGCTAATGAGTGAAGATGAAGCTTCTAGAGTGAAAAATCTCCTTGATAGCTATGATATTCCTACATCTTACGATATCAAAGATGTGGAAGATTTTTACAATCATTTCTTCTTAGATAAAAAATCACTTGATGACAAAATCAAGTTTATAGTCCCTGTTGGGATTGGGGATTGTCAAATCACTGATGGTATTGCTAAAAGCGATGTTATTGAAGTTTTGAAAGGATTTGCAAAATGAAATTTGCTAGATTTATCTTAGTTTTTACTTTTCTTTTTCAATCTTTATATGGGGTTGATACTACACAAAATACAATAAATAAAAACAATGAAATAACAAAATTGGTTAAGAGTATACAATCTATCAATGAAAATTTAAAAGCAAATCTTCTTATTAAAAGGTACAATAATTATTTAGCCTATAGAGATATAGAAAAAGAGCTAGAACAAACAAAAATTGATGCTCAGAAATATAGTGCTTGGGAGGGGGTCAAATACAAAGAACTCTCTTATCAACTTACAAATAAAATAAAAATTAAACAAAATGAGCTTTCATTAATTGATGAGTATAAAGATTCCCCTATTGGTAAAACAATCAAACCAAAAGAGATAGCATCTATGCCAGCTATCTCAAATCCTTTTAATATTATAGAAGCATATTCTTTTATCCAAATTTTAGATAAAAATGTAAAAACTTATAAAGAAACCAATACTGATGTGAACGATTTGGTAAAAATTTTGCTTGAAGAGATGGGAATTTATAAACAAATACTTGAATTAGACCCACATAATCCTATAGTAGAAGATATGGTACTATCACAAAAAAGACTCAATGATTTTACAATGGTTGCTGATATTGTTTCAACTACAAGTGAAGTTTATAGTCGAAAAGTGGATCAACTCAAACAAGAAACAAATGATAAAATAACAAATGAGATACATAGAACGGTAAAATTGTCATTAATAATTTTAGTTCTTATTGGACTTTCAATTGGGATTAAACTTGCCCTTAAAAAATATGTAAAAGATGATGATTCACTTTATACTTCAAATAAACTTATCAACTTTTTACTTATTTTCTTAATTATTATCATTATCGTTTTCTCCTACATCGAAAATGCTGCTTATTTGGTAACTGTACTTGGATTTGCATCTGCTGGGATTGCTATTGCTTTAAAAGATTGGTTTATGTCAATTTTTGGATGGTTTGTAATTATGGCAAGTGGAGCTGTTAGGGTTGGAGATAGGATAAAAGTAAATAGAGACAATAGTGAAATGGTTGGAGATGTTCTAGATATTTCACTTTTCAAAATGACTGTAAGGGAAGATGTAACACTAACAACTTATAGAAAAACAAGAAGATCTGGAAGAGTCTTTTTTGTTCCAAACAACTATATTTTTACAGACCTTATCGCAAACTATACTTATGATGGGCTTAGAACAGTTTGGGATGGGATAGATATCACTATCACATTTGACTCAAATCACCAAAAAGCTGTTGAAATTGCAAATGAAATAACAACAAAACACTCAAAAGGATTTACTGAACTTACCAAAAAAAGGATGTCTAAACTCAAATCAAGATATGTTTTAAGAAGTACAAATCCAGAGCCAAGGATTTTTACATTTATAGAGCCTTATGGAATAGTTGTTTCTGCTTGGTATTATACAAATTCGTATGCAACTTTGGGACTTAGAAGTAAAATAAGTATGGAGATACTTGATGCATTTTTAAAACAAGATGATATTCAAGTAGCTTACCCTACACAAACTTTAAGGGTTACAAATTCTCAAGTAGGAGCTGAAAATCTCCTCCCAGGTGGAACAGCAAATGGACTTTTTGATGGACCAAGTATATAGTCATGAGAGAAAAAGTATTTTTTAAAACATTTGGTTGTCGTACAAATGTGGTCGATAGCCAAATTATGATGTCAAAGCTTAAGGATTTTGAAACAACACTGAATGAAAATGAAGCAGATGTGATTGTGATAAATTCTTGTACTGTTACAAATAGTGCAGATAGTACAGCACGAGGTTATATCAATGGGCTTAAAAAATCCTCGAAAAATCCTCGTATTATTTTCACTGGATGTGGTGTTTGGACGAAGGGTGAAACTCTTTTTAAAGAGAATAAAATCGATGCTCTTTTTGGTGCAAGTGAAAAAGAAAATATCAATCAACTTCTTTTAAATCAAGATAGATTTTTTGAAGCGGGGGATTTAAACCATATCGACAATACAATTATTGAAAATATGATAGGAAAAAGTAGGGCATTTATCAAAATTCAAGAGGGGTGTGATTTTAGATGTAGCTATTGTATCATCCCTTATGTGAGAGGAAATTCACGAAGTTATAGTGAAGAGAAGATTTTGGAGCAAGTGAAACTTTTGGCCTCAAATGGTTTTGGGGAGTTTATCTTAACTGGGACAAATCTTGGTTCATTTGGAAAAGGGCTTGATGGGAAAGATGGTCTGGCACTTCTACTCCAAAAAATTTCTCAAATCAAAGGTGTTCGAAGAATTAGACTTGGAAGTGTTGAACCTATCCAGATAACGGAGCAGTTTAAAGAACTTTTAGATGAACCTTGGATGGCAAAACATTTGCATATTGCATTGCAACACACGACAAAAGAGATGCTAAATTTGATGAATCGACGAAATAAACTAAAAAGTGATCTCGAGCTTTTTGAATATATAGCAGGAAAGGGATATGCTTTAGGAACTGATTTTATCGTTGGACATCCAGGTGAGAGCGAAGCAATTTGGAAAGAAGCTATGGAAAATGTTACAAAATTTCCTTTAACACACCTTCATGGATTTACATATAGCAAAAGAGATGGAACACCAAGTGCAACTATGACTGGACAAGTTAATGGAGATGTAGCAAAAAAGAGATTATCAGAGCTTAGTTCAATTATTGATGAAAAAAATTATAAATTTAGAAAGAATACAACAACTCTTGAAGTTTTAATAGAGCAAAAAAAAGATAATATATATTTAGGTTATGACCAATTTTTTAATCAAATAGAGGTGACAAGTAAAGCTGATTTGGTTGGAGATTGGATACAATTAAATCAATATACTATTGATAAAGAGATAAATAGAGCTATTTTTGAATGAGAATAATTTAGGGAAAAAGAAGAGCATATGATTGAAAAACAATATAAAACACTGATTAATGAACTAGATGATATAGTTGATAAAAAACATATTAATCAAGTAAAAAAAGTTATTGAAGATTTGACAAGGATAAATGATTTTAAAGGGGAACTTCTCCATACTTTAGATATTGATACTGTTTATAAAAAGATAACAATTTTTTTAAGTACAAATTTTCGTATATTTAATTATAAAGTGGTGCAAAATATTCATAATATTGAGGAGATAAAGTTTCAAAGTGGAAATAAAGAAAAATATACTTATACCTTTGCTCACTCTATAAATGAGATAGGGCATATTGAGTTTTTTTTAGATAATGACCATTTAGAGAGTTTTGATAAAGTGTATTTGAACACTTTTTTAGATGAAATTACAAGTGTTTTATATATGAAATATGTCTTAAGTGAATTGCAAAATTCAATTTATGTAGATCATCTGACAAAACTAAAAAATAGACAATCTTTTGATGAGGATATGAAAGGTTTCATCCCTTTAGCCCTTAGAGAAAAGATGCATTTAGGGGTATTGATTGTAAATATTGATAGATTTAGAGCTGTTAATGATGAACACGGGACAAAATTTGGGGATGATTTTTTAAGATTATATGCTTCTGTTATCAAAGAGGTTATTAGAAGTTCAGATATTGCCGTACGATTTGGTGGAGGTGAATTTTTAGTAGTTTTAGTAAATGTTTTAGATGAAGATAAGGCTTTAGAAATTGCACAGAAAATTAAAGAAAGATTAACTGAAACATATTTAATTACTTCAAACAATGATCACTTTAAAAAAACAGTGTGTATTGGTGTCTCAATGTTCCCGCAGGATAGTTCAGATATTAATGAAGTGATTAAGAAAGCTGAAATGGCATTGGTTGATGCTAGAGATAAAGGGAGAAATAATATTGTAAGATTTATTGAACCTGATAATGGAGAGATAGATCTGTTTTAAAATCTATCACTACAGTTTTCTCTTTTCACTTATTGTGATCTCTTTACCTAAGGTAAGCTAGCACAACAATACAAAATAAAAACTATCACTTGTTATTTAATTTATGATATTTTTTTGAAAATTATTTTCCCTCTTTATTTTCATTAAATCAGAATGTTCAACTTGTCATACAACTACACCTACAAACTTTACAGGTGGTCCTCATGGGATGCATCCTACAGGGCAAAGTGTTGTAAGTTCACATAAAAGGATGGCAGAAAATAATCTTGCAAGTTGTGCTGTATGTCATGGAAGCGATTATAGAGGAACTTTTTTATCAAAAACAACAGCCACTAGAACGCTTACTGTAGAACATAGAACTAAAACTTTGAGTGCAGGACATAATGTTTCATGTTATGATTGTCATAATGGACCAGATGGTGATTAGAATAAGCTAGAGATTCTCTAGCTTATTTTTTATATTTTGAAAGTTCATCATAAAGAGCTAAAATAGAGAGATATTCTGCTTTCAAAGTTGTATCTATTAAATACTCTTCTGCTGCAATTATTTGAATCGCTTTTTGAACTATCTCTTCCCCAAATATAGCAAATAGCCCCTCTTTAAAATTATCAAAATCAAGGTTTTCACCCTCCATAATAATAATCTCACTTACCACTTTTGAGAGTTTTTGGTCACTATAAGATAAGAGTTCTTTCGCTTCATCTAATTCATCAAGTAAGATATGAATTTGAGCTTTGAACTCAAGCATAGTAAATGGACTTTCAAAAATTACACCGATATATTTTCCAACATCAATCGAATTATCAAGTGGTAAAATTGCATTTAAAATATCTTCACTGTCAAACTCTTGAAAATTTAAAACCATATCTCTTATCATTTTCGCTTGATTTTTATTGTTGTAAATCAAATCATCTATCGGATACACTTCACTAAAATTTGGGACAATAATTTGGCAACTATAAAAACCTAAATAATCATATTCTCGCAAATGTATCTCTCTTTTTTCACTATGTAAAATATCTACTAAAAATTTATATTCATCATCGCTATTAACCCCATCATATCTCCAAGGAACTGTATCAAAACTTTTTTTAGCACTTAAAAATCCAAAGCAAATCTTTCCGTTTGAGTCTATAAAGTGTGATTCGATATTTGAGCTATCATCTACGATAGTTATATCAAAAGTTGGAGTTTCAAAACTATCAAGTTTATCTAAACCTCTCCCTTGCATAAGTTCTGTCATAGTCCTTTCAAGTGCCACTTCCAAAATAGGGTGAGCACCAAAAGAGACAAAAAGGGTAGAGTTTTTTGGATTGATAAGTGATATTGCAACAACTGGATAAACTCCACCAAGAGTTGCATCAAGTACTTCAATTTTATAGCCAAATTCTCTTAAAGTTTTTATATCATCGTTTAACTTTTCAAACTTTTGAATTATTGCATCATCAAATTTGGGTAAACTGAGTCCCTCTTTGATAACTTTTATTTTTACAAATCGTTCAATAATTTCGCTCATTGCTTGTACTTTTGCTTCATTTGGTGTGTTTCCACTCGCTAGTCCGTTACTTACATACAGATTACTTATAAGGTTTTGTGGGATATTTACTTTTTTATTTGTCGTAAGATTTAAAAATGGTAAAGTGACTATTTTATCTTCATGCTCACTATTAAAATCGATTAAATCTTCACCACTTAGCTCCCCATTTGGATTGTAAAATTTTGCCAATTTTTTATCAAATGCTGTATCTAAAAAATCATCCACTTCAAACAAAATCTCATCAGGAAAATGGGAGCGATTTGGAAGATAAAAATCACTAAAAAAATTGTTTGTTTGTAATCTTTCGATAAATTCCCCATAAGCACTAGCAAGACTTGCTTCGTGGTTTATCCCTTTTCCATTTGAGTAGATGTAGTTTTTAGCCCCATCAAATGATAGATTTACAGAAAAACAGTTTTTTAAAGGATGTAGTTCAGTCGATAAAGTTGTTTGAATGTCAAGTTTTGTAAGGACATTTGACATATTGGCAAGTGAAGTTTCAAGTGGGGCATTTTTTCCTAAGAGTTGCATAGTGTATTTTTCTTTCGTGTTAGATTTTTGGAAGATGAAACTGAAAAATAAAATCAGTTTCTCAAAAAAAGTTAAGCCTGTGAACTTGTGTGATATTCCTCTTTAAATTTCACATATCGTCCAGCGTGTGCTATTAAGTTTGCAACTTCCTCTTCACTTAAAGTTTTAACAACCTTAGCTGGGCTTCCCATAATCAAACTATGTGGTGGAAAAACTTTATTTGAAGTGACTAATGAATGAGCTCCAACGATACTCCCTTCCCCAATCACTGCACCATCTAAAATAGTAGCACTCATACCAATCAAACAACCATTTTCGATTGTACATCCATGAAGCATAACTTTATGCCCAACAGTTACATCATCCCCTATAATAGTTGGATTTCCATCACTCATATCTTCGTTTTTGTAGTGAGTGACATGAATCATAGAGAGGTCTTGGATAGATGTTCGTTTTCCTATTCTTATCTTATGAACATCGCCTCTTATAACTACTCCAAACCAAACAGAGCTATCTTTTCCTATTTTTACATTCCCAATCACATCAGCACTTGGAGCAACCCAAGCTTTTTTACTAATCTTTGGAAACCATTTTTTAAATTTTAAAATCATTTTTACCCCTTATTTTAGATATTTATCAAGTATCGCTTGATATTTTTCATTTTCTTTTAATATGTCTAATTCACGTTGCCATTTTGATATTATTTTATCTGAAACATCTTTTGAAAAAGCGATATAAAGTTCAGTTTGTTTAACATCAAAAACTTTTTTAATCTCTTTATGGAGATTTAGTCTTTTAGCTTTTAAAATACCTTGATATTCACCAACTATCCAAAAATCGATTCTATTATTAAAAAGTTTTTTTACATTTAAAGTATCATCTGCAACTGAAGCAATATTTACGAAATGATTCTTTTTTAAAAATAGTTCACATGCGTCATCATTGTATGTTCCTATTATATAGTTTGATTTTTTTAATTCTTCTAGGGAATTTATTTTTATCTTAGAGTTTTTTTTTGCAAATAAAACCCAATTATTTGAAGCAATAGGACCAACCCATTTAAAAAGGTTTTCTCTCTCTTTTGTTTTTGTCATTACAAATAAAACTTGTCCTTTTTTTTCTTGAATGTATTTGTAAGACCTAGACCAAGGTAAGATAGTAATATTATCTTTATCACCTGTTTTTTTGATAATTTCTCTTACGATATCAATAGAGATTCCCTCTGGATTTCCATCTTTATTTGGATAGTTATATGGCGGATAATCTTCTGACATTAACTCTAATCCATAAGAGATATTCATAAATAATAAAGAAAGTAATAATAATTTAAAAATATTCATCTATTAACCTTTTTGTATTGGAATAATAATATCAAATATTATCCCTTTATGTAGTTCACTTTGTAAATCAATTTCACCAGATAATACAGTAGTTACTAAATTAAACACTATACTCATCCCCAAACCACTTCCACCATTTGCTCTATTGGTTGTGAAAAATGGATTAAATATTTTATGTTCTACATCTTTTGAGATACCTTTGCCATCATCTTGATATCGAAGATGTAAGTTATTTTCTTCTAGTTTAGCAGTGATTTTGATTTCACCACTTTGTTGGTTTTCAAAACCATGGGTTAGTGAGTTTGCAATTAGATTTGTAATAATCTGTGAGATAGCTCCTGGTTTTGTTGTCAAGAGTATATTATCTTCTATATCAATCACTATACTAATATTGGTTTTTTTGATTTTGCTATGTAAACTTAAAATAATCTCTTCAATATATTCTTTTAAATTTATTTTTCTCTCTTCATTACTGCTTTGGTCAACGGCTACTTTTTTAAAACTATTTATCAAAGAAGCTGCTTTTTGAAGATTAATCTGAATAGAGTTATTTAAAGTGTTTGCATCATCGAGATAATGTAAAAAATCTTCCTCACTCATATTTTCCTCTTCATAAAGTTTTTTGATATTTATTGTTTGTTCTTGTAAATAAGTGATCCCTGTGAGTGCAATCCCAACAGGTGTATTTATCTCATGAGAAATTCCAGCAACCATTCCACCTAATGCAGCCATTTTTTCAGATTCTATTAAATGTTTATTTGTTTCTTGAATAATATTTAATTTTTCATCAAAGTTTTTAAGCATATCATTAAAAGCAATACTTAAAAAAGTTAATTCATCTTTCTTTGTAGTATCAACACTTATAGTTTTATGATTTTTTAAATGATGCAAATCGATATTTTTTATATCATTTGTAATTTTTTCTAGGGGTTTAGTAAGATATTTATTAAAAGCCCAAATAAATAATATTGTCAAAATTAAACTTTTTAATATAGAGTTAAAAAGGATGATAAAAAAACTAAGTTTTACCCTTTCTATGACGATATTGTGATTACTAAAATACTGAATAGTTCCTACATACACTGTTTCATTTTTTAATGTTGTATGGTACAACTCTTGACTATATGAAAAAACACCTTGACTTGACAAATCAAAATTGGGTTTTTGAATATTGTATATGGTTTGGTTTGTATTTTTATCAAAAATTTTAATACTTAAAACAGAGGGTAATTGTAATGCTCCAGAAGTAATTGATTTAACTTGTATCATATCAAAATTCCATAAAGCCCCTTGTATAGATTGCATAAATGTTTGAGAAACCATTTTAAGTTCATTATTGATATTCTCTTTTGTATGATAATATTCAATAGTAAAATGGATAAGGGTTATGATAATAGTGATAGAAAAATAAAAAGCAAAAACAACTTTTAAAAGCTGTTTTGAAACAGAATGAAGCTTGATATTTTTAATTTGCATGTGTATGAGTTTGTTGTATTTGGTCTAAATTCTCAAAAAAAATATCTACAAGTTTAGGTTCAAAAGATTTTCCTTTTTCAGCTTTAATATAATCTAAAACTTCACTTTGTGGCCAAGCATCTTTATAAACTCTTCTGTAAGTTAAGGCATCATAAACATCAGCAATAGCGGTTATTCGTCCATATATATGAATCTCTTCCTCTTTTAAATTTCTAGGATAACCTGTGCCATTCCATTTTTCATGATGTTCATACGCTATAATTGAAGCAGCTTGAAGTATCTCTCTTTGTCCACATGAAAGGATATGATACCCAATACTTGAATGCTCTTTAATGATTTCAAATTCCTCATGTGTAAGTTCCCCTGGTTTTAATAAAATCGTATCTGAAATAGCAACTTTTCCAATATCATGCATTGGACTTGCCATCTCTATAAGATTTGCAGTATCTTCATCTAACCCATAAGCAATTGCTAAAATATAAGATATTTTTGCAACTCTATTAACATGGTCAGCTACCTCTTTAGAACGATTTTCAACAACAGAACTAAATCGTGTAATAATCTCTTTTTGAGTATCAATGATTTCATTATGAAGATTGATATTTTCATATGCAATTGAGATGTTACTTGAGAAAAGTTTAATAAAATCTCTGTCATTTTCATTGAGATTTGAACATCCTTCAAGATATAGAAAAATATGATTATTACTACTTGAACTAAAAATTCCAACATAAGAATCATTTTCAAAAAAACTATTTTTTTCGACAAAAGCTTTATCCAATAAATCTAGTGCTTTTGGTGTCATTATATTAAAGTTATCACTATCTTTAAATTTACCAATAGTTGCTAAAATTTCAAACTTATTCCTATCTTCATCCTCTTTTAAAATAGCAAAAAAAGCATCACTTGCTTTGATGTGATTTGTGTCATGACTGAGATTTAAAATACTTACCAACTGGGTTAATACACCCTCTACAAAAAGTTTGAGTGAATTGATTTTAAAAATTGATTTTGATGCTGTGATTATTTTTTGTAAACCAACTTTATTTTGTTCAATGATACTTAAGTCCCTATAAGAGCGAAGTGAAGCAACAACGGTTGTAAAAAGTTGCATAGAAGATAGCTCAGTTTTCTCTTTGTAGTCATTGATGTCATAATTTAAAATAATATCTCTTTGAGGAGCTAGTCCTGGTTGACCAGTTCGTAAAATAATTCTTACTTTTTGATTATAAAGTTCATTTCTTACTGTTTCAACAACTCTAAGACCTGCATCATCGGTTTCCATAACAACATCAAGTAAAATAAGTGCAATATCAGGAGTGTTTTTTACAAGTTCAATTGCTTCTTTTCCACTATAGGCACTAAAAAATTCTAATTGTTTATTTTCAAAGACAAAATCTTTTAACACACTTTTAGTGATATTATGAACTTCAATCTCATCATCAACAATTAAAATTTTCCATTTTTCATCAAAAAGAGTTATGTCATTTTTCTCTTTTTTCGCAAATTTCATAAGAGCCATTTTTCTAATACTCCAATTGTTATTTAGAATAAAATGGACATCTTATAATGTACATTTCATAATTATTTATTTTCTATCTCTAACTTGACCAGCAATAATAAATCTTAAAGCATTCAGTCTAATAAATCCAGCTGCATCTTTTTGGTTATACACTTCATCTTTTTCAAATGTTGAGTGTGCTTCTGAGTAGAGTGATTTTGAAGATTCTCTTCCAACTACCATAACATTTCCTTTGTAAAGTTTGATTTTTACAGTTCCTTCAACATTTACTTGCGTTTTATCAATAGCAGCTTGAAGCATCTCTCTTTCAGGTGAGAACCAGTATCCTTGGTAGATTAACTTAGCATATCTTGGCATCAACTCATCTTTTAAATGTGAAGCTTCTCTATCAAGTGTGATTGATTCGATTGCTCTATGTGCTTTTAACATAATCGTTCCACCTGGAGTTTCATAACATCCTCTTGCTTTCATCCCAACATATCTATTTTCAACTATGTCAAGTCTTCCAATACCATGTTTATTTCCATAATCATTTAATTTTTTAAGAAGTGTTGCTGGGCTTAGTTCTTCACCATTGATAGCGATTGGGTCACCATTTTTGTAAGAGATTGTAAGATATTCAGCCTCATCTGGAGCATTTTCTGGAGATGTTGTCCACAACCACATAGATTCTTCTGGTTCATTGTTTGGATTTTCAAGGTGTAATCCCTCATAAGAGATATGTAAAAGATTTGCATCCATTGAGTATGGGCTAATTGCAGGATTTCCATCAGCATCAAGGTGTTTTTGAGCTATTTCGATACCATGAGTTTTTGCATAGTTAAGTAAACTTTCTCTACTGTTTAAATCCCACTCTCTCCAAGGTGCAATAACAGTGATATCAGGTCTTAAACCTAAATATCCAAGCTCAAATCGCACCTGGTCATTTCCTTTTCCAGTTGCTCCATGAGATACTGCATCTGCTCCCATTTTATTTGCGATTTCGATTTGTTTTTTTGCGATAAGTGGTCGTGCTATCGAAGTTCCAAGTAAATATTCACCCTCATAAATAGCATTTGCTCTAAACATTGGGAAAACATAATCTTTTACAAACTCCTCTTTAATATCAAGGATAAAAATATTTTCAGGTTTAATTCCACATGAAAGTGCTTTAATACGAGCTGGTTCAACCTCTTCACCTTGTCCAAGGTCTGCAGTGAAAGTGATAACTTCAGCATTATATTCATCTTGAAGCCATTTTAAAATGATACTTGTATCAAGCCCACCACTATAAGCTAAAACTACTTTTTTTACTTCTTTTTTTGACATAATCTCTCCAAATTTTGATTTTTCTTATTTTATCAAAAGTTGGTTACAAATTGCTTTAAACTAGAATTGTTTAGTCTAAAAATGGTCTTGCATAGAATCTCTAATCTCTAAAAATTTATCTAAATTTTCAAAAAATAAATCTACAAGATGTGGATCAAAATGTTTCCCTTTCTCATTTCTAAAAAGTTCTAAAATATTCTCTAAAGGCCACGCTTTTTTATAGCATCTATCATGCCCTAAAGCATCAAATACATCGGCAATTGCCGTAATTCTTCCAAAAATTGGGATTCTTTCACCTTTTAGTCCTTTTGGATAACCACTACCATCCCATTTTTCATGATGGGAAATCGCTACTACTGCTGAAGCTTTTAAAATAGGTCTTTTTGAATGTTTTAGCATGTCATAGCCTATCTCTGCATGAGTTTTCATTATTTCAAATTCTTCAAAGGTAAGTTTTGCAGGTTTATTGAGAATATTATCAGCAATACCAACTTTTCCTATATCATGCATTGGGCTTGCTTGTTTGAGTAGTGAAGCATCTTCTTCATTAAGTCCCCATAGTTTTCCCAACAAATATGAATATTCAGCAACTCTTTTTACATGAAGTCCAGTCTCTTTACTTCTGGTTTCTCCAATTGCACCCATAGTTAAAACAACCTCTTTTTGGGTATTAATTATCTCTTCATTTAGCTCTATTATCTCTGTTAAATCATACATTATTTGGAGATGTTCAATAACATCTCCTTCTAAATTAATAATAGGATAAAAGAGATTTTCTACTGTATACTCTTGACTGTCTTTTGTTTGATTTGTAAGTCTCTCTTGTATTATCTTTCTCTCTTGAAGTTTTTTTGCAATCTCTTCACATTTATCCTCTTGTTGATGTTTCAAAGAACGCATATCTTTGCAGTTTTTCCCTATTAGTTCCCCTAAATGATAACCACTAAGTTCACAAAACTTTTGATTGACATATTTGATAATATTCTTAGTATCAGTTTTTAAAATAGCTGTTGTTTTATTGATAGCATCTTCATATTGTTTTGTATAATTTAAATTTTCTTCAAAGTTTTGATTTGAAAGGTCAAGCTCGTTTTTAAGTATATGTTTGTACTCTTCAAGTTCAGTTACATCATTTCTTATACCAATATATTCTTTGAGTGATCCATCAGTTTTATATATTGGAGATATTTCAGACAGAACATAATATGGTTTACCTGATTTACTATTATTCTTAAGAAGACCCTTCCAAATATTACCACCTCTAATTGTTTGCCACATCTCTTTAAAAGTATTGTCTGAAATATCTTTACTTCTAACTATATTATGTGATTTTCCTATAAGTTCATCACTTGTGTATCCTGAAATAGTTTCAAAGTTTTTATTAACATAGAGTATCTTCCCATTTTCATCTGTTGCTGAAAAAATAGCAGATTGATTCACTGCATCTTTGAATTGTTTAAGATAATAATTTCTTTCATCTAACTCTTCACTTGTTTTTGAAATTAATGTGGTTAAAGCTTTAAGAGTGATATCTTTTTTATCTTTTTTTGTAGTGTAGTTCGTATGATTTGAAATTAACTCTTTACTTTTTGTTTCATTTAAAACAAGATAAGTAGTTGTAATATTTAAAAGGTTATTTGAACAACTTTTTTTATCATGAAAAAACTCTCCATAAGTTACAAATCCAGCTGTTGGACCAATAGTATTAATGATAGACATCTCATCATTTAGATAATTACCAAGCATACTTCTTCTAGCACTACAAGTATAAATATATACAGCTTCATTTTTATATTTATACTCATTTAATAGATTTTTTTTATTAAATTCTTCTATAAATTCAACATCAGCATAGCCAAATTTAACCTTTGTCCCTTCAGGTATATCTCCAGCAAAAGTGATTGAATTATCTTCATGTACTGCAATAGGGGCTCTTGCAACATTTGTATCAAAATCTTTAAAAATAAGTGGAAATTCAATACCATGACCAAGTATATTTGAAGCTATCTCTTTTCCTAAATAGTATTCATAAATATCGATAATATTTTTATTATCTATTTCAAAAACTTGATTGCCTTTCGATTTTGTAACTATTAGTTCCTTACCTATTGTATGCCAATTAAGGAGTGATTTTGTTTCTACTTCTAAAACATCAGAATCAATACTAGCAAATGCAACATCGCAAACATTACAAGTTTGTGAAAAAATAGTGCATTTTTCAAATTTAAAATCATCACCACCATTTCCACCAGCAATTATAAGATTCGGATATCTAGCTGTAACTTTTTTTAAAAAAATTTCACTTGAAAAAGAAAATGTATTCGCAAAGCAAAGGAGAAGCTTTGTTTTATCAGTTATTAAATCATTCCCGATTTTATCGATTAAATCATCAATAGAGATATGACAATAGCTTGCTGATTTTGTAGTAGAGTATTCAAAAATAGAAAATGATAAGGTAATAAATCGGTCTAAAATCATACCGTTATTAACAACACCTGATGTAGAAGCTGAAATCATTGAAACATTTGGAAGCAGTATTTTTAAGTCTTGTTTAATAGCATAAACGTCATTAATGTTTTCATTTGAATGAAATATTTGGATTAGAACAGAATTACTATCTGGTATATTATGCATTTGAATAAAAGTTTCCAATCCAATAAAACTTGTATATACATAATTGAGCAATTTCATTTAAATCTTTCCCTTAATTTCTAATTATTAAGCTAGGATAGTACTTGAAAAAATGTTAAGAGAATATTAATGGATTAAGTCAAATATTGATATTATAACCTTTAGAAATAAGTAAAAATAAATGGTATATAAACGGAGAAGATTATGAGAATTGATAAGTTTTTGAATACAGTAAATATTACAAAAAGAAGAGCGATAGCAGAAGATATGCTTGAATCAAATGTTGTATTTTTAAATAATAATCCCGTAAAAAAATCAAAAGAGGTCAAAGTGGGCGATATTATAAAGTTGCAATATTTGGAATATAGTGATGAATTTAAGGTATTGCAAATTCCAACAACAAAATCAACACCAAAAAGTAAAATGGATGAGTACGTAGTGCAAATAGGAGGAAAAAATGTTTAGTAAAGCAAAGTTAAAATTTGATGATATTTTTGAAAATAGATTAAATGAAGAAGAGGTTAGAAGTTATTTAATCGAATTATATGAAAGAGGGGAAACAGCTGAAGAGATTGCAAGTGCGGCAAGTGCTATGCGAGAACATATGACACCACTCAATCTTGACCCTAAAGTTGCTGAAAGAACAATGGATAATTGCGGAACTGGTGGAGATAAAAGCAATAGTTTTAATGTTTCTACAACAGTTTCTATTTTATTAGCTAGTTGTGGCGTATTAGTTGCAAAACATGGGAATAGAAGTATTACAAGTAATAGTGGAAGTGCCGATATGTTGGAAGCTCTTGGGGTAAATCTCTCTTTAACTTTAAGCAAACAAGCTTTGATGCTTGAAAAAACTGGATTTATTTTTATGTTTGCAGTTGATCATCATCCAGCTATGAAACATATTATGCCAATACGAAAAACTATCCCTCATAGAACTATTTTTAATATTTTAGGACCACTTTCAAATCCAGCTCATGTGAAAAAACAATTTATTGGTGTTTTTAATAAATCTTTTGTTCCAATCGTTGCAAATGCTTTGACAAAACTGCAAACAAAAAGGGCAATGGTAGTAAGTTCAGCTGATGGAATGGATGAGATTAGTATTAGTGATATAACTTATGCTGCTTTTGTAGAAAGAGGAAGTGTGAGAGAATTTATTTTTGATCCAAGAGAATATGGATTTGACCTGTATCCAAAAGAGGAAGTTCTAGGAGGTGATGCTGTACAAAATGCAGCAATTACTAGAGGAGTATTAAGTGGAGAGATAACAGGAGCGAAAAGGGATATTGTCCTTGTAAATGCTGGGGCATCACTTTTGGTTGATGGGATAGTTAATTCAACCGAAGAGGGGATTGATATGGCAAGAGATGCTATAGAAAGTGGAAGAGCAATTGCAAAACTTGAAGAGATTATCAAAGTTAGCAACGAAATATAAAAAATGAATGGTTAGGCAGGATAGTTTTGGAGATAGAAAGTTTAGTTTGCGGTATTGAATCGATTGATGAGGTTGTATCAAAACTTCAAAAATTGATAGCAAATAAGAATATCATCGTGCTCCTTCGTGGAGATTTAGCAAGTGGTAAAACAACTTTAGTTAAACATTTTGTACAAACTATTGGGTATGATGATTTGGTTACAAGTCCAACTTTTTCACTTCAATCTTGTTATGGAGAAAATATTTTTCATTATGATGTTTACAATAAAACACTAAGCGAATTTGTATCTTTAGGGATGCTTGAAGAGTTTGAAAAAGATGGTATCCATTTTGTAGAGTGGGGCGATGAGAAATTAGAACAAATCCTTGATGAATATGGATTTCGACATATAAATATAACGATAAAAAAATTAGATAAATTGAGAGAATATACGATTGAAGCATAGATTAGAAGCAAAAAATATTAAAAAAAATATTGGAAAAACACATATTTTACACGATATAAGTTTATTTGTAGATAGTGGGGAAGTGGTTGGACTTCTTGGACCAAATGGTGCTGGGAAAACAACATCATTTTATATTATTTGTGGACTTGTTCCTCCATCAAAAGGGGAGATATTTTTTGACGATGATAATATTACAAAGATGCCACTTCATAAAAGAGCTTTAAGGGGAATTGGTTATTTACCACAAGAATCTTCTATTTTTAAAGACTTAAGTGTGGAAGATAATTTGATGCTTGCAGCTGAAATCTCTATAAAAAATAAAAAACAAAGAATAGAAAAAATTGAAGAGTTACTCGAACTCTTTAATATTGAACCAATCAGACAAAGAAAAGGGATAAGTTTAAGTGGAGGGGAGAGAAGAAGAGCAGAGATAGCAAGAGCATTAGTTTCAAGTCCAAAGTTTTTACTTCTTGATGAACCTTTTGCTGGGGTTGACCCAATTGCTGTGCGAGATATTCAACAAATTATTGCAAGTCTTAAAAAAATAGGAATTGGAGTGCTTATTACAGATCATAATGTTAGGGAAACTTTAGAGATTTGTGACAGAGCTTATGTTATGAAAGCGGGAAGTGTCCTTGCAAGTGGAACATCTCTTGAGATAAAGGAAAATCAACTTGTAAAAGAGCATTATCTTGGGGAAGATTTTACATTTTAAAGTTTTATTTTTATGATTAAATTTATTTTTATAATATTTTTTTCAACTTTTCTTTTTTCTAGTGATAGATTTGATAGCTATTTTGTTGGGGCTGGAGAACAATATGATATTCCACCACTCTTATTAAAAAACATAGCCAAAATTGAAAGTAACTTTAATCCAAATGCTTTAATGCTCAATAAAAATGGAACCAAAGATTATGGATTGATGCAAATCAATACTATTCATCTCAAAAGATTACATCAACAATATGGTATCACAGAACAAATGTTGATGCAACCAAAAATAAATATCTATGCAGGTGCTTCGATTCTCTCAAAAATTATTCATCAACACGGGCTTAACTTTGAATCAATTGGAAGATATCATTCTAATACTCCAGAATTTAAAGAAAAATGGAACAATAAACTTACTTCTGAACTTAAAAAATCCCTTAAAAAGAGCAATTCCAAAATCTAAGTAGGTTAAGGGTATAATCAAACCTTTTAAAAAATTGTACGGGGGTATTAATGAAAAAAATATTTACAAGATTGGCTTTTATGATTGGATTATTTGGAGCATATTATTTGTTTGGTGCAACAACTGCAGAAACAACAGCATTGATAACACAGTTAAAAAATGATAAATCACTTCAAGATAAATTGAAGACAGAAATGCAAAAAACGACTGCTAATTCAAATTCTAAAGATAAAACTTTAGACAAAAATTTGAATACAACAAAAGAAGATATGAAACTTACTTTAGTAAACGACAACAATAACTCAAAGCAAAGTGATCTTAATGCTACAGATGTCAATAGTAGCAAACCGAAATTTGATGAAAATGGGAAAGAGATATATACACTTGATAACTATTATAAAAACTTCACACCATTCTTTTATGAAGACCAAATATCTTTGGTTGGGGAGATAGAAAAAAGACAAGTTTCTAATAAAGAGAATACTATTCTTGAAAGATTTGGAGCAAAGTTTTTTAACAATACGAGTGGTGATTTGATGACGACTGGGGTTCCTGATGATTATATTTTATCAACTGGAGATAGTTTAAAAATTGCAGTATATGGCTTGAGTGAATATGAAGGGGAACTGGAAATCAATAAAGATGGAAAAGTTATTATTCCACAAGTTGGTGCGATTACTGTAAGAGGACTTAAATACAAAGTCGCAAGATCTGTTATTTATAATAAACTAAAAGCAACCTATCCAAATACAACAATTAATGTCACTATTGGAACTACTAGCCCTTTTTCTGTAAGTGTAGTTGGAGAGGTTAAAAAACCAGGATTGTATACATTAAATGCACTTTCTAAAGTAAAAGATGCACTTTTTTTAGCAAATGGGATTAGTGATATTGGAACTCTACGAAATATTGAAATAAAACGAAATGGAAAAGTGGTTGCTGTATTTGATCTTTATGAACTCTTAAAAGGTGGTAAAGATAATGGTGATGTATACCTTTACCCAGGAGATGTTGTTTTTGTTCCAGCAGCAAAAAAAACAGTTTATCTTGATGGAAATGTGAAAGCACCAGCTATCTATGAATTGCAAAATAATGAAACTTTAAAAGATTTGATGGAAATTTCTGGTGGTTCAAACAGTGATTCAACTACAACTGTTAAGATTTTTAGAAGTGAAAATGGTGTACGAACACTCTTTGAAGCAAAACAAAATGAAAAAATTGCACTTCATGATGGAGACAAAATAGTTGTTGGAAAAATATCTGATGTAACAGATAATCAAGTTGTTTTATATGGAAATATTTATAAAAATGATTCAATCTCTATCTCTAAAAATGATACAGTTGGAAGTTTATTTAAACGACTTATCTCTTTTTATGGAACTGAAAAAGTTTTTATGTCAAATACAGATATGAACTATTTTGTAGTAAAAAGAGTTGATAAAGATACCCTCGAACCAAAAATACTTTCAGGTGATTTATTATCTGCTATAAATGGAGATAAAGCTTCAGATGTGAAACTTCAAAGTGAAGATAAGATATTTATTTTTAATCAATCAATGACTCAAGATATTAAATATATTACAGTAAATGGTGAAGTTTTAAGAGGTGGAAAATTTAAATATTTTAATGGGATGAAGTTGATTGATGCTTTGATGGTTGCAGGAACTAAAAAAGAATCAGATTTAAATAAAATCAAAGTTATGTCTTTAAAATCAGACCATAGTTATGATATTAGATACTATGATTTTAAGAGTGCAAATAATGTAGAACTAAATCCATATGATGATATCAATGTAACAAATTTTAATAATAGTGAAGCATTTGAGCAAATAACAATAAAAGGTTCAGTTTTAAATGAGGGAACTTATATTTATTCAAAAGGTTTAACTATAAATGACCTTATAAATCTTGCAGGTGGACTTCGACAAAATGCGAATAGAGAACATTTTGAACTTGTATCTTATTCGATTGAAAATGGTGTAAGAAAGCATAATATTCAAATTGTAAGTTTTGCAGATGCAACTAAAAATAACCTCCCTTTAAAAGCTTTTGATGAGGTTATGATTAGACAAATAAGCCAATGGGATGAAGCAAAAACAATCACTTTAAAAGGTGAAGTAGCATATCCAGGTATTTATACAATTATGCCAGGGGAGAAGCTTTCTAGTGTAATTAAAAGAGCAGGTGGTTTAACACCTACAGCTTTTGTACAAGGAGCAGTGTTTACAAGAGTTGATATCCAAAAACTACAACAAGATGCTTTCAAAAAACAACTTGATGATTTAGAGTCTTCTATGCTTTACCTTTCAAGTCAACCAGATGAAGCTGGAAAAACTGGTGGTTCTGCTGAGATGCTTCAAATTTTAGATTCAATCAGAAAAAGGGCAGCTGAAACAACTATGTTAGGGAGACTCTCTATAAAATTATCTGCTAATTTAGATGCTTTCGAAAAAAGTGAATACAATGTAGTTTTAAAAGCTGGAGATACTTTAGTTATTCCAGAAATGGAACAGTCTGTTGCTATTATGGGTGAAGTTATGAATACAACAGCGGTAACTTATATTGAAAATAATACCCTTTGGGATTATATAGATCAAGCTGGTGGAATGAAAGAGAGTGCTGATGATGAAGGAATTTTCGTTGTAAGAGCGAATGGAGAATCACAAAGAATTAAAAAAAGATTTTTACTTGGATACTCAAATCCTGAAATCAGAACAGGAGATACTATTATAGTACCTTTTAAAATGAATAGATTTAGTGGACTTAAATTTGCAAAAGATATCACAGGTATCATTTACCAAATTGCAGTTTCAGCAGCAGCGCTTAAAACAGTTGGAGCTTTATAATGGAACACAATCAAAATTTGCAAAATCTTCAACACAATCAAATGATAGAAGAGGATGAGATAGATTTAAGAGAGTTGGCAAAAACGATAGGGAGATATAAATGGAAGATTTTATTTTTCTCTATTATTGTAACTGGACTTTCTGTTGCATTTGCACTTAGTAAACCAAATGAATATGAATCAAGTACACTTCTTATGCCTCAAGAAAATGCAAAACCAAGTATTGGTGGTGGATTAGCAGCACTTGCTGGTATGGCTGGTGTTGATGTTGGTGGAGGTGGGAATCCTGGACCTGAAGAATCTTTTAATGCACTTTTACATAATTATGATTTTATGAAAGAATTTGTACTAAAGTATGATTTACCAAATAAATTATATTCAGAGGAATCACAAAAAAATTATCAATTTGCACTTGGGTATGATGGTGTATATAAGTTTTTGAATGGTAAAGGAAAAAGTCCTGAAAATAATGTTTCTCAAGAAGAGATGGTATTTAATACTGTAAAAAATATTGAAAAAACTATAGTGATAGCTACAGATAAAAAATCAAGTATCCTTACTATGTCAGCGAAACATAGTGATCCTTATATGGCAAAATATCTAGTTGAGAGTTTTTTAAGTTATGCAAGTGCATTTTTAAAATCAAAAGATATGAAAGATAATGATAAACAGATTGCATATTATAATGAAGCAATAAGAAATACAAGTGATATTGCTTTAAAGGTAAAATTAGCAGAATTAGCTTCAGCACTTATCCAAAAGAAAGTGCTTTCAGATGCAAATGAGTTTTATAATGTTAAACAATTTACAAAACCTGATGTTGCGTATGTAAAAGATAAAGTGGGACCCAAAAGAGCTCTTATTGTTGTGGTTGCATTTGTAACTTCACTTATACTAGGAATCTTTGGAGCTTTTTTTATAGAGTTTCTCAAAGGAAATAAAGAGGAAGAAAATTTATAAGACAAATTAATTTAAGCTAGTGTATCCATATCGATAGTGGCATAGGGAGAATCTATAGAGTGTAAAAACTCTAAGATTTTCTTGATATCTTTTCCCCTTAATAAAATCTCATATCTATATTTATTTGAAATCTTAAAAATCTCACACTCTTTATACCCTACAAGTTCTATACCTTTGTGGTAATTGATAATTTGCCTAGTGTAAAACTCCATTAACTCTTTTGCTTTTTGATGATTTGTATGGCTAAAAATAACTTTTGCAACTCTAGTATTTGGAGGATAAAATTCACCTCTTTCTTGAAGTTCATTTTCTAAAAAATCTTTATAGTCAACTTTTTCCATATAAGTTTCAAAGAACTCTTGATTTTTTGTTTGGAGTATCACTTCACCCTTTCCATTTCTTCCACTTCTACCTGCTATTTGAAGTGCAAGGGAGAGTGCTTTTTCCCTTGCTTTGTAGCTTGTCATATTTAAAACAGAGTCAATTCCTAAAATAATAGCAAGAGTGACATTATGATAATCGTGCCCTTTAGAGAGCATTTGTGTACCTATTAGGATATCTATTTTATTTTCATTAAAATCTTTGAGTATTTTTTTAAGGTTTGTTTCTGTTTTGACACTATCTCTATCAAAAGTTGTTATTTCATTGTTTGGAAAAATGTTTTTAAGTTGTTCTTGAAGTTCATTCGTACCAAGCCTATAATTCTTTAAAATCCCTGTGTGGCACGATGGACATTTTTCAATAATTTGCTGTGTGTAGTTACAATAGTGACATTTTAAAGCTTTGTGATTTTTGTGTAAGCTTAGAGCAACAGAACAAAATGGACACTCAATAGCTTTTCCACAATCACTACAAATTTGGTATTTGAAGTTTGCCCTTGTTGGTAAAAAGATAATCGTTTGCTCTTTTTTGTCTAGTTTTTCTTTGATTTTGTTTATAAGTAAATCATTGAGTTTTAATGTTGAATCATTATAAATAAAAGTTTTATCTGTTTGGTGAAATGTCTCTTTAAGTCTAAAATAGGGTACTTTGGCAAAAGAGTTTAAAGAGGGTGTAGCACTTCCTAATATGAGTTGAATATCGTATTTTTGGCTAAGATAGATAGCTAAATCTTTCACATGAACCCTTGGCTTTTGTTCAGATTTATAGGAATCATCATGTTCCTCATCAACAACAATGAGACCAAGATTTGGATATGGTAAAAAAAGAGCTGACCTTGCACCTGCTATAATTTTCACCTCTCCCGTTGCTAATTTTATTAAAATCTCATTTTTCTTTTTTTGTGATATTTTTGAATGCCAAATAGCAACTGCATCTTTAAAAACTTTTTTTAGTCGTTTTTCCATTTGTGGAGTGAGGGCTATTTCTGGGAGTAAATAGACACAATTTTTCCCCTCATTTAAAACTTTTTCAATTGATTTTAGATAAATCTCTGTTTTACCACTTCCAGTATTTGCAAAAAGTAGAGTTCTTTTATGTTGCTTACAAAAATTAAAAGCCTCTTGCTGTTTTGGTGAAAGGATTATGTTTGTATCAAAATTATTTTTTTCTATTGCAATTAGCGAATTTTTTGTAAAAGGGATAAATAATCCCAAAGCTTCCCCAATACTACAAACATAGTATTTTGCTATAAAAAAAGCAACTTCAAGTGTAAATTTTGTATGAAAAGTTTCTAAAACAGTTGAGATATCACTGCATTTAAAAGTGGGTTTTTCCACTTCTTTCACTACTACACCAATATCTTCTTTTTTTCTATTTTTTAAACTAATCATCACTAAAGAACCTATCTTGATAAGCTCTGTTGATTTGAATGTTAGTGGAGAGAGTGGAGATTTTAAAAGAGCAATCTCATAATATTGCTCACTCATTCAATAACCTTTTGACAAAGGGTATTTTTTGTATCGCATAAAAATGTAAGATGAGTTGGGTTATAGATAAATTCCAATTCGTTCTTTGAATTAAAATGAAAAATATAAGAATAATCATCTTCTTTACTCCAAAATGGATACTCTTTTGTTGCAATAATTGGTCTTTCCAAAATATTACTAAAAAGTTTAATATTATCTTCATCTAAATTTTCTAAAGTTTGTGGAAGATTTTTCATAATAGAGTTTTTTCTATAATTAGTAATTCCATTTTGAATAGTTGCAATATCAGACCTAAGTTTTATAAAAGAGCTTTCGTTTGAGGTGGAAAAAAGTTTTGGAAGTGCTATTGAAGTGATAACTGCCATTATAACAATGGCAAAAATTATCTCAATCAAAGAGAAAGATTTATGATAATTTAGCATCTATTTTAGAAGATAGGGTCTCTAGTGATCTTTCAAGTTCTGCAAGTTCATATGTTTTTTTGATATAAGCCATAAGAAGGTCTGTTGTCTCTATATTTTTATCAAGATTGAGAAATTTTTTTATCCCTAATTCCATCTTTTGGTCGATATCTTCACCAATATCAACAGTGTAAGCTTTATGATTGATATGAAATGTCATCATTTACCCCTTGCTTTTTGATATCAACGATATGTTGCAGTGCTTTATCGATATTGAGTAGCATATTTTCATTATTTGTTTTTAACTTATCATTTAAGTCATTTAAATGCTTGATTTCATCTAATAAAGAGTCTTTTTCACTTTTCAAAGCTTCTATTTGCGCTAACAATGAATCCATTTGGAGGTTTAATTTTTCTACTATGTACATAAAGAATATTATACATAAATAATTATAAATTTATTATATTTTATGTATAATCAATCCCTTAAATTTGACAAAACTTAATTCAAATATATAACTTAAAAATAGGAGCTGATTTGACTTTCGATCAAAATTTTCTCAAAACATTGACTGTACTTTATGCCGAAGATGATGCTCATGCAAGAACAACACTTTCAAGTATATTAGTCAAACTATTTAAAAAAGTATTTATTGCTGAAGATGGACGACAAGGGTTGGAGTATTTTAAAAGAAATTACGAAACTATAGACGTTATTATTAGTGATATTAATATGCCCCATATGAGTGGTATGGAATTTTTAGAAGGTACACGAAAAATCAAAAAAGATACACCATTTATCTTTACAACAGCACATCAAGAAAATGATTTTTTACTTGGTGCTATTAAAAATGGTGTTTATCACTATGCAAATAAACCTGTAAATATCAAAGAAATTATTTATAAAGTACAAGAAGCTTGTCAAGTACAATACCAATTTGCAATAGCAATGCATAATCATAAAGAAGCTCAAGGTTATTTGAATGTTATCAATCAAGTAGCGATAGTTTCAAAAACAGATTTACTAGGTGATATTACATATGCAAATGAGATGTTTTGCAATATTTCTGGGTATGATGAAAGTGAAATACTTGGGAAAAGTCATAATCTTGTGAAGCATCAAGACTCTTCAAGTGAACTTTATAAAGATATGTGGGAAAAATTAAGAACGGGTCAAAAATGGAGTGGAAAACTTAAAAATAAAGCAAAAGATGGTGATCCATACTTTGTAAATGCAAATATTTTTCCTATTTACGATGAATTTGATAGTGAAATTGTTGGGTATATGTCTATCCAATTTCTTACAACTTCAGAGGAGAATGAAAAAAGAGAATACAAAGCCCATATACGACAAATTACTTTAGAACAAAAGAAAAATGAAGTTGAACTTAAAAAACAAATAGCAACTTTAGAGAAAAAACTCAATAACGCAGAGTATATTGATATTTTAGAGGAAAATTCTTCTAAAGCTACTTCACAAAATAAAAAACTTGTCAAACAAATGGATTATTATGAAGAGAAAATAAGAAATTTTGAAAAAGAAAAAGTGGAGATCCAAAAAGCTGCTAAAGAGCATTTCTTCAATATTATGGAGGAAAATAAAACTTTAAAAAGTCAAAATATAACGATGAGAAAAAAACTTACACAATTAGAGCTTGATTTTGAAAAACAAACTCATGAAGTGTATAGACTCAACGAACAAGTAAATCAACAAAGTAAAGTTGTGTTTGATCTAAAAGATGTAATTGCCCACAGAGAAAGTCAACTAGCAAAATATCAAAAATTGAATTAATGAAAATAGGTTTCGATGAATAAAAATATTAAGCAATTTATCTCTATTGTTGTGATTATTTTAGTTATTGTCTTGGGATTTATTTTTTTAGCTAAAAATCAAAATATGATAGTTTTGAAAGAGGGGAATATTGATAAAACTCCTTATCCTTTAGTTATTGGAAAATATCAAGATAGTGATTGTGGGATGGTTATAGATAATTTTGAATATGTTTCACAAGTTATATCTCCTGAGGGGAAGACTTGGTTCTTCCACGACCATGGTGGAATGGCACATTGGCTTATAAATAAAGATATTAAAGATAGTGCAACAATTTGGGTGATGAGTAAAGATACACATAGATATATTGATGGTAGAAAAGCTTGGTATAGTAGAACTGATACAACCCCAATGAAATATGGATTTGGTGCATATGAGAATAAAAAAGAGGGGTTTATAGACTTTCCTACTATGGTTTTATATATGGCAAGAGGTGAACATTTAGGAAATCCCCAAATACAAGCTAAGCTATTAGGAACAAAACAATAATGGAAACAATTGACATACTTTCAATTATCACAATAGCTTTTTTAGGCTCATTTGGACATTGTGTTGGGATGTGTGGTGGGATTGTGATTGCTTATAGTAGCACAAAAGTAAAAGATAATTTTAGTAAAGCAAAGCAAACGTTGAGTCATCTTTTGTACTCTTTTGGAAGAATCACCACATATGTATTACTTGGTGCAGTTTTTGGTGCTATTGGTGGGGTTGCAACTTTTTCAAATTTTGCCAATGGAATACTTTGGTTAATTGCTGGAACTGCTATGATTTTGACTGGATTTTCACTTTTAGGGAAAATCAAATTTTTAACACTTATAGAACATAGTGTTTCAAAAACTTCATGGTATCAACAAAGTTTTAAAGCACTTTTAGGAGAACAAACACTTTTTAGTTTTTATCTATTAGGGCTATTAAATGGACTTTTACCTTGTGGATTTGTTTACTTTTTTGCTATTACAGCTGCTAGCACTGGAAGTCCAATCTCTGGGGCATTAGTGATGCTTCTTTTTGGTCTTAGTACGATACCAGCTCTTTTTTCTTTAGGATTTTTTGTAGGATTATTTAATAAATCAAATTTTAGAAATATTATGATAAAACTAGCAGCGTTAAGTGTCCTAATATATGGAGCTTATACGATTTACAATGGCTATACATATATAGCAAACCCAAATAAAACTTTACTGGAGTGTCACACAAAATGATAAAAATATTTTTAGTTCTAATTCTTTTAATCTCAACGACATTTGCATTTGAGGATGTTTACTTTTTACCAAAAGATTCAAAAAAAGTGCAAAAAGATATGGAAAAACATATTTCAAATGCAAAAGAGAGTATCGATATAGCTATGTACAATTTGAGCTACCGAAAATTAGTTGATTTATTAAATAATGCGAGTAAAAGAGGTGTAAAAGTTAAAATATATTACTACAAAAAGAAAGCTGATTTGGATGAGAGGATAGAAACTGTAAAAGTGCTAGATAAACTTCATACCAAACTAGCAATTATCGATAAAAAGATTGTGATATTCGGAAGTGCAAATTGGACAGATGAAACATTTAAAGATAACTATGAAGTGTTGTATATTTCAGATAGAGATGAGTTAGTAAAACAATTTAATGATTTTTATAAAACTATTAAACGAGATAGATAAAATCTTAAAAAACGATTTAAAAAGTAAGGAATAAGATGTTAGAAGTAGCGATTATAGGATATTGTATTTATTTTTTAATAAATTTTTATACAACATTTATGCAAATAGACTATGTGCAAAAAGCAAAAGATGGAAATCCAGTGATACTAAACCAAGGTGGTTTCAAAGTTGCTGGAAATTATAGTATTGAGTCAAATAAATTAGGATTATTAACAATTTTGTATGATTTTGTCCTATTTTTTCTTTGGATTGGATTTGGATTGGAGATTTTAAATAATCTTACAAATGAGTATATTGGATGGATGAAAGCTGTTATTTTTATCGACAGTTTTATCATAATCAATTGGCTTTTAGGATTACCTTTTGAGCTTTATAGCACTTTTGTTATAGATAAAAAATATGGTTTTTCAAATATGACAAAAGGACTTTATATCAAAGATACTCTTAAAAGTGGAGTGTTATTTTTGGTATTTGGAAGTGCTGTTATAGCGGGACTTTCATATATTATTGAGAGTTTTCCATCGTGGTGGATTGTAGGATTTGCTTTTATTTTTGCAATTATTATCCTTATCAATATGCTTTATCCAGTGATACGAGATAAAATGTTTGATAAATTTAGTCCACTAAGTGATAAAGAACTTGAAACCAAAATCAATCATCTTTTAGAGCAAGTTGGATTTAAAAGTAGTGGAGTTTTTAGTGTAGATGCAAGTAAAAGAGATAATCGTTTGAACGCGTATTTTGGTGGGCTTGGGAGTACAAAAAGGGTAGTTTTATTTGATACTTTAGTTGAAAAACTAACTCATAATGAACTTCTTGCAGTTTTGGGTCATGAACTTGGGCACTTTAAAAATGGGGACATTCTAAAAAATATAGCTATTATGGGTGTTGTGATGTTTGCATTTTTTGGGATATTTGGAAATCTTCCAGAGGAGCTTTTCTTAGAACTTCATCTATCAAATGAACCTTATGCAATTATCGTTGTATTTATGATGTTTTCACCGATTCTTTCATTTTTCTTGATGCCACTTATTTCAGCAATGAGCCGACACAATGAATATGCTGCGGATAGATTTGGAAGTGATTTACAAACAAAAGATGATTTAGTGAGTGCTTTACTAAAATTGGCAAATGAAAATAAATCATTTCCACTTTCACACCCTTTATATATCTTTTTTCACTATTCTCATCCACCACTTGTGGAGAGATTTAAAGCTTTAGGATTTTATGGAGCGGGGATTGGACAGATAAAAGATGATGTAGCACTTCAAAGTGATTGTGGTGTAGATTTTACGAAATAGGAATAAAAGTATATGAATAACAAACCAAAATATCATCTTTTTAAAAATACGCAGTATGCCGTTGAAGGGCTTATTCATGCTTTAAAAACAGAGAGTTCTTTTAAGTTGGAGCTTCTTGCTGGAGTGATTATAATTCCACTCATTTTTATTTTAGATTTTGCACTTATTGAAAAAGCAGCTTTACTTATGACAGCTATATTAGTTTTAATTGTAGAACTTATTAATAGTGCGATTGAAAATGTTGTTGATTTAGTTACTAAAGAGATCCATCCATTAGCTAAAAGTGCAAAAGATATTGGCTCAACTGCTGTTATGTTTTCTATTGGGCTTCATCTTGTTTTATGGGTGATATTTCTTATATGAAAATAGCAATCGTTAAACTCTCAGCGATGGGTGATATCATCCATGCGATGGTAGCTTTACAGTTTATTAAAAAAGCATTACCAGATGCTAAAATTGACTGGATAGTAGAAGATGGATTTAAGGGAATTTTAGAAAACAATCCCCATATTGATACTATTCTACCAGTAAATCTAAAATCAATTAAAAAGAATAAAAGTGAAATAGTTATCCAATACAAACTATTAAAAGAGTATGCAAAAAATAATTATGATGTAGTTATTGATGCACAAGGACTTTTAAAATCAGCTATTGTTTCAAGGATAATTGGTGGTAGAGTTGTTGGAAGTTTTGTAGCAGGGTTTGATATTGATAGTATTAGAGAGAAAATTGCTTCAATTTTTTATGACAAAAAAGTTTATATTTCATATAGTCAAAATGTTATTGAAAGAAGTTTGAAAGTTATATGTGAACCACTTGGACTAAAAGTGACAAAAGAGGATATTTTGGCTAAAGAGCCATTTTTATTTTCAAAATCAAATTTAGAAAATCTAAACTATAAAATCATTTTTGTAGTGGGTGCATCAAAACCAAATAAAATCTATCCAAAAGAGAAGTTTTTAGAGGTTGCAGAGCGACTAAAAGAGGAAATTTTAGTCGTTTGGGGAAATGAAGAAGAATATGAAACTGCTCTTTGGCTTAGTGAAAATTCTAACTTTATTACCCTTGATAGTAAGGGAACTTTAGATGATTTAAAATCTAAAATTCAAAATGCTTCATTAGTGATTGGTGGAGATACAGGTCCTTCTCATATTGCTTGGGGGATGAATATTCCATCAATTACTATTTTTGGAAATACTCCTGCTTATAGAAATACCTATGAAACAGATATCAATAAAATAGTGAAATCAAGTAGTACTGTTAACCCACTGAAACTTAATAAAAATGATTTTTCTATTAATGAGATTGATTCAAATGAGATAGTGGCAATTGCTAGAAAGCTTTTAAAATGATAGATTATTTATTATTTGTACTCTATAAATCTTTTAAATTTATTGTTCTTCTATTTCCAAAAAGTATTATTAAAATCTTTTTAGATGGGCTCTCAAATCTTATTTATCTAGTGAATAATGAACATAAAAAATATGCAAAAGCAAATTTGGATTTTGTTTATGGTGATACGATAAATGAAGAACAAAAATGGAAAATTGTAAAAGGGAGTTATCGAAATTTAGTTTATAATTTGTATGAATTTATAGAAAATCAAACATTGGATTTAGAGGGATTTGAAAAAAAGATAACAGTAGTTAATGAACATTTTATAACAGATGCCATCAAAAATAATCGAAAAATCATTTTAATTACAGCTCATTACGGAAATTGGGAATATGGAAATACTTTTATTCCACTCAAATATAGACCAACAACAATGGTAGGACGTCCTATGAATAATAAATACCTCAATGAGGAATTGGATGCCACAAGAACAAAAAACAATACTCAGATGCTTACAAAAAAAGATGCGAGTCGTGGACTTGTCAAAGCTTTAAAAGAGGATAGAATTATAGGGATGGTGATAGACCAACACAATGGAACTGGCATTGATGTAGAGTTTTTGGGATATCGTGTAAAACAAGCTGATTCTGCTTCTAGATTAGCTATTAAATTTGACGCGATTATTTTACCATTATTTTTTACAATGGATAGTTTTGGTAAATATACAGCAAAGTTTTATCCTCCAATTGAGCCAAAAGAATATGAAGGGGAAAATCAAGTTTTAAATCTCACGCAAGCTGAAGCTAATGTGATGAGTGAGCATATTTTAAGTAAACCAGAACAATGGTTTTGGCAACATAAAAGATTTAAAAAATATCACAAAGATATATATAAAGGATAATATTTGAAATTATTAAAAGAACTGTTTAAAACCTACATTATATTTTTAGGTTTATTTTTTATAGGACGGGTTGTTCTTTATAGTATTTATTTTGATAGACTTTCAGACATTAGTTTTAGTGAAAGTTTGTTGACTTTTATTTATGGAGCTAGACTCGATACTATAGTGATAGCTGTTATACTTATCATACCAACTATTTTAATTACAATCTCTCCTAAAATAATTTCTAACTTTGTTGCTAAATTTTTAAAATATTATCTTTTTATTTGGTTGATATTTTTAGTGTATATCGAAAATGCAACAATTCCCTTTTTTGTTCAATATGATGTACGACCAAACTATCTTTTTGTAGAGTATCTTGAATACCCAAAAGAAGTTCTCTCTCTTATGCTTAAAGACTATAAAATAGCACTTTTAATAGCATTTACTATGATGTTTCTAGTAGGTAGAAAATTTTTACGGTCAGATTTTATAAATTTTTCAAATGCTTTTGAAGTTAAATATATTTATAGATTTATGATGCTTTTACCACTTTTAATTTTATTATTTATAGGAATTCGTTCCTCTTTTGGGCATCGTCCTGCAAATATTTCAGATGCACTTTATAGTAAAAATCGAATTATTAATGAAATTACAAAAAATTCATTTTTTTCAGTTGGAGATGCTTGGTATAGTAATAAAAAAAATAGTCCTAAAAAACAAATAGAAAAATATGGAAAAATGAATTTAGAAGAAGCTTATAAACTTACAAGTGAGGTTTTAAATATTCCATTTGATGATAAAAAAATCTTTTATCGAGAAGTAAAGTCACATTTTAAAACTGAAAAACCAAAAAATTTAGTAATCTTTTTACAAGAAAGTATGGGAAGTCAATTTGTCGAATTTAGTGGTGGAGAGAAAGATTTAACACCAAATATGAATAGACTTGGAACAGAAAATATTGCTTTTACAAATCTTTTTTCAAATGGGACAAGAAGTATTAGAGGATTGGCTGGAATGTCATCTGGAATTTTAGCAATACCAGGTGAGGGGGTAGTGAAAAGACAAAAATCACAGAGTGGTTTTTTTAGCGTAGCTAATTTACTCAAGCCTTATGGATATAAATCAAGCTTTGTGTATGGTGGAGAAGCTAGATTTGATAATATGAAGAGTTGGTACCTAGGAAATGGATTTGATGAAGTGGTTGAACAAAAAGATTTTAAAGATCCAATATTTGTAAGTACTTGGGGCGTAAGTGATGAAGATTTGGTAATTAAAGCAAATGAAAAATTTAAAGAATATTCAAAAAATGGTGAAAAATTTGTAACTGTAATGTTTAGTCAGTCTAATCATGCCCCATTTGAATTACCTGAGGGTAAAATAGAGTTTTTGAAAAATGAGCCAAAGCAAAGTGTACGAAATGCTATAAGATATGCTGATTTTGCAATAGGAAAGTTTTTTGAATTAGCAAAAAAAGAGGAATATTATAAAAATACTGTCTTTGTTGTCGTAGCTGATCATAATGTGAGAGTATATGGAGATGATGTGGTACCAGTTAATATGTTTCATATTCCAGCTGTGATTGTAAGTGATGGTGTAAAAGCAGAACAATACAATAGACTTTCAACTCAACCAGATGTTTTGGCAACAGCATTAGATTTAATTGGAGTTGATTTAAAATATCCAATTTTGGGACATAGCATTTATAGTGATACAAAAACAGATGTTTCTTTAATGCAGTTTAATGATGTTTATGGGCTTAGAAAAGGAGATGTCGTAGCTGTAATAGGACCTAATATGAAGCCACAAACTTATAAATATATTAATCAAAAACTTATTTTAATAGGAGAAGATAAATTATTACAAAAGCAAGCATTAGCTATTATAACTGTCTTAATTGATATGTATGAACGAGGAACGTATAAAGTTTATGACAAATAATATAAAAAGAGTACTAATTATTAAATGTGGAGCATTAGGGGATTTGGTATATTCTCTTAGTGTAGTAGATGCACTCATATTTGAATTTGGTAGTAATATTATTATAGATTTTGTGAGTACACCTTCTAATATTAATTTACTTAGTGAAGATGCTAGAATTAATAAAGTTTTCCCATTACGGTATAAAAAACTCCCATTATGTTTAAGTATTCAAAAGAAAGCGATTGTAAGTGCTTCAAAACAAAATTCTTATGATATTTTGATAAATTTAGAAACGGGGAAGCAATTTAAAAGTTTAGTGGAGAGTATTTATGCAGTAGAGAAAATTGGAAATTTATTTAAAAACATTACCGTAGATAAAAAATTTTTAAATAGAGGCGAATTGCAAAAAAAATATTTAGTTAATATTGTTTCTAGTGTAAATCTTGATAAAGCTTTTCCAAAAATTGCTATAAAAGAATTTCAAGATATTCAATGTAAATTTAACTTAAATAATCGATATTTGGTATTGTCTCCAAGTAATTCTCATGTTAATAGGAGTGGTTTAAATCATCGAGCTTGGGTAAATAACTCTTGGATTGAATTGATTGAAAGATTATCAAATGAAATTCAAGTGGTTATAGTTGGTGATAAAAGTGAAAGTAATTTTTTTAAAAAATTACAACCTTATCCAAGCAATGTAGTGAATTTGGTTGGAAAAAATAATATAATTGAATTAAGTACAGTTATCAAAAATGCTAAATGTGTAGTATGTACTGATTCAGCTGTTGGACATATTGCAGCTGCTGTAGATACAAGTGTATTTGTACTGATGGGACCAAATGATATTGTTGTGGATAGTCCTTATAAAAGTCCTACAAATGATGTAAATGTGATTTCTTTAAAAAAAGAGTGTAGCCCATGTTATAAAACGGCTGTAATGAAAGATTGTAAAGATAATATTTGTATGAGTGAGATAACCGTTGATATGGTTTATGATAAAATAAAATTATCTGGATTATTGGATTAAGGTTTAATAATGAATAAAATGACAACAGATTATATTGTATGAAATGTATGGAGAATAACAAATGAGTTTCAATAGTTTAAAAAATATGATAAGAATTGATTTTAATAAAAACACAAAACTTTTTTTTTATATAAGAGGATTATATATATTAGGCTTACCTAAATTTTTATATGGACGAGATTTACATAAAGAATTTCAATTGATGTCAGAAACAGAAAAAACTGAAATATTAAAAAGAGTTGAATATTATAATAAAGTTTCTAGCTCATTTAAATTACCAAAGGATGCTAAAACTATTTTTGAATATATAAAAAAAGAAAAAATGAAAACATATTTTTTCGATTTACTAGAGTATTTAAAATATTTTAATTATAAAAATAAAATAACTTATATTTTTGGAGATGTTATAGAAGTTCCAGAAATACCATCTTTTGTGAAAAGTCGCCCTATATCTGAGGATAATAAAAATTCGATAATTTTAAAATTAAATAAGGTAAGACATTTTATTTTTGTGAATGATTCTATAAAATTTGAAGATAAAATTGATAAAGCAGTTTGGCGTGGAAAAAGTTTTAAGCAGCATAGAATTGATTTTATAAAAAATTTTTATAACAGTCCGTTTTGTGATATAGGGCAAGTTAATAATAAAGGTGATTTAAATGTTCCTTGGCAAAAAGAAAAACTTTCATTAAAAAAACAAATGCAATATAAATTTATAGTGGCAATAGAAGGAAATGATGTTGCTTCAAATTTAAAATGGGCTATGTCTTCTAACTCATTGGTAATGATGGCTAAACCAAAGTATGAAACTTGGTTTATGGAAGGTACATTAGTTGAAAATTATCATTATGTTCTTTTGAAAGATGATTATAGTGATTTAGAAGAAAAGATAAAATATTATTTATCACACATTGAAGAAGCTAAAGTAATCATCGAAAATGCAAATAATTATGTAAAACAATTTAAGAATAAAACTCATGAAGATATTATTTCATACTTCGTTCTTGAAAAATATTTTAAACAGACAAATGTTATTGAATAGTTTCAAAAATTAAAAATAAAAAGGAAAAATTTCTTGATTAAAAATATTAATATTAATAAATACTTTTGTATATTTATATGTTCTGCACCATTGTATGGAGCTTCACTATATCTGCCAATAGATTCTAAAATTTCTCTTGAAGTAGAGCAAATGGCGACACTTACAAGTATGCCAACTTCAAAAATGCCATATCCACTTGCTATGGTTAAACAATATAATACGAAAATAGAACAATCAAATCCAATTTTATTTAGTAAAATAGCAACTTATTTAAAAAAAGTAGATAGTGAAGATTTTATAACGACAGAAAATTTAAGTTTTGGGATAACCAATTCAAATAAACAATTTGATTTAGCAAATTCTCATGGTAGAGAATCTGATTATTTATACTTAGGTGAGGCAACATTTTTCGTAAATAAAAATCCTTATATAAAAGCTTCAATCGAAGCTTCTGTGTTTCAGAAAAATGATACTAATAAGATACAAACAAATAATGGTTATCTTTCTTTGGGATTTGATAAGTTTCAAATTGATGCAGGATATAGAGATCATTACTATGGACATTTTAGAAATGGTGGTGTTCAAATATCCAATAATGCTGTAAATTCACCATCTATAACAATTAGCAATGTCACTCCATTTTCATTTGCAGATATAAATTATGAGATATTTGTGAGTCAATTAGAATCAACTAGTGGTATCTCATATGAAGGAAGTTCAGAGCATTCTGGAAAACCAAATTTACTTGGTATGCATCTTGACTTTCACCCCTTTGATAGTACAGAAATTTCATTTGATAGAACTTTTCAATTTGGAGGTGGACCTAGAACGACTGGTCTAAAAGATATTTGGGAAGCGATTATTGACCCTGCTACAAAAGATAATAGCTCTGCTACTTGTGATACTGATTGTGAAACTGGTAATCAACAAGCTTCGATTAATTTGAAGTACAATGGAAAATTTTTCAATCAAGATGTTAGTCTTTATGGTTTATATGGTGGTGAAGATACAGTAGAACATAAAAATTATAAATTTGGAAATGTTGTGAAAGGATTGGGTATTTTTCTTCCAATGGTAGACCCAACTTTATCTCTTCGTTATGAAGTTGTTAAGTTTGATACTGGTTGGTATGTTCATCATATATACACAAATGGATACACAAATGATGGAAATGTAATGGGAAGCTGGTCTGGGGATATCTCAAATAACAATGCACAAGGGGGGACACTTCAATACTTGAATGTAGTAAAAAATTATGACACATTTAGATTAAATACAACACTTAACTATTTTGATCCAGTTGTTAACGATACCACTGATGCGAAAGAGAAGTATTATAATATTGATTTTGGTATAGGATTTGGTAAGGAATTTATGCATAAAATTAATTTAGGTTTTGGACAATTAGTGGATGGACAAAAAATTAATTTTGTAAGTTATAAATTTACTTTTAATTAATTTGTTTCATTTTTAATGGCTAACTTTATAGAAATAATGTTTAAATAAGGTTAGAAAAAAAATTATTATGCTGATTTTAGTGATGATATCAATGCAAAGTATCGTCAAAAGATACTTATAAAAAATCAAGGCTTTAAAATGACAAATCTACAAAAAAATTAGGAATTTATAAATGAATAAAATATTAAATTTAATAGGTCGAACAAAAGAACTTTTCTGTGAAGATATAAATAATAATGAGAAA
>JAQUAG010000046.1 GCA_028687375.1 Arcobacteraceae bacterium | reverse complement strand
TAGTGAAAAAGAACTATTAGCAAAAACTATTATGATAAGCAAAGCAGATTTGACAACTGATATGGTGTATGAATTTACAGAATTACAGGGGTTAATGGGATATTACTATGCTTCATTAGCAAGTGAAGATGAGAAACTTTGTATAGCACTTAAAGAGCAATATCTACCAACAGGGGAAGAGAGTGAAATCCCATCTAGTTTATTTAGTAGTATTGTTGCGTTATCAAATAAAATAGACAATCTTTTAGCCTTATTTAGCGTAGGAATGGTACCAACTGGAAGCCGTGACCCTTTTGCACTTCGAAGAGCAGCAGCAGGGATAGTTAGAATATGTATAACAAATAAATACAATTTAGACATATACAAAATGATTGCTGATTTGGAAGTAAAATATCCAAATCTTGATAGTAAAAAAGTGATAGAGTTTTTTAATGATAGACTCTTTAAAATTTTTAGTGATATCAATCCAAGTGTAGTAAAAGCTGTACTTGCAAGTGGAGAGGGAGATATTTTAAAAATTTCTCAAAAAATCTATGCACTCAATCCTATCGTAAATAGTAGTGATTTTAGTGAATTTAGCTCAACTTTTAAAAGGGTGGCAAATATCATTAAAGATGTAAATATTGATGCTATAAAAGTTGACACTACCTTATTTGAAGATGCAGAAGAGGGTGAATTATTTGAAGCTTATAACAATATCGCTTCTAAAAATTACCCAACTTATGATGAGGAATTGGAAGCACTATTTAGCCTCAAACCAAATCTTGATAAGTTTTTTACAAATGTATTTGTAAATCACGAAAATGAAGCTATTAAACAAAATAGAAGAAATCTTATAGGTCTTGTTTATAAAGCGTTTAGAAATATAGCAGATATTAAAGAGATAACAATTTAAGCACGTTGTTGTGAAAATATATGATTATCTTATTATAGGAGGTGGAGTTTGTGGGTGCAATGTAGCTTACGAGCTTCATAAACACACTTCAAACATACTTCTTATTGATAAACTTGATGATGTTGCAAAGGGGGCTAGTGGAGCTGCTGGTGCTTTTCTTTCTCCACTTCTTGGTAAACCAAATAATTTTAAAGATTTAGTTACTACCTCACTTCCTTATGCTGTAAACTTTTACAAACAAAATACCCCAAATTTTATAGATAATTGCGGAACGATAAGAATCCCAAAAGATGATACAGATGAAGATAAATTTCAAAGCTATATCCCTTTTATTGATTTTCCTTTTGAAAAAAAAGAGGCTGGGTATTTTTTCCCAATTGGTTCAGTTGTGGATAGTTATGGAATCTGTAAAACACTCACGCAAGAGATTGAAAAAAAGCTAAATTATGAAGTTATCTCAATCGAGTATGATGGAATAAATTGGATTATAAACAATGAAATAACTACAAAAAATCTTATCCTTACAACTGGAGCCAATACAAAACTTATAGTTGAGAAGTATATCGATATTAGGGCTATTTGGGGGCAAAGGATAGATATAGAAACCTCTACTTGTATAAGTGTTAACTATCATAAAGAGTGTTCAGTTTCAAAATCTACTCCACTTAATACTACCACAAATAAACTCTCAATTGGTGCTACTCATCATAGATTTGTTGAAGAGAGGGAATTAAGTGAGGAAGATACAAATGAGCTTTTAAAAAAAGCAAGTGATATTGTAAATCTTAAAGATGTGAAAGTTGTAACTATGCACGGTGGGGCAAGGGCTAGTAGTAGTGATTATTTTCCAATTGTTGGTGAAGTTATCGATAGTTCAAAAACAATAGAGGAATTTCCATATCTTAAAAATGGAACAAATGTAAACCCTTCAAGATTTACAAGATATAAAAATATTTTTATACTTAATGGTGTTGGGGGAAGAGGGTTTGTAATAGCTCCTTATTTAGCTAAAAGATTGGTTGAAAATATTGTTAATAATGAGCCTTTAGAAGAGAGTATTACATCAGATAGATTATTTAAAAGATGGGTAAAAAATGAAAAAAATAGATCTTAAAAAGATTGTAAAAATTCCATTGTATGGTTTGGGTTTGGTTGGATTGTATGGTGTTGTTGGATTTTATGGTGTCCCTTATGCTATCACAAAGGTTGCTCCAAAGAAGATAGAAGAACTTACAAAAAGTGATATTTGTGAGATACAAAAAGCAACTTTCAATCCATTTTCATTTGAACTCAATCTTTATAATCTCAAACTTACAACCCCAACAAATAGTAAACTTGTATCAATTGGACATATCAATCTTAAATTCAATCTTTTTGCAACTCTAAAAGAGGGGAAAATTTATATTGAAAATATTTTAATTGATACTCCAATTATAGGGATTGAAAAGTACAAAAATGGAGAGTTTAACTTCACGTATCTTTTAGCTCTTAGTAAAACGAAGGAGAAAAAAGAATCAAACGAGCCTTTAAAATTGCACATTGATAGTTTTAAGATTTTAAATGGCGATTTTTCTTTTGATGACCAAAGTGAAATGGCGAAACTTAAAGTAGATACAAAAGCTATTAATTTTGTGGTTTTAAATCTTGATACAACGCCAAATTTCAATAAAGAAACAAAAATCAATCTTTCAAGTGCCATACAAACAACTGGTTTAGTTGATTTTCAATCCAATATAGCTATTGCACTCAATGGAAGTTTTGATAAAAAAGATATTCAAACATTTAAGTTTAATGTGAAAGATTTTGCTTTGGATATCAAAAAAATGGGATATAAAAATAGTAGCTCAAGAAAACCATTTAGTGTAGATGTGGATAGTGTTCAAGTAAAAAGTGAAAAATTCAATACAGCTCTTGATACACCATTTGGGGTAAATCTTTCCATAGAAAATATTGCTATTAACGAAGTAGCAAATGGTAAAAAGATATTTGGGCTAGAGGGAATAGATGCAAATATCAAAGAACTAAATCTTCCTAAAAAAGAGCTTCTCATAGATAAAATAACCCTTTTAAATCCATCTTTTACGATCAAACGACTCTCTAGTGGAAAGATTGATTTAGAAGATTTTATCCCACAATCAAAAGGTACAAAAAGCCAAGAAAAAGAGGAAACACAAAAATCAAACAATATTTGGAACTATACTATAGAAAATATTGCACTAGAAAATGGGCAATTCAATATCTACGATGAAGTACCAAATCCAAAAGTTGCTTTTGCAATAGATAGATTTCATTTTGAGATAGAAGGGCTTTCAAGTAATAAAGAGAACAATATCCATCTTTCACTTTCATCATATCTCAATCAAAACTCAAAGGTTGGAGTTCAAACAGATTTGAAACTTTCTACTATGAATCTTGCTGGAAAGTTTAATGTTGAGAAGATTGCATTACCACTTTTTAATCCATACATCAAAGATTTTACCTCTATTGAACCAATAAGGGGAAAAATCTCAACAAGTGGAAAGTTTGATTATCTAAATAAACTAGTTCGTGTAGATGGGAAAATAGCACTTGATGACTTTGTAATCAACGATGCTAGAGATAACTCAGTATTATTTGGATGGAATAAAATAGGAGTAACTCCTTTTGTATTTAACCAAAAAGAGAATAGTTTAAAGATAAAACAACTCAATATTGATGGATTGTATACAAATGTTAAACTTGATAAATCGAAAGTTTTAAATTTTAGTGGACTATCAAAAAATCAAAATCCACGCCAAGAAGTAGGGGATGGAGAAAACAATAATACCACTACAACAAATGAAAAACAATTATCAGCTAAAAATGGGTCAAAAAATGATTTTTATTTTGAATTGCAAAAGTTATATATCCAAAAGAGTAGTACAAGTTTTAGTGATGAATCTTTGCCATTGCCATTTAAAACATATATAACCAATCTTAATGGAACAGTAAATAATATCTCATCAAAAACAGATACAAATGCCTCAATAGCACTAAAGGGAAATGTTGATGATATAGGAACAGCACTCATTGATGGGAAAGTATATGTAGCCAATCCAAAAGATTTTGCAAAAGTTAAAGTTGTATTTGAAAATCTTGAACTCAAACAATATACCCCATATTCGATGGAATTTTTAGGTTATGAGATAGATGATGGAAGATTATTTTTAAATCTTGATTATGCTTTGAATAATAAAATAGTTCAAAGTTCAAATAGAGTTTCAATCAATCAAATCAAACTTGGGAAAGAGAAAGCAGGTGGTTCCCCTTGGCCACTTGGTTTGGCTGTTGCTATTTTAGAAAATAGTGATGGAAAGATAGAGCTTGACCTACCAATAGAGGGAAATATCGATGAACCTGATTTTAAATATGGGAAAATGGTATGGAAAACAATTGGCAATGTTTTTACAAAAGCGGTTACATCTCCTTTTAAAATGCTAGGTTCACTTCTTGGGATGGAAGATAATTCGATTGAAGATATTGAATTTTTATATGGAGAATCTACCATTATGCCATCTGAAGTAAAAAAACTTGACAGCGTAGCTTCAATACTCTCAAAAAGAAAAAAATTACAATTGTCAGTTAGTGGTAAATATGATAGTGTTCAAGATACAAGAGCATTACAAATAAAACAACTTCTCAAAAAAGCTTCAAAAATAAAATCTGCTGAGATGGAATTTGAATCACTTGATGGGATAACTTTAGAGATAGCCGAAAAATTAGCTGATAAAAGAGTAGGGAATTTAGATAAAGAAAAAAATAACTTAAAAGAAAAATACAAAAATGAAAAAGAATTTGAAAAAGAGTATCTCTCGTTTTTAGTTGTAAAACTTATAGATTTAGAGATTGTAAAAGAGAGTGATTTAATAACTTTAGCAAACAATCGAACAAAAGCTATCACTGAATATTTTGCAAATAAATATCAAATAAATGATATAACTATTGAAAAAGAGGAAAAAATAAACTTAAAGGAAAATGGGCAAAATGATAAAATAAAATCTAAACTTGGATTATCACAGAAACAATAATCCAAATTTTTTCACTTATTTTTCCTCGTTACTATCAATATTTTGCATAATAAGTGAATCTGTAATTTGATTTTTAAATTTTGCATCTTCTAGTTGTTGGATAAGAAATTTATTTTCCTCTTTTAAAGACATATAGTGTGAATAAAGTTGATTAATATCTTTACTTACATAATAGATATTGTTACTAAGATATATCTTTGGAATAGAAAGAAAAAGCAAAAAGAAAAAAATCAATCCTATTAAAACAATAGAACCTCTTGGTGTAAATACTGTTTGCTTATCAAGGTTTAGCTTATTGCTAAGTGTGTCATTTACTGTTTTAATCAAATTTAAAAATCCTCATCTTTGAACTTCTGCTTCGTGGGTTTCTTCTTATCTCTTCATTTGTAGGAATAATTGGTTTTTTGGTAATAATTTTCCCTTTTTTATGATTGTTCCCACATTCACATCTAAAAACATTTGGTGGACAAATACAACTTTGAGACCATTTTTTAAAATAATTTTTAACTATTCTATCTTCTAGCGAATGAAAAGAGATAATAGCTACGATACACTCTTGTAAATTTTGCTTTTCAAGAGAATTAAACAACTCTTCCAATACACCTAACTCGTTGTTTACCTCTATTCTAATAGCTTGAAAAGGAAGCGTCGCTGGATGAAGTTTTCCTTTGTGCATATTTTTTTCTAATAAACTTGAAAGCTCTTTTGCACTTTGGATTGGACGATTTTGTACTATTAAAGAGGCAACTTTTTTGTATTCAGCAACTTCACCATATTCCTTAAAAATATACTCAAGCTGTGTTTTTGTATAGTTGTTTACAACTTCAAAAGCAGAAAGTTCCTTGTTCGTATCCATTCTCATATCAAGAACTTCACTTTGAAATCCAAACCCTCGCTCTTTTTTGTCTAACTGGAGCGAAGAGACACCAATATCAGCCAAAAGTCCTTTGATTTTCTTATCACCAAAAGCATCTGTGATATTTTGAAAATTTGATTTATTAAATATGATTCTATCACTGTAGTTTTCAAGTCTTTTAGTTGAAAACTCTAAAGCCTCATCATCTTGATCGTTACAAATCATTTTGATATTTGGATTTGATTCTAATATACCTAAGGTATGTCCACCATATCCTAAAGTACAATCAACAATATAACCATCTTTAATATCTTTAAATGTATCTATCACTTCGTCAAATAAAACTGGAATATGAGGTGCTTTTTCCAATAAAATTCCTTTTGTTGTATAAATTTATAAAATCTTAATATATCAAAATAAGAAGTGATATAAAAATTTTTGATGATTATACCATAGAAAACTCCAAAAACGATGGTGTAATAGGAACATTAAGGAAATCCAAAGCTTTAATAGTATAAAGTTTTACACAAAAAAATTAAAGGATTATAATATGAACAAAGCTGAATTCATAGACGCTGTTGCTGAAAAAACTGGATTATCAAAAAAAGATTCTAAACTTGCACTTGATGCAACATTAGAAACTATAACTGAAGCACTTTCAAAAGGTGACTCTGTATCTTTCATAGGTTTTGGAACTTTTTCTGTTTCAACTAGAGCTGCTAGAACTGCAAGAGTTCCTGGAACTGGTGCTGAAGTTCAAGTTCCTGAAACTAAAGTTGCAAAATTCAAAGTTGGAAAAGCTTTAAAAGATTCTGTAAAATAATCTTTTAACTTCTAGGAAGAGTTTATCTTTTTTAAGATAAACTCTTTTTTTATTTTTATATGCCCGTGTGGAGAAATGGTAAACTCAGTTGATTCAAAATCAACCGCTTCACGGCTTGGCGGTTCGAGTCCGCCCACGGGTACCAC
>JAQUAG010000027.1 GCA_028687375.1 Arcobacteraceae bacterium | reverse complement strand
AAAATCTAAATTTTTATGAATATATTGATAGTTATGAGTAGCTTATAGGGATAAAATAACTCACTTTAAATTTTTCATCATCTTCTAAAAAATGATTTTTTTCATAGATAGCATAAGGTGGATTTGTTGTTGTTTCATAACCACTTTTTAAAAGCCATTCAAAATAAACCCAATTCATAAATCTAAGTATATCTCCATAACGACCCTCAAAATCAAATCTTGCATAAACACCACTTGGAATGATGAGGCTAGGAAGTGTTGCATTTGGGATCTCATTTTCAACTATGATACAAGCGTTGTATCTACATTCACTTAGTGGTGTTATTGTTGGATTATCGTGGTGAAGTCCTAATTGTTTGTACTCTTTGATATGGTTGCATAAAAGCCAAGTTTGGAGTTTTTGCCAAGTGTGTTTTATCGATTTGTTATACCCTTTATGTCGTATGTAATAAGCTCTCATTTTTGCCATTTGGACTATTTTTGGAGTAAGATTTGAAAAATCAACTGTAGCACTTGATGCAGTTGGAGAGGTTGTTAAAATTTCATTTGTGAAATTTTTATATTCCCCTTGTCGCCATTGTTTTGGGGTGATATTAAATTTTTGTTTAAATACTCGTATAAAAGCACCTTGTGAACTATAACCACACATCTTAGCTATATCTGTCATAGTTGAGTTTTTATTTGTCAAAAGTAAATTTGATGCTTTTTGGAGTCGTATAGATTTGATAGTTTCATAGATGTTTTCCCCAAACTCCTCTTTAAAAAGTCGATGCATATGAAATTTACTCACTTTTAAATTGCTACTTAACTCATCAATATTTATATCAGTATCGATATATTTGTAGATATAGTAGAGAATATCATTTGCAATTTTATTGTGTTTTTCAAGTGTATTTTTTTTCATAATTATAACTATAGCAAGATTTAGAATAATTTTGAGCAAAAATAGTTAATTTTTATAGCAAATATAGTGAAGAATTTATTTTTTGATTGCTCTATAATTCGAAAAATTTAAAAAGGATTGATTGTGAAACGATCATTTATACGACAAATATTAGAATCAATAGACGATGAAACTATCTCATTTGCAGGTGGATTACCTGATGAGAATCTGTTTCCTATTGAAGATTTAGCAAAAGCTAGTGAAGAGGTATTTAAAAATAAAAAACATTTTCAATACACGATAAGTAACGGTATCACACCTTTACGAGAGAAAATTGCAAAGTTTTATAATGATGAAGGATTTGAAACAAAACCATCAAATATACTTATAACTACAGGAAGTCAACAAGCACTTTTTATCATCGCAAAGTATTTCCAAAATAAGCAAATTGTTATAGAAAAACCATCTTATTTGGGTGCTGTAAATATTTTTAAGATGAATAATTTAGATATGAAACCAGTATCGTTGGAGTACGATGGGATAAATATAGAGGAGTTTAATAGTATCTATTCTTCTATAAAACTAGCCTATTTAATCCCTGATTTTCATAATCCAAAAGCTTCACAATATTGCCAAACTAAAAGAGATGAGATAATAAAAACTGTACAAGAACACAAAGGGTATATCATAGAAGATGCTCCTTATAGCGAACTTTATTTTGAACAAAAAGCAAAAAGTATAAGTTCTGAAGTTCCTAATAATAGTTTTCATCTAGGGTCATTTTCAAAAACATTATCTCCAAGTCTTAGAATCGGGTGGGTTAGAGCAAATGAAGAGATAATATCAGCACTTACCATGATAAAAGAAACAATAGATTTGCATAGTTGTGGAATTTCACAATATATTTTAGATGAATATTTAAAAGATGAAAATAGATATAAAAAACACTTGGAACTTTTACGAGGTGAGTATAAAAATAAAATGGAATATTTTGTAGAAGTTTTACAAGAGGAGTTACCAAATTTTGTTTTTGAAAAACCAAAAGGGGGAATGTTTGTATATGGAAAACTTGAGGGCGTTGATACGAAAACTTTAGTATATGAAGCTTTAAAGAAAAAAGTTGTCTATGTTCCTGGAGGTGAATTTTATCTTGGTGATGAGGTGTGTGATGAGATACGCTTTAACTACACACATTCAACAAAAGATGAGGTAAGGGTTGGTTTGCAAAGAGTGAAAAATATTTTATAGGGAAATGATATGAATGGATTAAAAAATATAGTTTTTGTTACACTTGGGTCATTTTTTATAGCATATTCAACGGTAGCTTTTTTAAATCCAAATAGTGTTATTACTGGTGGTGGAGTAGGGTTAGCACAACTTTTTTATGCACTTTTCCCAACCATTACTTTGGGTGCTTGGATTGCGATTATTAGTATCCCTTTGATAATTGTTGGTATGAAGTTTTTTGGGAAAAGTTTTGTTCTAAAAACTTTTATCTCTATTGGACTTATCTCATTTTTTACAGATATATTAAAAGAGGTTTTAAAAATATCTCCAACGACGCATGAAACGATACTTGCATCTATTTTTGGTGGACTTTTGATAGGGTTAGGAGTTGGGCTTGTGATGCTTGGACGTTCTTCAACAGGAGGTACAACAATCTTAGCAGAAGTGATAGCTATGAAGAGCAGATATAAAACATCACAAATCATTTTAGTCATAGACGCTGGTATCATGTTTGCTTCTATTTTTGTCTATGGAGATGTTGAAAAAGCTTTATTTAGTGTGATTGGTGTTTATATTACTTCAAGGATAATTGACCTATTACTTTCAGGGAAACCAGCTCAAAAAGCTGTAAGTATTGTTGCAAATAATGTTGAGGTCTTATCGCAACAAATTTTAAATCAACTAGGGGAACATGGAACTATTTTACAAGGGGTAAATCTCAATCAAAAAGATACAAGAACATTGATACTTGTAATTGTAGATATCTCACAGTTACAACTTTTAAGAGAGATTATAAAACAATATGACCCTGAAGCTTTCCTTGTGATACAAGAGGCTTCGGAGCTTTATGGGAGAGATTACTAAACTCTAAAAATCTCAATGGAACATAAGATGTAAGAGATTTTCTATATCACAATAGGAATGTAAATTATGAATCCGCAAAAAGTAAAAAGGGCGATTGCTCATCTTGCACTTCAAAAAGTCCCAGTATTTTTATGGGGACCTCCTGGGATTGGGAAGTCTTCGATTGTTGCACAAATCACAAAAGAGAGAGATATTGGTTTTATCGATTTGAGGTTATCACTCCTTGACCCTACCGATTTACGAGGTATCCCTTTTTTTAATCCAACAGACAATAGTGCTGTATGGGCACCTGCTTCATTTTTACCAGATGGAAAACAAAAAGAGGGAATTTTATTTTTAGATGAACTCAATACCGCAGCTCCCATGGTACAAGCTAGTGCCTATCAGTTGATACTTGATAGAAAGATTGGGGAATATACTTTGCCTGAAGGATGGGCAATTATTGCTGCTGGAAATAGAGAGAGTGATAGAGGTGTTGTTTTTCGTATGGCTGCACCACTTGCAAATCGTTTTGTACATCTTGAGATGGAAGCGAATGTTGAAGACTGGATGAGTTGGGCAAAAAATTCTAAAATCAATCCTACAATCATTGCATTTATCTCTTATCGTCCAGATGCTTTATTTACTTTTGGTGCAAAAAATGATGAAAAAGCGTTTGCAACTCCTCGAACTTGGGAATATGTCAATGCAATTTTATCCTCAAATCCACAAGATGATTTACTTTTAAATATGATTTCTGGGTCAATCGGAGAGGAACTTGCAGCTTCATTTTTAGGATTTAAAGCGGTTGAGAAAGATTTACTTGATATTAACCAAATTTTAAATGGGCAGATAACTGAAGTCCCAACTGATCCATCTGCTTTACATATTCTTTGCACTGCACTTACAATGAGAATAGACGAAACTACAAGGGCAAAAGAGTTAGATAATTTGGTACGATATACCCTCAATCTTCCAGCTGAATTTGCCGTTATGATTATTCAAGATTTAAGACAAAGAGATATTGGACTTGATTATATTAGTAGTTGGCCTTTATGGATGAGAAAATTCAATACAATGCTTAGATAATGGAAGCACATAATTTTCTTTCAAAAGCAAAAAGTTTATTAACAAATAAATATCCCTACTTTGGGATGTTAGCTTCAAGATTAAAACAAGAAGCAAATGAAGAGATAGATTATTTTGCAAGTAACGGTGTGAAATTTATCTACAATAGTAAGTTTATAGAAAGTTGTTCTATGGATGAACTTCTTTTTATCCTTACAAATTGTGCAATGCACCATATACTAGCCCATCAACAAAGAAAACTAAACAGAAAAGGTGCTTTGTGGCAACTCGCTACCGATTTTGCTATAAATAATCTCCTTTCAAAAAATGGAATGAAAATTCCAATTGGTGCGAACTTCAATAAAGAGTATAAAAATATGTATGCAGAAGAGATATACGAAGCTTTGAAAGAGGAGTATTATTCAGGTATTTCTAATGCTTTTGATGAGGCAAAAAATACAAATGATGCTATAAATAAAGGTGATGAAAAGGAAGAGAGAAGTAAAAATCTTTTTTCAAATCTAAAAAATATAGAAGATGATTTGGATGATAGAGTTGAAGATGAATGGCAATACGCAGACTCTATTGCAAAAGAGGTAGCAAAGAGAAAAAGTTTGATGCCACTTGGATTTGAAAGATTTGCTAAAAAAGTAGAAGCCAGAGATATTGACTGGAAATTTGAGCTTTACAATGCGATAAATAGACATATGAGAAACAATTATGCTTTTATGCCACCAAATAAAAAGCATATCTATAGAGGTGTTGCGTTGCCAAGTCTTACAAGTGACACTTTGAGTTTAACAGTTGCGATTGATACTTCTGGATCAATTCAAGAAGAACTTTTAGGTGCTTTTTTGGAAGAGTTTAAAAGTATTATGCAAAATTTTCCAACAGTTAAAATTGAGCTTCTTATAGCAGATGCAAAAGTTCATTCCCATCATACATTTCAAGGTGGAGAGGAACTTAACTTTCCACTAAAAGGTGGAGGTGGAACTGATTATCGTCCTACTTTTGACTATATTGATGCAAATTTACCAATGTCAAATATGCTTTTGTATTTTACAGATGGGGAGGGGATTTTTCCAAAATATCCACCTAGTTATGATGTGTTGTGGGCATTGTCTCAAAAAAAAGAGAGAATACCCTTTGGGAGAAGTATCGTTATCTTTGATTGATTAGTGGATAAGTTCTCTAATAAGTTCAGTAGCATAACACCCTTTTGGGAGGGTAAATTCTAACTCTAAGTGATTTTTTTCATCATCATATTTGCTAGCTATCTCAGATGGAAAAACCCAAGCGTATCTTCTTGTCCCATCAACGATAGTTTTTTTATCAAATTCTTCTTCAAATCTTTTAGCTAACCCTACAGCTAATTTTGCTTTTTTCCCTGCTAGAAGTCCTGTTGGAACTCTATCTTTGTTGAAAAATTTCTCCGCTTCACTCTCTACATCTTCAGCATAAAAGATTTTTCCATAAGGATAATGTTCCATAACATCACCTTCCAGAACTTTAAATGGGTGTTTTTGAGCTTTTAAAGCTTTTAGTGTGGTTAAATCAATTCCTAGTCTCTCAACTAACTCTTTTGGCTCAAAAGTATCGATGAGTTTGCTAAGTTCTATTCTTTTAGAAAGCCATTCATTAAATAATATACTTTGATAAGCATTGAGATACATTTGAGAAAGTTTTTGGTTGTTAACTTTTAAAGTCCCCTCACATAGTTGTTTCCCTTTGAGGTAGTTGTCCCCATCTATCCCAAATCGTTGAAATCCAAAATAGTTTGGCATTCCGTATTTTTCGATAGATTCAAGTACATTTTGAAGTTTGAGATTGTCTCTATCTAAAACTCTTTTAAGACGGATAAAAAATCTATTCCCTTTTAGATGTCCCACTCTTATTTTATTGTTGTGGTATTCGATTTTCAAAAATTTTATTTGTGGGTGTTCAAATTTTCGTATTTTTTCTTCAAAAGTTTTTGGCATAGAGATACATTGTACAGTCATCGCATTTTTATCTTTAAGTCCTGCGTAACCTATATCTCTACTTTTACATCCGATTGTATCACTAATGATTTGAACAGCATCCCAAGTGCTTAAATCTTTTTTTCTCATTGTAAGTACGATATGCTCACCCTCGCCACTAAATTCATACAGTGGTATTTCATGCACAACAAAGTCATCTTTGCTTTGTTTAAAATGGACATCTATCTTACTATGATTTAAAAAAAATTGTTTTTCGTTTTGTTGCATTAAAATTTTACTACTTCGTAATTTTTCAATACTTCTTCAATTCTTTTCATATTTTCAACACTTGGAGCAACAAGTGGAAGTCTATATTCAAGTGTATCGATAAGTCCAGCTATATACATAGCTGCTTTGATTGGAATAGGGTTGCTTTCACAAAATAATATTTTATTGATTGGGAATAACTCTTCATTTATTTTTCTCGCAATTGCAAAATTTCCAGCAAGTGCTTCATTTACAAGGGAGCTTTTGAGATTTGGTAAAAGGTTCGCTGTAACTGAAGTGATACCAGCTCCACCACAAGCTAAAATAGCATAATCTATAGCATCATCCCCACTTAAAACTTTCAACTCTGGTCTTCTTGAAACAAGCTCAATAGTTCTCTCTAAACTTCCAGTTGCCTCTTTGATTCCATAAATATTTGGGCAATCATCAAAAAGTCTTATAACTGTATCTGCTTGTATATCAACGCCTGTTCTCCCTGGTACATTATAAAGCATAAGCCCCATATCAGGAATAGCATTTGCTATTGTTTTATAATGTTGATATAAACCCTCTTGTGATGGTTTGTTATAGTACGGTGCCACAGAAAATAGGGCATCTACACCACATTTTTGTGCGTGTTTTGCAATTTCAACTGCTTCATGAGTTGCATTAGATCCAGCACCTGCAAGTACTTTTGCATTTGTTCCTTTACAAACTTCAACTGCTATTTCGATACATCTTTTGTGTTCATCGTGAGTTAAAGTAGCACTTTCACCTGTTGTTCCAACTGGACAGATACCGTTGATTCCATTGTCTATTTGTCTTTTAATAAGATTTGCATAAGCTTGCTCATCAAGTGTACCATTTCTAAATGGTGTTATGATAGCGGTTGTAGAACCAGTTACCATTGTCATCTCCGTCATTTTAAAATTCCTTTCCATCTTCAAATATTATTTTATTTCTTCCACTTTGTTTTGCTTTATAAAGCAACTCATCTGCTTTTTTTACACTATGTTCATGAGAATCATTTGAACTTCTAATAGTAACACCAGCACTAAATGTGATTGGTATCTTTATATCATTGTACTTAAACATATGCCCAGTTACAATCAATTTGATTCTTTCCATATAGACATAAAGCTCTTTTATATTAGTAAACTGAACCAATGAGATAAACTCTTCTCCACCATATCTTCCTAAAATATCAGTATCTCTTGTACTTTTTAAAAGTACTTTTGCAAAAGTTGAAAGAACAACATCGCCAGCTTCATGTCCATAAGTGTCATTTACTTTTTTGAAATGGTCAATATCAAAGAAAGCAATAGCATAATTAACACCATTTCTTCTAAAGTTATCATCGAATCTCTTTGATTGTCTATCATACCATCTTCGTGTAAGCAATCCTGTTAGATGATCTATTTCACTCTCTTTTCGTACTTGTTGAAGCTCTTTTTCAAGTTGTTCCACTTTTTTTTGTAAAGCTACAACACTCTCTTTACCACTTTGTAATGATTGTGTCGATTGTGAGATATGAGTTTCAATACTCTTAGCAGCTCCAACTAATTTCCCTTGCATCGCTTTTAGATTATGTGCATCATTAGCATCAATACCCTCAATTTCCTTTGCAATTTTAGAGATACTATCACTCCCTTTTGAGTTGATATCAATAGTATCACCCAAAAATTTTGTCATATAAGTCATAAGAAGTGTTATCTCTTTTGCTTTTTTCTCTAATTCTTCTTGATCTAGCTTAATTCTTTCATCAATAAATTTTTCAATCTCATGTTGAATCTCATTTTCAAAAATCAGTTCAGGTGAATTTCCAATTTTTATAGAAAATTGATGTAAATCTTCATTTAATGTCAAAGAGATAGATGGCTTCATAGATTTTTGTAAAATAGTTGCCATATTATCTATATTTTCTTTTTTTGCTCTTTGTAAAAGGAGTGTAATAAGATCATCAAAATCTGTAATTTTATTTTCTTTTACAAAAATTTGCTCATCATCTGAAAGACTTTTTAAAATATTCTCAAATCGGCTACACTCTTCAACAGTAAAATTTATAGATTTTGCAACTTTACAAAATTCATTTCCATAAGCTTTTGGCGTAGGGAGAATCTTTTGTGCATCAAGATTTACTAAAGTTTTTCTAACTATATCTCGTATATTATCCATGTACATTATCCTAAAAGTTTTTTTACCATATCGTTGATTCGTTTTCCGTCACAACTCCCACCAATTTTCTCTTTTGCTGGATTCATAATTTTCCCCATATCTTTCATACTAGAAGCTCCCGTTTCCGTAATGATAGCTTGAATAATAGCTTCAAGCTCCTCATCTGTTAACTGTTTTGGTAAATAAAGTGCAAATATATCAATTTGCTCTTGTTCTTTTTCCACAAGGTCAGTTCTATTTGCAACACTATATTGTGCTATCGCTTCTTCTCTTTGCTTTATTCCTTTTTGGATAAGTTTAATTATATCTTCATCCCCAAGCTCAACTCTATTATCTACCTCAATTTGTTTTATCATAGTATTGATAGCTCTAATAGCATCTCTTTTTACAACTTCTTTATCTCTCATTGCTGTTTTTAAATCTTCTTTTAGTGTCTCTTTTAAGCTCATCATCTATTCCTCGTTATCATAATATTGGTTATCTATACGCAGATTATAACTTCATTATCCTTGTAATACAAATAAAACCCAAATTAGGTTTATTTACTATTTATTATTTTTCCTTGAAAGAGATTTTAAAGAGAGCACCTGTATATGTTTTATTATTATACGAATAGGTACTATTTATTGCTTCAATAAGACCTTTATGTCGTTCTGTGATTATTTTATATGCCATCGCTAATCCAAGTCCAGTTCCAACACTTTGGTGTTTTGTTGTGAAATATGGTTCAAAAATTCTATTTATTACTGTTGGGTTTATCCCATTCGCATTATCTTTAAATTCTATTTCTATATTTTCATTTACTTTATAAGCAGTGATAAAAATATATCTTTCATTTTCTTGGGATAAATTGTCATTAATTGCATCTTTTGCATTATTGATTATATTAATAAAAGCTTGCATCAATTCATTTTCAAAACCAACTATCTCTAAACATTCTTCTATAGTACATATAGTCTGAATATAATTATTTTTTAAAGTTGGATTTACTATTGAGAGGGTTTTCTCAACTAATGACTGTATATCAATAATAGATTCTTCACCAGATGATCTTATAAAATTTCTAAAATCATCTATTGTTTTTGATAGATATATTGTTTGACTAATAATTGTATCCATATTTGTTGTAATATCTTCAGGTTTCATTGGAAAATTATTCTCTTGTTTAAATGCAATACCACTTGCTACGGTACTTATAACACTAAGCGGTTGTCTCCATTGATGAGCAATATTCCCTATCATCTCCCCCATAGAAGCTAGTTTTGATTGAGATTCTAAAAGTTTAGAATCGGTTACATTTTTTACACTAAGTAGAAATCTTTTTTTATCTGGCATAAGTGTAATTGACATATTGACATTAACAACTTTGCCATCTTTGACAACACAGGTTTTTTCATAATTTGTTATAAAACCTTTTGCTATAACCTCTTTAAGAATATTAATTGATCTTTGTACATCTTGAGGTGAGCTTAATCCTATACAAGATTTGGTTAGGAGTTCCTCTCTTGTAAATTCTGTTATTTCTAAATATGCATCATTAAAATTTAAAAAATTTGAATCTAAATCAAGTATCGCTATCCCATCTTTTGCTTGATGGAAAATAGTTTCAAACTCCTCTTTTTGTTGTAATAAAATTTTAGATTGGGCAACTGTGAGTTTATTGGCATCTTCAAGTTGATGTTTTGCTTTAAAGTAATTAATATACAATTTTTTAATACTTGAAGAGAGTAATATACTTGCTAAAATTCCAAAGAGTAAAACTATTAAAGAATCAATAATATACTTACGTAATTCCTCCTCTTGTTGCTTTTGTACATATTTATCCGAAAGTTGTAAAATAAGTATTAAATTATTTTGAAGAGGGAGTGATAATTTTTTTGATACTAAATGTTTGTCTGAAAAGAGTTCATTGTTGAAAATGTCATTTGAAGTATTTGGAAACTCATTTTGGAGTGCATATTTTGGTTCTTGATAAAGTCCCCAACTTTTTGTAGTATCAAAATGTTTTAGGGTATATCCTTTTTCATCTGCCAAAATCATCTCATACAGTGGTGCATTAAAAAGTTCTTTCAGGAAACTATCCATAAAATAATTGATAATAAGAATTCCATTAAACTGACCATTTTTTGATATTGGTAATATGGCTCTAAGCGTTGGTCTATAGGGGATTTCGACTTTTTTATTTTCTACATTAAGGTCAAGTGCTGAAAACCAAACTTTCTCAAGGGGTTTTTCTTTTGAAGAGGAAAAATAGTATCTATTTGATTTATCTTGTAATTTTTCATTAGGGATAAAAAATGGCATTTCACCATCTTTTTTTCTATCAATTCTTATCTTTTCTAATCCATTTTTATCAATATAGCGTAGTTGCATAATATCTTGATTTGCCAGTGTAAATCCCATAAATAAATCTTCTACATCATTGTCTTTTTGGTTATGTAAATAATTATTAAAAGATTTAGCTTGTCTAATTGCTAAGAGATTACTGATTCCATTATTTAAAAAACTTTTAAAAAACTTTTCTCTTTCAAATACTTTCTTTTTCCCATTATCTAGGGCAATTTTAACAGTTTGATTACCAAAAAATATCTTATCTGTTATAGCAAAAGATATTATGATTCCAATTGAAAATAGTATAAAAATAAGTATTATTTTGACGCTTGAAATATTATTTTTATCCATTCTCTTTACTATTCCCAAATTCGTATTTAATTAAAAGTTATAAATATAGTATACTTTTTTATTATATAAAGTAAACTAAATGTAATAAAGTTATTTAGTTAACTCTGTAATTAACTCTTCTATTTCTAGATATCTTTCTACTTTTTCATCATAAGTTTTAGTGATATTTTCTAACTCTTTTGAGATAGATACTATCCCTTTTTCCTCATAACATTTTGGATTTGAGAGGCACTCATTGATTTTTTTAATTTCAAGTTCAAGTTTTTCTATCTCATTGGGAAGATTTTCATAATCTTTTTGTTGTTGATATGTGAGTTTTATTTTTTTCTTTGGAGCTTCAATTATTGGTTGTACAATGATAGGTTTCTTTTGATTTAAAATCTCCTCTTTCTCCATAAGTTCTACATATTTCACATCTTTCTCATCTTCAAGATATTCACTATATTTTTGAAAACTCTCTTCTAAAACTCCATCACCTTTGAAAATAAAAAGTTTTTTAGCAATCTTATCAACAAAATATCTATCGTGACTTACAAAAATCAAAGCCCCTTGAAAACTTTGAAGATATTCTTCAAGGATGTTGATAGTTGGGATATCAAGGTCATTTGTAGGCTCATCCATAATTAACACATCAAATTTTTTAGTAAAAAGTAGGGCAAGGGCAATTCTATTTTTCTCTCCACCACTTAAAACTCCAACTTTTTTATCAAGGTACTCTTTTGGAAATAAAAAGTTTTTGAGGTATCCAAAAACATGCATACTTCGTCCATCGTTGAGTTCCACTCGGTCACCTCCGTTTGGACAAAATTGGTGCATAATTGTTTGATTTTCATCGAGCATCTCTCTATGTTGGTCAAAATAACCAATTTTAAAGTCACCTTTTTTAAAGCTTCCTTTATCGATTTTGAGCCTTTCAAGGAAAACTTTGAGCATCGTTGATTTTCCACTTCCATTTGGTCCAACTATAGCAATCGTATCTTTTTGTAAGATTCTCGTCGTAAAATCTTTAATAAGTGGTTTATCTCCAAGTGTTAAATAGGCATTGTCAAGTTCAAAAAGCATCTTTTTCTTATTGACTACTTCACTTCCATTAAATGCTTTTTTCTCCCTATCAAGTTCAAGTTTCATTCGAGTTATTTTTCCAGGATTTTTTTTGACATCCTCTTTGAGTTTGAAATAGTTATCTTTTCGTAGCTCATTTCGTTTTCTTCTAGCTGTTACTCCGTGTTGCATCCACCAAGCTTCATCTCTTAGTTTTCGCACCAAGTTTTCGTGGTCTCTTTGCATATTTAAAAGCATTTGCTCTTTTTGTAAGAGGTAATCTTTATATCCACCTTTAAACTTTGTCATAGTCCCATTTTCAATCTCAACGATATTTGTAGCGATATTATCAAGAAAATATCTATCATGGGAGATAAAAATAAGGGTAAATTTCTCTTTTAAAAGTATCTCTTCCAAAAATTCAACCATATACACATCAAGGTGATTTGTAGGCTCATCAAGGAGGAGTACATCTGGTTTTTTTAAGATAAGTCCAGCTAGTCCAACTCTTCTTTGCTCCCCTCCACTTAAAAGGGAGACATCTTTGTATTCATACTCTTTAAGCATAAACTCTTGTAAAACCCTTTGGATTTTATTGTCCAAATCCCAAGCATTGTGGTGGTCTAAAAAGATACTTAAAGTTGATTGTCTTTGGAGTAACTCTTCGTTTTCGTAGTCTTCAGCTATTTGTAAAGATAAAGCATCATATTCTCTTTGTGCAGATTTAAGTTCAACAAGTTGCTCTTCGATAGCTTCCCTTACAGTTGTTCCAGCTTTAAATTTAGGTTGTTGTTCCAGCATCTCAATTTTCACAGATTTATCAACTGCTATCTCACCACTATCTGCTTCTGTTTCCCCTGTGAGGATTTTCATAAAAGTAGATTTACCTTGACCATTTTGTCCGATGACAGCGACTCGTTGTCCAACTTCAAGGGTAAAATCTACATCTTTTAAAATTACTTTTATGTCGTATTGTTTGCTTATTTTTTGTATATCTATGATTGCCATATTTGTTTTATTGTCTCTTTTGTTTTAAATATTAAGGGATTGATGATACCAAAATTATAGTTAAGAGGTGATTTTAGCATTTTAAATTCATAGTAGTATGTAATAAAATTTTTTATTGAAGAAGATGTTTTTGTATAATGTAGCGATTTAAATGAATAACTTTTTTATAAAATCCCAAAGGTAAATTTTACCTTTGGGATTGTTAGTTTATATACTTATGTATATATTAGTTCATATCTGGACGAGGTGTTTTATCGCTAATCACAGGTAGCATTGGGTAAGTGATATTTGGTTTTTTACCTGTAAGAGATTTTAAAAACTCTTCGATGCTAGCTGCTTCTTTATCGTTAATTGCTAATCCTAATTGAGTTGAACCCATCTCTTTAATTGTATCTTTAAGTGACCATACATTTCCATTGTGGAAATATGGAGCAGTTTCTTCGATATTTCGTAAAGTTGGAGTTTTTACCATCCCATCTTTATTTCCTACGAAGTCACCTTTTGCATAGCTATATTTTGCATGAATTTGGAATGGTTGCATAGTCCCACCAATCCCTACATCATTATGACAAGCTGTACACCCTTTGTCTATAAAAAGTTTCAGACCTGCTTTTTGGGCTTTTGTAAGTGCCTTTGTATCTCCATCCATAAACTTATCAAATTTTGAAGGTGTAATTAAAGTTTTTTCATATTCAGCAATTGTATCTGTAATCTTTTCAAATGTAATTTTGATATCTTTTCCATAAGCTTTTTTGAATTCACTTACATAAGCTGGCATAGTTGTAACTCTTGCAACAACTAACTCTTTAGGAGCTGCCATCTCTGGACCTGCTTGGATAGGACCTTGTGCTTGATCAGCTAAGTGTGGGCTTCTTCCATCCCAAAATTGCACTGCATTTAACACTGAATTGTATACTGTAGGTGAATTTAAATGATGAGGATTTGCTGTCCATTTATGTCCAATTACAGCACTTACGCCATCAGCTCCACCAAAAGCTAGATTATGACAAGTGTTACAAGAGATAAGACCACTTTTAGATAATCTTGGTTCAAAAAATAGTTTTTTACCTAACTCTTGAGTAGCCGTCAATTTTGAAGCTGGATAATCTTTTTTTGGAATTGGTTTTAAACCACTATCTTTTGCTAACTTTAAAAGTTCAGCATCACCTATTGCAAATGCAGTATTACTTGCTAATAACAAACCACTTACGAGTAAACTTATCTTTTTCATGTGAATTCCTTATATATAAAAAATTTATCTAAATTATAGTTTAGAGTTATGAATATTAGAATAAAGTAACTTAAATAATAATTATTAAATAATAAAAATTATTAAATAATAAAAATTATTAAATAGATAAAAAATCTTATAAAATTATAGAGAGGTGATAAGAATGATTTTTTAATCTAAGAAGTCAAAAATGATATGTCAAAAGGGGATGAACCCTTTTACATAGAGGTTATTAGTTCATTATCTCTTCGATAGTGATATAGTCTCCAACTCTCCCTGTCATCTTTTCAACATCTGTATTTACTGGAAGTGTTTTTTTCCCAGGTCTCCAACCTGCAGGACAAACTTCACCTGTAGCAGTTGCATGTTGCCAAGCTCTTACTTGTCTTAAAAACTCATGTACATTTCGTCCAACCATTGGTGCTTGAACCTCTTGAGCTACTACAGTTCCCTCTGGATTGATTAAAAATCTTCCTCTTAAAGCGATTCCTTCCTCTTCAATCATTACACCAAATGCTCTACTTACAGCTCCAGTTGTATCTGCACCAATTGTAAGTTTTAAACCAGCCAATAAAGGTTCAGTTTCAACAAATCTTTTGTGAGAAAATTTTGTATCAGTTGATACCGCTAAAATCTCAACACCTAACTCTTGGAACTCATCATATTTTGCATTCATAGCAGCTATTTCAGTAGGGCAAACAAATGTAAAATCAGCTGGGTAAAAACAAACTACTGTCCATTTCCCTTTGTAATCATCACTATTTACTGTTACATAGTGACCTGTTTTTGCATTATATGCATCCATTTTAAACTCTGGTGATTTTCTTAATACTAAACTTGAACTCATATTTTTTTCCTTTTTTTCTATAATTGTATTTTCTTCTTGTGAAGCAACTTTTGTCTCTTCTATTGGTTTTGCACCTGTATCGCAAGCCATATTTTTTCCTTTGTTTTAAAGTGATGGAACTATATCTAAAGGATAAAAATTATCCTTTAGATTAAATAAGTATAAAGTTTAGTTAATATTTTTATAAGTTATTTATATCAAACCTATCTGCATCCATCACTTTATTCCAAGCGAGAATAAAATCGCCTATAAATTTCTCTTTTGCATCATCTTGTGCATAAAGCTCTGCAATTGCTCGAAGTTGTGAGTTTGAACCAAAGAGTAAATCTATCCTTGAAGCGGTATATTTTTCTTTGCCACTTTTTCTCTCTTTTCCTATAAACTCCATCTCATCTTCATCTTTTGCCTCCCAAATAGTATTGATATCTAAGAGATTGACAAAAAAATCATTGGTAAGGACTCCAACTTTATCAGTAAATATCCCTTTTGAAGAATCATCATAATTTGCTCCGAGTGCTCTCATCCCACCAACTAATACAGTCATCTCTGGTACGCTTAATCCTAAAAGTTGTGCTTTATCAACCAAAAGCTCTTCACTACTCACGGCATATTTTTTTAATTGGAAGTTTCTAAATCCATCAGCGATTGGCTTAAGATGTTCAAACGATGGGGCAAAAGTTTGCTCCTGTGAAGCATCTGTTCTTCCTATGCTAAATGGTACACTTAACTCAAATCCAGCATCCAAAGAGGCTTTTTCAATTGCAGCAGCACCTCCAAGTACTATTAAATCTGCTAATGAAACTTTTTTTGCCCCAAGTCTATCAAACTCCTCTTTTATTGTCTCAAGTTTTGCTATAACTACATCACATCCTTTATTTGCTTCCCAATTTCTTTGTGGTTCAAGGCGAATTCTAGCTCCATTTGCTCCACCTCTTTTATCAGAATCTCTATAAGTTGAAGCACTTGCCCATGCAGTTTTTACTAAATTTGAAACACTGAGTCCTGAACTCAAAATCTTCTCTTTGAGGTTTTTTACATCAAAATCTTCAATCATCTCATAAGAGGGTTTTGGGACAACATCTTGCCAAATCAAATCTTCTGTCGGCACTTCAGGTCCAAGATATCTACTTTTTGGTCCAAGGTCTCTGTGGGTGAGTTTAAACCAAGCTCTCGCAAATGCATCGGCAAATTCGTGCGGGTTTTCATGAAATCTTTTTGAAATTGGTCCATAGATTGGATCCATCCTAAGAGCTAAATCAGCTGTTGTCATAATCGTTTTTACTTTTTTATTTTTATTATGAGATGCTGGAGCTAAATGCTCCTTTTTTGGATTGATTGGAGTCCATTGCCAAGCACCTGCAGGGGATTTTTCAAGATTCCAATCGTATCCAAAAAGGATATCAAAATATTCATTATCCCATCTTGTTGGATTCGCTGTCCAAGAACCTTCAATTCCACTCGTGATTGTATCATCACCACGACCACTTAAAAATTTACTAAGCCACCCAAGACCTTGAGCTATTAAACCCTCAGCTTCAGGTTCTGCTCCTACATTTGAAGCATCTCCAGCTCCATGACATTTTCCAAAAGTATGCCCTCCTGCGATAAGTGCAACTGTTTCCTTGTCACCCATCGCCATCCTTGCGAAAGTTTCTCGTATATCTTTTGCCGATTCTAGGACATTTGGCTCTCCATTTGGACCTTCAGGATTGACATAAATGAGTCCCATTTGCACCGCTGCTAGTGGATTTTCAAGTCCATCACGATTTTCTTTTTTCTCATATCGATTATCACCAAGCCATCTATCTTCACTTCCCCAGTAGATATCCTCCTCTGGCTCCCAAACATCAACTCTTCCCCCTGCAAAACCAAAAGGTTTAAGTCCCATATCTTCTAAAGCAACCGTTCCAGCAAGTATCATTAAATCTCCCCAAGAGATTTTATTACCATATTTAAGTTTAATCGGTTGTAATAATCTTCTTGCTTTATCAAGATTTCCATTATCTGGCCAACTATTAAGAGGTGCTAGCCTTTGGCTCCCAGTACCTGCTCCTCCTCTTCCATCACCAGTTCTATAAGTTCCAGCACTATGCCATGCCATTCGGATAAACAATGGTCCATAATGCCCATAATCAGCAGGCCACCACTCTTGTGAGTCGGTCATCAAAGCTTTTAAGTCATTTTTGAGTGCTTGGTAATCAAGTTTTGCAAACTCTTTTTTATAATCAAACTGCTCCCCTAAAGGGTTCACTTTATTTGAATGTTGAGAGAGAATTTTAAGATTAAGTTGATTTGGCCACCACTCTTTGTTGTAAGTTCCTTTATTTCCTGCAGATGGATTTCCTTTATTTGAATCGCCACCTAAACCTGTAATTGGACATTTTCCCATGAGATACTCCTTTTTTTGATAGTATCAAATGGTATCTAAAGGATAATTTTTTTCTTTTAATAAAATCCCCTATTAGGAAGAATTTATTATTTTATAAGAGTAGGGTATGTTCTATTAAAATCTTACACCCTATAGCAATAAGGATTACCCCACCTATTTTTTCAGCTTTATCTTCGAGGAATGTTCCCCCTTTTGTACCCAAAAATACCCCAAGGTAACTAAAAAGAAATGTAATGATTCCAATTAAAATCATTGAAATAAAAGGATTCAGTGCAAGAAGTCCAAGGGTAAATCCAGCAGCCATAGCATCTATGCTTGTAGCTATTGCTAAAATCAAAAGGACTTTATTTGTGATAATCGAGATTTCATCTTCAGTATTCTCTTGAAAACTTTCATAGAGCATCTTCCCACCAATGGCACTTAAGAGGAGAAAAGCTACCCAATGGTCGATTGACTCTATAACGCTTCCAATTCCCAAACTTGCCAAATAGCCAATAAGTGGCATAAGTGCTTGAAAGATTCCAAAAAAGAGGGCAGCTTTTAAAGCTAATGCTTTGTTGAAATCTTCCGATTTTACCCCTAAACCAACAGAAACAGCAAAAGCATCCATCGATAATGCAAATGCTAATAATAAAACTTCAATCATACCTCTTATTTCCTCTTTTGTAATGTATTGTAATGTATTGTAATGTATTGTAATGTATTGTAATGTATTGTAATGGGGGATTATAGTGAAAAGTGGATAAAGCATAGGGTAAATCTATTTCCCTATGCTTGTATTGGTTGAAAGATAATTTTTTTAGAGTGCCAAGTGATACCCAATAAATGCTAAAGTATATGCAACTACACTTGTAAAGAAAAACAGATACACCGCATACTTAAATCCACCAGCTTCTTTTGAAAATACAATAGTAGCAGCCAAACAAGGTAGATAAGTCATCATAATAATGATAAAAGAAATAGCTGATGCAAATGAGATATTATCATGTAATCTTGCAATAAGCGAACTATTTGCTTCATCAACATCACCACCTAAAGAATATAAAACTCCTAGTGTTGAAACAACAACTTCTTTTGCCGCTAGTCCAGTTTGGAGTGCAACAGCCATCTTCCAGTCCATACCAAGTGGTTCAAAAACTGGCTCTATAAATTTACCAATTTGTCCTAAATAACTTTGTTCTAGCAGTTTTTCATTAAGTTCATTTGATAATATATTTTTATCATCTTCAATTGCTGTTTCAATTTTTGTTTCGTAACTAGTAGATAGCTCAATATTTTTTGGATAGTTACTTAAAAACCAAACTAGCATAGAAGCAGCTGCTATAAAAGTACCTGCTTTTTTTAGATACATCAGAGTTTTTAATTTTACTGTATGCCAAAGTAATGTAAGTGAGGGCATTCTATATTTTGGCATCTCCATTACAAATGGTTCACTTTCCCCTTTAAAAGCTGTCATTTTTAATATCTTTGCCATAATTAAGCCAAGTATCGCTCCACCAATATAGATAGCAAATAGGATATTTCCAGCGTTTTCTGGTGTAAAAAAAGCACCAACAAAAAGAACATACACAGGAAGTCTAGCACCGCAACTCATAAAACCAATGATAAATAAAGTTAGCAATCTATCTTTATCATTTTTAAGTATTCTTGCACTCATATAAGCAGGAATCGAACATCCAAAACCTGTAACTAGTGGAATAAATGATTGTCCGTGGAGTCCAAATTTATGGAAAAATCCATCTAGCAAATAAGCAACTCTACTCATATAACCAGTACTTTCAAGTAAAGCGATCCCAATAAATAAAATCATAATATTTGGAACAAACATCACAACAGCACCAACACCTGCAATAAGCCCATCAACCACTAAAGATTGTAACTCTTCATTTGCTATATTAGCTCCAATACTTTCTCCCAAAAATCCAAAAAAAGCATCTATCCAATCCATAGGAATTGAACCTATTTCAAAGGTAAGTTGAAATAATCCCCACATCAAAAATAAAAATATTGGAATACCTAAAATAGGGTGGATTAGAATATTATCAATTTTTTGTGTAAGGGTGCTATTTATCTTATGATTATCAGTTATTTTAACTGTTTCATATATTATCCCTTGGTTAAATGCCATATATTCTTCAGCAAAAATATCCATCATAGCATCTTCTTCATGATGTAATTTTATATGTTGCAGAGCTTTTAAAATAATAGGTTGTAGTGTTATCCAAATTGGATGGTCATGTATTTTCAAATATGTATCTCTTTTTTCACTGAGTAAATCAATAGCAATTTTTCTATAAGAGATATTTGAATGAAATTTATTCTCTTCAAAATGGGTGATAATCGTTCGTATCTCCTCTTCGATTACTTCATTAAAGTAAAGCTTTGTATCTTTTTTTTCATTTGTATGAGTTCTAATAATAGAGTGTAAAAGATGCTCAATTCCCTCTTTTGTAAGTGCAGATACTTTGATGGCCTCAACTCCCAAAAGTTCACTCATATAATTTGCATTAATCGAAATACCCTCTTTTTTTGCTTCATCTGTCATATTGAGTGCAATTACTATTTTTTTATCTAAAGTAAGTAGTTCAGTGGTAAGTTGTAAATTTCGTTCAAGATTTGTGGAATCTACGATGTTTAAAATAAGATCGTATTGTTCATTTTTTAAAAAATTACTTGTAACTTTTTCCTCTGTTGAATACTCAGCCAACATATAAGTCCCAGGAAGATCAACCATTTTAATGGTAAAGTCTTTGTATTGAAACTCTATTTCCTTTTTTTCTACAGTTACACCTGTAAAATTTCCAACGTGCAATTTAGAATTTCCCATCGCATTTGTAAGCATACTTTTCCCAACATTTGGTTGCCCAACAAGAGCTATTTTTATTTGTTTATTATTTGTCATATTCTTCCACCTCTATTTTTAAAGCTTCTTCTTTTCGTAAAGCTATATTCATTTTTCCAACTTGTATCTCATATGTACCTTGAAAATTTGTATGATTTAGATATTTAATTGAAATACCTTTTAGTATTCCAAAAGAGATAAGCCTTTGTCTCAAAGCACCTGTTGTGTGTAATTTTTTAACTAAATAAGTTTTACCTAATTCACAATCAATGATGGTTTTCATTTATTTCCTTTTTGTATATTATAATAATGATATTTATTATTAATATTGAAATAATAATTAATTATCCTTAAAATGGAATAAAAATGATATTTATTATCAATATTTAAATTAACTACTTAAACTCACCCCTTTATCCTATCAATCTTGGGACTCAATAAAAATTCTTTTGTTTTACAAAAATAAATCACAAAAGGGACTATCCAAAATACTATCGAAAGTCCCATCATAGGATGGATAAGGTTTTTGGAAAAATGGTATCAAAGCCTTATATAGTAGCAAGTTGCAACATAATACTGCTACTTACTATCCACCAGTTTGATTTTAAAATATTATTTTTACTCATTTATCACTTTCATATCTTGTGCGATTAAGTTGCAATTAAGTCCCTTTATTTTAGTATGCCATTTCTTGCGACAGAGTCGCACTAAATAAAAAAAGGGGCATTTATGCGAAAAATAGTTGTATTAAGTTTTATTGCAAGTTCTGTGTTGTTCGCACAGAGTGATTTAAAATTGTCATATGTTGTTACTGATTATGATAATTCAAAAACAAAAATTGATGGAACGAGTTATGAAGTTGGACTTAGCCATGATTTTGGAATAGGTGTTTTAGGCTTTGGATATGAAGATAGTGCAGTTGATAGAATAGGGACAAATCCTACTCTTGAAGTGCAAAAAGTAAATCTAAACTATTCACACAAACTCTCAAAAGAACTAGGTGCAAAAGTAAGCTATTTGAAGATAGATGACAATATCGCTCCAACAGATGATGGAAAGGTATATGGTTTTGGTGTTGGGTATGCAATAGCTGAGGGTTTCGCACTTACAACTGATCTTTATAAAAGTGATTATAAACAATTTAATGTAAGTCAAGTTGATATTACTTTAGCAAAAAACTTTATGATGGGAGATATAAAATCAAAAGCTATAGTAGGTGTAAAAAAGATTGATATAGATGGTGATAAATACAACGCTTATACATTTAAAGATAAAGATTACACGACATCTTTAGTAGCTTTAAGTACAAATTATAATGGTTATACGGCAAATATTGGAACTATGTTTGGGAAAAGGTTGTTTGCTGTTTTAGAAAATGGTGCAAAAGTGCAACATCATGCAGTTGAACAAGATAAAACATATTTTGTAGGCTTTGGTAAAAAAATTGGAAGTTTTGATGTGATGGCAAAATATTCGTATCAAAATGGAATAGAATTACCAGAAAATAGAAAAGATGTAGATACAAAAACATCTTCAGTTACACTCACTTATAAATTTTAGGAGTGTGGTGATATTAACCTTTTATAACATCAATTTTTGGAGACAATTATAAATCTTTTATTGTAAAAGAAAAATTCATTGTCTCTATCCTCTAGAGTGATAAGAGTGCCCCCAAAGTTCCAAAATCAACGATATGTTTGATATTTTCCATTATCTTTTTCCTATTATTGTAAAATTGCAGTTATTCCCTATCTCATAACGAATATGGTGATTATCCAAAATATATGCAATCTCCAAAAATTCTTCAATATTTGCCATATTTTCAGCTTTTGTATTTCTTACCTTTTTAGTTGTTTCGTCATATTGAAAACTACTAAATTTATTTATCTCTTCAATAAGTTTGTGGCTCATAAAACTACTCCTAGATGATTTCATTTCGTATTTGATTGCACCACTCTTGGATTCTCTCATCACTTAATTCTGGTTGATTATCTTCATCAAGGGCAAGACCTACAAATTGGTCTCCAATTTGAGCAATAGAGTCTTCAAAATCATAGTTAGCTGTTGACCAAAAACCAATTACATCTCCACCACCTAGAATCACTACTTGATAGATCATACCCATCGCATCTACAAAATTATCACTATAAGAATCTTGGTCTCCCAAACCAAATAGAGCAACTGTTTTCCCTTCAAAATTTAAAGATTTAAATTGCTCCCAAGATTCTTCCCAATCATCTTGAAGTTCACCTTCTCCCCAAGTTGAACTTCCAAATATTAATTTATCGTAGTTTCTTGCTAAAAGAATATTTCCACTTCCAATATCAAAAATGTCATTGATATCTAAAATTTTGGCTATCTTTTTGGCTATATCTTTTGTATTTCCTGTACTACTTGCATAAAATAGTGCTGTTGCCATTGCATCTCCTTTGTATTGTTGTTAAAGAGTAGGGGATAAGTTTTATCATATATTCCCCACAGGCTTCCTCTAAAATTGGAACTTTGATTTGAATATGTTTTGTAAAATTATCATTTTTTGGATATACGAAGTAGACATTTTTGAAATCAGTTTTTGTGATGATTTTTACCGCTTTTGCTACCTCTTTATCCAAAGACAACTTTGATGAATCCATATCTTTGTAGATTGGAATTACTTTAATAGAGCCATTTTCTGGTGTGATAATATCTATGCTGTCACGATTTTTATCGACAAATCTATTTTTTGTATCTTTTGCAATCTTCCCATGAACATAGTCAAAAAAATTGATACTTGCTTTTTGTGTTAAAGAAAAATTCCCTAACAATGTTTTACATTCATTGAAACTCATAATAACCCCTTTTTTTTATTTATATTGTTGTGTATTTTAAAAAACCTTGAGTAAAACTTTGAATGAAAGTATTACTTGTCTAAATATTGTTAAAATTTCGAATTTTCTTAGGAGAGAACAAACGGAACGATTGTTTACTCAAGGTTTATTAAAATACACCTATGTTTACTATTTGTGAACTTATCTATTTTTCTTTTCTACAATTACCCTGATTATCTAAATGTTTACAGAAATTACAAAATACACAGCTATTGCTTCTTTTACTACAAACAACAGGGATATTTCTCTTTTTCGCAGCATTTTTAAATTTGTACATTACATTGTGGTTGATAAAATCTGTAATCATTAAAACATAATCAAGATTTTTTGGTAAATCTTTTTTACATGTTTGAGTATGATTTCTAGCATCCCAATGTGTAATACTCAAAAAACCTAGATTTTGTAAAGTTGTTTTAATAGAGTTGATTTGATCACCTCCAATTACTAAAATACTCATCTAAATCTCCTTTTTACTCAAAATTTGAATAAATTCATAGAGTAAAACCCTATGAATCTTTTTTAATTTGCTACCAAATTACCAATCTCTTTATCAATCATAAAAAGTCCACGACCTTCTAATCCTATGATATTCATTTTGTCAATTATCCCTTTGAAGAGTGCCTCTTCTTCATGTTGTTCACTTACATACCATTGCAAAAAGTTAAATGTTGCATAGTCTTTCTCTTGTAAAGTAAGTTCTACCAATTCATTGATAGTAGTTGTAATTAATAATTCATGTTTATATGTTTGTTCAAATACATCTTTGATATTTTTAAATTGTGTATCTGGAGCTTCAATACCTGAAATAATTGCTTGTGAACCTGTTTCATTTACATATTTAAAAAGTTTTTGCATATGTCCTAACTCTTCACTTGAATGTTGAGCTAAAAATTTAGCAGCCCCATCTAACCCTTGTGCCTTACACCATGATGACATTGAAAGATATAAATTTGAAGAGAAATGCTCTAAATTTATTTGCCGATTCATTTTGTCTAATATAACTTTTTTTAACATTTTTTTATCCTTTGATTTTTTAATTTAATTCTTTCTCTTCTAACTCTTCGATTTTTTAATACTGTTACCTCCTAATTTTATGTTTGGAATAAAGACCATTTATCTTTGCATATTTTTTAAAAAAAATTAAAATTTCTAAAATGAAATCCATAATAAAACTCCTTTTGCATCTATTGTCTTTAATCATTATTTCTAATAAATTTATCTCTAAACAAAAAATTTCTTTTGCAATTACAACATTTGTAGTAAAAGATGTTGTTAGTAATTTTTAGAGATATTAATAATAATGATTATCAATATGAGAATAATATAAGAAAAAAACTTAATTTATTATTAATAATGATAATGATTATTAAGATAGTTTTTTTGAAAATATTGGTACTTTTGTGTTACAATCACAATACAGATGATATAAAAGGTAGAGGTTATGGATAATAATGAAGAGATAATTGAAAAATTAAAAAAGATAGTAAAAGAGAAAGGACTTAAGTACACTAAACAAAGAGAGATTGTATTTGAGACTATATTAAATTGTGAAAAGCATCTAGGTGCAGAGGAACTTTACAATGTTATAATGGAAAAATACCCTGATGAATCAATAGGAATTGCTACAGTCTATAGAGCGTTAAGCTTTTTAGAAGAGGCAAATCTTATTGCATCTATCTCTCTTGATAAAGATAAAAGAAAATTTGAAACAAATTTTAAAGAGCATCATGACCATCTTATTTGTGTAAAATGTAATAAAATTGTTGAATTTGTAAATATAAATATTGAGAAAGAGCAAGAAAAGATTGCACAAGATAATGGATTTAAACTTTTAAATCATACGATGTATTTGTATGGTATTTGTAAAGAGTGTACTTTATAAGTTATTCTTTGAGTTCTAAATCTTTTGGTAAAGTGATTATAAACTCTGCACCTTTACATTTTTTATCTTTATAATCAAATTCAACATTGCTCACTTCTATTTGACCATTAAGATGTTCTGTGATGATTTGACGAGACATATTAAGACCGATACCAGTACCTATTGAGGTATCTTTTGTTGTAAAGTATGGGTCATAGATTTTATCTATCACTTCCTCTGGGATACCACCACCACTATCTTTTACTTTTATATAAATTGCATCATCTATAAAACAATCTATCAATATAACACCATCTTTTCCAATCGCATCTTTTCCATTTTTGATGAGGTTCACAATAACTTGACTAAGTTCATTAATATACGTATGAATGGTGATATTTTGAATATTTTTCACTATCTCAATATCTGCTTGAACTAAAGAACTTCCAAAAATACTATCGATTGTCTCAAATATTTCACAGATTTGCTGTGTCTCTTTTTGTTTGTTTGGAGAGAAGAAGTTTCTAAAATTATCAATAGTTTTTGAGAGATATTCTACATTTTTAATAATATTATCTAAACCAGAATATAAAGTGTCTTTAGAAATGATTCCAAGCTCATCTTGTACTTTAATACTGCTTGCATTACTGCTAATAACACTCAAAGGTTGTCGCCATTGATGGGCAATATTTCCTATCATATCACCCATTGCTTCCATTTTTGACTTTTGAAAAACCTCTCTTTGTTTGAGTTTTAATTCTTCTGTTTTTTGCTCAATAGTCTCTTGCAGTTCATTTTTAATTTTATTCATATGTGCTCTATAGACTAAAAAGAAAGGGACTAAAATTAAAATATAAAATAAGATATCTCTAATTGAATAGATAAGATTTTGGTTAAGTTGTTCATTGATACGACTTACATCTATATCTGTTCCAATAATATATTTTGTTCCATCAGAAGCAACACAAGGGAGATATAACGTATGAAAAGTTCCCCATTTATCAGTATAGTCATCGAAAGCTTCTCTATTTGTTTTTAAAACTTCAAATACTATAGGGGAAACATCTTCATATACATCACCAAAATGGGATAAATTTGTATTGGTTTTGAGTTCTTCATCTGTTGCACTTGAAGAGGTGAAAATAATTTTATCTCCATTTTGAAGAAGAGTGTAAATATATTTTACTCCAAGAGCTTTTGCTTGTTGTGAAAGTTGCTGAATATTCTCCATATCTTGTTGTGGGGTGATACTCTCTTGCAACATATTATTATGGTGGAAATCTTTTGGAAGAATAAGTGGCGCAATATTACAGCTTTGAGTTAATATCTTATCCATCTTTGACATAATTCTATTTTTAGTTGAGAAATAATTGTTTGTTATATTTAAAGTTGTCGCAATAAGGTAAAATACGATAGCTAAATAATAATATTTTTTGAAATGCAAAAATGTCCCTTAAATCTTTTTTTAAAATAATATCTCATAAAACTTTAAAGTAGATGTGAAGATGTAATAAAAATGTAACTTTCTTTGAAAATAGAAAAAATATTCAGAGTATAAATCAATTTTATCAATATTTAGATACCATAAAAAATTACAAAAGAAAGAGAGATAATGGAAAATAATATACCAGATATAAAAAGAGTTTTTATCCAAAATCATAAAAAGATAGATTTTACATTTGTTCAAAATAAATATGACTTTATAGTTGAAGAGATACCAAATAGAGTTTTTAGTGGAAGTGGAAATTATTTGATTTTAAAGATTAAAAAAGAGTGGTTATCTACTTGGGATTTGATAAGTGAGATAAGTGAAGCTTTTGGAATAGACGAACATAAAATAGGTTATGCAGGACTAAAAGACAAAAATGCAACAACAACACAATATATAAGTATCCCCCTTATAAAAGAGAAATATCTTAAAGAACTCAATAATAGAAATATTCAAATTTTAGAGGTAACCAAAGATAAAATGGGTCTTAGTATCGGAGATTTGGTTGGAAATAAATTTACGATTACTCTAAAAGATGTTCAAAAAGAGAGTTTAGATGAGATTTATGGAGTTTTAGCAAAAATTCAAAAACACGGGCTTCCAAACTATTTTGGATATCAAAGATTTGGGCAAGATTATAATTTTCAAAAAGCTCAAGATGTTACTTATGGGGAAGAGATAATTAAAAATAAAAAGCTTGAACATCTTTTGATTTCAGCATATCAAAGTTATTTTTTTAATGCTTGGTTATCTAAAAGGGTAGAATTAGCTAAAAAAGAGGGATTAAATAAATTAAAACCACTTGTGGGAGATATTTTTCTGAACAATGATAAAGTAACAATCACTGGACTTTTACCAGGACGAAAAGTGATGAGAGCTATGGGTGAGGCTAGAGAGATTGAAAAACTTTATGATGATGAGTTTGTTCACGCTAAAGGATTTAGAAGAGAAGCTTGGATAAAAGTGGATGATTTAAAAAATAAATATGATGAAAAAGAGGAAAAACTAACCCTTTCCTTTACACTTCCTAAAGGGAGTTATGCTACAGTTTTGATTGAAAATATTGCAAATATGAATTTTAAGAGTTAGGAGTTTTCAAAGTGGATTATCAAAATATTAAAGAACAAATGATAAGCTTTTTAAAAGAAGAGGTCTCTAAAAGTGGCTTACAAAATGTGACAGTTGGGATAAGTGGTGGACTTGATAGTGCTGTTGTAGCAGTTCTTTGTAAAGAAGCATTTCCTTCCAATATGAGTGGAGTTTTGATGCCATCACAGTTTTCAAGTAAGGAGAGCATCTTGCATGCGATTGAGCTTTGTGAGAAGTTTGATATTAAATATGAAACAATCAGCATAGCACCTATGGTAGAGGGTTATTTTAGTGATAAAAAAGATGCAACACCACTTAGAATAGGAAATTTTAGTGCAAGAATGAGGATGGCTACACTCTATGATGTAAGTGCTAGAGATAGCTCACTTGTAGTTGGAACATCAAACAAAAGTGAGATTTTACTTGGTTATGGGACAATTTTTGGAGATATTGCTTGTGCTATCAATCCAATAGGAGAAATGTACAAATCAGATGAATTTGGATTTGCTGAATTTTTAGGAGTTCCAGATTCTATTTTAGAAAAAAAACCAAGTGCTGACCTTTGGGAAGGGCAAAGTGATGAAGAAGAGATAGGGTATAGTTACAAGGTGATGGATGATATGCTAAAAAAACTCTTCGATGGCGGAATATCTAAGGAAGATTTGATAAAATCAAACGACGATAAAGAATTAATTGAAATGTTAGAAAAAAGAATGAGAAATAATGCTTTTAAAGGTAAATTACCTACGATAGCAAAAATAGATTTTAAATAAATATGAACAAAATGAAGGAGCAACAGTGAAAAAAGAGATCCCTTTTTATAAACCAACGATAGATGAAAATGAGTTAGAACAAATTAAAGCTGTTTTAACCCTTGAAACAAAATCAAAAACAGAAGAGTTAGAAAACGAAATAAAAGAGTTTATAGGTGCAAATCATGTGGTTTCAACTTATAATTCAACCGCAGGGCTTCATTTAGCATTAAGTGCTATGGATTTAAAAAGAGCAGATAAAGTTCTTATGAGTGTAAATTCATTTCCAAATCTTCCTGAAGTTGTAAGACATTTTGATGCTGAGCCTATTTTTATAGATATTGAGCCAAATGGTTTAAATATTGATATGGATAAACTTGAAGAGTATGTAAGTAAAAATAACTCAAAAAAACTTCGAGCTATTATCGTTACTTTCGTAGGTGGGGAGATTCCTGACCTTGAAAGATTGTATGCGATTAGAAAAAAATACAATATTTTAATAATAGAAGATGCTTTAAATACTTTGGGAGCTATGTACAAAGAAGAACTTGTAGGAAATCTTAAAGCAGATATGACTGTATTTTCTATGAATCCAGTCAATAGTAAGTCATCTGTTGCAAATGCTGGATTTATTGTTACAAATAATGATGAATTAGCAACTCGTGCAAGACTTTTACGAACACATGCAATTAATAGTAGTTTTGATGCTTTTGGAAATCTTGATTATATCTATGATGTTGTAGATATTGGGCATAAATACGATATGACTGAACTTGATGCTGCATTTAATTTGGCTCAGTTTTACAAATCAAATGCTTTTATAGAAAGACGGCAAGAGATAGCAAAATTGTATATTGAGAATCTTCAAGATGTGAAACATGTAAGTGTGCCATCTTTTAGTGAAGATCATCTATTTACTCAATTTATCGTAAAAATTTCTAAAAATAGAGATGGATTTGCAAGAGAACTTAAAAAAGAGGGTATTTCAACTGGACTTACTTATATTCCACTGCACCTTTTAACATACTACAAACAAAAGTATGGATTGAAAATCACAGCATACGGAAGTGCTCTTTCAGCTTATGGGCAAATCCTTTCACTCCCTATGTACCCATCGTTAACTGATGAGGATGTACTATATATTTGTGAGAATATCAAACAAATCTCTAAAACTTGGATTTAAGGGTTTCCCATCAAAAGTTTTTTAACACAATGGATTGAACAGTATCTGTTCTTTCCAAACCCTCTTCAAAGACTTATTTCTGTTGCATTTTTTCCACTTACTATTATTTATTGTATTGTTGTTGCATACAAAAGATTAAGTGCTAAGCCATTTGATTTTGGACTTCCAATCATAAGTATCGGCAATCTGGTCGTTGGTGGAAGTGGTAAAACACCTGTCACTATAGCCTTAGCAAAAGAGAAAGAGGATGCTTTTGTGATTTTGCGAGGATATGGACGAGCTTCAAAAGGGATGATAGTAGTTTCACAAAAAGGGAAAATTTTAGTAGATAGTGAAAAAAGTGGCGATGAAGCGATGGTGCTAGCTAGAAGTTTGCCAAATGGTTCTGTAATAGTCGCAGAAAATAGGATAGAGGGGATACTCAAAGCAAAAGAGTTAGGGGCAAAAATCATCTTTTTAGATGATGGGTACTCAAAACACAATATCCATAAATTTGACATCTTAATCCGACCAAAAGAGGAGCCAACAAACCTTTTTTGCCTCCCAAGTGGTGGATACAGAGAAACCAAAATGATGTACTCTTTTGTCCCTGTTGTTTTAAAAGATGGGGAAGATTTTAGAAGGATTGTTACTTTTAAAAAAGATGGGGAGATTTTGGAAACTTTGCCAAAAAATATCCTCCTTCTCACAGCTATCTCAAAACCAAAGCGACTTTTGGAGTTTTTGCCAACGGAAACTAAAATGGAAGTTTTTCCAGACCATCATAATTTTACAGCATATGAGATAGATACAATTTTGGAAAAATACAAAGACACCGAGTTTATAGTCACTATGAAAGATATGGTGAAGTTGGAAAAATTTGGACTAACAAACCTTATTTTGATGGACTTGGAAGTGGAGATTGTGAAGGAATTTGAGTTGCCGAAGTGAGTTGTACTCATTTTAAATCTGTACAAACTAGAAAAAAATAGAATAAGGGATCTTGTTTTAGAATATATTGATTTATAAGCCATCCTATAAAGAATAGCTTAAATAAAGGACAAATTTAAAAAAAGACAATACCTTATTAACAATAAGTTTTAAAAGAACGAGAGAAGAGACTTTTTCTTCTTTTGTTTCATCTTTTGAGC
>JAQUAG010000026.1 GCA_028687375.1 Arcobacteraceae bacterium | reverse complement strand
GATGTTAATGTAATAAGTGTAAATGATGGACCAACACTTTCTACCATCTCAAAAGTGATAGTGTATAAAAATAGTGGTGATAAAAATATCACAGTTGTAGCAAATGATGTAGATGGTGATAATTTAACTTATAGTGCAATAGTAGTAGATAATACTATAGTACAATCAGCAATCTTTACAAATAATATCTTAACAGTTAAATCTATTGCAACTGGAAATAGTGATATCAATGTAACTGTAACAGATGGAAATCTAACTACTTCAAAAATATTTAACTTCTATGTTTTACCTTTAGAAGATGGAGAAGATGCAAGAGTAAATGATATCAACCAAACAGTTGAGAATAATACAACAACTACCTCTTTAAATATTAATGATGATTTAACGGTGAAAATACAAGAGGGTACTAATGGAAAAGTATCGCATGATATCATCGTAAATGGAAAAGAGATAAAAGCAACTTCACAAATTAGTGGTTCAGTTGTAGCATTTACTTCTAATGGTGTAAAAACAACTTATAGTGATAATACTACAGATATAGAAGTTGATGCTTCACTTGATGGAAAAGCAATTCATACCTTAACCTCAAATGGTAAAACCACAAAAGCAACCTCGCAATTTGTAGGGGCACAAACAGTTATTAAAAAAGATAACAATAATAAAATTGAAATAGAAACATCAGTAGTAATAGATGGAAATACAACTGTAAAAGTAACAGCAAAAGAGGATGGGACAGCTGAACATATTGTAACAACAAACGGTAAAACTTCAACAGCATTATCAAAAATAGCAGGGGCACAAACAACTATTACAACAAGTGGTCAGATTGATACAGAAGTAATCAATAAACCAACAACTTGTAGTGGTGAATATATAAAAGCCAAAGTTTCTACATTTGCAAATGGAAAAGCTCAGACTAAATTTGTAAGTTATAAATGTAGTGATAATAGTGAAATAAGAGAGGTGAAAACAAATACAGATGCAACACCATATGCTCCAAACAATAATGTAATAATAGAGTCAAGTAACGGTTCAACTCAAATTATTACAACGACACCACTTGAAGATAATATAAGATTCTAAGGAGATATGAAAGATGAAAAAAATAGTTTTAATAATAAGTTCACTTTTCTTAGCACTACTCTTTAGTGCTTGTGGAGGAGGTGATGGTGAAGGTAACTTTGATACAGGAAGTCAAGAGATAAATGTTACTCAGTGTGAAACATATACCATCATACAAATAAATGATTTACTTGTAAAAGATAATAGCAATACAACAGTAAAAATAGTTCATGACTCAAATGGAACCAAAACAATATGTGTAGTAAGTGGTAGTGCACACTTAATAAGGGAGAATTAAAATGAGAAAGATATTACCATTGATTATGTGTGGTGGAGTTGCTTCTTTATATGGTATGACAGGAACTATAAAAAAAGATGTCACTATACGAGAAACTCCAAGCAATAAAGGAAAAGAGGTTGAAGATATACGAAAAAATAAAACAATTGAAATTATTAGAAAAGTAGATGGTGGAAAATATGGATATTGGTATGAAACACCAAAAGGGTATATCTATAATACATTTATCACTCTTAATGAAGAACCAATAGTTAAAATAGAAGAGAACCAAACTGAAACAATTAAATCAGAACCAAAAACTCAAATAGAGATAGCACCTATTGTAGAAGTTGTTATTCCTCCTGTTATTGTAGTTCCTCTAGTAACTAAAAATGATGAAGTAAAAAAAGAAACTACAATTCAACCTATAGCCGTTATGACCAAAACAAATCAAATAGAACCAACACCACCACAAGAAGTAAAATCTGAACCTCTTCCAATGAAAGCCAATTTCGATTACGCTTCTAGTTTAGAAAATGAGCCAGAAATAAAACATGAAAATATATTAGTTGATTCAAAAGAAGATACTAAAATTGTTAAAAAAGAGATACTCAAAAACTTTATAGGAATTTCACTTAACTTCAATACTTTAACAGTAAATAAAACAAATCAAGTAGGGGATATTGTATTAAATAAACCCCTTGATGATAAAGCAACATCGTTTACTTTTCAAGTTGGTACAAAACTCAAAGAGAATTATGTAGTTTCAGCTAACTATGAAATTACAAACCTTGATGATTTAAAGTTAAGTTCTTATTATCTAAGTTTGGATTATCAATTTAATTATGAATTTATTAATCCATACCTTGGAATCTCTCTTGGTATGAGTGATTTACAATGGCAATATGATCCACTTGTAAGCTCACAAGTAAAAGATGAAAAGCTTTCATCACCTCTTTACAGTATCCAAGGTGGAATAGTTTTTCCTATAGAAAAACAATGGAGTGTGTTCTCCCAACTTTCATATCAAAAGCTAGATTTCAAAACAACTTTCACATCAACACCAGCAAAAGCTACAGTTACACATGAAGATAAGAGATTATTTGGAATAGGGGTCAGATACGCTTTTTAGAGTATTAGCGATAAACTAGTACTCTTTTTTTATCTGCAAAACTACCTTTTATTTCCTCTATGATAAAATCGACTCTTCTATAAAATTTACATAAGGTTGTACAAGAAAATATTTTAGGTTCTTATCTTTGTATATTTACTAGCTAAAAATGAGCCTTACAAGTGTATTTCATTTATCAAGTAATCAAATAGAAGAGCTAATAAGAATAAATTATAAGGGAAAGATAATGTTAGGTGAAGTGATACAATTTATAGTTCAAACGGTCTCTGATTTTGGATATATTGGGATATTTGTGATGATGTTTTTGGAGAGTTCTTTTTTCCCATTTCCCTCAGAAGTGGCTATGATTCCTGCTGGTTATTTGGCAAGCAAAGGGGAGATGAATATTTATTTGGTAATTTTGTCAGGAATTGCTGGAAGTTTAGCTGGAGCAGTTTTTAATTATCTATTGGCTGTAAAATTTGGAAGAGTTTTTGTTTTGAGATTTGGAAAATATTTCTTTTTCAAAGAGGAAACTTTAGTAAAAATGGAAATCTATTTCTCTAAACACGGAGAGATCTCTACATTCGTAGGGAGACTCGTACCAGTTGTAAGACAATATATTTCACTTCCTGCTGGATTATCTAAAATGGATTTATCTAAATTTTCACTTTATACTTCTTTGGGTGCTGGGATTTGGGTTTTAATCTTGACATTTTTAGGATATTTTATAGGGGATAATGAACTATTAGTACAAGAATATCTCCATCAAATTATCTTTTTACTTTTAGGTTTGATGTTGATTGTAGTGTTTTTTTATGTTAGAAAATTAAAAAAGGAATCATTTTGAAAGGGATAGTAACTGGATATAGTAGTGGAATTGGAAAAGCTATTTGTGAAAAGTTGGAAAGTTGTGGATATGAAATCATCAAGCTTCAGTCACGATTTGAAGATACTCAAAATTTAGAAAAAGAGGTAAAGGAGATTTTAAAAACTACAGAGATAGATTTTTTAATCAATTGTGCTGGTAAAGGTGTTTTTGAACCTCATGAAGAGATAAACCCAAAAAAAATAGAGGAACTTATCGCTATTAATTTAACTGCACCTATACTTTTAGCAAATTTAGTTTTGCGAAGTTTGAAAAAAACAAAAGGGAATATTATAAATATTGCTTCAATAGAAGCAACAAGGCACTCAAAATTTTCAGCACTTTATACTGCCACAAAATCGGGACTTAGAGATTTTTCCCTTTCTTTGTTTGAAGAGGTTAGAAAAAGTGGTGTAAAAGTTACTTCAATCAATCCAGATATGACAATGACACCTTTTTTTGATGAGTTAAAATTTAAACCCTCAAGTAAAGAGGAAAATCATCTTTTATCTAGCGAAGTTGCCGATGTTGTTTATGAAGTGTTAACTTCAAAGATTGCAATTACAGATATTACTTTGCGGTCACAGTATTTTGGGATAGAAAAAAAGTAGCAATAGACAAAAGAAATATATTAACTTATTCTTCTATAGGGGGGTTTAATCTAAGTTTATATAATATAATCTTTTATAATAAGATATTTTGGAGAGTGGTATGAAAAATAGATTTACAATAGGGTTGAAAATACAAATAATTATTGGGGCAATTTTACTTGTTACCTCTATTCTTACAGTTATGTGGTTAAATAATAAATTTGAAAAACAAATGGAAGCGACAACAACGCAAAAAGCACAAGAGATAGCTGTAATGTCACTTAATACCCTTAATATGTTTATGTTAACAGGAATTATTGGTGATGAATCAAATCGACAATTATTTTATGATAAAACAAAAGCAAGTGATGATATTTTGGATTTTAGAGTGTTTCGTTCTCATAATGTTACAAATCAATATGGTAGTGGAATTCCAGTAGAAGCTCCAAAGGATGCACTTGATAAAGAGGTTTTATCAAGCGGAAAAATGGTTATAAAACATGAAATAATTGATAATAAAAGTACTATTAGAATTGTTTATCCCTATAAAGCATCTACAAATTTTAGAGGTACAGATTGTCTTACTTGTCATAGTGTAAAAGAGGGTGAAGTTTTGGGAGCTACAAGTATTACTATTGATATTAGCGAAGAGGAAAATAATATAAAAAATATTATTCAACTTTTATGGATTATGATGGTTGTTCTCTTTTTTATTGTTATGGGATTTATTTATATAGCAAGTAAAAAATATATCACAACACCACTTGAAGATTTTGAAAAAGGATTGATGTCATTTTTCGCATATCTTAATAGAGAAAAACAATGTATAGAGCCAATAGTTATTAATTCATCTGATGAAATTGCTGAGATGTCAAAATTTGTAAATGATAATATCAAACAGATTGAACAAACTATTAAAGAGGATAATGAACTTATCAATGATGCAAAAAAAGTGATTGAAAGGGTTGGAAATGGTTGGTATAGCCAATTTATTGAAACGAAAACATCAAATAGATCACTTGAAGAGTTTAAAGAAAATGTAAATATGATGATAAAAAATACATATGATAGATTTTCAAAAATCAATTTAATTCTTGAACAATATTCAAAAAATAATTATTTACAAACATTGAAACTAGAACCTAACGATGAAAGAGATGGTGTTTTTGAAAAGCTTATTTTAGGACTAAATACCCTTCATAATACATTAACAAATATGCTTATTGAAAACAAAACAACAGGGGTAACTTTACAAAATTCTGCTACATCGTTATTGAATAATATAACTACACTGCAAGCATCATCGAACGAAACAGCTGTAAAACTTGATAATACAACAGTTGCATTAAAAGAACTTACAGATATAGTAGCAAGTACAACTTCTAAAATTTCACAAATTGCTAACTTATCAGATATGGTTACTAAGTCTTCAACAAGCGGTCAAGGATTAGCAGGAAAAACAGCTAATGCAATGGATGATATAGCCGCTCAGGTAGCATCAATCAATCAAGCGATTACAATTATTGACCAAATAGCATTTCAAACAAATATATTAAGTTTAAATGCAGCAGTAGAAGCAGCAACTGCAGGAGAAGCTGGAAAAGGATTTGCTGTCGTTGCGCAAGAGGTTAGAAATCTTGCTAATAGAAGTAGTGATGCGGCTAAAGAGATAAAAAATTTAGTAGAGATTGCTACAAATAAATCAATTGAAGGTAAAGAGATAGCAGGCGAAATGATAGTCGGGTATGAGGGGTTAAATGGACATATCCAACAAACTATAAATTTAATAGAAAATGTAAATGTAGATTCGCATAAACAACATAATGGAATCGTAAAAATAAATCAAACTGTTGAGATTTTAGATCAAAAAACTCGTCAAAATGCAGAAATTACAACTAAAACACAAGATATAGCACTTGCTACATCTCAATTGGCAAATGAACTTGTAGATAATGCAAATAAAAAAGAGTTTTTAGGAAAATAGAAAAGAGAGAAAAGTTATTTTTTAGCTAAATAATTACAAATTATTATTATGGTGTAATTGTTTAGTAATCATTGTCAAATATTATAAAAAATCTAAATACAAAGGATTTAAAATGTCAATGGTTCAAAATCTTATCAAGCTTGATGGAGAATTTTCTATATTGTTTCATCTACCAAAAAAATGTAATTGTGATACTTGTATGAGTACAAAAAATAGTATAAAAGCAAAAATGGGTGAAAAAAAGTATAGACAAATTTGTTCAATATTGAAGATACATTAAGGGCAAGGCTAAAAAGAGAAGATTAAAAATCTCTCTCTATCATAGCTTTCATAATTAAAACAAGCTCATTGTTATTTTCATTTTTGATAGCTTCAATTGCCTCTTGACCAAATTTTTTAGCTAAATCTATACTCTCTGTAATCGCATTTGTCTCTTGAAATTTTGATTTTAACCAAATCGTTTCTTCGTTATTTAGCTCTTTTTTGTAAAAACTTTCAAGCTTTGTTCTCTCCTCATTACTTAATCTTTCCCAAGTAAGAAGATAAGGGATAGTAACTTTCCCCTCAACAAAATCAAGCATAGCAGGTTTTCCAAGTTTACTACTCTCTTCAGTGATATCTAAAATATCATCTACCATTTGAAATGCAATTCCTAAATTTCTTCCATACAATGCAAAAATTTCTTTATTTTTTCCTGCTAAAATAGCAGCACTTTTAGCACTTGCTTCGATTAAAGAGGCGGTTTTTTTATAAATCATATCAAGATATTTATCATAAGAGGTATTGAAAGTTTTTGAAAGTTCAACATCCAACAGTTCCCCAACACTTAAAAGTGTAACGGCATTTGAAATGGTATAAGCTATCTCTTTATCCATTAATGTTAATTCCGTAAAGGCTTTTGAATAGAGTATATCTCCAAACATAATTGAAGTAAGATTCCCAAAAAGAGCATTAATCGTTTTTTGTCCTCTTCTTGTAGTTGCATCATCAATCACATCATCATGAAGTAAAGAAGCAGCATGAATCATCTCTACAACAGCACAAAGTTTTATAGAAGCATCATTTACATCAGCAATTTTAAGAATAAGTTTACTTCTTAGCATCTTTCCAGTTGGAAGCATCTCTAAGAGTTTTAAACTTTTCTCATCACCAATTTGTGTGACATATTCTTTTATTTGTCCTTGAACTAGTTCTAACGCTTCCATTGTTTACCTTTCTTGAGTATTTTTTTGTAGTATTGTAGCCATTGTAGCTTCTACTTCTTCATACCAAGTGCTATTTTTATCAGCTTGTATAGTTGGAAGATAGACTATTCTAATATCTCCACTTTTTTGTGTTGCTCGTTTTGAATCAAATACATCAATAGAGCCAATGATAACAATTGGTTGAACTTTTAAATTGTATTTTTCAGCTATTACTTTAGCCCCTGCTTTAAATTTTCGTAAATTTTTCCCATCTGTTCTAGTCCCTTCAGGAAAAATACAAATTTGTCTTTTCTCTTCAAGCCTATCTTTTACATCTTTTAAAAGTTGAATTAAACTTTTTTTACTTTCCCTCTCCACCATTATCATCTTTGGAGCTTTTAAAATATGACCAAACCAAGGGATATTTCCAATCTCTTTTTTTGCAATCCAAGCAATATTTCGTGATGCAATTGCTTCAAAAAGGATAATATCCATCATCGATTGGTGATTGAAAATAAGCATATCAGCATTTTTGTCATAGCTTCCCTCTACAACTAAGTTTGCACCCATAAGTTTTAGTTGTAAATTCGCCCATACTTTTCTGATGTTTCGGTTTGATTTTCTAAAAATATACATTAAGATTATTGTAATAGATACAGTAAATGCAAATTGAATAAGTATAAGAATACCTCTAATTTTACTCATTCTTTACCCATCCAATATGGCTATTTTTGAATAATACTTTTTTAAAGCCATTTTTATCCATAAGAACTTCCACATCTTCCTCTTCATTAATAATTTTAAATACAGTTGAATTGAGTGTAGGTAAAATATAAACCCTTTGATCTTTTTTGAGTACCATATGAGAATTAGGAAGCATCATATTAATCAAAATAATCATAAAAAAAGCAGCAAAAAAGAGTGAAAATTTATATCTTTTATAATAATAAATCATCAAAAAGATTGTGGTCATAAAAGCAAAAAATACTTTTTTAAAAAACCCCATATTCCCTTCATTTGGATTTAAATCTGTTTGTGTACTTACTAAATCTTCCTCAACTACGATAGGTGTTTCTAAAAGTGTAAGGGAGTTTGTTGTTTGGTTAAAATATTGAAACTGGATACTCTTAGTATCAAGTGGAACAATGACAAAATAGTATAAAATTTCTTCACCATTTTTAGTGATAAGTTCTTTTGTCCCTTGATTAATATAGTTTGGGATTTTAAAATCTTTAAGGTTGCTATTTCTTCCATGAATTTCCATAGAACAAAGTAGTTCATCGTTATTGTATTGCTTGATTTTTAAATTTTGAATAGAGAGTGTAGATGCCGAGATATTTGCATACAAATCTTTGTTTATTGAGAGTTTATTAAATGTGATTGTATCAAGAATTAACAACGATTTATCTATGGTAGAGTTATTGGTATCAAGGATAGAAAGTCCAATAATAGGGAAACTAAAAGGCTCATCTTTCGCTTGAAAAGAGAGCGTTGCTTCATATTTTGCATTATCTTTTTTATACCATGTTATTTCATTCGTTTTTTTCTCAAGATTTGGAACATCTGGAATATCGGTAAATAAAGAAAATTCTTTATCTTCTGGAAGTAAAATACTCGCTTCTATTGTGACATTAAACTTTTCTCCAGTATGAACTGAATTTGGATATGATGTATATTTTGCGTATAAAACTTTAGAAGAAGATGCTTGAGGAGAATTAGGATCCACCTCATTAGAGAGGAGAGAAAGCCCTAAAAAAAGAGCTAAAAAACTAACAAAAAGTTTAAAATAATGTGTCATATTGTTATATTACTTTAAAAAACCCATTAACATTTTTACTCCATCATTACAACCAAGCAACATCTCCATAGCTCGTTCAGGATGAGGCATAAGACCAAATACATTTTTATTTTTATTACAAATACCAGCTATTTGCTCAACACTTCCATTTAAAACTTGATTTACTCCATCTTTATTGCAGTATTGAAGTAAAATTTGCCCATTGTTTTTAAGTTCAGCAAGACCATTTTCGTCAATATAAAAGTTTCCATCATGATGTGCTACGGGGATATTTAAAACATCACCAACTTCTAATTCTTGTAAAAATCTGTTCTCATTATTTACAACTTTAATATGATGATGTTTTGAGATAAAATGAAGATTGTCATTTCTTTTTAAAGCACCTGGGAGAAGTTCTGTTTCTGTTAAAATTTGAAAACCATTACAAATACCTAAAACATAACCACCATTACTAGCATAAGTTTTAACTGCATCCATAATAGGAGCATGTTTCGCTAAAGCACCACTTCTTAGATAATCTCCGTAAGAAAATCCACCTGGAAGTACTACAAGTTTTGTATCTTCTGGGATAGTTGTCTCTTCATGCCAAACAATAGTAACTTGTGCTCCTAACTTTTCAAACGCATATTTTGTATCATACTCACAGTTTGTACCTGGAAATTGTAAAACTACTATATGCATCTTTTAAGCCTCTAAAATAATTTCATAATCTTCGATTACAGTGTTTGCTAGTAAATCTTTACACATTTTTGCAACAGTTTCTCTTGCTTCATTTTCATCATTTGTATTTAATTCAATAATGATTTGTTTTCCAACTCTAACATCTTTTACTAAACTAGTAAATCCAAGAGTATCAAGCGTGTGATGAGTTGCTTTTCCTTGAGAATCAAGTACACCTTTTTTAAGTCCAATATTTACGATTGCTTTCATTTTTTACCTCTATGTTTTAATTCAATATTTTTGGATTTTATCTAAAATTGACTTATAATCTCGCTATGAAAGTTTTTTGTGAGAATTTCTCTATTTTTGAGCTAAATTATTATTTATAGAGGGACAGGTTTCCCGAAATAGTACCCTTGAGAATAATCAATATCCAATGATTTTAAAATTTCAAAAATTTCTTTGTTTTCAGCATATTCAGCAATCGTTTGGATATTTTGACTTTTAGCAAAAGTTACAATTGTTTTTACAACTGCCAACGAATATTCACTTGTTTCAATATTTTTAATCAAACTACCATCAATTTTTAAAATATCTGGTTGATATTCTAAAAGTCTTTCAAAGTTTGAATACCCTGCACCAAAATCATCGATGGCTATTTTAACACCCATACTTTTTACTTTTGTAATAAATTCTTTAATGGTAGCCATATCATGAACATTTTCATCTTCTAAAAGTTCAAAAACAACTCTATGTGCATCCTCTTTGTATTCCTCTAAAAGTTGGTATAGTTCCTCTCTTGTTGATGCTTTTTCAATATCAAGTGCAGATAAATTTATAGAGATATTCATAGCAGTAATTTTTAAGGCGTTAAATGAATTTCGTAAAACAATACCTGTAATATCACTATAATATTGCCCCTCTTTTGCAATATCTAAGAAGAAAAATGGTGCTAAAATATCACCATTTTCATCTACAAGTCTTACAAGTGACTCATATTTTTCAATCTCTTCTGTTCTATTATTTACAATTGGTTGAAAGTAAGAGATAATTCGATAATCCTCAATAGCTTTTTTTACTTTTGTAAGCGTCGTGATGTTTTTTCTTGCTGATTCATATTTATTTTCACTTAAGTCATTTGAGACAATAAATTTTTGTTTAGACGCTAGAAGTTCTTTGATTCCTAGTTTTGTATTTTCGTAGACATTTCCAGTGTAAGATATACTTAAAATAGCACTAATATCATAATCAATATCACCTAAATCAACTTTAGACGAATTGACTTTTTGTTGAAATATTTTAAGATTGGCAAGAATTTCATCAATTGTTTTTGTACAATTTTTTAAATCTTTGGTAAGGGCATAATTACCATTATCTAAACTATAAACGATATCAAAATGACACTCACTTGGAACAGTTTCAAGTATTAGCTTTGAAAATCTTTTATCAATCTCTTCTATCATATCTTTACCAAAAAAGTTTTCAATATTGTCATAGTTTTCTATTTTAAGCATAACAACTAAAGGATGTTCTGCATTAAAAATAGCATCCTGAAGTTGCCTTCTTGGATTCATAAGACTAGTTATATCATTTCTAAGAGCTATATATTCAACAATTTCGTTGTTGATATCCAAAATAGGTGTGATGGTAGCATCGACATAGTAGCTTACTTTATCTTTGTTAAGATTCCTAACCACACCTCTCCACATCCTTTTTTCATCTTTAATTGTACGCCACATCTCTTGAAAGAGAGAGGTTGGATTATCAGGATGTCTTACAATTTTATGACTATTTCCTATAAGTTCATCAGATGTATACTTTGAAGTTTTACAAAACTCATCATTAACATATGTAATGATACCCTTTGGGTCTGTTTTTGAGATAATAGAACTTTTATCTGTAAGATTTTAGTATTGTTGTAAAAGATTGAGATTATTTTTAAGGCTTATTTCATTATTTATTTTTGTAATAACTTTATTCAAAACTTTTATAAATTGATTCATTTGGATTGGTTTTAAGATATATCCATCTATCCCTAAAGAGATACTTTCTAAAAAATAGTTTGTATCACTGTAAGCAGAGAGGATTAAAATAGGTATTTGTTCATCAAGCTCTCGGATTCTTTTTGACATCTCAAGACCACTCTCTAATGGCATATTGATATCTGTAATGATAAGGTGTATAGGATGAGTACGGTTTCTTTCTATATTTGTACTATAAAATTGATCGAATCCCTCCGTGCCATTTGTTGCTATAGTAATATTATCAAAAAACTCTTCTAAAAAGTATAGCGTTGCTTTTCGTACATCCTCGTTATCCTCTACATATAGAAGATTTAACTTTTTAGAAACTGTGACAATATCTTTAAAACTATTCATACTATACCTTTGTTTAATAATTATGTAGAAAATTTTACAATAACTTAATCTTATATTCTCGTAATTAATGATTATACTTATGTGAGCTTAATAGTTCGTTAATGGTAAGAATTTTTTTTTAAATAAAGAAAAGAATTCCGATAAGCATATACTTTTGTAATAATTTATCGGAAAAGATTTTAAAAAAATGAATAAAAAACTTAGTTATTTAATATTCGATTGAGAACATTTTCATAAGCTACTTTTAGCCCACCTTTCCCTTTTCTAAATCTATCTTTATCAAGTGATTCCCCAGATTCAACATCCCAAAATCTACAATTATCAGGGCTTATTTCATCAATTAAAATAATATTTCCATCTTTGTCTTTTCCAAATTCAAGTTTAAAATCTACAAGTTTTAGCCCTTTTTCAAAGAAATATGGTTTTAAAATATCATTAATTTCTCTAGCCATTCTTCTTAATTTATCAAGCTCATCTTGATATTTTACAAGTCCTAAAATAAGTGCATGTTGGTCATTTAATTTTGGGTCACCAAGTGCATCATTTTTATAATCAAACTCAACCAAAGTAAATGGAAGTACTGTACCATCTTCAATCCCTAAATTTTTTGTTAAACTACCAGTTGCTATATTTCTTACGATTACTTCAATTAGTATAACTTCACAAGCTTTATGAAGCATATTATTATCATCAAGCATCTCTACAAAGTGAGTTGGTACACCTTTTGTTGCTAACATCTTAAATAATTCTGTTGAAATTTTGTTGTTTAATGCACCTTTTCCAGCTTCACTTGATTTCATACCACCATTAAATGCTGTTAAATCATCTTTAAACTCTGATATTAAAAGATTTTCATCTTTTGTTTTCCAAATCTTTTTTGCTTTTCCCTCGTAGAGTAACTCTGTTTTTTCCATTGTTTATTCCTTCCTTTTGTGTGTTTATTTGAGTATTATCAAAGATTTTAAAATATCCATAGCTGATTTTAGTTGGTTATCTTTTAAAATATCTTCATCACTTATTATTGTTTTTTTCTCATCTATCATTGTTTCATCTTCAGGTGTATTTTCTTGAGCACTTGTTTTATTATCATCAACTTTTTTAAGTTCAAGTTCAAGATGCTTTTTCAAATCTTTCTCTTTAATTGTTATTCTATCACTATTTGCCGTAACTGTTTTTCCAAAAGCTACTTTGATATCTGGTTTTACACCAACTGCTTGAATAGTTCTCCCACTTGGAAGATAGTATTTTGCAATTGTAAGTTTAATTGCTTCACTTTTATCTAAAGTGATTGGCATAAGCATTTGTACTGACCCTTTTCCAAAAGTGTCCTCCCCAACAATAATTGCTCTTTTGAAATCTTGTAGTGCACCACTTACAATCTCACTTGCACTTGCGCTTCCACCATTTACAAGGACAACCAGTGGAACAGTTGTAATCGTCCCTTGTTTTGTTGCGCTAAATGAACTGTCTTCAGATTTTGTTTTTCCTTTTTGAGAAACTATTACACCTTTATCAACAAATAAGTCAACAGTTTTGATAGATTGTTCTAAAGAACCCCCTGGGTTATTTCTTAAATCTAAAATAATCCCTTTTGTCTCTTTTTTATGGGCAAGTATCGCTTTTGATAAAAGCTCTGCTACATTATTGTCAAATTGAGTGATTCTTAGATATAAAATATCATTGTTATAAGTTTTTGTATTAACAGATTTTACTTTTATCATATCTCTTATAATGTGAATAGCGATTGGCGTAGGCTCATTTTTTCGTACAATTGTGATGTCTATAGGAGTTCCCACTGCACCTCTCATAAGAGCAACTGCTTCATCTATTGTCATTTTTAAAGTTGATTTGTCACCTATTTTTAAAATAATATCTCCAGCTTGAACACCTGCTTTTTGAGCTGGTGTATCATCGATTGGAGAGATAATAGTTAAAGCACCATCTCTCATCCCAATAACAATTCCAAGTCCACCAAATTCACCATCCATACTAATTTGCATCTCTTGATAGGCTTTTTTATTCATATAAGCACTATGAGCATCTAGTTCACTCATAAGCCCAGCTATCGCTTTATTAACAATTTCATCAAGTTTTACATCATCTACATAATAGTTTTCAACTGCTGATATAACAGTTTGAAGTTTTGCAAAAGATTCCAATCTTGTAGGTTCTTTTTTGGTTTCGGCTACTGTATTATCAACTTTTGAAGCTGATTTTTGGTCAATACCAAACATAAAACCAAATACTATGAAGAGTATTAAAAATATTATTCTATCCATTTTCACTTGTAACCTTTGTTTCAAATTTATGGTGGTGATTTTAGCCAAAATAGTATAAAAGTAATATTTTATAATCTTTGTAGTAGAATAACTACCCTAAAATTAAATAAAACAAGGCAATACAATGAGTTTAAAAGAAAATGTATCGTATATAAAAGATGAAATTTCAACTGAAGAGCAGTTTTTTGAGAATTTTTTTAAAATAGAAAAATTTTATAAGAGATATAAAAAAGTCATATTATCAAGTGTTGTATTATTAGTAGTTGGTCTTATTGGTTTTACTATATCAAATATCGTAAGTGAAAAAAATCTCAATACATCAAATGACGCTTATGGAAAGTTTTTAGCAAATAATGAGGATAAAGCTGCCCTTGAAGAGCTTAAAAGTGCGAATGAAGAGCTCTATAATATAGCAGTTTTTCAAACTACAAAGGGTGACATTGCATCTTCTAATGTTGCTTATGTAGGAGATCTTGTAGCTTACAATAATGCAGTTGCAAAAAATGATTTAATTGCCCTTGATGGAATGATTATGAAGCAAGAATTTTTACTAAAAGACTTTGCCGTTGTAAGCAAAGCTCTTATTTTAATAGAGCAAAAAGAGTATAAAAAAGCAAAAGATGCAATATCTAGAATAGATGAAAAAAGTAGAGTTTTACCACTATCAAATATGATAAAACATTTTTTATTGACAAAGTAATAAACTCATTATGAAATCATTACTTTTAGCTATTTTAGCTTTACTTATTTTTCAAGGATGTTCAAGTAAACAATACTACAATCCACAAGAGAGTAGTATGTTTGAAATTGATAAGAAGGTTGTAATCACACCTTCTTCGATCGAAACAATCAATGCAAATGGTGCGACAACTAAAGATGGTCGAATTATCAATAATTTTGGTATATCTCTTTTTAAACTTCAAGATGGATTTCAATATATCAATAACTCTGATAATGGGATAATTAGTGGAAATAAATCTGGTGATATCTATTTAAGTGAAACAAATACTACAATAAATTTTAGAACAAATGTAATAGCAGCAACTTTAAAAGAGAACCTTTTAGCTATGATTTTTAGTGATAACTCTTATGGTTTGTATGATATTAAAGAGAATAAATTTAAACTTAAAGAGTATCTAGAAAATGCTTTTATAAATGATACAAGAGTCGCTATGCCTGTGATTTTAAATAAAATCATACTTTTCCCAACACTTGATGGTAAAATAGTGATAGTTGATAAAGAGAGCTTTAAAGTGTCAAGAACACTTTTGATTGATTCACAAAATGATATTAAAAATATTATCCTTTTAAAAACTATTGGAGACACTCTTATAGCAGCATCTGATAATAAAATAGTATCTCTAAATAAAGGGAAATATACTACAAAAGATATGATTATCCAAAACTATATTGTTGATGATGAGTTTATCTATCTCGCTTTAATTGATGGTAATGTTTTGAAACTTGATTTTGATTTGAATATCGTAGCAAGTAAAAAATTTAAATTTGCAAAATTACATGCAATTGGATTAGATAAAGAGAAAAATATTTTTCTGATTGAATCGCAAGGGTATATCATATCTTTATCAAAAGATTTTACAAGTGAAAAAGTCAATAAATTCCCATTTTATGATGATGAAAAAGTTTATGTAAGTGGAGATAAAATATATTTTGAGAATAAGCTTCTTAAACTAGATTAGATGAAACGAGTCACAGAATTTCTTGGGATGAAGGGGTTTATTTTTAGTAATTTCAAAAATATCAAACCTAGCCAATTAGAGAGTAAAAAGAAGATAGAGATTTATAGTGGTTGTGATATTAAAAATCACTTTATTAGTATTTTTGTTGTGGAGCAAAAGGCTAGATTTATTCTAAAAAATGCAAAAGAGTTAGAGATTTTAAGAGATAGATTGAAACTTTTAGAAGATCATAATTTTAAACAAAATTTACTCCTTATAAAAGGTGAAATTTGTAGTAAATCTATTAAAGAATTACAAAATGATAATTGGAAAATATACAATGATTTTATGTGATATTGGTAATAGTACATTTCATTTTTTATATTGTGAGGATGAGTTCAAAATTGGTGTTGATGAAAGTTTAGAGTTAGAACTTTTTAATAACATTGATGATGAGGTTTATTTTATAAGTGTAAATGAGAAAGCAACGACTGTTTTTTTAGATAAATTTCCAAAGAGTATAAATTTAAGAGATAAAGTGAAATTTGACACACAATATGCTTCAACGCTTGGCATTGATAGAATTGTAGCTTGTCGGTTATTTGAAGATGGTATTATTGTTGATTTTGGAAGTGCTATAACTGTTGATGTTATGGAAAATAAAAAACATCTTGGTGGATTTATAATGCCAGGGGTTGATAGTTTGAAAATGATATATCCACAAATATCTTCAAAATTGCAGTTTGAATTTAAAACTAATAACGATTTTGATAAACTTCCACAAAATACAGACGAAGCGATTAGTTTTGCGATAATAAAAATGGTAACAGCTTCAATAGAAGATATACAAAGAAAATACAATCACAAGTTAATAATTACAGGTGAAACAGCAAAGCCATTTTTGCCTTATTTTAAAAATTATGAATTTAAAGAGAGACTTGTATTTACGAGTATGAAAAAGATTATAGAGGAGATAGGATGATAACAATAGCACTTCCAAAGGGGAGAATCGCAGAGCAAACTTTAGAAAAATTTGAAAAAGCTTTTGGTGAAAAATTTGAATTTGAAGATAGAAAATTGATACTTAAAAAAGCTGGATTTACTTTTTTAAATGTGAGAAATCAAGATGTCCCAACATATGTGATGTACGGAAGTGCAGATTTAGGTGTAGTTGGACTTGATGTACTAGAAGAGAAAGAGTATGACCTTGTTAAATTGCTTGATTTGGAAATAGGAAAATGTAGAGTTGCTATTGGGCTAAAAGCTGGCGATAGTATAGATTGGAATAGATCATCAATCAAAGTAGCAACAAAACATACAGCAATCGCTAAAAAGTTTTTTGAGAGTAAAGCTATGGCGGTTGAGCTTGTAAAACTATATGGTTCTATTGAATTAGCTCCACTTGTAGGACTTAGTGATTGTATTGTTGATATTGTTGAAACTGGAGAGACCATGAAACAAAATGGACTTGTAGTTGGTGATACTATTATGGAAACATCGGCACATTTAATAGCAAATAAAAACTCATTTTATAGTAAAAAAAGTGCAATACTTGACTTAAAGGAAAAACTTGAACGGACTTAATCTTTACTCAAAAATTGAAAAACATCTTGATTTCCAAGCAGAAGTTGAAGAACTTTATGAAGCTTTTTTAAAAATTTGTGAAGAGTTAAATGTTAAAAAAGTTATAGATATTGGCTGTGGACAAGGGGAATTTTTACTCTCACTTGAAGTTTCAGGGATGGTAGCTTTTGGAACAGATTTGAGTAGTGAGCAAGTAAAAGTTTGTAAAGAAAAAGGGCTTGATGTCGCTTGTATTGATATCTCTGATGTGAAAGAGAAGTTTGACTGTGCTACTGCTATTTTTGACGTTTTAAACTATATGGATAAACAAATTTTAGAAAAGTTTGTGAAAGATACTTATAATTTACTAGAAGAGGGTGGATATTTTATCTTTGATATCAATACCCTTTATGGATTTGAAGAGGTTGCTCAAGGCTCTTTAAATATCAATTTAGCGGATAAATTTATCGGTATTGATGCATTTTTTGGAGATAAAAAATTGATTACCGATATAGTGTTATTTTCAAAAGATAAAGATGGAAAATATATGAAAGAGGAAGATTTTATAACTCAGTATTACCATGAAAAAAATGCAATTAAAAAACTTTTAACAAAAAGTGGATTTGATATAAAACAGATTATAAATTTTCATTTACATAGTGATGATAAAGCGGACAAACTTATTTTTATTTGTCAAAAATAGAACTACTACCTCAAAAGAAAGTTTTACTACAATAGTTTAAAACTTTATCGTAAATATATTTTTTGTATCATCTATTCTTTTTATCGTAAAAGAAGTATTTATGGAAATAAAAAAGGCTAGAGAAAAAATCTCTAGCCTTTTTAAAATACAATTTATTAAAGATTATCTTGCAGAGTACGCAGGACCTGTTAATTGTTTTGTATTTACAACATATGGGATTAATGCCATATGTCTTGCTCTTTTTATTGCTAACTCTACAAGTTCTTGATGTCTTTTTGAAGTACCTGTAAGTCTTCTTGGCATTATTTTACCTCTTTCACTTAAAGAGATTTTTAATAACTCCATATTTTTATAATCAATACTGTCTATTTTCATAGCACTGTATTTACAGAATTTTTTTGAGAATTTTCTTTTTTCAGCCATGTTACAATCCTTTTCTAAAATGGAATTTCGTCATCATCGATGTCGATGTTTATTTCTGGTACTTGATAAGCAGGTTCTCTCATACCACCTTGTTGTGCATTGTTATTGTAAGAAGGTTTATTATATTGTTCTACTTGTCTTGGTTGGTATTCAGTATTTGATGAACTTCCATTATCATTTTTAGAATCTAAAAATTTAAATTCTTCAACTCTTAGTGAATGTCTATTTCTACTTGTACCATCTTGAGCTGTCCAACTTTCTAAAACTAGTCTCCCCTCAAGCATAACTTTTGAACCTTTTTTAACATATTGGTTTAAAACTTCAGCAGCTTTACCAAATACATTAAAATCAAGAAAACAAACTTCCTCTTTTTGGCTTCCATCTTGAGCTTTATATTTATGTGAAGTTGCAATTGCACCTTTAGCAATAGCAGCACCACTTGGAATATATTTAAGTTCAATGTCTCTTGTTAGATTACCAATTAAAATCACTTTGTTATACATAATAGTTCCTTCTTAAAATTTCAACTAATTATTTTTGCTCTTTTTTAGCAGCTTCAGAACTCATTTTAGTCCACTCAGCAACTTCTTTTTTACCTTCAAATTTAATAAACATAAATTTTAAAATACTTTCATTTACTCTATAATTTCTTTCAAGCTCAATGATTGACTCAGATGGTGCTTCAAAGTATACTACGTAGTAATAACCTCTTTTTTGTTTTTCAATTTCATAAGCCAATTCTCTGTTACCCATGTTATCACATGCAGTAATTGTCCCACCATTTTTCTCAATGTTCGCTTTTACAGTGTCGATTTGATTTTTGATCTCTTCTTCTGTAAGAGTTGTTTTAACTATAAACATAGTCTCATAATGTCTAATTCTAGCCATCAGTTTCTCCTTTTGGATTTAGCCAAACCTCTTATTTATAAATAAAAAATAGGTTCAGCAAGGTTTTTTGGAGGTGGATTTTAGCCAAACAATTATAATATAATGCTTAAAAAATCCTTATTTTAAGAAAATTCTCAATTTTGATTGAAGATGGGTATTGAGGTTTATAACTTTTGTATTTTTCAGTTCAAGCTCAAGTTCTTGAAGAAAAGAAAGCATATATAAAAAATCATTTTTTTGAAATCTTTTTGCAAGTTCTGCTTGTTTGTTTGCTATTTTAGCTGGTAATGGATAGCCCCAAATCTCTATAATATTGAGATTTCCATAAAGTTTTAGATAGCTATTTATCATAAAAAGTGTTTGGACAAAAGCTGTAATTCTTGATACAAGTGCTACTTCATTTATCCCCTCTTCAAGTAAATCATAGATATCTTTATTAACATTTTTTCCAAGAAGTAATTTTTCAAGAAAATCATCCATATTTACTGTTCCTAGTCCAAAACACTGTAAGCTGATAGTTTTTGAGGTGATTTCATCATCTAAGATAGCAAGTTTTGAAAGATCAGCCATACAAAGAGCTAGATCTTTTTGGTGCATTGTATATAAAAATTCTAAATCATTTGGATGGATTTTTATCCCAAGTTCATTAGCTTTCAAAGAGAGGAGATTTTTCGCTTCATAGTCTTCAAGGGGATAAAATCTTACAGATACAGAATTTGTTTTTTTAGTAAAGCTAGCTTCCATACTTTTAAAATCAGCATCACCAAAACAACAAAGGATAAACTTGCTATCACCATTTGAATTACAAGTTTCAATAAGGGTATCTAGCTCTTTTTTTGGTATTTTTTTATTTATTTTTGCAAGAACTATATTTGTTGAACTAAAAAGTGAATTTTGTGACAAAATATTAAGTGCAGTTTCTACACTAAACTCTTCAAAATAAAGTTTATTGATATCTTCACCATTTGCTAATACTTTTGCTGCTTTGTTTCCATAAGTCTCAACCAAAAAGTTTTCTGCACCATAAAATAAATACCCACTATACGAAAGCCCTTTTTGGAGCTCTTTATCAAACTCATTTTTATACATTTACTCTCCTTGAAGAGCAGAGGAATAAAGTGCTTTTCTTTATCACTTTACAATTTCTCCATAGATTTTTTTAGAAATTATATCAGCTTGAGTAATTTTTACTACCACTTTGCTATATAATTTTTCCCCTTTATAATTTGTGATTTCAAATTTTAATCCATCCATATAATCCACAAGTTCCCCTTTTGGAAAAGTTTCTGTTTCTACTATTACTGCTTTAAAAGTTTCGTTTAAATGTTTCGTTGCCCATCTTGCATATTTTCTCCCCTCCAAGTCCCAAACCATTTTTGCAATTTCTCTCTCTTTGTTACTAATATTTTCACAAACGGTATCTATATCTTTTGGAATCTTTTCCCCTTTAAGAATTCTATGAAGAGTTAAATCAGCATATCTTCTAATAGGTGAGGTAAAATGGCTATAATGGGAAAATCCAAGTCCAAAGTGGTTACTAATATGGCTACTATATCTTGCTTGTTGTTGGGCTTTTATGATAAGTTTATCAACTTCTTTCTCCAAGAAAAATCGTGATGCCTCTTTTTGAATAGCAAGAATAGTAGAGTGAACATCTTTTTTCTTTTTGACAGAAAGCCCTATACTAATTAGTTCCTCTATGAGTTTATCAATTTTTTTCATATCTGGCTCATCATGAACTCTAAATATCCCAATATTACCTAATTTTTTAGCACTCTCTTGATTTGCTAGCAACATACACTCTTCAACCAATTGATGAGAGAGTGTACTGTGACTTGGTTCTATATCAATAAGCTCTTCATCTTTGTTTAGGATAAGTCTAAATTCTTCGTTTCTAAAGTTGTATCCATTTAAAAGTCTTTTTTCTCGTAATCTTTTTGTGAAGTTTAAAAGTGATGATATCTCTTGTGGTAATGAGTTCGTTTCAATTTTATCATCGATAACTTCATAACTAAAATTATTTTTTGATTCGATAACAGCTTCAAAAAACTCACTTTTTAGAATTTTTAAACTCTCAATATCAAGTTTTATTTTGCATACATAGGCATATCTTAATTCATTTGGTTTTAAAGAGCAAAGACCACTGCTTAGGATAAAAGGGAGCATCGGAAGAACTTTGGAAGGAAAATAAACCGAAAAAGCTCTTTTTTTTGCTTCATCATCAAGAGAAGTTCCCTCTTTAACATAAAAGCTAACATCAGCAATTGCTACAAAAAGGGTACTATTCTTTTCATCAAAATAGATAGCATCATCGTGATCTTTTGCACCAACAGGATCGATTGTACAAAATGGAAGATCTGTCAAATCAACTCTATTGGTAAAAGAGATTTTCTCATCAACTTTATCTGTACGATATTCCTCTAGCCGATATTCCTCTTTGAAGAGATAAAGTGCAATTTTATCATCTATAAAAGGGTCGTTTTTGTTTCCAAATAGTTCACATTCATCATCGTTAAGGAGAAAAATATCACCCTCTTTTTTAGTAATAGGGGGATTTTTAATATGGAGAAGGTTGTCATTTTTAACAGAAATAAATTGGTTGTTTTGATAAACAACTAATATTTTTTGTGTATTCTTTTCTATTATTAAAACAATTTTAACTTTAGTTTTCCCCCTTGGATTAAAAATAACTCTTGCAAGGACAAAATCACCTTCATTAGCTCCCATGAGATGTTCTTTTTCTATCCAAATGTCTTTTTGATCCTCTTGTGAGGTAAGATAAAATTTTCCATTGTGAACAGCAATGTCACCAATTTTGTACTTTTTACTGATTTTATAGCTATTATTTTCAGTTATGAGCACTTCATTATCGTAATCGTTGAGAGTTTGTAAATTTTTTGTAATTCTTTCTATCAAAATAAACATCTCCTTATATTCTTTATGGAATAATACTCAATAACCAATTAAAAGGATGTATTATGTTAAATTCTCTCTTTAAATCATTTATGATTTTGTCTTTATTCTCAGGTGCATTGTTTGCTTCTACTAAGCCAACGATGTTATTTTATTGTGGTATTACGATGGTAAAATCGATGCAAGCAGTTGCAACAGAGTTTGAAAAAAAGAACAATTGTTCTATCAAAATTATTCAAGGTGGAAGTGAAGATTTGTATGACTCTTTAAAGTTAGCGCAAAAAGGTGATTTATATTTACCTGGTTCTGATAGCTATTTAAAAGACTATAAAAAAGATGGTTATTTTGAAAAACAAGCTTATGTTGGTTTTAATCAAGCAGCAATCTTTGTAAAAAAAGGAAATCCTAAAAAAATCAAAAATTTAGATAGTTTGGTTGATGAAAAAATTGGAACGACACTTGCTAGTAAAGATAGTGGAAGTATTGGGAAAATGACTAAAAAAATACTTATAGCTTATAAAGATGAAGCTTTTTACAATAAAGCTTTTGATATGGCGTTGGAAATTGGAACAGATTCTAGAAGTTTGGATGCAAGTCTTGCAAAACCTGAAGTGGATATGATAGTAAATTGGATAGCGGCTGGAGTTTCTCCTGAGATGAAAAAACTAATTACAATTGTCCCTATTGATGAAAAATATGCACCAAAAAAATCATTAGTTGTAACTGTTCTTTCATTTTCTCAAAATAAACCGTTAGCTGAGAAATTTGTTGATTTTGCTTCTTCAAAAAGAGGTGAAGAGATTATGAAAAAATATGGATTTAGATAATCATTTATGGGAAAAATAAAGACTTCAACTAAGCTACATATACTTATATTATTGTTTGTATTTGGTTTTGTCTCTTTATTTACTGTAAATCAAATTTTTTCAGGGCTTATTGATGAGCTTAATCAAAAAACAAAAAACTATGAAAAAAAGATAAAAATTGCAGAGTTTGTATCGGAAGATATACAGGGTTTAAAAGCACTTTTTTTTGAACTTTCAATCGCGACCACTAATAGTAGATCAAGACAACTTGTAATCAATAAGATTGATATTTTAATTCAAAATATCAAGGATTCTTTATTTGTCTTGGAGAAAGGTGGTGTCTTAAAAAGAAAAATAGACCTTAATGTTATAGGTAAAAATAAAATTATTTCAGAGGTGTCTTATAATCCAGCATTAAGTGGTCAGACAATATCTTTAGAGGTTATTGATATCCAACCAAAGCTTTTAGAACTTTCTGAAATGTTGGCTAAAGTTGAATTGATGCTTGAACAAAGAAATGTTTATGCTTCAAATGAAGATTATAAAAATTTAATAGAGATAAATAACGAGCTTACAAGATACTATAAAACTACACCAGCTTTTTTTAATCGTATGAATGAAAATATTAAAAGGCTACTTTACGAAGGTGATATTGAGCTTAAAAATATTAAGCAAGAGATTCTACGAAAACAAGAGCAGTATCTTAAAATTAAATTATTATTGATATTTTCTGTAATTATTATCACGACTATTTTTGGTTATTGGATTAGCCGAATTATAAATAAAGAAAATCATCAACTAGAAGTTGCAAATATTGAGCTTGAACTAAAAGAAAATGCGGTAAAAGGTATTTTAAATGGTCAAGAGAATATGGTTATAGTTTCAGATGGAAAAACAATGATTGATGCAAATGAAGCGATAGCCAATTTCTTCAATTTTTTGGATACTATTGATGATTTTAAAAGTCAATATAGTTGTATCTGTGATTTATTTGAACCAAATGTCCCTGATGATAGCTATATCAATAAAAAAATATATGGAGATATCACTTGGCTTGAATATATTTTAAAGAATAAAGATAAACATTTTAAAGTGATACTCAATAATGGAGAGGAATATCATCATTTTTCTATAGTTGCAAATAAAAAATATATTGGACAAGATGGTCAATTTATAGTTGTTGTTGTTTTAAATGATATTACAACTGAAGTAAACTCTCGTAAAGAATTAGCAGAACTTAATAATAATCTTGAACATAGAATAGATTTAAAAACAAAAGAGTTACAAGATTTGAATAATAGTCTTGAAGAAAGAATTAATGATGAATTAGAAAAAAATCGAGAGAAAGATAAGCAAATGATACAGCAATCAAGATTTGCTGCACTTGGGGAGATGATAGGAAATATTGCACATCAATGGAGACAACCATTAAGTGCTATAAGTTCTACCGCGTCTGGAATAGAAGTTCAAATGGAACTAGGGATTGCAAGTGAAGAAGATATAAAAAAATCATATGTTGATATTAAAAGTTATGTTCAATTTTTAACACAAACAATTGAAGATTTTAGAGGATTTTTTAAGAAAGATAAAGACAGACAAGATTTTGATATGAAGCAAGTTCTAAAAAATTCACTTTCAATTACACATGCAACATATAAAGATAATAATATTGAAATAAAAGTTAAAGTTGCTGACCAAGCATTAAATGCTCATGGTATGCCTAGTGAACTTTCTCAAGCTTTTTTAAATATTTTAAATAATGCAAGAGATGCAATTGTTGAAAAACAACCAGAATATAAAGGTGTATATGTTTATAGTCAAATAACTGAAACAGAAAACGTCATCTATTTTCAAGATAATGCAGGTGGAATTCCTCAAGATATTTTAGTAAAAATATTTGATCCTTATTTTACTACAAAACATCAATCTCAAGGGACTGGAATAGGTCTTTACATGAGTAAAGATATTATCGAAAAGAATATGCACGGTAGCTTGAGTGTTAAAAATGTTGTTCAAGAATTAGATGGGATAACATACAATGGAGCTTGCTTTAGAGTCAGTTTACCTAAAAATATTTTATCTAATGTGTGATTAGTTGATTTAGTCTTAACTTAAAATTAGGTACAATCGCAAAATTTAAAAAAACATAACAAAAGGGGATAATATGGCATTAAATGTATACTATGATAAAGATTGTAATATCGAATTAATAAAAGCAACTACAGTTGCAATGATTGGATTTGGTTCTCAAGGACATGCTCACGCTGAAAACTTAAGAGATAGCGGAGTTAAAGTTATTGTTGGTTTAAGACAAGATGGAAGTAGCTGGAAAAAAGCTGCTGATAAAGGTTTTGAAGTATTAACAGTAGCAGAAGCTTCAGCAAAAGCTGATCTTGTAATGATTCTTTTACCAGATGAAAATCAAGCAGAAATCTACAAAAATGAGATTGAGCCTAATTTAAAACAAGGTGCTACAATTGCATTTGGACATGGGTTCAACATCCATTATGGAAGAATTCACCCAAGAGCTGATATCAATGTAACTATGATTGCTCCAAAAGCTCCAGGGCACACTGTAAGAAGTGAGTTTGTAAGAGGTGGAGGGATTCCTGACCTTATTGCTGTAGGACAAAATCCAAGTGGTAAAACTAAAGAATTAGCACTTTCTTATGCATCAGCAATTGGTGGTGGAAGAACTGCAATTATTGAAACAACTTTCAAAGATGAAACTGAAACTGACTTATTTGGTGAGCAAGCAGTTCTTTGTGGTGGAGCTGTTTCACTTGTAAAAGCTGGATTTGAAACATTAACAGAAGCTGGATATGCTCCAGAACTTGCATACTTTGAGTGTTTACATGAGCTTAAACTTATCGTTGACCTTATGTTCCAAGGTGGAATTGCTGATATGAGATATTCTATCTCTAATACTGCTGAGTATGGTGATTATGTATCTGGAAAAAGAGTTATCAATGATTCTTCTAAAGAAGCTATGAGAGAGATCTTAAAAGAGATCCAAGATGGAAGATTTGCAAAAGATTTCATCCTTGAAGGTCAAGCTGGATACCCAAGAATGAACGCTGAGCGAACAAATGCTAGAGCTTCATTAATTGAGCAAACTGGTGTTCAATTAAGATCTATGATGCCATGGATTGCAGCTAACAAAATAGTAAACACAGAAACTAACTAAAAATCAATACCAACGGAGTCTTTTCCGTTGGGTTACAAATCTACTTAAAGAAATAATATTGTCAAATCGAAGAAAAAAAAGAAACAACAAATATTTCAAAAAAAATCCAACTTATTATATAAATTTAGCCGTTATACTATTTTTTTTAGCTCTTATTGTGGTCTTATCAAAAATTTTTATTTTTGATAATGAACCTAAAATAGAAGAGACAAAAAAAGTAGTACCCCATATTGCTAAAGTGAAAACAAAACCTGAAGATCCTCACCATAAATACGAAGAGAAAACGAAAGCTTTGGAGATTGAATATGTAGATGAGGAGTATTCCAATCAGCAAACACAAACACCAACATCAAAAATAAAATCTGAAGATACAACAAAAAAATTTAGTTTTTTTGATGAAGTGGCACAAACAAAAGAGCCATTGGTAAACGTTGAAGCTGTTAAAAATGAGAAAAAACAGAAGATAGAAGATACGAAGAAAATTGATAAGATTGAGCTGGTTCCAAAAAAAGAAGTAGAGAAAAAGCCAATAAGTACAAAAAGTGAGAAAAAAGAGTTAAGTGTACTAGCAGTAGATAAATCTGATGGGAAAAAAGGAAAATTGTCTATAGTAATAGATGATGTGACAACAAAAACGCAATTCAATAAAATAAGTAATATTGGATATCCAATTACCATGGCTTTTTTACCACCTACAAAAACCCATAAAGACTCAGCAAATATAGCTCAAGAGCTAAAATTTTATATGGTTCATCTTCCCCTTGAAGCAACGACAAGAAGTGCTGAAGAGGCAGAAACTCTTCATGTTGGAGATGATATAGCTACAATAGAAGATAGAATAAAACAACTAAAATCTCTCTATCCTAAGGCGGTTTATTTTAATAATCATACAGGAAGTAAGTTTACTGAAGATGAAAACTCTATGGATATGTTGATGCAAGTGTTGAAAAATAATAATTTGATTTTTGTAGATAGTAGAACAAGTTCAAAAACTGTAGCTAAAAAATATGCAAACAAATATGGTATGAGATACATAGCAAGAAATATATTTTTAGATAATACACCCAAAAAAGAGTATATCCAAGAACAACTCCAAAAAGCTGTTAATATAGCAAAAAAAACAGGAAGCGCTATAGCCATAGGACATCCTTATGGAGCTACTTTAGAAACACTAAAAGAGTCAAAAGCTCTTTTAGATGGGGTAGATATCGTTTTGATAGATAAGATATGATAAAAGAGGTAAATTTTCATATTTCAAAGCTTGATAGTATGAAAAAATATCCTAAAGAGTTATATTATATTGGTGATCTTCATCTTTTAGAAAAGAAAATGATTTCGATTGTTGGGACAAGAAAACCAAATAATTATACCAAGCTTTTTACAGCACAATTATCAAAAAAATTATCTTCTTCTGGTATCGTTGTTGTCAGTGGGGCTGCTATGGGTGTTGATGCAATTGCCCATCAAAATGCTATTCCCAATACAATTGCAGTGGTTGCTAATGGTTTAGATATCCACTATCCAGCTATTAATAAAAATCTTATCACTCAAATTGAAAAAGAATCTTTAGTTCTTAGTACATATCCTATTAAAGCAACAGCGAAAACTTATACCTTTGTTGAGAGAAATGAGCTAGTAGTTGCTTTAGGGGATATATTGATTGTGACTCAAGCAGATCTTGGAAGTGGAAGTTTACGAAGTGTTGAATTTGCTTTAAAGATGGGAAAAAAGATATACACACTTCCACATAGAATTGGTGAGAGTGAAGGGACAAATAATCTTTTAAAAAAGGGACTAGCAACAGCTATTTATGATATAGATGGGTTTCTAGAGAGCCTTGGAGTTTCTAAAACTATTGAAACTGAAGATGAGTTTTTGGATTTTTGCAAAAATAATCCTTCATATGATGAAGTTGTTTCAAAATATGGCTCTAAAGTATTTGAATATGAACTTTTAGGAAAAATTGTAATCTTTAATGGGATTGTGAAATTAGGCTAAAGTTTGATACTATTTGGTTATATAAATTAATCAAAAGGGGAAAATATGAAAAAGTTTAGTTTAGGATTGACTGTTTTAATCGTTAGCCAAATAGGGTTAAGTGGTTCAGAGGTAAGAGATGCAAAAATACTATTTGAAAAAAAATGTCAGATGTGTCATGCAACAACAGCTCCAAAATCAAAACAAAAGAAGATGTTGATGGTATCGCCACCTATGAATGTAGTGGCTAAAAATATGGTGTGGGGGATAGATTCTTTACATGATAAGATAAGTGATGAGGATTTGAGAAATGAATCAATCACATTTATGAAAGATTATCTTTATAATCCAGATAGAAAAAAATCAAATTGTGAAGATATCTCTTTTGAAAAGTTCGGTATGATGCCTAGCTTAAAAGGATTTATCACGGAACAAGAGCTTGATGTGTTGCTTCCTTGGGTTTATGATAACTTCAAACCAACAAAAATAAATGGTTCTTGGATAGCTAAATAGTTAGCTAATCCTTTTTTATCCACTCTTTTTGATTGTGAGAGATTCCAATTATGGAGTTGGATACATTTTTTATATCTTTGGAAATAGCTGTAATATCATTTGGAATGTATAAAAAGATATAAGGTAAATCATTTGCAATCTCATAAAATATCCCTTGATAAATCTTTGAAAGAGTTGAAATATCTGTAGTCTTTTCAGCTAATTCTATACTATTATCAACTTTGTTATTACTGTATCCAACAAGATTGAAGCCCCCTTTAGTATCACTTTTACTATGCCAAATTGATCTAGCATCTGGCATCAAAGCAAGTCCCCAACCAAGTAAAATAGCATCAAACTTTTTAGGTAATACAATTGTATTTAAAAATGCTTGCCATTCAAGAACTTTTATTTTCATATCGATATTTACTTTTTTTAACTGATGTTGCATAATAAGCGCAGCATTTAGTCGTGTTGGATTATTTGCATTTGTAAATACTGTAAAAGTAAAATGATTTTTTGCATCAAATCCTAGCTCTTTAAGTAGTCTTTTTGATTTTTCTATATCAAGTGATGAGGCTTTTATACTATCGTTAAAAGCAAAAGTATTTGGTAAAAATGGTCCTGTACATACTTTCCCATGGGAGAAAAAAAGTATATCAACCATCTCTTGTTTGTCAATTGCTAAATTTATTGCTTCTCGCAACTTTTTGTTTTGCCATTTTTTATCTTTGAGATTAAATCCAAGATAGGTGTAGGCAAAGCTTTGTTTCTCATAAACATCAAAGTTTTTATAAAAATTTGGTTTGAGTTGTCTATCTATTTGTAATGGAGTGAGCCCATCAACATCAATTTTTTTAGAATTCAACATAGCAAATGATGTTCCCTCATCTGGAATAAATTTATATTTAATAGTATCAATTTTAGGAACACCATCGTAGTAATGTTCATTTTTTGTTAGGATGATATCTTGAGATGGGATGAACTTTGAAAGTTTATACATCCCTGTACCAATTGGGTTTTTATTGAACTTTGAGCTCATCAAATCTTTTTCATTTTTCAAAATATGATATGGTAAAATTCCAATCATCCAAATATGTAAAGCTTTAAAATAAGGCTCTTTGTAAATCACCTCTAGCTCAAAATTATTTATTTTTTTAATCTCTTTTACTTTTTCAAAATCACTTGTAAGTGGTGTAAAGATATTTGGATTGTTAATAGTATTAAAAGTAAAGATTACATCATCAGCTGTAAATTTTGCACCATCGTGCCAAAGAATGTTTTCTTTTAGTTTTATTTTTAATCTTGTAGGGGATATGAGTTCATAACTTTTTGCCATATCACAAATAACTTTTCCACCTTTGTCGTACTTAAATAATCCACTAAAAATAGAGTCACTAATAGTACTACTTGCACTGTCTGTTGATAAAATAGGATTGATTCTACTTGGATTTGATGAGATGGAGAGATTGAGTGTTGAGGCATAACTTGATGAGTTTAGAGTAAAGATTAAAAAGAAAGCTAAAAAAAAATGGCAAGAGGTGATAAACCTTCTTGCCATTTTGAAAAATTGTATAAACAAAAAGATTATCTTTTTGAGAATTGTGTACTTTTTCTTGCTTTTTTCTTTCCTGGTTTTTTTCTTTCAACAGATCTTGAATCTCTTGTAAGAAGACCATATGGTTTTAAAATTGCTTTGAAGTTTTCATCATATTTAACTAAAGCTCTTGAAATACCGTGTCTTAAAGCATCAGCTTGAGCTGAATAACCACCACCTAAAGTTTGAGCTACGATATTAACTGATTCTAATTGTTTAGAAACTGATAATGGTTGTTTTACTCTCATTTTAAGTGCTTCGTGACCACCAAGCCACTCATTTAAAGTTTTGTCATTTACAGTGATTTCACCTTTTCCAACTTCTAGCCAAACTTTAGCAATAGCTGTTTTTCTTCTACCAGTTGCATATATTTTTGCCATGATTATTCTCCCTTAACTTGTGCAGTATGAGGATGTTCAGCACCTTCATACACTTTTAAATTTTTAAGCATTTTTGCACCTAATTTTGTTTTAGGAAGCATCCCTCTTGTAGATAGTTTGAATAATTTTTCAGGATTATTAGCAAGCATATCTGACATTTTGTGAGTTTTTGTACTACCAAAATATCCAGAGTGTGTAAAGTAATTTTTAGTAGCAAGTTTAGCACC
>JAQUAG010000025.1 GCA_028687375.1 Arcobacteraceae bacterium | reverse complement strand
CTATCTGCATAATTTTTAGTAAAATGTTTATTGCAACTTACAACGCAAGCTTCAACTCTTGGACCAATAAAAGGGATAGAGAAAAATTCAAATAAAGAAGCTAGTACACCATCTTCACCATCTCCTCCATGTGTAACATTTAGAGCAAAATCAAACTCGATTTTTTTATCCCCAAAAAGGGCAGTTTTATAAAAGCCACCATTGTTAATATGTAATTTATCAAATTTTTTATACTCACCACTACTAAAAAGTTTTGAATTTATTTTATTTGTTGAAATATGATAAAACTCTCTATTTTTATCTACAAAAATATACACAAGTTCGTCATTTAAAACTTTTTTTAGTGCTATAGAACTTACTATACTTATCTCATGTTCAAAACTCTTTGCCCCAAATATTATTGCTATTTTACTCATTTTTGTAACCTTTTTAATGCTTCTTTTACTAATTCACTCGTTGTATTACCAACACAATTTTTTAAAGCTGTTGCTATAATCTCTTTTTTAAATCCTAAAGATTCTAAAGCCATAGCGGCTTCACTTACACTTGGAGTATTTATCCCTTCATCAGTTTGTGTATCTAAAATAAAACCACTTAACTCTACTAAAATTCTTCCAGCTCCCTTAGGACCAATCCCTGGAACTCTTTTAAGCATATTGATATCACCACTTGAAACAATTTGTGTAAATCCACTTGGTGTAAATGTACTACAAATTGCAAGTGCTACTTTTGGACCAACACCATTTATTTTAATCACTCTATCAAAAAGTTTTTTCTCATTTATATCTGTAAAGCCATATAAAGACTGATTATCTTCTCGTATGATATGAGTGATAAAAAGTTCCACTTTTTTCTCTTTGATTGTTCCACTACAGTTAAGTGAAACAAACACTTCGTAAATGATGCCATTTGTATTTATATGGAGAAAAGTTGGCTCTTTTCTCATCACGATTCCCTCTATTCCAACTATCAAATAACTTCTCCACTACTTAAATTTAAGGTGCGCAGTATAGCATCTTTTTGATTACAAATAATAAGCAATTTGGATATAATTAGTTCTTTTTAAGGTTAATACTTTTATAATCTTCACTTACCTAAAATTAAAAACCAACTAGCATCACTAAAGTGCTAGTTTTTTTATTTTTTTACATAATTTAAAACTTCAAAAGGAACTCAATTATGAGACATTTTCTCACTCTAAAAGACTATTCTAAAGATGAAATTTTAGAGATAATCGATTTAGCGGTTACTATTAAAAAAGAAACTAAAGCAAATATATTTAAAAAATATATGCCTAATAAAACTTTAGGGATGATTTTTGAAAAAAGTAGCACTCGAACAAGAGTAAGCTTTGAAACTGGGATTTATCAACTTGGTGGTGTTGGATTATTTTTAAGTTCAAATGATATTCAACTTGGACGAGGTGAACCAATAAGTGACACGAGTCGAGTGATAAGTAGAATGGTTGATATGATAATGATACGAAATGATTCACAAAAAGAATTAGAAGAGTTTGCATCATATTCAAAAGTACCAGTAATCAATGGACTCACTGATAAGTTCCATCCAGTGCAACTTATGGCAGATTACCTTACTATTTTAGAGTGTAATAAAACAGAAAATCTAAAAGTTGCCTATGTTGGTGATGGCAATAATATGACCCATTCATGGTTGATGTTAGCTGCAAAAATTGGGTTTGATTTGAGTATTGCTACACCTATTGGATATGAAGTTGATAGTGAGATATTAGCTACTGCTTTAGCATTTGCAAAAGAGAGTGGGGCAAATATCACAGTTTCTAATGACCCTGAAGTTGCTGTAGTAGATGCTACTGTTGTTACAACTGACACTTGGGTTTCTATGGGACAAGAGGAGCAAAAAGAGAAAAGAGTAAAAGATTTCAATGGTTACATTGTTGATGCTCATCTTATGAGTTTAGCACAAAAAGATGCAATTTTCTTGCATTGTTTACCAGCGTATAGAGGCTATGAAGTAAGTGAAGAGATTTTTGAAAGTCATAGTGAAATTATTTTTAGTGAAGCTGAAAATAGACTTCATGCTCAAAAAGCTATTATGGTTTGGCTAGATCAAAGAAGAGATAGTTAAGTTACAATAATAGGAGAGAATATGGAATCAATAACAATTGTATGCCCACATTGTTTTAAATCAAATAGACTCCCAAAACAAGAGAGTTATACAAAAGCAAACTGTGGACAATGTCAAAAATCTTTGTTAAGTTCAACTCCAGTTGAGCTTACTAAAAGTAATTTTGGAACTTTTTTAAATAACAATGATATTCCAGTGGTGGTTGATTTTTGGGCTACTTGGTGTGGTCCTTGTAGAGCTTTTGCACCCACATTTAAAAGTGTTGCAAGTGAATATCCACTTAAAGTGCGATTTGCAAAAGTAGATGTAGATGCGCAAGGAACTGTAGCTCAAAAGTTTAATATACAAAGTATTCCAACATTGATACTCTTTAAAAATGGAAAAGAGATACGAAGAGTAGCTGGTGCTTTAGATGCTTCTAAACTCAAAAAATTTATAAGTTAGTTAAATAATTATTTTTGAGTAACGACATCTTTTTGTTTTTGTTTTTTTAAAGTATCTTTCTCTACAAAAATAGATGTCAGTTTCCAAGGGTCAAGTTCAGTGTAATACATCAAAGTTGAATATGTTGATGGCGTTGGTGTAAAAATTTGTACTTGCTCAGGATTGAGTCTTAAGTCAGTATTTGCAAACTCTTTGAGGTCTTTCATATCTTTTTCAGTGCTACCTGGGTGTGCTGCTATCATATAATAGGTCAAAAATTGTTTTTTACCGCTTGCACGATTAAGATTTTCAAATTTTATTTTAAAATCTTTTAACACATCTTTACTAGGTTTTCCCATCATCTTCAAAACTTTTGTTTCACTATGTTCTGGAGCTATTTTCATTTGACCACTTACATGATGGGTCACTATCTCTTTAAGATACTCATCTCCATAAAATTTGTCCTCATTGATAAGGTCATATCGTATTCCACTATTGACAAAGACTTTTTTCACTGTTGGAATTTTTCGTATATTTTGTAGCAGGGTGATATTTCTTTTATGATTTGGTTTTAAAGTAGGGCAGATTTTGTATTCATCATGCTTTTGATTTTTATTATTTGGATTAAACATTTTAAATCCTGTGCATCTTTTCTCTTCACATACACCCTCAGAGAGTTTTTTATCACATTCATATCCGTACATATTTGCTGTCGCCCCACCAACATCACTAATAATCCCTTTCCATTTTGGATTAGAAGTGAAATCTTTCACTTCATTTAAGATAGAAGTTTCACTTCTACTTCGTATGGTTCGTCCTTGATGGACTGAAATAGCACAAAAATTGCACTCTCCATAACATCCATGATGAGTTGTCACTGAAAATCGTATCGTTTCCATAGCTTTTACTTTTCCATCTTTTGCATAATATGGATGGACTTCCCTTTCATAAGGCAAATCATAGACATTGTCAATCTCTTTTTCACTCAAATAATACTGTGGTGGATTTTGGATTAAAAAACGACCATTATGCTCTTGAAATAAACCTTTTGAACTGAGTGGGTCGTTGTTGCTATAAAAAAGATGAAACATCTCAATAAATTTGTATTTGTCCTCTTGACACTCTTTGAGGCTTGGAAGTTTTATATATCCATCTTTTGCCTCTTTTGCTATATAACAAACACCTCGCACATCATAAGCATCACCTTTTGTTTTAAGTGCATTTGCTAGTTCTAAAACAGATTTTTCACCCATTCCATAGATGATATAATCAGCTTTTGCATCAAAAAGTTGAGAACCTCGTACTTTATTTGTCCAAAAATCATAGTGAGCTACTCGTCTTAGACTTGATTCAATTCCACCTAAAACGATAGGAACTGTATTTTTAAAGTGTTGTCGTATAAGATTTGAGTAGATAAGATTAGCACGATCTGGTCTTTTAGTATTTTTTTCACCTGGTGTAAAATCATCAGAGTTTCTAAACTTTTTGAGTGCCGTGTAGTTTGCAACCATTGAGTCCACAAGTCCACTACTTACTCCCCAAAAAAGTTTTGGCTCACCTAATCTTGTGATATCAATATTGCTTTTAATATCTGGTTGAGCAATAATTCCTACTTTATAACCATTTTGGATTAAAAGTTTTCCAATGATTGCCATTCCACTATATGGACTATCTATGTATGTATCACCACTTACAAGGATAATATCAAGTTCTTTCCAGCCTAATTTATTAAGCTCATCTTGTGTTGTTGGGATATACATATTTTATAAAGATACGACTTTATTTTTGCCGTTTTCTTTTGCTGTTAATAGGGCATCCATAGCTCTTTGTATCAAAGTATTGCTATTATCTATCTCTGAAAATTGCGTTACTCCCAAACTAATTGTTTGGTTTGAAATATCTTCAAATTCAAGTTTTGCTACAATATTTTTGATATTTTCAGCTAAAAGTTCTGCTTTATGCTTATTAGTTTCTGGAAGCATAATTACAAAAATATCACCAGTATATCTTGCTAAAACATCACAATTTCTGATATGTTTATCGACAGTTTTAGCAATCTTTGTAAGTACAGTATCTCCGTGTAAAAATCCATAAGTTTCATTTACAAGTTTTAAATTATCGATATTAAAAAAGACAAGAGAAACAATAGAATTGTATCTTTTTGTTTTTCCAAGTGCTATATTCAAAGAATCGAGGAAAAATGATTTATTGTATACTTTTGTCAATGGGTCATGTGTTGCATTAAAATAATATTTTTGAGATTCTAATTTTTCCTCTGTAATATCTATAAAAGTGATGATAAAGTTACTCTCATTTTCAGGTAAAGCAGTGATTTGGACATTAAAAACTTTTGGTTCAAAAGAACTATAGTCTATCATAGAAACTATTTTTTCTTTTTCCAAAGAGTTATTTATCTCTTCTATCCAACTTATCTCATTATTCTTTCTACTAAAAAATCCTTGATGCGCTATAAATGTATTTTCAATATGGTTATGTTTATTAGAAAACTCTGATATATGTTTTATATTGAAAAAATTTAAAAATGCTTTATTTGATAAAGATATTGTTTTCCCATCTGTAATAAATATAATATTATTTTGTTGATCCATTACACTTTTGACAATTTCAAGTTCATGGGATAACTTTTGATTTTTTGTTTTTTCATCGATAATTACATTTGCAAGTTCGGTTATATCTTGTAAAACTAATAAAAGAGTTTCATTTTTATTGATGTAATGATAAGAACAATTCATTGTAAAATGCATATCTTGGATTTGAATGGTATCTTTTTTTATTTTTCTATCTTTACAAATGATATTATAGATATCTTTCCAGTTAGAATTTCCTATTAGGTCAGTAATATTTTTATCTAAAAAATTACCAAACTTTTCTATTGCTTTTTTATTCATCCATTGGATAATTTGTTCATTATTATCTTCATATATCTCAAGGACATATTCATCTATAAAATTAAGTGTATTTTTAATACTTTTGAGTTTATTCTCTAGGAGTTGCCCATAGTTTCCTTTGAGGTTTTGAGCGATATCTCTCATACTTATGATATTTATAGGTTTGTTTGTATCTTTATCTGTGATTACAAGACGATTGATTTTATTTTTTGTTAATATTTCTATAATTGTTTGAAGAGGTGTATTCTCTTTTGCTGTTATAAGTGGAGAACTCATAAATGATGAGATAGGTAAATCTGTAGAAACTTTTTTATTAGCTATAATTACTGCATCTTTTTCTGTAAGAATCCCTACAGCTTCACCTTTATCTGTAAGTGCTATAACTGAACCTATTTTATGCAAAGACATAGTTTTAAAAGCATTGACAATTGTATCATTTTGATTTAATGATATTAGTTTTTTATTTGAGTCCAAAATTTGGGAGACCAAGATGTCTGTTTTAAAAGAGTTAGCTTCCAGTATTCTTACTAAGACATCTTGCGTAGCAATCCCTTTAAAGAGACCATTGTCATCTACAACTACAAGTCTTCGTATCCCATTATCAATTAAAATATGTAAAGCATAATCTACACTTCTTTTTTTATTGATAGTAATTGGTGCTTTAAAATTGAAAGTATCTGCTACAAGGTTTGAACGATCTATATTTTGGTTGATAATTTCCAAAATATTCCGTTCAGTTAATACACCAAATGGGATATTATTTTCTACGATAACAACGACACCTTGATGATTTTGATCCATAAGTTTAATAGCATCTTCTATCGTTCCTGATTTTTCAATTGCTATATATTCTTTATACATCAAATCTTCAAGTATTGTCATAGTGTATCCTTTTTGTTTATTGTTCTGTTCGTCTAATTCTGATACTTAATTCTTTAAGTTGTTCTGGATCAACCTCACTTGGTGCTTGTGTGAGTAAACATTGAGCTTTTTGTGTTTTAGGGAATGCAATAACATCTCTAATACTATCAGTTCGTGCAAGTAACATAATAAGTCTATCAAATCCAAGTGCAAATCCACCATGAGGAGGTGCTCCAAATTCAAGAGCGTCAAGTAAGAAACCAAATTTTTCTCTAGCCTCTTCATCACTAATTCCCATAAGTTCAAATACTTTTGCTTGAATCTCTTGTTTGTGAATTCTGATACTTCCACCACCAAGCTCTGTTCCATTTAAAACGATATCGTATGCAATTGAGTCAATAGCCTCAAGATCACTTGTATCACTTAAATCTTTTGGCATAGTAAATGGATGGTGAAGTGCTTTTGTTCTTCCATTTTCGGTCTCAAACATAGGGAAATCAACAACCCATAAAAATTCAAATGTATCTTTAGGGATGATATCCATCTCTTTTGCTAAAAAGAGTCTAAATCTTCCCATATAATCCATAACTGTTTTTTTATCTCCAGCTCCAAAGAATACAACATCACCCTCAACTAAATTTGTTCTTTTTACAATCTCTTCAAGATCTGCTTCACTAAAGAATTTTGTAAGTGGACCTTTTAATCCATCCTCTTTCATTTGGAAATATCCAAGACCATGTGCACCAAATTTTCTAACATAATCTTCAAAACCTTTCATTTGTCTTTTTGAGAAAATATTATCCCCATTTGGACATTTTAGAGCTTTGATTCTGTTTGCTTTTGGATTTTTTGCAATATTTGCAAATATTTCATTTGTACTGTTTGCAAAAATATCAATTACATCAACCATAGCCATATCAAATCTCATATCAGGTTTATCACTTCCATATATCTCCATAGCATCATGATATGTCATACGATTGAATTTTTTTGGTATTTGGTGACCCGCAGCTTCAAAAATATTGTAAATAAGCTCTTCAGCTACAGCCATAACATCTTCTTGATTACAAAAAGACATCTCAACATCTATTTGAGTAAATTCAGGTTGTCTATCAGCTCGTAAATCTTCATCTCTAAAACATTTTGCGATTTGGTAGTATCTATCAAAACCACTTACCATTAAAAGTTGTTTGAAAAGTTGTGGAGATTGTGGAAGTGCATAAAATTCACCACCATGAACTCTTGAAGGAACTAAATAATCTCTTGCACCTTCTGGAGTTGATTTTGTTAAAATTGGAGTTTCAACATCTAAAAATCCTAAATTATCAAGTGTGTTTCTTGCCGCGATTCCCACTTTACTTCTTAATTTAAAGATATTGTATGATCTCTCGGTTCTTAGTTCAAGAAATCTATTTTTAAGTCTTATCTCTTCATTTACCCTTTCATCACCAAGTTCAAATGGCATAGGTTTACTTCTATTTTCTATAATAAGAGTATCTAAAACAATTTCGATTTTTCCAGTTTTAAGTCTTGGATTTTCAAGTCCTTCTCCTCTTGCTCTGATTTTTCCAGTAGCAATTAGAACAAATTCATCTCTTACTTTGTCAGCTATTTCCCAAGCATCTTTATTATCAGTTGGGTCACAAACAAGTTGCACAATTCCACTTTTATCTCTTAAATCTATAAATATCAATCCACCGTGGTCTCTTCTACTATTGACCCATCCAGCGACTGTGATTGTTTCGCCAATATTATTTTCTGTTACATCTGTGCAATAATGTGTTCTCATTATTATCCTCTCTTAGGTTATAAAATTTCGCGATTATACCCTATTGTAAATAAAAGACTGGTTTGATTGGATGAAGGGTGGGAAAGAAGAGGAAAAAATTGGGTAAAAAGTGGAATAATTCTACTGAATCCAACCTTTCTTTTTAAAAATATAAAGTGGAAGTGCTGATGACATAACCATTAAAACAACAGAAACAGCATATCCATAATCCCAGTGAAGTTCAGGCATAAAATCAAAGTTCATCCCATAAATACTAGCAATTAGAGTAGGTGGAAGAAAAATAACATTTACAATTGTAAACATTTTTATAACTTTATTTTGCTCGATACTCAAAACCCCCAAGAAGATATTTTGAAGATAATCGAGTCTTTCAAAATTAAATTCAGTATAGTCAATCAGTGATTTTATATCTTTTAACATTATTTGAATATCACTTTTTAGTTTGTCACAAAGTTTTGTTGATTTTAAAAATGCAGTTAAAATTCTTTGTTTATCTGTAAGATTTTCTCTGATTTTCATATTCAAATCTTCAAATGCAGAGATTTTTTCAAGGATCTCTTCATCATCATTTTTATAGTCTGTAAAGACAAACTTTCGTAAATTTGTAATATCTCGTGAAAGTTTTTCAATAATATCCGCATCCGCATCAATTCTAATATCTAAAATATGACAAAATATATCAAATCCATCTCTATAATCTTTAGGGGATGCTTTAAATTTTTTATTCATTTCATCAAATGTTTTTAGATTGATATATCTAATAGAGATAAGAAGATTATTGTGAAGTATAAAAGATACAGTCTCATTTTTAGGGCTTAATTCATTAGATACAAGGAAATAACTATTGATTTCAATTTTATTACTCTCTTCCCAGTATCTTGAACTTATCTCAATCTCTTCACTCTCTTGTTTTGTAGGAAATACAATATCGAAATTTTTTTCGATGAAATTTTTTTCTTTTATAGTAGGAGAGTGCATATCAATCCAGATAACATTTCGTTTCATCTCATCTGTTATGATGTCGAGTGATTCTTCTATCTCTACAACCTTTAGTCTGTTGCTATTATTGAGTGTATAAAAAATAATCATCACCAACCTCCTACAATTTTGCAAGAATGATACAGAAATTTTACTTTTTTAGGAATAAAAAATAATTACAAAAAGAAAAAGCTTAATAATCTATAATTAAGTATATTTTAACTACAATCCCAAACTTATTTATAAAAAGGAAAGATGTCATGTCAACAAAAAGAACATATCAACCACACAACACTCCTAGAAAAAGAACTCACGGATTTAGAGCAAGAATGGCTACTAAAAACGGAAGAAGAGTTTTAAGAGCTAGAAGAGCTAAAGGTAGAAAGAGATTAGCTGTTTAAATAAACAACATAGAGTTAAAACCACTAAAGAGTTTAACCTAATCTACAAAAGCAACATTAAGTGGCACACTCACTCTTTTGTTGCTTTTTTTAAATCTTCAAATTATACAAAAATTGGTTTTGTAGCCTCCAAAAAAGTCGGAAATGCTGTTAGTAGAAATAGAGCCAAAAGGCTTTTACGATCGCTTGTGCTTAAAAATGAAGCTCATTTATCTCTTGGAGAATATTCATTTGTGGCAAAAGAGGATATATTAAATAGAGAATATTCCACTTTAGAAAAAGATTTTAAATACGCTATGAAAAAAATGGGTATTTATAAGGCAATCGTTGAATAAACTTTTTTTATATCTTATTGATTTTTATCAAAAATATATCTCTATATTATCTCATGGAAGTTGTAGATATCATCCAACTTGTTCAGAATATTCCAAAACACAATTTATCTACAACAATTTTTTTAGCGCTTTTTATTTTTCAATAGTAAGGATTTTAAGTTGTAATAAACTCTTTCGTGGTGGATTTGATTATCCAAAAGTGAGATATAAGCTAAATAATGTGATTTTTAAAAAGATTAAGATAAAATTCTGGCTTATTCCTACTGGCGATGGAAGATTTTATATAATCAAAAATTGGGATAGAAATAGAAAATAAATAAAACAATTAGGACGACGAACATATGGGAATGACGAACAACACTCTTAACAAACAAGATACACAAAAAAAAATATTAATAGCAACGATTATCTCATTTGCTTTTTTTATAGGATATGATTTTTTATATCTTCAACCACAACAACAAAAGATAGAACAAGAAAAAAAAGAGCAGTTAGCTAAAGAGCAAGCTTCTAAAACAATTGAAGCTAATGGTACAACAGCACCAATGGTAGCAAATACAGTAGAAACAACACTTACAAACAATCAAGATGCAAATGCAGCACCAGTTGTACAAATTAATGATAGTAATGAGATAATTTCAACAATTAAAACAAAAACTACAAAGATTGAGATTGATAGCTTAGGGAGAATCGCCCAAATTACCCTTACAACAAATAGATATCAAGATGAGGAACACCAAGCGATTAAATTATTTACACCAACACAATTAAGACCACTTGAAGTTAGATTTATGGATGTTGCTTTAAATAATGAAGCATTTAAGGTAAAAGTTGAAGCAAGTAGTAAAGAGTTAGATGCATCAAATGGTGCTGTAAAACTAACACTAACTCAAAAACTCCAAACAACAACACTTACAAAAAATCTTACAATCTATCCAGATGGAAACTACGATTTAGATGTGGCAACGACTACAAAACAAAATTATTTCATAACTCCAGGATTTAGACCAAATGTTCTTGTAGATGCTTATGCTGATCATGGCGCTTTGCTTATTAAAAATGATGGTACTTTAAATATTGTAGAGGATGAAGATTTAGATAAAAATAGTGATTTCGTTGGAATTCATGCTGTTTCTGCGTTTGATAGATATTATGCAACTGTACTTTATAACTTTGATAAAAATCTTCAAGTTACACTTATGAATGATAACACTTCTTCCCCACAAGCATTTATCCATGTTATGAATAGTGCAAATTTACATGGATATGTTGGACCAAAAGAATATAAAACTCTAGAAGCACTTGATACAAGACTTACAGGTGTTATTGAATATGGTTGGTTTACGTTTATCGCGAAACCTATGTTTGCTATGCTTGAGTATATCTATAGTTATGTTGGAAATTGGGGTTGGACAATTGTTATTTTAACTATTTTAGTAAAACTTATATTATTACCTCTTTCTCATAAGGGTATGGTAAGTATGAATAGACTAAAAGAGCTTGCTCCTAAAATAAAAGCTATTCAAGAAAAATATAGTGATGATAAACAAAAAGCTTCTATGCATATGATGGAACTTTATAAAAAAGAGGGTGCAAATCCAATGGGTGGGTGTTTGCCTATTATTCTTCAAATCCCAGTTTTCTTTGCAATCTATAGAGTTTTAATTAATGCAATTGAACTTAAAGGAAGTGGTTGGATATTATGGATTGATGATTTATCTGTAATGGATCCATATTTTATCTTACCTATATTGATGGGTGCAACGATGTATATTCAACAAAAAATTACACCTATGCAAGTTCAAGATGAGATGCAAGCAAAAATATTCCAATGGTTGCCAGTTGTATTTACAGTATTTTTCTTATGGTTCCCAGCTGGGCTTACACTATACTGGTTTATCAATAATCTTGTAACAGTTTCTCAACAATATTATGTTAATAAACTGTTTCAAAAAGAAAAAGCTTTAAGACACGAAGAGCATCTAGCAGCTAAACATCATACAAAAGAGAAATAAAAATGGAAAATCTATCAGAAGATTATATAGCATTTGAGGGTTCTACCCTTGAAGAAGCTTACAAAAAAGCTTCTTTAGAATTTAAATGTTCTATCACTGATTTAAAGAGCGATGTTATTCAAGCGCCAAGTAGTGGTTTTTTAGGATTTTTTAAAAAAAGTGCTATTATAAAAGTATATAGATGTGATAAAAGAGAAAATTACATAAATAGTGATAGTAAGAAAAGTCATAAAAAAGAGGAGATAAATATCAAAGATATCTCTCAAGAGATGGATAATCTACACACAACATCTCAACCAGAAACTTTAAATAGTATCAAAAAATCACAACATAAGAAAGAAGATCCAATTTTCAATACATTTTATGACAAAAATGTGGAGAACTTTGAAGAGATAAAGATTATTAAAAGCGATAAAATTTTAGAAGAGATTAAAAATAAAATTGATGAATTATTCTCTATGTTATCTTATGAGATTGAGCCTGTAAAAGTTTCTTATTATGATGATAAAACACTTTTTATAGAATTTAATGGAAAAGATAGTGCTTTACTTATTGGAAAAGAAGGATATAGATACAAAGCGTTATCGTATATTTTATTTAATTGGATTCATGAAAAATATGACCTTATGATAAGACTTGAAATTGCTGAATTTTTAAGTACTCAAGAAGAAAGTATCCATAAATATCTTGAACCTGTGATTGAAACTATTAGAATTGATGGTTTTTATAAAACAAAAAATCTTGATGGAATACTAATTCATATAGCACTTACAAGACTTAGAGCTGAATTTCCTGAAAAATATATCGCTGTAAAAAGTAATATAAAAGGTGAAAAATATATTCTTGTTAACGAATATCGAAAATAGGATATTTAAAAGATGTATGATGATGATACAATAGTTGCAATCGCAACTGCAAGTGGAGTAGGGGCTATTAGTATCATCCGACTTAGTGGAAAAGATGCTCTTGCTATCGCTTCAAAAATCACAAAAAAAGAAAACTTTACCCCTAGACTTGCAACATTAACTAAGCTTTATGATGTTAAAAGTGAACTTATTGATGAATCTTTAGTAATCTATTTTCAAAATCCTTACTCTTTTACTGGTCAAGATATTGTTGAATTTCAATGTCACGGTGGAATTGCTTTAACAAATATGATACTTCAAGCGACATTAGCATATGGAGCAAGGTTGGCAACTTCTGGTGAATTTTCAAAACGAGCGTATCTTAATGGTAAAATTGACCTTTCTCAAGCTGAAGCGATTAGTAAATTAATTGAGTCAAAGAGTGAAGATGGTGTAAAACTTCTTGCACGGCAACTTAAAGGGGAACTAAAAGAGTTTGTTGAAGAGATTAGAAAAGATTTACTTTTTATTTTAGCTTATGTTGAGGTGAGTATCGATTATGCAGAAGAGGATTTACCAAAAGATATTTTAGAGCAAATCAATACAAAATTAAATAATATTGAGCAAAAACTCCTTACAACTTTAGAAATTAGTAAAAGAAGAGAGGGGATGATAGATGGTTTTAAAGTTGCTATCATTGGTAAACCAAATGTTGGAAAAAGCTCACTTTTAAATAAATTGCTTAATTTTGAAAGAGCCATCGTAAGTAGTATCGCAGGAACCACAAGAGATACAATTGAAGAAAATATTAAAGTTGGAACGCATATTATTAAAATAGTCGATACTGCTGGAATTCGAGATGCGAGTGATGAGATTGAAAAAATAGGGATAGAAAAATCAAAACAAGCAATTGAAGAAGCTGATATAGTAATTGCACTATTTGATAATAGTAATTTTTTTGATGAAGAAGATAATAAAATAAATGAGCTTTTAAATGCTTCAACTAAAGAAAAAATTGTTGCTTTAAACAAATGTGATTTGGAAAATAACTTTGACAGAACAAAACTTGAAAAAATTGATTTAGAACTTACTATTTCAAAATCACTTGCAGAGTCATCTTTAAAAACTTTGATTGATAAACTGCAACAAATCTTAGATAATAATGGAATAGTAAGTGATGGTATGACACTTATTTCAAAACATCAGGTGATAAGTGTTGAAGATACTTTAAAAAATATTCTCCAATCTAAATCGATTCTTATAAATGGAGAACTCGAATTTTTTGCTCATCATATAACACAAGCTTTAGAAAATATATCTCAAATTACAAGACCTTATGAAAATGACCAAATGTTAGATGTAATGTTTGGGGAGTTTTGTTTAGGAAAGTAACTAAAGTTTATCTCTTTTTAAGTAAAATATGGAGTTATAAAAAATTTACTATAAAAAAGAGATAAATATGAATACCAAATTTTCATTTCAAATGTTTGCTATGGATGCAAAAAGTCTTAAAAAATTCTTCTTATACAGTTTTGTAGCTTTTATGGTAGCTTTCATGATTGTTTCTGTAAATATTGCATATCCAAAATTGATGCAAAGTTTTGATGGAAAAATTCGAGACTATATGTTTTTAATCAGAGGTACAATTCCTCCAAAAGATGATGTTGTTATTGTAGATATTGATGAAAAATCTTTATCAAAGTTAGGACAATGGCCTTGGAGTAGAAATAAACTAGGGCAAATTTTACAGAATTTATCCCAAAGTGAAGCAAGTGCAATTGGGTTTGATATCGTTTTTGCTGAAGAGGATCAAAGTTCCCCTAAAAAAGTGTTAGATGAATTACATATTGATAGTAGTAAAGTGTTAGATTATGATGCATATTTTAATAAAGTGATAGCAAATACACCAACTATTTTAGGATATCAATTTGAACTTGAAGATAAAGATTTTACAAGACATGATTCAGTTGATATTCCTGCAATTTTTATTGAAAAAAATAAATTGCAAGGGGAAGATAAACTTATTAATGCAAAAGGAACCATACTCAATCATCAATCACTCCAAGAAAGTGCCTATTCAAGCGGTTTTTTTAATAATATTCCTGATGATGGAGGAGTTGTACGAAGTGTACCTTTAATCATTAGATACGATGATCAAATCTATCCATCTATATCGTTAGAGATTGTTCGAGCATCTCTAGGGATTGAAAAGGTTTTTATCAATTATAGTGAATTGGGAGTTGACAATATTCAATTAGGTGATTTTCATATTCCAACAGATAGATATGGTAGATTGGTAGTAAATTATAAGGGGGGATCTAAAACTTTTAAATATATTTCAGCTTATGATATCTATTCAAATAACTTTGATCCAAATTTGATAAAAGGAAAAATTATACTAATTGGAACTTCAGCTGCTGGATTACTTGATTTACGAGCTACTCCATTTGAATCAGTTTCACCTGGAGTTGAAGTGCATGCTACAGCAATTGATAATATTATCAATAGTGAATTTCTCTCACAGCCAAATTGGGTTGATGGAGCTAATTTACTTATTGTTTTTGCTTTAGCTTTTTTTGTTGTTTGGCTTACTACTTATACCCCTTTTTGGTTCAATCCAATCGCTTTAGTAATTACTCTTGGAGTGTATATTGGAGCAAATTACTATATCTTATTTTATGAAGGAATTATCTTAGATGCATTTATACCAATTCTAACAATTTCAATAGCTTCATTAGTTGCAACATTTTTGGATTATCTCTTTGAGGTGAGAAAAGAAGCAATAATGAAAAAGAAGTTTTCTTCAAAAGTTTCTAAAGAGGTTATGGAACAGCTTTTAAAAAATCCTGACAGTGAGGCATTTGTTGCAATGGAAAAAGAGGTAACGATAATGTTTAGTGATGTAAGAAACTTTACAAATATTTCAGAATCTATGCCAAATGCTAAGATGCTAATTACATTTTTAAATGAGTATATGACACCAATGACAGAGATAATTATTAAGTATAGAGGAACTGTTGATAAATTTATTGGTGACGCTATTATGGCTTATTGGAACGCTCCTGGAGAAGTTGAAGATCATCCTACTCAAGCTGTAATAGCAACAATGGAACAATTACATGCAATTGATGCGTTAAATGAAAGAATTAAAAAAGATAGTCGATTTCACAATACAATTTTAATGTGTGAAAAGATGGGTGTAGAACCTTTATCTGTAGGAATGGGACTAAATACAGGTGTCGTTATAGCTGGCGAAATGGGATCAAATCAACGAAGCGACTATACAGTTATAGGTGATCCTGTAAACTTAGCTGCTAGATCAGAATCTTTGTGTAAATACTATAATTCAAAATGTAATATTACACAGTTTACAAAGGAGCGATTGACACAAAAATTTATTTTTAGATTTTTAGATTTGGTTACAGTAAAAGGGAAAAGTGAGCCAATTGAGATATGGCAAGTGATTGATTATGATAGGGATGAAAGTCTGCATAAATTGTATGATGTTTCAAGACAAGAGTTAGATGAAGAGTTAGAATCTTATCATCATGGAATAGAGTTATATAAACAGGCTAAATTTAGTGAAGCATTAGATATTTTTAGAGTATTAGAAGCTAGGGAACACAAAACGAATAAAGCGATTTATAAAATTTATATTGAAAGATGTGAACATTATATTGCAGAGCCACCAATTGATTTCAATGGTGTTTTTAAACATACAACAAAAGGGTAAAAAATGAAGAAGATATTACAGTTTTTGATATGTGGAGGGGTTGTTTATACTTATGGAGCAACAGGGACACTTAATAATGATGTAAATATAAGAGAATTTCCAAGTATGGAAAGTAAGGTAGTTGCTAAAAAGAAAAAAGGGAGAACGTTCGAGATACTAGAAAAAGTAGATACATCAACTCAAGGGGTTTGGTACCAAACACCAAAAGGATATATCTATGAAACTTTTGTAACTCTTAATGAAGAAACATCAAGAAATCATCCTTTTGATAATCCATTATACATAGATGCAAGAAGATTAAATCCAAATGAAAAATCGGTACTTTTAGAAGATGAAAATGGAAATATTTATTCTAAAAATACTGTATCTCTTAAAAATAGTGAGATGAAAATATCTAATATTGAATTATCTCCTATTGTAGATGCTAACAAAACAACGATAGTGCAAGAGCAAAATTTATCTAATACACACAATGATTTAAATGGAACAAAGGGCTTTCAACCACAAGATAGCAAAGAGATTATTTTAAACGATTATACTCAAGCCTTAAAATTGTATAAGAAAAGAGAATACAAAGAATCTTACACAATTTTAAATCAATTATTTGAAAAAAATTTAAACGATACAAATGTTGATTTTTATTTAGGAAGATCTGCTTTTGAGATTGGATTGTATGATGAAGCTATCTTAGCCTTTAATAGAATTTTATTTGACAAACCAGATACCCTGCGAGTTCAATTTGAATTAGGTAGAGTTTATATGGCAAAAAAAGATTATTTGAGTGCTAAAGGATATTTCACAGACCTTGTTCACAATCCAAATACACCAAATGATTTAAAAAATGAAAGTCAAAAATATTTAGATTTTATAGATGAAAAAATCACAAAATCAAAATTTAGTGGGGTGTTTATTTTTGGGGTAAATTATGACTCAAATATAAATCAAAGAGCAAAATATGATTATTTTGATATCCCTTTGATAGGTCAAATTCCAAATACTACAAAAGATGAGGGAGGAAGTGCACATCAAGAGATATTAGTAGGTAATTATAGTTATAAATTAAATGAAAAGATGTTATTTAAAACTGATGGTGTAGCATTTGGTAAATTTATGTTTAATAATGATTTGAATGATAAAAATATAAAAATGGTTTCCCTCTCTCCTTCACTTTCTCATCAATATAAAGAAAATTTAGTGTTTGATTATGGAGTATTTATTGATAACCTTTGGATGGGTAGTGATAATTATATGCAAAGTTATGGAATTATCCCAAAGGTGAGTTTTTTTAAAGATAAACAAACAACAATAGACGGGCAACTCAAATATCAATTCAAAAAATACCAACAAGCGATAAATAAAACAAATGATAGTAAGTATTTAGAACTTAGTGCAAAATATTCATTTATCTACAACAATATCATGACATTTATCCCGAGTATTATTGTTTCAAACGATAAAGCTGATGATAGTTCCTCAACAGGGGTAGATAATGATAGCTATACGGTTGGTTTGGATACTAATTTTATATATTCACCCAAATTATTTTTCACCCCTTCTGTTAACTATAAAAATACAAAATACGATATTAGAGATGAGAAACAAATTTTTATAAAACTTGGTTCAACGTATGTGTACTCTCCTAATTGGATAGTGCAAGGTGATGTGAGTTATACAACTCAAGATTCTAATGATCAACCATATTCATATACAAAGTATAATCTTGGTATCAATCTTATAAGGCCGTTCTAATGAAAAAGATAATTTTAAGTTTATTGTTCAGTTTTGGTTTACTCTTTGGTAATATTGGAAAAATTACAGGGGTAAAAGGGGATGTTATTGTTAAAAGAGGAACCCAAGAATTAGTCCCTGCTGTTGGATTTATTTTAGAAAAATCTGATGAGATAATCACAAAAGATAAATCAAAAGTGTTGTTGCTTTTTACTGATGGTACCTCAATAACCGTGGGTAAAGAGTCTAAAATGAAAGTCAATGAATATATCAAAGATGAGGCAATTCCTAGCAATAATAAAGCAAAATTTGGATTTGATAAAGGTGTATTTCGATCAATCACTGGAAAAATAGGAAAAGTAAATCCAAGTGGTTTTAAACTAGAAACAAAATCATCTTCATTAGGAATTAGGGGAAGTGAAGGTATCTCTATTGTCAAAGCAAATGGAGATATAAAACATAGTACTCTTAATGGTGGATATTATATAGTCAATAAAGCTACGGGACAAACATTTGAAATTCCAAGGGGAATGACAGCTAATTTTGTAGGAGGAAAAACTATAGTTCTTCCAACAACAAAAGCAGATATACAAGAAGCACAAGATTTAAGTGGAGATAAAACCCAATCAATTGGTGAGAAGAATGATCAAGATGAGCCAAAGCAAGATGGTGGAACAAATGGTGATGCAGCTACAAATGACAATGGTGAACAAGGTCAAATAGCTACCAATGATGAAATTGGAAACGGAGATAATGGAATACCACAAGAGCAATCTGATATGCCAAATCTAGTTGAATCTGAAACACCAATGAAACTTGATACTCCAAAAATAAATGACTTAGCTATGGTACCTGAAACCCCAAAAGAAGATATTAATTCAAAACCAGTTTTAACATACAGTCTTTTAGAGATTAATGAAAATGAAATATCGACTATAAATTTTAAGGGGATTGATATTGATGGAGATAATTTAGTTTATCTAATCACTTCACCTCCACTTCATGGAAAAGCTACGATTGATTCTTCTACAGGAAAGCTAACATATATACCAAATCAAAATTATGATGGAAGTGAAACCTTAACAGTACAAGTAAGTGATGGTAAGAAAAATGGAAGTGATACTAAAACGCTTAGTTTTGTAGTGCAAAATAACTTGATTGAAAGTTTACAAACTTTTACACCAACAGGAACTTTGGAGAGTTTGATGGTTGATTTTGCAAATGTAACAAAAGAGATAGTTGGCACTGATACCTATGAAAATACAAATATTTTAGAATATGGGTATATTTTAGATGGTAATAGTAAAACTGCTACTTACATCACTGGACTTACGACACCCTCTGAAGTGATAGACCAATATATTATAAATCAACAAGTAGCAACATATAGTGGAGATATCGCTTCATTTGTAAATGGAGTTGCAAGTAATGGAACTATAAATCTTAATATGAATTTTGGAACTAAAACTTTAACTGGAAATATAAATATAGAGCAAGGAAACTGGAAAGCAAATATCAATAGTGGAACAATCTCATCGTATGGATTTAACTCTTCAAGTATCTCAAGTGCAACAGGAAGTAGTGTAACTGATATAGCTGGAAGTTTAAATGGAAAGTATTATGGTTCAAATGCTTCGAGTGTGGGAGGAACTTTCAACTTGTCCTCTGGAAGCAATAGTGTCAATGGTGTATTTGGAGGAGCGAAACAATGAAAAAAATATTTTTAAAAGTATTCATAATTTTTGGATTATTTGTACAAAGTTTAGTTGCAGATACTACAACTGGTCTTATGGCTCATTATGCATTTGAAGGGAATACAAATGATAGTAGCACAAATAGTTACAATGGAACAACTACAGCCTCACTAACTTATGCGACAGGTCAAGTCGGGCAGAGTGCAATTTTTGATGGAAGTTCTAGCATCGAACTTCCAAGTGATGTAAATCTTTCTAATAAATCATTTACGATTTCTGGTTGGTTTAAACCAAGTGATGTAACAAATGGAATGTGGATTATGTCACAAGGAACAGTTGCAGGAGAATACAAATACTTACAACTTAATTTTTATAATCATAATTTTCAAGTCGATTTTTTTAATCATTCAGCTGCAAGTACAGGTACTGCAACAACTGCAAATGAGTGGTATTACTATACGGTTACATTTGATAATACTACAAAAATAGCAACAATCTATCTCAATGGAGAACAAAATGCAACAGCAAATATGGGGGGGTCATTTACTGGAACAACTCCATTTCGTATAGGGCTATATAATTCAACTAATTTTTATAATGGTGAAATGGATGAAGTGAAAATATATGATAGAGCTTTGAGTGCAACAGATGTAACAGCACTTTATAATTATGTACCTACGCCAAAAATTTCCCTCAAAGCTCATGGCGGAGTGGTACAGTTTGATAATAATAGTACAGCTGCTTATGTAGGTTATGATAGTTTTACATCACTTGATAATACACAAAAATTTACAATAGAGTCTTGGGTCAATATGAAGCAGCCAACAGATAGAAACAGAATATTTAATAAATATTTAGATGATAACAATCGAGTTGAATTGGCTGTTTCAAATGCTGGATTATTTGAATTAATCGTCTCAAATGGAGCGAATTCTTATGGATATACAGCAAGTGGTGTGGCACAGTGGAATGTTTGGTCACATATCGCCATGGTATATGATGGAAATGCTACAGATAACAACGGTAAATTGAAATTATTTGTGGATGGAATACCTATTTCACTATCTTATACGACAACTATTCCTACAACTACACCAAATTTAGCAACTGCTATAACTAAAAAAGTTGGTAGTATGGTTGGAATGATGGATGAGTTTAGATTGTGGAATACCGCTAGAACTGCATCTCAAATCCAAGTAAATCTCAATCAACAACTTGATGGAAATGAAACAGGACTTGTCGCTTATTATAACTTTGATGAGAGAGTTGGAAATTTGGTTGTAGATATAGCTGGAAAAGATCAAAATGGAATTATTGAGGGGAATGTTACTCGGCTTAACTTTTTAGGTGATGGCTTAACTTTGAATGCAGGTTCTCAAATAACTACAACACAAACTTTAAGTAGTGATGGAAATATCTCTTTGAGTGCTTGGATAAAACCAACAAGTGTTGGCTCTGGAAGTAAAGTTATTTTTCATCAGTCAGGTTCTTATGCGATAGAGTTATATAATGGTAGGTTTGGTGCGAATAGTGATTATCCAACAAATGGACTATTACTACCACTCAATCAATGGAGTCATATTACAGCAACAATGCAATTTTTAGGTGCAGGTTCGACACTTTATACTTATTATGTTAATGGAGTAGAAGTTGCATCATTTAGTGCTTGGCAAGGTGGAAATACAAATAATCTTTTTATTGGTACAACAGATTTAAGTTTTAGTGGTCAAATTGCGGAAGCTACAGCTTGGAATAAACTATTAACTCAATCAGAAATCCAAAATCTTATGGTAACTGCACCAAATTTAGAGAATTATTTTCTCAAAGGTTATTGGCCACTCAATGAAGGGAATGGGACAGTAGCGAAAGATTATTCGCATAATGAAAATAATGGAACAATAATAGGAGCTACGTGGATAAATACAGCACCAACTATTTATGGAAATAATATTTACACCACATACAATATTAACTCATGGCAAAAAGCAGTTGGATTTAATCTCTCATCACCATCTTGGGTATTTTCAGATAGTGATAGTTTTATTGCTAAAAATCAACCACTTGGATTATTTCTACATTCATATTTGAGTAACGAATCACAAATATTGATTGCAGATATGAATAATCAAATTAGTCAAGAGATTAATGTTTTTTTTAATTCTCTTCCAAGTTATTCTGACCAAACTTCATGCGAAGCTCATCAATTTATATGGTTAAGTGGAGCTTGTCATAGCTATGAAGCAGTTTCATTTCCAACACTAAATTATCAAAAATATGGATTTGAAGAGAATAGTTCTAATCTCTTTACCTTTACTTTAGATAGTGCTAAAAATATAGCTATTTTTACAACAGGTATAGATAATGGAGAAGGACTTACAAATCCAAATACTCTTGGAATTTTATATGATGAAAATGGAACAATAGTTGCTTGGAATGATGATTCTTTGGAACAAGGTAATTTGAATTTTAAAATTCTAGCTAGTCTTTCTGCTGGTAATTATAGATTGCTTATAAAAGGTACTGGTGGTGCTTCTGTTTCAACATATCAATTAAATATCGTTGATAACAATATAAGTGAATATGGTGTACAAACAAATTTTGTTTTACCATTCCCTGCACTTGATTTTAATAGTAGTGGATTTAATGCCAATGAATACAATAGCTTTACATTTACACTTAAAGAGGCTCATGATGTAGCTCTTTTCACAACAAATACAAATGGAGAAAATACTTTCGGATCTCTTTCTGATGAATTAAATCGACACGTTACATTTAATGGTGAAAATTTAGTTGCTGGTGATGGAAATGGTGATTTTAAAATGCTTACACATCTTAATGCTGGAACTTACACATTACATGTATATGAATTGTCAAATGGACTATTAAATCCTTATACTATCACACTAGATTATAATGATAATGGTATATATGGTGCAATGCAAAATGAACTTTTATTAAATGTTGGTGAGTTTTGGAATGAGACAAATATTGATGATTACAATAACCTTTTACCAACTATAATAACAAATGGTTATGCATATTATACAAATGAGAATGGATATATGATTAAAAATATTGTAGATACTACAAATAATCAACTTCATAGAACATATTATCCTTCAGGTGGTGTTGTAAATGATGATAATATAACGATTTTAGATAATGAAATAACTTTTATAAGTGGGGATAAATTTGGAGAAAGTATCAAATTTGATTCTATTATTCTCAATAAAGATGATCTCAATGTGGAGTTTGATTCACGATTTACTTTTATCAATAATACATCTGAAGGGATAAGGATGTATCAAAAAGATTATGCAGGAAGTTTCTTTAATAAATTTTTAGTATATAACCAAAGTGCAGCAAATGAACTATTAGGACTTAGTAATGATAGTGATAGTGGTGCTTTGAGAAATGCTATTAAATTTGCAAACAGTAATATTATTGATCTTACTTCATTAAGTGGACAAACTATAACACTTGCTAGTCCTATAACTATAAATTCTGGTAAAGTGATAAATCTAATCAATTCTGGAACTGAACCAGTTACTATTACTGGTGACCAAAGTTTTAGATCATTTATCGTGTCAGATGGAAAACTAAGTTTAGAAGGTTTAGTGATAAATGGTGGTGGTATTAGTTCTTATAATAGTGATATTAATATCTCAAAAACAAAGTTTGAGAATAATAGGTATGGAGGTAATGGTGGAGCATTGAACATCAATGGAGGTAATACATTTATAAACGACTCTTGGTTTTATAACAATGAAGTATTTGCTGATGGAAACCCTACTGCATATGGTGGAGCAATTTATATAGGTAATGGAAATATTGAGATCAATAATAGTGTATTTAGTGGAAATTCAGCACAAGATGGTGGAGCTATCTATGTAGATACTGATGCAAATGTAAATATTAATAGTACAACGATTGGATATAACATTTCAAATGGTTCTCTTAGTCCAATGGGAACAGCATCTGGTGGTGGTATTTATAATAATGGTGGAAATATCAACATCAAAAATACAATTATAGCTTCCAATACAGATAATAATAATCATGGTCCAAATTGTTACGGTACTATCATATCTTTAGGGTATAACATTATAGGAGATGTAAGTAATTGTAGTATTACATCATCAGCTTCAGATATAGTAGATATGAATGATACTACTATAGGTTTTATGATGAATTCAACTGGAATTATTAATGGATTATTTGAAGGTTCAGTAGCAATTGACAGTGGTATTTGTACAAGTAATTTTGATATCAATGGAGACCCAAGACCACAAGGAAATGGTTGTGACGTAGGTGCATATGAATATCCAGCAACAACTCTTCCACTTAACTATAATACAATTGGTGCTGGATGGAAACATACTTCTGTCATCAAGCCAGATGGAACTTTATGGGGTTGGGGTGATACTACTTATGGGATGATTGGTGATGGGACTACTGTTGCAAAACCTTTTCCTATAAAAGTAGGAACTGATGCAACTTGGGCAAATCTAGCAGTAGGTAGCTATAATACATTTGGAATCAAAACAGATGGTACACTTTGGGCTTGGGGATACAATGCGGGTGGTGTTATTGGTGATGGGACTTACACAGATAGTTTATCTCCAAAACAAGTTGGTATTGATACTGCGTGGGTAAATGTAAGTGTAGGGGATAGTTTTGCTATTGCTTTGAAAAAGAATGGTACTCTTTGGGCTCTTGGATACAATGATGTAGGTCAGTTAGGACTTGGTGATACGACAATTAGAAGCAGTACGACACAAATTGGTACAGATGCAAATTGGAAAAAAGTATCTACAGGAAAAAAATATACTTTAGCAATTAAAGTAGATGGGACACTTTGGGGTTGGGGGCTTAATAGCTCTAGCCAGCTTGGAGATGGAACTAATATTAATAAACTTTCACCTATTCAAATAGGAACTGACAACAATTGGTTGGATGTAAAAGCGGGAGAAGATCACTCTTTAGCTTTAAAATCAGATGGTACACTTTGGGCTTGGGGAGATAATTCATATAGTAAGCTTGGTGATGGAACCAAAGCAGCAAGTAAAACACCACAACAAATAGGAAGTGCTACAGATTGGTCAAAAATAGCTATAGGTAATCAATTTAGTTTTGCTATTAAAACAACAGGTGCTTTATATGGTTGGGGTAATAATGATACAGCTCAATTAGCAGAGGCAACTGGAACAATATCATCACCAACTCAAATTGGTACAGATACAACTTGGATAAATGTAGATGGTGGGGATGGTTTTGCTATAGGTACAAAAAGTGATAAGACATACTGGACATGGGGAGTAAATACATATAATCAAATTGGAGATGGTACAGTGAACACTCGTACGACACCTTATCAGATTGTATTTCCTATAGTTACAAATACCCCTTCTATATATAATGATATTATTGTGCCAGATGCAACCCAAACTACTCAAACGATAGATGGATTAGAGGGAGGTGACACAGTTGTATTGCCAAATGCAAGAAATACATATACAATAACAAAAATTGATACAACACACTATACAGTCATAGATGAAACATATACATACTTTTTGACCAATATTGAATATCTTAGTTTTTCAGATGTTCAAAATATATTGTTATCAAGTATTAAAAATGCACCAATAATCAATACAACTTTTTCAAATATATCAATCCAAGAAGGTAGTCAAACAGTAAACTTTGAATTAAATGTAACTGATGTAGATGGTGATAATCTTAATATTACAGTAGAATCAAACAATACTTCAATTGTAACAGTTGTTCCAAATTGGAGTGAATTAGTAACTCAAACAACATATTCTCAAGGATTAGATTTTAATATTTCAACAGTACCAAATGCTTTTGGGATAGTTAAAATAACTATTAATGTAACTGATGGGAATTTAAGTGTTCGTAAATCATTTGATATAAATGTGCAATCAGTTGAATTAGAATATGAAGTAGTTTTTATTTCTGATAATGAATGGATTAATAACAAATCAGAGATAAAATATTTTAATAATACAGTTGTTGCTAGTGATAATATAGCAACTTTTACAGTTTTACAAAAACCATCAAATGAATCATCAGCACAAATAAATTCCCCAATACTAAGTCAAATAGTGGAGGGAACTTCACAACTTAATATAACAAAAACAGGAACTAGTGGAAGTGGTATTTTTGAAATGATTGATACAAATCCAGAATTTGGAACGGCACTTAATGTAAAATCTAAAATTGAGGTATTTGAAAAACAAATAGTTGCCTCTATTTATAGTGAAGATAGTGATGGTTTGAATCTTATCCATAGCGAAAATATTTTTGACTATGATGTAAATGAAAGTTTTATAAATAGACCACTTAACTTAAATATCTGGATAGAAAATGGTATTAATTTTAGTGTAACAAACGAAAATAACAACCAAATAGGAAGAGTTGTCCATTATGATTTTGTAGATAGTGGATATACTCCTGTTGATTTTGAAGAATCAACTATTAGTGGAAATATTGATGCTACACAAACAGGGGCTACTTCAATTTTTGAAATGGCACTGAATAATGTGATTTTACATCAAACAGTAGAGAAACAATTTTTGAAAAGACTAGATTTTATGAATAGTGAACTTAGCTCTCTTGAATATAATAATGGCGTAGCTCTAAATGTATCACCTCAAACACTTTTTGGTATTACAACAATTGAAAATGATGGGAATAAATATATAAACTTACAAATGAAACAGTTGACAATTGGTACAAATAGTAATTATCTTTCAACAATAGTAACAAATGAAAAAAATATCGTTCAATCAGATTCTAAACAAAAAGAATTATTTACAAAGAATGGAAATAGTTTTGTGATTGATGGAGTTGAAAGAAAATTTGTTGAAGAGTTGACAAAAAGTGGATTGGATAGTCTATTTTTAGAAAATGGTGTTAATGTTACTTTTTCTAATGGTGCCATTGGATATAAAGTTTATGAAAAAACAGTTTCTACAAATAAAAGTTATTATCTCTTCAACAATATAGCAGCACTTAATTTGGTAAATAATCTTGAGTTTAGTAAAAATGCTACAAAAGCACAAACTATCTCAACACTATGGACATACCTTTCAATGCCAGCAAATAAACCTCTTTGTGTAAATTTATATAAAACTACTTTAACTGATATTTGTAATCAAGAGCACTCGATTGAATCTGTATTTGGTAATGTCGATGGAGTTTTCAAATACAATAATTTTTGGAGTTATTGGGACAAAAGTGGAACAAGTTATGGATTTGATAAGCTTGGTTCAATTAGTTCAAATGAAGGTATTATTGTAAAATCAGCAGAAGTGACAACTATCAATCTCCCTTATGATATCTTAACAACAAACTCTTCGAATATTGTAGAGTTATATCAAAGAGGGTGGTTTTTAATCAATATACCATTTACAATGACAGTTGATGAACTCAAAACAACCATTACTTCTCAAAGTAAAAAACTTCTCCATATTTTTAAATTTAATGGTACTTCATGGGAAATTTATGCACCATTTGATGATAATAATTTTGCTTCTTCTGTGACAAGAATCACAACATTAAATAGTGATGATATTGTTTGGATAGAGGTAGAATAAAGTTTCCAAAAAACAGATTAGTTTTTTGGAAGCTGATCTGTTGGAACTGATGTTTGATTTGCACTTTTTGGAAAACTGATAGCTTCATTGTTTACGATGGTTGCTTGAGTAGTTGGTTGTTGAGTGATGGGATGAGTATTTATCTCATCACTATCATCAATTTCATTTGTAGCACTACTTCCACCACAATTATTCAATCCAATCACAACGATACAAATTAAAAAAAATTTTCTATATCTCATTTTACACTCCAGTTTTATAATAATAATGCAACATTATAAGCGATAAAACTCATAATCCAAGCAACACTTGTTGTTAAAACAAAAAGATAAGCTAGATATTTAGGATGTCCAGCTTCCCTCATAAAAACCATACTAGCTGCAAAACATGGGAGATAAATCATAACAAAGACAATAAATGAAACTGCACTTGCAAATGGTATTTGTTTTTTGATTTCACCCATCAAACTTTGGCTTGTCTCATCCAAATCTTCCCCTACATTGTATAAAATTCCTAAAGTTGCTACAACTACCTCTTTTGCTGCAAGTCCTGTTTCAAGTGCAACTGTTTGTCTCCAGTCAAATCCAAGTGGTTCAAATAAGAATTGACTTGATTTTCCAACAATCCCTAAATAGCTTTGTTCTAATTTATCTTTAGCAGTGATATTTTCTCCTTCAATTTTTGGAAAATTTGAAGCAAACCAGATGATGATAGTTGCAGCTAAGATGAAAGTCCCAGCTTTTTTTAGATACATCCAAGCTTCACTTGAAACTATTGTATATATTAATTTTACCGTTGGAAGTCTATATTTTGGCATCTCCATAACAAATGGTTCATCTTCACCTTTAAAAGCTGTAAGTCGTAAAACTTTTGCCATAATAAGTCCAAGGAATGCTCCAAATATATAAATAGCAAAGATAACATTTCCAGCTTGAGCAGGGGTAAAAAATGCCCCAGCAAAAAGGACATAAATAGGTAACCTTGCACCACAACTCATAAATCCTATGATGAAAAGAGTTATAAGCCTATCTTTTTGATTTTTTAAAGTTCGAGTTGCCATATAAGCAGGAACTGAACAACCAAAACCTGTGACAAGTGGAATAAAACTTTTTCCATGAAGTCCAAATTTATGAAAAAACCCATCAAGTAAAAAGGCAACCCTACTCATATATCCAGTTGTTTCAAGAAGTGCAATTCCAATATAAAGGATGATAATGTTTGGTAAGAAAAGAACAACGGCACCAACTCCATGGATAATCCCATCAACAATAAGGGAACGAAGTCCCTCATGTGCAATACTTTGTCCAACAGCATCCCCAAACCAAGTAAATCCCATATCGATATAATCCATAGGGATACTACCTATTTCAAATGTAAGTTGGAATAAAGCCCACATAAAAAATAAGAAAAGTGGTATTCCAAAATATTTATTGATTAAGACGTTATCAACTTTTTTTGTAAATTGTTTTGGAGTCTTCCCTTTTGGAGATGTTACTGTTTCAGCTCTTATCCCCCTTGCAATTGCATGGTATTCAAGTGATTGAATCTCTTTTATATCTTTTGTTTCATAGTAGGTATAGATCTTATCAAGTGATTTTAAAAGAAGTGGTTGAAGTTCCATAAAAATTGGTTTATCGTGAAGTTTTGAAAAGAATTCATTATCTTCAATCAAAAGTCGTATCGCCATCTCTCTTGTCGTTAAATCGTTGTATTTATAATTTTTAGCATCTAAAAATTCTTTGATAACATAAATTTCTTCTTCAATAGCATCACTATAAGAGATATTTGATTTAAATCTATACTCACTATCGTATAGCTCATGGACAATGGTAAGTAACTCTTCAATTCCCTCTTTTGTATTCGCACTCACTGCAACGGTTGGAATCCCTGTGAGTGCTTCAATTTGAGCTACATCTATGAGTATATTTTCTTTTTTAGCTTCATCATACATATTAAGGGCAAGGACAATTTTTTTATTGAGTTTAAAAAGTTCTAAAGTAAGAAGGAGATTTCTTGTTAAGTGAGTTGAATCAATCACATTGATAATGATGTCATAATCTTCATTTAAAAGATAATTTTTTGCTACTTGTTCTTCTTGAGAAAATCCATTGATTGAGTAAGTTCCTGGTAAATCAATCATCTCAATTTCATGACAATGGTGTGAAAAACAAATCTCTGTTTTTTCAACCGTTACCCCACTAAAATTTCCAACTTTAAGTCGTGAGTTACTCATAGCATTTATAAGTGAGGATTTTCCAACATTTGGTTGTCCAGCAAGGACTATCTTCATAGGTATCATTATAAAATTTCTACCTCAATGCATTTTGCTTCTTCCATACGAAGTGCTATAAAAGTATCTTCAACATTAATTTCAATAGTATTTTTTGAAAAACTGATATTTTCAACGATTAAAGTTGAATTTTTATTGATTCCAAATGAATAAAATCTCTGTTTCAACTCAAGGTCACAATCAAGATTTTTGATAATTGCCTTTTGATCTTTTTGTAATTGTGATAATTGCATTAAAATAAACCTTATTATATTATTTACTGATATAACAATAATAATAACTGTTTTTTGGTTAATTTGGTATTAGAAAAAATACAATATAGAAAAGATATAAGATTTATCATATAAATACAACGTTACTGTTGAATAGTAATTTAGTTTATTGATGAGAAAATATAAAGAAAATATGAAACGGATAATTGAAAACTTTTGAAAAAAAATTAGATGGTGCGGTCGGCGAGAGTTGAACTCGCACACCCGTAGGGCGCTACCACCTCAAGGTAGTGTGTCTACCATTCCACCACGACCGCAAAAAAGTAAAAACCAGAGTTTTTGGTTCAAAAGAGACCAAAAACTCGTAATTTTCTAAAAAAGTAAAGAAATTTACTTTTTATTAACGCAAATTACCCTAAAAATGGATTTGCATAAAGTGCAATAAGAGCGATAACAAGTGTATAGATAACTTGAGCTTCAATCATCGCTAATGCGATAAACATTGTAGTCATAAGTTTTCCACCCATACCTGGGTTTCTAGCAGTTCCAGCGATAGTTGCAGCAGCAGTATTACCCATACCGATAGCTCCACCCATTGCAGCAATTCCAAGACCAACACCAGCAGCAAGTACTGAGTAAGCTTGAATCATAGATTGTCCAGCTTCTTCAGAAGCGAAAGCAGCAGTTGCGAACGCAAGTACTAAAAATAAAACTTTTTTCATAGTAAATTCCTTTTAAAATATTTGTTAAAATGATTTTTTCGGCTAGCGTAACCCAAGACAAATCTTAAGCCATAAATACATAAATGCACTTATGTTCCTACTAAAATCTTTTAATCGGCGAGATTATAATATGTTTAAAATTAAATACTGCTAAAGTTAATCTGTAGAATTGTTTTATTATCAATTAAGGTAAATAGGAGCAAAATTGTGAGAAAGTTACATAAAAGTTACATATTTTATTTGATTTTTTATTAAAATGTGATGGAGTTATTATGAATAAATTAGTTGACTGGTTGCCAGAAGTTTCCCATAAGCAAAAGATGTTTATTAATATGTTGATTGCTCAATTTGGGTTTTTATCTTTAACTTTAATAATGGTATTTTATGAGGGTAATATAAAAATAGCAATAGTAGCAAATGTAATATTTGCTGTTTTAATTGCTTATCTTGGTTGGGCAGCTTTTAGAAGAGTTAATGAAGGTGTTGATGTATTCAATTTAAAGATGCATGCGTTAATCGATTATGCATTTATGCGAACGAATAGAATGGCTAATATTAAATATAAACATAATGATGAAATCGGTTGGATATTGGATGAATTTGATAAATTTACTGATAAATTTGATTCTGTAAGAAAAGATGATATGAAAGTATTGGGTGAAATTGTATTGGTTCTCAATAAGGTAGAACAGGGTATTTATCAATGTAATGTAAAATCGACATCGTCTAATTTTATGATTCAAGAACTTGCAAGAAGTGTTAATAAAATGATTAATATTACAAGAGGTAATATTGTAAATATTAAAGATGTTCTTAGTGATTATACACATGATAATTTTCGACAGAATGTTATAATTAGTGAACTAATTAAATCAGATCTTTTATCAGTTATGCAAAGTGTAAATAAACTAGGAGAGGCACTTAGAACAAACGCGAAACTAAATCTTTCAAACGGTGAGACATTGAATCATAACGCAATTACCATGAGTGAGAGTGTAAATAATGTAGCAGCAAAGGCAAATCAACAAGCAGCTTCTTTAGAAGAAACAGCAGCAGCATTAGAAGA
>JAQUAG010000024.1 GCA_028687375.1 Arcobacteraceae bacterium | reverse complement strand
ATGCTACAGTGTATCCATTTGAGACTTGTAATGGAGGGAGAGGATATCTCTCTTGTAGAAGAAAACCAAGTCGAGCTGAAATTGAAGAACATGAAGCTTTATATAAAGTTTGGAAAAGCCAAGAATAGTAAATTTTCTTTCAAAATCTAAAATAGATTTACCTTCTAAAGACGATTTTAGTCGGTTTCTTCTTCCTCGCTATTATTAAATCTTTTTTGTTCATAAAAACCACATTCTATTCCGCTACTTTGTTTTACCACAATAGAAGGTATTTGTTTTGACTTAAAACCATAAGCTTTACAGCCATGTGGTTGATTTGGTTGCCAAGTAACAAAGTAAAATTTACATTTTTGACATATTATTCTTTCATTCATTTTGAAATATTAGCAAAAAGAGATAAAAAATATTATTTAGTCACTCAATTTATAGGATTTAACAACTAAAAAAATAAAGTAGTAAATCAAAATAAGACTAATTTTATCTTATTTCGGATAAACTTCAATTATCAAAAAATAAGGATGAAGAATGGAAGTATATTTAGACAATAATTCAACAGCTCCAATAGATCCAAAAGTAAAAGAGATAGCATGTAAAAGTGCTGATATATTTGGTAATGCTAATGTAATTTACAAACATGGAATTGAAACAAGAGCAGAATTAAATAAAGCTTATGATGTGATTTATAGTAGTTTAAATGCAAGTGATAATGATGATATAGTTTTTACATCATCGACAACAGAAGGTAATAATGCAGTTATAAAGACATTTTTAGATGCATTTTTAAAAGGAAGTGGTAAAAATCATTTTATCTCTTGTATCGCTGAACATTCAAGTATCAAATCGCCACTTGCATATTGTAAAACATTTGGAATGGAAGTGACATATTTAGGGACAGATGAAAATGGACTTGTAAGTGTTGAAGAGTTAAAAAAAGCTATCAGACCTACAACAGCACTTATTACTATTTTAACTGCTTCAAATGAAACAGGAGCAATTCAACCAATCAAAGAGATGGTAAAAGTAGCTAATGAAGCTGGAGTTCCATTCCATACAGATGGTGCTCAAGCAATTGGAAAAATTAAAGTTGATTTACAAGATTTGGGTGTAGATTATTTCACTTGGTCAGCTCACAAATTTCATGGTCCAAAAGGAATTGGAGGTCTTTTTATAAAAGCTAAAGCACCTTTTCTTCCACTTATTCATGGAAGTAAAAATGTAATGGGTGGAAAAAGAGCAGGGAGTGTTTATAATAATGGAATATTTGCAATGGCAAAAGCTATTGAGATAGCAAATTCTGAGATGAATGTGGCTTATATGAAAAATCATATTGGAAAACTTAGGGATACATTAGAAGAAGCTATTTTAAAAATTCCAGATACAAAATCATATGTTCCAAAAGAATATAGACTTAATAATCTTGTTGTTGCATCTTTCAAAGGAATAGAAGGTGAAGCGATGCTTTGGGATATGAATAAGAACGGAATTTATATATCAACAGGAAGTAGTTGTAGTAGTGAAAGTCTTGAAGCGAGTGCAGTTGTTGAAGCATTGGGTGAAAAAACTGAAATTGCAAATGCTACAGTTATGTTTGCATTAAGTAGATTTACAACTCATGAAGAGATTGATTATGTTATAGAAAAAATTCAATCAATTGTAGCTAGACTAAGAACAATCTCTATGACTTATGCTAAACAACAAGCATTTAGTGTACACGATAGAGAAGAATAAAAAATAAGAGCAAAGCGAATTTTAGGGTTTGCTACTTTAGGCTTCATTTGTTAAGCTGTTAAAAGTAGACAAAGAACAATAGGTCCCTTTTAAAATGGGACATTTTAAAAGGAGAAAAAAATTATGGCAAGAAGTGATTTAGTAAGTGGAAATGTTTGGGAACAATACAGTAAAAAAGTTCAAGAGAGAATGGATAATCCAAAAGCAATGGGTGAACTTACACAAGAAGATGCAGATAAATTAGGTGGAAAACTTATTGTTGCAGATTTTGGTGCTGAGAGCTGTGGGGATGCAGTTAGACTTTATTGGGTAGTTGATACAAAAACAGATAAGATTATGGATAGTAAATTCAAATCATTTGGTTGTGGTACTGCTATTGCTTCAAGTGATGCAATGGCTGAACTGTGTATTGGAAAAACTGTTGATGAAGCTATTAATATTACTAATACAGAAGTGGAACAATTTTTAAGAGATGATGATGGAACTCCTGCTGTGCCACCTCAAAAAATGCATTGTAGTGTTATGGCATATGATGTTATTATTGAAGCAGCAGCTCAGTATAAAGGTGTAGAGAGAAGTACACTTCAAAACCAAGATATAGTATGTGAATGTGCTAGAAGTACACGAGCTGATATTATTAATGCTATCAAAACTTATGATTTAAAAACAGTTGAAGAGATAGGGCTTCAAACAAAAGCTGGAACATATTGTAAATCGTGTATTAGACCAGGTGGACATGAAGAGAAAGATGTCTATTTGGTAGATATTCTTAAAGAAGTTAGAGAAGAGATGGATCAACAAAGACTCATTGAAGCTGCAAACACAACAGGAAGTGGAGAAAATGCTTTTGATAAGATGACGATTGTACAAAGAATTAAAGCCGTTGATGCTGTAATTGATGAGTATATTAGACCTATGCTAGTTATGGATGGTGGAAATATGGAGATTATAGATATAAAAGAAAATTCACCATATTATGATATTTATATTAGATATCTTGGTGCTTGTGGAAGTTGTGCAAGTGGAAGTACAGGGACACTTTATGCGATTGAGTCAACTTTAAAACATAAAGTAGATGAGAATATTAGAGTTTTACCTGTGTGAAACTCTTTTAAAATCACTGATTTTAAAGTTATAAAAAAAGCCTCCGAATATTTTTCGGAGGCTTTTTTAGTTTTATAAATTTTTTAGACTTTATCTAGTTCCTAAATATTCAGAAACAGATTTATACAATGCACTTATATCTGTTTTTCCAACAAAATCATCTACACCAATTGATACCATTTTATTTTTAATAGCGACAGTTGTCATACTAGAATTTACAATAATAGGAATATGTGAAAGGTCAGAAGTTCCCTTAATGAATTGAGCAACTTGGAAACCATCAGTTCCAGGCATTTCAATATCAGTAATAACACATCCCACTTCCTGTGGATCAATATGTTTTAGTCTTTCTACTAAATCTGTACCATTATGAAAAATTTCATATCTAGCTTCAATTTTTTTGAAAAATGAGATTAAAATTTCTCTAGCAACTTTACTATCTTCAGCAGCTAAAATTATTTTTTTATTGTTAACTGGTCTGTCTATATATTTATCTAGCTGTGTTTGCCCATCATCTGTCCAACCAATATCAACTAAAAGTTGTTCAGCATTAAAAACAGTACAAAGCTTAGTTTGTTTATTTACTTCCACATAAGTAGTATAAGTCACTTTTGCATTTTGCTCTTCACTATTAATCAGTTCAGCTGTAGTTTTTTCAACTATATTGATAACATCTTTTACTAAAAATCCAATTTGGTGATTATTGAATTCACAAAAAATAATTAGTTTGTATTGTTCAACTGGAAGTGCTGGATGTCCTAGCCATCTGTCAAGATTTACTAGAGTGATAGGTACACCCCTTATTGTTGCGATACCTTGTATTATATCATTATCAGATGGTGTATCTGAGATACTTACCTCTTCAGTTATTATAAAAGCTTTAATTTTTGCTATGTTAATAGCATAAATATTTCCTTTACCAGTATAAAAAACGGCAAGCTGTTGCACATTTCTAAGGTGAGCTTGTGTTAATTGTTCAACACTATTACTAATACCACTCATATCATCTTCCTCACATTATGTAAATTTGTTAAATTTTATCTTTACTTTACTTAAAAAAGCCAGAAACATTAGAGTAAAAAGCTATATTTTCGTAACTTTTTACTTTTTGATATCTTGTAGAGAAGCGATAACTTCATCTAAATTAGCCATTGGAATATGTACTTTCCATTCAATATCAGCACCATTTAAAGAGATTGCTATGCTAGTTACCGTATCAGTCCCTTTTCCGTAAGGCTCATTAATTGTTGTGATACTTATAAAACCTTTTTTACTATTTGCTAGTTGGATGATTTTTGTTTCATTTGACATTGAAAACTCCTTTATTTAATCTTCTAAAATTCTATCTGTTATTTGTTTAACTCCATCTTTTTTTATGATGTTAATCAAGCTTTTACTTATTGTTTCAAGGTCACTTTTGAAAATTTCATCAAGAATAGATGAGTTAAGTTCATTTTGTAATTTTAAAAAACAAAGGTTGCTATCAAGTAAAAATTTAGCATTGAAATATTGATGATTTAAACTTGCATATGGATATGGGATAAAAAGGGTAGGAATACCTAAAGCACAAAGTTCCCATAACGAACTAGCACCACTTCTGCTTACTGCAAAATCAGCTTTATCCATAAAATTTAAGATATTTTTATCAAAATCAAAAACAGTTGCCTCAATATTATTCTCTTTATAAAATATTTTACATTTTTCAAGATCATTTTTCCCTGTTTGATGGATGATAGAAATATTTTTTTCTTTTAAAATAGGAGCTATCTCTATTGCAAAATTATTAATAGCTGTTGCACCTTGTGAACCACCTAAAAAAATAATAGTTCGTATCTCTTTTCGTACCCTTTGATGATTGAAAAATTTTTCACTAATTGGGTAATCTTTAATAGATGAATTCAAATCATAAGAGCTAAAAACCTCTTTTGCAAATTTTGATGTGATTTTGTTTAGGTTGCCCATTACAGAATTTTGCTCATGGATAAAAAGTTCAAGTCCACCTAAAATAGCTCCAAAAGAAGCACTAGCAGCACTAAATCCACCAACACTTATAACTTTTTTGACACCATATTTTTTCATAATCTCTTTACAAAAAAAAGCTTCCTTAATAATTTTAAAAAGAGAAGTAAATTTTCCAAAAAAGCTTTGATTGACAACACCTTTTGTTTCTAAAAAATATTTGAGTTCAATTTTAGGATAGTTTTCAAACCAATCTTTATCGGCTCCTTTTGTTGAACCTATAAAAATAACTTTGTAACCTCTTAAATAAAGTTCATCAATTAAACTTCTAGCAACTGCTAAATGCCCACCAGTACCACCACCAGTTACAACTATATACATATCTTTCATTTTTGTCCTTCATATTGTTTCCAAATACACTCTTCATCTAATTTAGGTCGATTTTGCAACACATCAAAAGGAGCATAATCTTCTTTATATCCCATACTGTAATGATCTTTTATCCAATATCCTAAAAACATATAAGGGATTTTCGATAATTTAGCCATACTAAGTTGAATTAAAATAGAAAATTTTCCTAAAGATCTCTCTTGATACTCATGGTCATAATAACAATAAATAGCAGATAGCCCATCATCTAAAATATCACTAAGTGCGACACAAATGAGTTTGTCATCTAAAAAGTATAAAATCTCTTTCCCGTAGGTACTAGCTCCGTCAACATAAGAGGTTTGATACTCATGTGGGGTAATACAATTTTCTGGCCAATCTTTTTTTTCGCTCATAAAGGCATGATATTTGTTGAATAAATTAAGATGGTCGATACTAATAGTTGGTTTTTGGATATAAATTTTAAGGTCTTTATTTTTATTCAATATCCGTTTGTGAGATTTTGTGAATTTGAAATTTTCAATATCAATTCTAATAGTTTGACACTCAAAGCAATCTTTACATTCAGGAGAAAAATGAACATAGCCGAATCTTCTCCATCCCCTTTCTACCATATTGTAATGAGTTTTACTATCACATTGAGGCATATATTTGTACCTAATATCTGATAATCTATCATCTAAATAAGCACACGGTTTGGATTCTTCAAATAATTCACTTATGTTTTCATTTTTATTCATATCCTTATTATATCAAAACTGATATAATAATTTCTTTTTTAAAAATAACAATCAAATTGGAGTTTCTCACATATGATACGATTTAGTTTTCTTTCCTTTATACTTTTATTATTTTATGGAATTTGTAATGCTCAAGAGATTACAAATGAAGATTCCTTTACAACACAAGAGATTGATTATCTTAAAAGTAAAAAAGTTATTAAAATGTGTAATAATCAAAATTGGGAACCTATAGAATTTGCTTTAAATGATAACCAATCTCAAATGAGTGGAATTGCTATAGATGTTTTAAAACTTTTAGAGAAAAAATTAAATGTTACATTTCAAAATGTGCCAACAAAAAATTGGACAGAATCACAACAGTTTTTAAAAGAAAAAAAATGTGATATTTTACCTGCAGCTGGGAAAACAGCCAAAAGGGAAGAATATGCGAATTTTACAAAAATATATCTTGACTATAAAATAGCCATTATTACAAAAACAGAAATATCAGTTTTAGAAAATATATCACAACTTGATGGAAAAATAATGACCCGTAAAAAGGGGAGTAGTCTTATTGATATGATGAAAATGAGTAATCCATCTGTTAAAGTAATTGAAACAAATGATTATCTAGAATCTCTTACTATGGTTGAGGAAGAAAAGGCTGATTTTACTATAGCACCAGTTCCTGAAGCATCTTATTATATGTCAAAATATGGACTTTATAATTTGCATATTGCAGGGTATCTGGATAAAACAATGCAACTTTCAATAGCAGTTAGAAAAGATGATATGCAATTACTACATATCTTAGACAAGGGATTATCACAGATAGAATCACATGAGATGAAACAAATTTATGATGATTGGACAAATATTAAATTTAAAGAGTCTTTTTTTGAAACAAAATTAGCAAAAGTTTTGGCAATTGTCTTTTTTGTAGTGATTTTATTTTTTCTTTATAGACATTTTTTGACAAATAAAGCAAATAAAAATCTTAAAATTGCTGTCAAAAAGAAGACTTTGGAGTTAGAAAAATTAAATAAAGAACTTACAGAATATAGTTTAAAACTAAAAGATCTCAATGAAAATTTGGAACAAAAAATTGTAATTGAAGTTGATAAAGTTAAAAAAATAGAAAGCCAACTTTTTCAATCAGAAAAGATGGCAGCTATGGGTGAGATGATGGGTAATATCGCTCATCAATGGAGACAACCTTTAAGCCTTATTTCCACATCAGCTACAGGTGTATTGATGCAAAAAGAGTTTAATATTTTAGATGACACTTATTTAATAGCTAGGATGAATGATATTAATAATGCAACACAATTTTTATCAAAAACTATTGATGACTTTAGAGATTTAGCAAAAGGTGATTTAGTTTTTGAAAAATTCAATCTTCTAGAAACTATCAATAAATGTCTTCTGATAGAAGATCCCATTTTACAAAATCACCATATAGAACTTATAAAAAATATTGATAAGAGTATAGAGATAATCTCTTATCAAAATCCTATTATTCAATCTTTAATGAATATTATCAATAATGCAAAAGATATTTTAGTGGAAAAAGATTTTGAAGAAAAATATATATTTTTAACTGTTATTAAAGAGGACAATGGAGTGTTGATATCTGTAAAAGATAATGGTGGAGGGATATCTGAAAAAATTATAGAACATATTTTTGAACCGTATTTTACAACAAAACATAAAACACAAGGGACAGGACTTGGGCTTCATATGACATATAATATGATTTCAAATGAGTTACAAGGGAATATTAGTGTAAAAAATAGAATTTACGAATACAATAAGAAGATATATAATGGGGCTGAATTTATGATACGACTCCCTTTTAAAATTGCTATCATTGTAAAAGATGATAAATAAAAAATACAAGAATGAAGATTTAGGAGATATAAATGAATATGATACAAGATACACTGGAGCATCTAAAATTTAGTAATTGTGGGACTGATGGAACTTTCTTTCAAGCAGTAAAAGAGGTTTTGGAATCAATCTCACCACTTATAGAATCAGATAAAAAATACCAAGAACATTCAATTATTAAAAGATTAGTTGTTCCTGATAGACAAATTCAATTTAAAGTTAGTTGGCTAGATGATAATAATCAAATCCAAGTGAATAATGGATACAGAGTACAGTTCAATAATGCACTTGGGCCATATAAAGGTGGTTTACGATTTCATCCGAGTGTTAATAGTGGTATTTTGAAGTTTTTAGGATTTGAACAAATACTCAAAAATTCCCTTACAGGACTTCCTATGGGTGGAGCTAAAGGGGGAAGTGATTTTGATCCAAAAGGGAAATCGGATACAGAAGTTATGAAATTTTGTCGTTCATTTATGATGGAATTACATAAATATATAGGTTCAAGAATTGATGTTCCAGCTGGAGATATTGGTGTTGGGGCAAGAGAAATTGGGTATTTATATGGAACTTACAAACAGATAACTTCATCATACGATGGTGTTTTAACTGGAAAACCATTTTTCTTTGGTGGAAGTTTGATGCGACCTGAAGCTACTGGATATGGAGTTGTTTATTTTGCAAAAGAGATGTTAGAACTTGAACATAAAAAAAGTTTAGCAGGGCAAATTTGTACAGTAAGTGGTAGTGGAAATGTTGCAATTTATACAATAGAAAAACTCAAACATCTAGGGGCAATTCCTGTTACTTGCAGTGATAGTAAAGGGTATATTTATGATAAAAGAGGGGTTGATGTGGAACTTCTTAAAGAGATAAAATTTGAAAAAAGACTCTCTTTGGAGGTCTATCTTGAAACTTATAAGAGTGCCGTGTATGTAAAAGTTGAAGATTATGAAGAGGATACACATGGTGTATGGAGTATCCCTTGTTATGCAGCTTTTCCATGTGCTACACAAAATGAGCTTACTTTAAATGATGCTAAAAATTTAGTAGCAAATGGGGTTGAAATTGTAACAGAAGGGGCAAATATGCCAACAACTCCTGAAGCAACACTTATCTTGCAAAAAGAGGGGGTGTTATTTGCTCCTGCAAAAGCTGCAAATGCTGGTGGAGTTGCTGTAAGTAGTTTTGAGATGAGTCAAAATGCATCGATGCAGAGATGGTCATTTGAAAAAGTGGATTTAAAACTTCAAGAAACAATGAAACAAATTTCAAAAAAAATAGTCTTAACTGCAAAAGATTATGGGGTTGAGAGAAATTATGTCCATGGAGCGAATATTGCAGGATTTAAAAAAGTAGCAGATGCGATGATTGCTGAGGGAATCTAAAAACTATATAAGCAATATCAATATGAATTAAGATTGAAAAAAGGAACGAAGTGGAAGATTTATCGATAGAGATAGAGGAGCTTATATCTCAAAATGCTCCTGATTTTGAAATAGCTAAACTGATTAAAAATAGTGTAAAGGGGTATCTTTCTTCACTTGATGAGATTTTTAATGATACTCAAGGGAAAGATTTTTTTGTAAAACATACAAAAACAATTGATGGGTTTATTAAAATTTTATATCGTTATCTTTTGCGAAAACATTTTGGGGATTTCCTCCCTATGAGTAACTCTATCCCTATTACCTTAGTGGCTCTTGGAAGTTATGGAAGAGAACAACTTTGTGTGTATAGTGATATTGATTTGATGGTACTTTACAAAGATGTTAAGGGATTTAACCTCAAACCAATTATGGAAGAGTTGATGATTTTAGCATGGGACAGTGGATTAAAACTTGGTTCTAGGGTTCATGAACTCAACGAAATTGTAAGTGCTGTTCGTACAGATATCACTATTAAAACTTCTATTATAGAATCAAGATTTATCTATGGTTCAAAAATCCTTTGGTATGGGTTTCAAAATAAACTTTCAATCATCCAAAAAGAGTTACAAAAAGAGTTTGTTTTGGAAAAACTCTCTGAACACAAAACAAGACTTTTAAAATATCCACTCAAAATGGAACCAAATATCAAAGATGGTTATGGTGGGATGAGAGAGTCGAATATACTTTTTTGGATGGCAAATATTAGATATGGTGTAGGTAGTACAAAAGATTTAATTGGTGTTCATTTTAGTGAAGCTGAATACAAAGTGTATAGAAGTTCTTTAGAATTTGTTTTTAGGGTGAGAAATGCACTGCATCTTATTGCAAAGAAAAAACTTGATACTGTTAATTTTGATGTTTTACCAGAATTGGCTTCAAAACTTGGCTTTGTCCATACTGTAAAACTTACAAAAGAGCGACAGTGTATGGAAAAACTTTTTGAATCACTCCATAATATCCACTCTTTTAGTTCTATAATGGTAAAAAAAATCATTAGACCTTATCTCTTTGAGGCTAAAAATATCTCAAATCTGAAAAACTTTAGATACAAAAAAAATCTTTTTATTTGTGATGATAATATCCTTTATACCTCTTTTAAACGAAAGCCAAAACCACTTTATGAATTTTTAAAAGAGCTTAATGAACTACCAACGACTATTAAAAAGTTTGATAACTCTTATGTTTATTTTGCAAAAAAGACGATTCTTCCATCAAGTTTAACTGTAAAAATAAAACAACAAATTAAAACACTTCTTGAAAAAGAACATCTCCATCCAATAGTGAAAATGCTCTATAAAGCTGGGATGTTTCAAGCTATTTTACCATCAGTGAAAATGATATCAAATCAACCTCAATTTGATGGATATCATACACATCCTGTTGATATTCATACGATAAAAGCACTTTGGTATATCAATAATATCAAAGATCAATTTGTCTTAAATATTTACAATGAACTTTCAAAAAATAACAAAGCACTCCTTAATTTTTTAGTTTTATTTCATGATATTGGAAAAGGGAGAAAAAAAGATCACCATATTGTAAGTCAAGACCTTTTTAAAAAATTTGCTAAATCTATCAATTTGAGTGAAGCAAATATCAATCTTGCGTCAAGAATCATAAGATATCACAATCAAATGTCAGCAACTGCTACAAATGAAGATATCTACTCTCAAAAAGTGATTTTGAATTTTACTGCTCTTATCCAAACAAGGGAAGCTTTAGATTTACTCTTTTGTCTTACATATTGTGATATTAACTCTGTAGGGATTGGAGTTTATAAAAGTAGTACAGCAAATTTACTCAAACAACTCTATATGCAAAGTATTCAAAGCTTTGAAAACGAAGGACTTTTAAAAGATAGTACTAGAAGACTTCAAAAAGAAAATACAATCAAAAATAATAAAGATTTTCAAAGTCTAGATTCAAAAATGCAAAAGAAAATTTTGCAAATTGAATCAACACAATTGTTTCTCCTATATAAAGCAAGTGATATTATTGCCCTTGCTTTGAAAGCTAAAGATGTTACTACAGCTACTTATGAGATAGATAATCATGATAATTTGATTATAAAAATCATAAGGGTAAATCCACTCAATCTTGGATTTTTACTTGGAAAGTTAAGTTTCTTAGACCTTGCAAGTATGGATATTTTTAAACTTTATGATGAGAAAAAATATTTTGTTATTAGATTTGGAAGTAAAGTGGATGAGGGTGATTTACTTTTTATAGAGGAGATTTTAGAAAATTCATTTGATATGAGTAAAAAATTTACCCATAAAAAACCAATTATCAATAAAGAAGATATTAAAATTGATTGTAATCATAGAGATGAATTGGCTCAAGTTAAAATAGAAACAAAAGATCAAAAGGGGCTATTTGCTTATATCGCTCAAGTTTTTGATGATTTTAATATTGAGATAGAAAGTGCTAAAATCCACTCAATTAGAGGAAAAGTAAATGACCTTATTTTGATTGAAAAGAATGGAAACTTTTGTACCAATCAAGAAGAGATTGTAAATCTTTTAACATAAAATCTCAAAAGGAAAAGAAGTGGATATTATCGTCACAAGGGCTGGTAGAGTTGGGTTTAGATTGGCAAAAGGATAAGTGTTAAACACAATGTTTAATAGATAGCAATGAAGATACTTTGCTTCACTTGCTTGTGTTGGAGATATTTAGCTCTTTATTTATAATACTACCTAGCTTTTGGAAGAGATTTTAGTTAGTTTTGATTATAATCTCCCTTTAATTTGCTTAGGAAAAAAATGACAAAAAAATTACTTTTACTTTTTATTTTAATATCAACTTTATTTGCTTCTCAAAAAGATAAGGTTTCTGTGCAACTCCTTTGGAAACATCAATTTGAATTTGCTGGATTTTATATGGCAAAGAAAATGGGATTTTATGATGAGGCAAAACTTGAAGTAGAACTCAAAGAGTATACTTTTGGTACAAATATCACAAAAGATGTAGAGAATGAAGTTTCCACATTTGGAGTGGCGTATCCAAATCTTATCCTTGACAAATCAAAAGGTGCAAATGTAATTGTTTTAAATGCGTTATATCAAACTTCCCCTCATATCCTTGTAACTTTAGAAAAATCTAGTATCAAAAGTATAAAAGATTTCAAAAATAAAACAATTATGATTGAAGATGATGCTATTAAAAACGCTCCTCTTTTAAGTATGCTTCATTCTCAGAACATATCTTTAACAGATGTAAAACTTATAAATCCTAGTTTCAATGTGGATGACTTAATAAATGGAAAAGTGGATGTTTTTTCGGCTTATCGTTCAAATGAACTTTATAAGCTAGATGATTTAGGGATAAAATATAGAGTTTTTGACCCAAAAGATTATGGTTTTGATTTTTATAATGACCTATTATTCACTTCACAAAAATTAGCTCAAAACAATCCAGAGTTGGTTTCTAGATTTCAAAAAGCAACTTTAAAAGGTTATGAGTACGCATTTTCACATATTAATGAGACAATAGCTGAAATTGAAGAGCACTATAATACTCAAAAAAAATCGTATAAAGCTTTGCAGTTTGAATCAAAAATTTTAAAAGAGTTGGCTTATGAGAATGGTGCATATTTTGGAAATGTTGAAAAAGGAAAACTCAAAAGAATACAAGATATTTATGGACTTATGGGACTTATGAACAAAGATATTCAGTTTCCAGAGTTTGTTTTTGATATCAATAAAGTTTACCTTTCAAAAGAGGAACAAGAATTTCTTAAAAATAAAATATTTACCATATCGGTCGCAAAAGATTGCAGACCATTTAGTTTTCAAAAAAAGGATAGTTCCCCTGGAGGAATCTCTGCTGAATATTGGGAACTTATAGAAAAAGAATTAGGGATACAAGTTCAATATCAATTTGATGATACATTTACACAACAATTAGATGCTATAAAACATAAAACAGCTGATATTATCTATAGTACAGGGAAAACAAAAGATAAAGAGGCTTATAGTATTTTTACAGATGAATATACAACTGTACCTATTTCAATTGCTACACAAAAAAATCAAGATTTTATAGAAAATTTTAAAGAGATAATAAATAAAAAAATAGCAGTAGGAAAAAATTTTACGGCACATAAGTTATTAAGTGAAAAATATCCTAATATAAATTTTGTTTTAGTAGAAAATATTGATGAAGGGCTTGCTTTAGTTCAAAAAGGGGAGGTGTTTGGGTTTGTTGATATGAAACCTGCACTTTCATATAATATTAAAAGATTGCAATATGATAATATTAAAATAGCAGGAAATACAGGGATAGATTTTAAAGTATCAATTATGATACGGGATGATTATCCACTTTTACAATCAGCTCTTAATAAGGCTATTAGATCAATCAATAATGAAAAAATAAATAATATTCTTAAAAAATATGATAATGTTGAATTTGAAAAATCAGCTGATTATACGATTTTTTATACGATTTTACTTGTTGTGGCTATGGTATTATTACTTTTATTATTTAAACAATATATTTTGAATAAAGCAAATAAAAACCTAAAACTTATTGTAGATGAAAAAACAAAAACACTAAAAGAGCTCAATGAAACACTAGAGTTTAGGATACAAGAAGCGATAGAGGAAAATAAAAGTAAAGATATAATTCTTTTACAACAATCAAAAATGGCTTCTATGGGTGAGATGATAGGAAATATTGCACATCAATGGAGACAACCATTAAGTGTTATAAGTACATCTGTAACTGGATTGCACTTTAAAATAGAATATGGGCTAGAATTAAAAGAGAAAGAGATACTTGAAACTATGGATAGGGTTAATGAAACAACACAATTTCTTTCAAAAACGATAGATGATTTTCAAGATTATCTAAAACCTACAAACTATAATGAAGAGTTTAATATTAAAGATGTCATCACCAAGAATTTAGAGATGTTTGGAAAATCATTTTCAAATAATGATATAGAGATAATAGCATCAATTGAGGATATTTTACTTTTAAACAATCAAAATGAACTACTCCAAGTTACTATCAATATTTTAAATAATGCAAAAGATGCACTTAAAGAGTTTAGAAATGAGGATAGGTTATTATTTATCTCTACTTATAAACAACATAATTTTGCAATTATTTCAATTAAAGATAATGCAGGTGGAATATCACAAGAGGTATTGCCAAAAATCTTTGATGCCTATTTTACAACAAAGCACAAATCACAAGGTACAGGACTTGGGCTTTATATGAGTTATCAAATTATCAAAAATAGATTTAAAGGAAACATTGAAGTTATCAATGAAGAATATGAATATGAAGGGAAAAAATATAAAGGTGCAAACTTTAAAATAATAATTCCACTTGATAAAGTTGATTTGTAACTTTTTTGTAAAGAAGTATAAAGGGATAATCATATATCATTTCAGATTATTTCCTCAAAAAAGGGTGTGTGATGGGTGCAATTAAATTTTTATTTATTTTAGTCTTGTTTGTTTCTTATGCTTTCTCTAATAGTTTAAAAATAGGAATTTTACCCTACACTGATCCTTTGAAAATTTTGAGTATTCATCAACCTTTAAAAACTTTTCTAGAAACAGAACTCAATGAAAAAGTTGAAATATACTCCTCTAGCAGTTATGAGAAATTTTTTGAAGATACAAAAAATGGTGAGTTTGATATGATTATCACTGGACCCCATTTTGGACTTATCCATCTGCAAGAGGGCTTTATCCCTCTTTTTAGATATAACACAGATTTACAACCAATTTTTGTAGTTTTAAAAGAGAGTCCATATACAAAAGTAAAAGATTTAAAAAATAAAAAAATCTCTATGTCAAATTATTTATCTGTTTCTTCAATTAGTGGAATTAAATCACTTGTGGATGAGGGATTTAAAAATGGTGTTGATTTTAAACTTATAAATGCAACTTCCCATACAAGTGCTATTATGAGTGTTATTTTAGGTGACACAGATGCAGCAATTACAACATATACACCTCTTAAACAACTCACAGATGAAGCGATGAAAAGCAAAATAAGATTTTTTGAATCAGGTTTTGAGATGCCACATCTTTTTACTATCGCAAATTCAAAAGTACCTGCAAAAAAGATACAAAGCCTAAAAAAAGCACTTCTTAAATTTGAAAAAACTTCAACAGGAAAAGAGTTTTTTGTAAAAACAGGATACAAAGGCTATATTCAAATAACTAAAAAAGATTTAGATGCAATGAAGCCAGTTTTGGATGAAACGAAAAGTTTTTTGAAAATAAAATAAAATAAAATGAAATTCTTTAGCAGTATTCGATTTAAACTAATTATTTTTTCTGTTATCATAGAGATTGTTATGCTTGGTTTACTAATCACAAACAGTTCAAGGCTTATAGAAAGTCATCTTACAGCTCAAGCAACAAAGCAATTACAAGATATTAAAGATAATTTTCATGCTTCTTTACTCCCTTTATTGGTAGTAAGAGATTATGCAAGTTTAAATTCAATTTTAAAGGAATATACAAATTCAAATAAGATAGTTTATGTTTTTATTCAAAGAGATGGTCATATTATCGCTTCATCTAATTGGGATGAAAAAAAACAATCGCCAAAGATAGATACATTTTTTGATACACAATTTTCTATATACAATGGAAAAATGGATATACAATATATGGAGCAAAGTTATGGGGAAGTCTATTTTGGAATTGATACTACATTTTTAAAAAATGCAAGAGATGAACTCGTAACACAAGGTTTATTGATTGCATTATTTGAGATTGTATTGAGTGTTATTTTACTTTTTACTATAGGATATTTATTAACAAAAAATCTCTTAGTTTTAACAAATGCAGCTGAAGATATTGCTAATAATAATCTTGATGTAATATTGGATATAAAGACAAAAGATGAAGTTGGATTATTAGCTAAAACATTTAATAAAATGGTAGTTCAAATCAAAAATCAACTATCAACAATCCAAAAACAAAATGATATTCAAAAAGAGTTAATTCATTCACTAGACACCGAAGTCAATAGGGTAAAAACTATTTTGGAAAATGCAGGTGATGCTATCCATATTTTAGATATTGATGGAAATATTTTTATGTTTAGTGATTCTTTTGCTAATTCACTTGGATATACAAATGATGAAATTACAAAGTTAGAAGTGAGAGATTGGGATAAAGAGTTTAAGTCAAAAGATATTTATCAACTTATTCAAAATCCAAAAACTTTTGAAGCAGTTCACACAAGAAAAGATGGTACGAGTTTCCCTGTTGAGATACGAACGGCTGGTGTTATGCTTGATGGAAAGATGTATTTATATGCAGCTTCAAGAGATATAACTGAACGAAAAATTGCACAAGAACAACTTCGTCAAAAAGATATGCTTCTCTACCAACAGTCAAAAATGGCTTCAATGGGTGAGATGATAGGAAATATTGCACATCAATGGAGACAACCTTTAAGTTTGATAAGTACTACAGTGACAGGGCTTGGTGTAAAAATGGAATTAGGTATGCAAGTGGAACAAGGGGAGATGATTGAAGAGTTAAATCGTGTAAATGATACAGTTCAATTTCTTTCAAGAACAATTGATGATTTTCAAGATTATTTAAAACCACAACAACAAAATGAAGAGTTTAATATCAAAGATGTAATCATCAAAAATTTAGCGATGTTTGGGAAAGCTTTTGAAAATAACAATATTGAAATCATAATGAATTTTGAAGATATACATATAAAAAATTCTCAAAATGAACTTCTACAAGTGGTACTCAATATTTTAAATAATGCAAAAGATGCTCTCAAAGAGATAAGAGAAGAAAATAGAATGATTTTCATTACAATACATAAAGAGAATAAAAATGCAGTTATCTCAATCAAAGATAATGCCTATGGAGTACCAAAAAATGTATTACCAAATATCTTTGATGCATATTTTACAACAAAGCACAAATCACAAGGGACAGGACTTGGACTTTATATGAGTTATCAGATTATTACAAATAGATTTCATGGACTGATTGAGGTAACAAATGATGAATATTTTTATGAAGGAAAAAGTTATAAAGGGGCAAATTTTAAAATAATTATACCTATACAATAGGCTTTTTATATCATTTAACATACTAGATTTATTCTTATGAATTAGTAGTTTTTTATCCTTTATTTTATGATTAAAGTTATATCTATTTTATAACAAAATAAGTATATACCTCATACCCCTTAAGATTTTTTCTTTTTAGCATATTCTTACCTTTGTCTTAATTTTGTTTGGTATAATTCCCAAAATTAAAATCAAAATTAGGAAAAATAATGTTATATACATGTGGACATAAAATACCAGATAGTGATAGTATAATCGGTGCTATTTCAATGGCATATCTTCAAAAAGAGCTAGGGAATGATACAAAAGCAGTAAGACAAGGGGATATCAATCCAGAAACTGCTTATATTTTAGAAAAATTTAATCTTGAAGCTCCAGAATTAAAAACTTCATTTGCTGGATGTGATCTGTTTATGGTTGATTATAACAACTATACAGAGGGTCCAGATGATTTAAAAGATGCAAATCTTATAGGGATTGCAGACCATCATAAACTTGGAGGGCTTATCACTTCAGCACCACTTGAAGTTTGGATAAGACCTGTTGGATGTTCAAATACAGTTATTAAAGAGATGTTTGATTATTATGAAGTTGCTATCCCAAAAGATATTGCTGGAGCAATGATGTGTGCAATTTTAAGTGATACAGTTATTTTCAAATCACCAACTTGTACAAAAATAGATACAAAAGCTTGTAAAGAATTAGCGGTAATCGCTGGAATTGAAGATTTTAAAGCTCTTGGTATGGAGATGTTCAAAGTTAAATCGCAAGTTGAGGGAGTTCCTACAAGAGAACTAGTGCTTCGAGATTATAAAAACTTTGATATGAATGGGAAAAAAGTGGGAATTGGACAACTTGAAGTTGTTGATTTAGCTATTTTTGATAGTGTAAAAGATGAGTTGATAGCAGATATTAAAAAACTAAAAGAGGAAGATGGAAACGATACGGTTCTTTTAGTTTTAACAGATATTATCGCTATGGGTTCACAAATTTTAGTTGCAACTGATAGTCCAGATGTAGTTGAAAAAGCTTGGGATGTTAAAATTGAAAATGACCAATTTTGGCTCAAAGGGTGTTTAAGTAGAAAAAAACAAGTGGTTCCATTTTTAGAACCAGCTTTTAAGTAATTAAAAATTAAAACTTTTTAAAATGGATTTCAATCCGTTTGAAAAAACAAAAAAAAGGAAAGCTCGTTTTCCTCTTTAGGATTTGCTACTTTAGATTTGACTTGTCACATCGTTAAAAGTAGTCATTTAACTTTTGTCCCTTGAAAAATGGGACATTTTTAAAGGATAAACATTGCAAAAATTCAAAAATATAATATTTCTAGCTATTGCTATTGCACTTTTGGGTGGATGTGCAACAAAGCAAACAGAAGAATACAACAAACCAGATGTTTATTGGTATAACAAAATGCTCAAAGAGATTTCACTCTATCAACTTGATAATGCAGATGAGACATTTGTAGCCCTTGAATCAGAACATAGACAATCACCATATCTTCCATCAGCTACTATGCTTATTGGTATAGCTCATATGGATGATGAAGAGTATATTTTGGCAAATTATTATTTTGATGAATATATCAAAAGATTTGAAAGAAATGATATAGATGGAAGGGTGAGATACCTTAAAATCAAATCGAAATTTTTAGCTTTTAAACAACAGTTTAGGGAACAAAAATTGCTTGATGAAACTATCGATGAGGTGGAAAAATATAAAAGAGATTTTCCAAATTCATCATATTTATATCTTGTAAAAGATATCGAAAGTAGACTTTTGATGGGAAAATCATCTTTAAGTTTAGAGATAGCTGACCTATATAAAAGGGTTGATAAACCACTCGCAAGTTTAGTATATGAGGGACGAGCAAAAGAGAGCTGGGAAAATCAAAAAGATATCAAACCAGTTATCGTTCCTTGGTATAGAGCAATATTCGAATAAATAGCACAACTGCGAAAAAATAAAATAAAACGGAGAAAATATGAATTTAAAAGATTATGACTCATTTCCTAATACTCTTCCTTTGGTGGTAGAGGACAATATGTTCTTGTATCCATTTATGATTGCTCCTATTTTTATTGAAGATGAAGCGGGACAAAAAGCTGTTCAGTACGCAATTGATCATAATAAACTTTTGGTTGTTGCAGTGAGTGTTGAGGGGTTTGAAGGGAAAACTGAAAAAGAATTTTATGAAGTAGCAATTGCTGGAAATGTTATGAGAAAAGTCACTCTTCCAGATGGAAAGATAAAAGTTCTTTTTCAAGGGCTTACAAAAGTAGAAATCAAAGAGATAAAACAATCAGACCCTATGATGGTTTTAGCTGATATTTTACCAAATCAGGAATCAAATGAAAAAGAGATAAATGCTGTTTTAGAAATTTTAAGACAAAATGTAGCAATCCTTTCAAAAGTAAATAATAAATTTCCAGTTGATTTAATAGCTACAATAAATGAAAATAATGATGCAAATCGAATTGCTGACCTTATCTCTTCCGTTTTACGACTTACAAAAAAACAATCATATGAACTTTTAAAAGAGACAAATATTGAAAATCGACTTTATAACATCATCGAAGTTATCAAAGATGAGATAGAGTCACTGAAACTTAAAAGTGAAATTACTCAAAAAGTAAATAAAAAAATAGAAAAAACAAATAAAGATTATTTCCTTAAAGAGCAAATCAAAGCTATCCAAAAAGAGCTAGGGGATAACAACAAAGATGAAGAGGTTGAAGCGTTTAGAAAACAACTTGAAGATATCAAAGAGTTTATAGGGGCTGAGGGATATAAAGAGGTTAAAAAACAAATAGATAAATTTGCAAGAATGCACAGTGAAAGTGGAGATTCTGCAATACTTCAAACTTATATTGAGCAAATTTTTGAGATTCCATTTGGAAAATTTGCTAATGATACAATATCTGTTGATGATGTTGAAAAACAATTAAACTCTGATCATTATTCACTCCAAAAAGCAAAAGATAGAATAAGTGAATATTTCGCAGTAAAAGAATATCTTGCAGTTAGAAATATTAAAGAATCATCAAATAACTCAACAGTTCTTTGTTTTGTAGGACCTCCAGGGGTTGGAAAAACATCTTTGGCAAACTCAATTGCAAGTGCATTAAAACGACCATTAGCTAGACTTGCTCTTGGTGGACTTGAAGATGTAAATGAGCTTCGAGGTCATAGACGAACTTATGTAGGAGCTATGCCTGGACGACTTATATCAGCACTTGTAACTGCTACTAAAATGAATCCAGTAATCGTTTTAGATGAGATAGATAAACTAGGGCAAAACCATCGAGGTGACCCAACAGCTGTTATGTTAGAGATTTTAGACCCTGAGCAAAATAGCAAATTTAGAGACCATTATGTTAATTTTGAGATAGATCTAAGCCATTGTATCTTTGTAGCAACTGCAAATAATGCTAGCAAAATTCCAGCACCTTTAAGGGATAGAATGGAGTTTATTGAGATAAATAGTTACACTCCAAGTGAGAAATTTCATATTGCTAAAGATTATCTAATCCCTCAAGAATTAGCTAAACATGGACTTGCTAAAAAAAATATCAGTTTAAATGATGCAACAATTCATTTAATCATTGAGAAGTTTACAAGAGAAGCGGGGGTAAGAAATCTTAGACGAGTGTTCAATAAACTTTTTAGAAAAACAGTAAAAATGTTTATAAATGATAAAGAGCTTACAAAAGTAACAATTAACAGTAAAAATCTTGAAGAGTTTTTGGACAATCCAGTTTTTGAAATCGATTCAGCTGACAAAAAAAATAGTGTAGGGATTGTAAATGGGCTTGCATGGACGAGTGTTGGTGGAGATGTTTTAAAAATTGAAGCTGTGAAGTTTGAAGGGAAAGGGTCTTTAAGCCTTACTGGAAATATGGGTGATGTTATGAAAGAGAGTGCAAAAATAGCTCATAGTGTCGTTAAAGGTTTAATCGATAGTGGAAAACTCAAAAATGCAGTTTTTAAAGATATCGATATCCATATGCATATGCCAGAAGGTGCAACACCAAAAGATGGACCAAGTGCAGGAATCGCTATGGCACTTACAATTGCATCAATTTTAAGTGGAAGAAAAGTCTATGCAAATCTTGCAATGACAGGGGAACTAACCCTTACAGGAAAAGTTCTACCAATTGGTGGACTTAAAGAGAAGCTTATAGCTGCATCAAAAGCAAATATGAAAAGAGCATTTATCCCACTTAAAAATTTTAAAAGAGATTTAAAAGATATTCCAGCTGAAGTTTTAGATTCTATGGAGATAATACCAGTAACAACTATTGATGAAGTTATGGAGATGGGTCTCGTTTGATAGATGAATGATAAAGAGCTAGATAAAGAGTTAGAAGAAGAGATAAAAAAAATTGAGATAAAAGATATTAGGGGTGGAAGAACTCCTAGTATGAGGATTAATAATTTTTATTCTTTGATGACTATTTTGATTATGTCTGTTGTACTGCTTTGGTATGTCAACTATGTTTTACCTGAACAAGAGAGGATAAAACAAGAAGAGTTAAAACAACAACAATATGAAGCAAAAATGGTAGAAGCGTACCAAAAAAGGGAAGCTCAAATTGAACTTTCAAGAAAATTACACAAAGATAAAAAAGAGTAAAGGGGAAAGTTATGAATAAACATCAAGAGATTTTTACCCTTACAAATATAATCATTTTAATCACAATTCTTTCTTATTTTATCCAGACAAATATCCCTTACGGAGATATCCTTTTTGGACTTAATATCTATTTTTTCACAAATGAACTTTATTATCAACTTCTTTCTACTATGTTTGCTCATGGTGGAGTGGAGCATCTTGCAATGAACATGATAGTGCTTTGGCAGATGGGGAATCTTCTTGAGGGATATATTGGAAAATTTAGATTTTTTCTTATCTATTTTATTGGGGGGATACTAACCTCTATTGGAACTTTAGCTTATATGTATTTTACGGAAGATTTTGTCAATGTTGTAGGTGCAAGTGGAGCTATTAGTGTGATTATGGGATATTATGCCCTTAAAGTTCCCGATGAGAGAAAAGGGATATTTGTGTGGATAGTTCTTATTTCGTTTGTACCAATTTTATTTGGGATGCCTGTTGCTTGGTATTCACATTTGATTGGGTTTGTGATAGGTTTCCTAACTGGATTTATACTCTAATGTACACTTTAATTTTTATTTTAATCCTCTTTCTGATATCTATTTTTGGAACACTTTTGTATTTCAAAACCAGAAAACAAAAACAAGCTATGCTAGAAGCTGGTTCGTGTCCTAGTTGTGGAAGTGAAAAAAAGAGATTTAGAGATGAGAGTTCTGGGATATTATTTGAAGTTTCCCCAATTGAGTCAAGAGTTTTAAAAAGTCATGGATGTAGCGGAATTGTAGAGATAGAGTATGTTTGTAAATCTTGCGGACTCAAAGAGATTCATAATAGTGTGGGAAATGGTTGTTGTAGTATATAAAAAGAAGATTTGAATCTACTTTTTATACTTTTTTGTAAGTCGTGCAAAATCGTAAAAATCACTTAGCATCAAATATTGTATCTCCACATCTTCAAACTTTTGAAGGAGTGGTGGAAAGTTTTCATGATAGAGCCTTACATCACCAATAAACTCTTTTGGATATGAGAGTTTTTCCTCTTTTAAACTACCGAAACACTCCATAAATTGGACAAAAAGTTTATTGACTAAAAACTTCTTTTGTGGAGTTTGATTTTCTAAAAAACCTTTTAGATTTTCAAACTCTTTACATATTGCAGTTAGGCATTTGTGCATTGTGTTTCACTTTGACAGAGTGAAATTTTTACATTTTCACAAATAGTAGTCCCTAGCGTTTGATTTATTTTTTCAATATCAAAGCCACATATTTTAGTTTCCCCTATCTCTAGAAGAGGTCTTTTTATCAAAATTGGTTCTTGTATCATTAGTTTTAAGAGTTCGTCTTTTGAGATGTTTGATATATCTAGTTCATTGTTTTTTATCTTTGGAGCGAAAGGATTTATAATATTTTTTATCTCTAAATCTTTAAAAAAACTATTTAAAATATCGCTATTCCATGGTGTATCTAAAATACTTCTTGTTTCAAATGAGATACCATTGAGTGTCAAAAGTTTTTTTTGTTTGGCATTTCCTGCACAGTTTGGTTTTTCATAAAATACGACTTTCATCTATTGCTCTCTTTATTTGGTGGGATTTATAGGTTACTATACATTTTTTATACCTACAGTTTATTTTTTAAATACAATCAAAAATTAAAGTGCTACAATCTAGCAAAAATCAAAAAGGAAAGATGATGGAAGTAAAAATGATTTATGGTACAGCTTGGAAAAAAGAACAAACAACCTCTTTAGTAGAACTAGCTATAAAAAATGGCTTTCGTGCAATTGATACAGCTTGTCAGCCAAAACATTACAACGAAAAGCTTGTAGGTGTTGGAATAGAAAAAGCTTTAGAAAATTGTCATTTAAAAAGGGAAGAACTTTTTTTACAAACAAAATTTACTCCAGTTGATGGGCAAGATAGTACAAATATTCCTTATAATAAAGATGATGGGATAGAGAAACAAATAAGAACATCACTACAAGTATCAAAACAAAATCTCCAAACAACTTATATTGATTCACTTCTTTTACACTCTCCACTTTTCCCTTTTAGTGAACTTTTGAAAGCTTGGAGAGTTTTTGAATCGTTCGTGCAAAATGGTGATGTGAAGCAAATAGGGATAAGTAACTGTTATGATATCAATCTGTTTAAAAAACTTTATGAAGTAGCGATTATCAAACCAAAAGTTTTACAAAATAGATTTTATGATGCTACAGCATACGATAAAGAGCTTAGAAATTTTTGTAAAGAGAAAGAGCTTGCGTATCAAAGTTTTTGGTCTTTGAGTGCAAATCCACATATTGTACACTCAAAAGAAGTTTTAGAAATAAGCAAAAAATATCAAAAATCGCCAGTTGGTATCTTTTATCGATTTTTAACTCAAATAGGTATAACCCCACTTAATGGGACAACTTCCAATGAACATATGATTGAGGATTTGGATATTTTCTCATTTACTCTTGATGATGTGGATGTGAAAATTATGGAAGATTTACTTTACTAATCTTCTAAAGTCAGCTTTACGGGTAGTTAGGATACAATACCGCCATAAAAATTTGGGACAAAAATATGATAGATTTAGAAAAAATAGATTTTGATAAAAGTGGGGGGATTCTCCCTGTTGTAGTGCAAGATAGTGAAACTTTAGAGGTTTTAATGGTTGCATATATGAATGAAGAGGCTTTAAAATTAAGTCTTGAAACAAGCTTTGCACACTATTTTAGTAGAAGTAAACAAAGACTTTGGAAAAAAGGGGAGGAGAGTGGTCATACACAAAAAATAGTTGAACTATTTATCGATTGTGATAATGATACTTTACTTTTAAAAGTAGAGCAAGAGGGTGTGGCTTGTCATACAGGACGAAAATCTTGCTTTTTTACAAATCTAAAAAATAACGAGATAGTTTCGCAAGTAGTAGTTGAGCCAAGTAGTTCTTATAGTGTGATTGATGTTTTATATCATACTATTTTGGAGCGAAAAAATAGTGATAGTTCTAAATCATATACGGCAAGTCTCCTGAATGGAAAAGAAAATAGCCTTCTTAAAAAAATTGTAGAAGAAGCTGGTGAGCTTACATTTGCACTTAAAGACAATGATGAGAACGAGATAATCTATGAGAGTGCTGATGTTGCTTATCATATTTTAGTTGCACTTGCAAAACACAATATTAGCCCAGATAGAGTGAAACAAGAGTTAGCACGAAGATTTGGTTTGAGTGGAATTGATGAAAAAAACAGCAGAACAAAATAGAAAATAAAGATAAATAAAAAATATGCCTAAAAAAATACTTGTTTCAGCTCTTGAAACATCTTCAAATATCCACTTAAAAGCTTTGATGGATGAGGTTTTTTGTGATGTGGAACTTGTTGGGATTTTTGATAAATCGCTTGGAAATCCAACTTATGACATTAGCTCGATGGCTGTGATGGGATTTGTTGATGTAATTAAAAAAATCCCATTTTTCTTGAAGCTAAAAAAAGATATGGTAAAACTTGCTAAAGGTGTTGATACTGTACTTTTGATGGATAATAGCGGATTTAATCTCCCTTTAGCAAAAGCTATTAAAAAAGCATATCCACACAAAGAGATAATCTACTATATCCTCCCACAAGCTTGGGCTTGGAAGCGTGGAAGAATAGCAGTTATCGAAGAGGTTATCGATACGATTTGCTCAATCTTGCCATTTGAAAAATCATACTATCCAACAAATACAAAGTTGCAATATGTTGGGCATCCGCTTCTTGATGAGATAAAAAACTTTAGAGATACCACTACAAATAGTGGTAAAATTGCTTTTATGCCAGGGAGTAGAAGAGGGGAGATAATGAAACTTATCCCGATTTATAGAGAGGTTGCAAAGCAAATTGATAAAGAGGCTATTTTAATTGTTCCAAAGCATTTTACGGATGAATTTATAAGGGAAGTTTACGGGGATATTTCGATGTTTACTATTGAAAAGAATCCCTACGATACACTTTTTGAAGTTGATTTTGCTTTTATTTGTAGTGGTACAGCGACACTTGAAGCAGCACTAATAGGCACTCCTTTTGTACTTACTTATATCGCTAAACCATTTGATTATTTTATAGGTACGAGATTATTAAAAATTGATTTTATAGGACTTGCTAATATATTTTTTCAAAAAATGGGACTTTCCCCAATGCATACAGAATTGGTTCAAGAAGCTGTCACTGTTGAAAATTTGATGGATGAATATAAAAATATTGATACACTTCAATTTTTAGAAAATTCAATAAAACTTCGAGAATATTTGCAGTTTGGAAGCTCTAAAAATATGGCAAATCTTATTTGTAATACAAAAGAACTATGAGTTTATGTCCACTTTGTAGTTCACAAAGTGAACTTTTTTACAATGATGAATTTTTTCTTTGCCCAACTTGCGGAGGAATTTTTAAAAATCAAGAGTTGCTTTTGGATGCAAAAGATGAAAAAGAGAGATATGAACTTCATAGCGATGATGTCAATGATTTGGGTTATCAAAAGTTTGTATCGCCAATCACTACAAATGTTTTCAATGATTTTACAAAAGAGAATTGTGGACTTGACTTTGGTTGCGGAAACTCAAAAATAGTGGCAACTGTACTTCAAAATGAAAGCTACAATGTAAAAGTTTACGACCCATTTTTTGCGCCAATCTTAGAAAATCTAAAAGAAAAATATGATTATATAACTTCGTGTGAAGTGATTGAACATTTTAATAATCCAAAAAAAGAGTTTGAACTGCTTCGGTCACTTTTAAAAGAAAATGGGAAACTTTATTGTATGACCCATTTATATGAGGAAAGTGTAGATTTTGCTACATGGTACTATAAAAATGACCCGACTCATATCTTTATCTATCAAGCTAAAACGGTTGAGTTTATCAAAAATAATTTCGGATTTAGTGATTTTTCAATCGATAAAAGATTGATAATTTTATCAGTTTAAAAAGTTTAGGAAGAGAAGTGGAACAAATTATTTTTATACTATTTTTGTTAAGTATCGGATATGGTTTAAAGTTTTTGCCATTTCCATCAAATTTTTCACAAAGTTTGAATCTATTTGTGATTTATGTTTCACTCCCAGCAACTATTTTAGTTCAATTTCCAAAAATCACTTTTAATAGCTCTTTACTTATCCCTGCACTTATCCCTTATCTTGTCCTTATTTTATCGATTGTATTTGTAAGGGTATTTTTTAAAAACGAATCACCAAATACAAAAGCAGCACTCTATCTTTTGATGGCACTTGGAAATACCTCATTTTTTGGTTTTCCAATCCTTCAGGCACTTGTAGGAAATGATGCTATCCAATATGGGATTGTTTATGATCAGTTTGGAAGTTTTGTTATTTTGACTATTTATGCTGCTATTATCGTTGCAATTTTTAGTGGTGAGTCGTTACATTTTAAACAAATTGGACGAAAGATTATCACTTTCCCCCCTTTTATTTTTATCTTTTTGGCACTTGTTTTTGGAGAGATGCCACAAATTGCTTTGCCCTATATTGAACTTATCTCTAAAACTTTAGTCCCATTGGCGATTATAAGTGTTGGTTTTTCGATGCAACTAAAACTTGATGAGCAAAAAGGGGTATTTTTTAAATTTATGGCTTTAAAATTACTTTTAATTCCGATGATTGTTTTTGGGATTTTTAAACTATTTGATATTGGTGGAGTTGTTGGGATAACCACTTTACTAGAATCTGCAATGCCTCCAATGATAACAGCTGGAGCAATTGCTATAAATGCTGGCTTTGCCCCAAAGCTTACAGCTTCACTTGTAGGATATGGGATAATATTTGCTTTTTTTACTCTCTCATTCTTTAATTATATTTTTTAACGCTCAATTTTAAACGAATTTCCATCTATTAAAAAACTATCTCAAAACGATATTTTTTCATTTAATCTAAGGACAAATCTAGATTATTAGAAGTAAAATAAGAGGATATTTTAAAAAGGAAAATTTATGGCAACAGTAACCTCTTATGGAGCAGCAGAAGTTGTAACTGGTTCTTGTCACCTTCTTGCTATCGAGCATGGACCTCGTATTTTGATTGATTGTGGAATGTTTCAAGGGGGAGAAGAAAATTCAAATTATAATCGATTTGGTTTCGAACCTTCTAGTATTGATTATTTATTTATTACCCATGCACATCTTGACCATGTTGGGCGTATACCAAAATTGGTAAAAGAGGGGTTTAGAGGTGTTATTTATGCCACTCATGCCACTAGAGATTTAGCAGAGATTATTCTACTTGATAGTGCAAAAATTATGCAAGAAGATTATGAAACACATTTTAGAAAAGCAGAAAGACGAGGGAAGGAGAATGAGGTCAAAGCACCTTTATATGCAGAAGAAGATGTAGAGGAAACCTTGCAACTTTTATGGAAATACCCACAATACAATGAAACATTTGAATTGCAAGAGGGTATCAAGGTAACTTATCGTGATGCTGGTCATATTTTAGGTGCTGCTTTTATTGAAATTACCTATAGTGAAAATAGTTTAGAAAGAACAATTGTATTTTCAGGTGATATAGGAAATGATAATAATTTGGTTATGACAAATTTAGAAAAATGTACCCATGCTAACTATCTTTATGTTGAATCAACCTATGGTGACCGTAATCATAAGGATGTTGAAGCAAGTATTACAGAATTTAAACGGGTTATTATTGAGACAATTCACAAAGATGGCAATGTATTAATCCCCTCTTTTGCGGTTGAGAGAACACAAGAGATTCTTTGTATTTTAAAAGAGATGCATGATAGAAAAGAGCTTCCAGAGTGTAAAATATTTTTAGATAGTCCTATGGCAATCCATGCAACGCAAGTATATAACGGTTACTGTGAATTACTCAGTCAACAATGTCAAGATTATAAAGAGCGAGATGGTACTATTTTTGATTTTGAAAATTTAGTGTATACCCCTGATGTTGAAGGCTCAAAAGCGATTAATGAAGTGAATAGTCGTGCTATTATCATAGCTGGAAGTGGTATGTGTACAGGTGGAAGAATTTTACATCATTTTAAAAATCGCCTTTGGAACCCTTATAATGCAGTTATTTTTGTAGGGTATCAATCGGTTGGTACACTTGGACGGCACATTGTTGATGGTGCAAGATGGATTAAAATTTACAATGATGAGATACTCATTAAAGCTAGTATCCACACTATCAACGGCTTTTCTGCCCATGCGGATCAAAATGCTTTAATAAGATGGATAATGGAAATGGAAGACCTTTATACTGTTTATTTGGTTCATGGAGAGGAAGATAAGCAAGTTATTCTTAGAAGCGTTATAGAAAATGCTTTAGATAAAAAAGCGCACATCGTGGAGCCTGAAGAGCTAATCTATATAGGATAAGAGTGAAGGTGAAAAAAGGGGAAGATGATATGAAAAAAAGTAAAGAAAACTATAACCAACTCATCAAAGAGCTTACCTTAGGATTGAAAGAAAATCTTTTTGACCAAGAAGATGCCGTAGAAATCATTGTAAAAACTTTGTTTCAATCCTATATGCTTGAGGGTAAAAGTAAAGTACAAGCATTATTTACATTTATTGGAGGAGCTAATAGTGGTAAACACTATACATGTGAACTCCTTGAAAAGCTCAATCCTAAAATTGAACATCTTAAAACATTTTATATGGAACAGTATAGTGGCACGGCTAATGAACAACCTTTTTTAAAAGAGGTGATAGAGTTTGTTAAAAATAATCCAAATGCTATTTTGGTTTTTGAAGATATTGAAAAAGCAGATTTGCAGATACAACTCGCTCTTTACACACTTTTTACCGATTATGAAAAAAATGAAGTTGATTTTTCTTCTATTATTGTGGTGCTAACTACGACACTGTTATCTTCGCTACTTCAACGAAAAGATGTTCAAAAACTATTCAAATCTGACCCTTTACAAGCCCATACATTTCTTATTGAACAAATAGCAAAAGAGCAAATTTTGACAGAAGAGAGTATCGAATTGGCATTTGATAGAAAGTTACTTTCACTGCTTAATGAACATACCATTGTCCCTTTTCATCCATTGGGTTTAAAAGCTTTGATTAAAATTGGGGCTAGGGCACTACATCAAATGACCCAATCCTTTATCAAAAAAAGTGATGTAGCGATAGAATATCGAGATTTTGATACTATTATTTCACTTCTAACTCTCACTCTAGCTCCTTATCTCAATGCAAGACATATAAAACAGAAGATTCCAAAATTGATGTTTAATCATATTTATGAGATTTTAAAATCACATGAAAATATAATCCAAATTGATTATCAAATAGCACCAAAAGCAAAACAGTTTTTGGAAAAAGTTTTAGAAAATGAGGAACTTTTTTTAAGAAAAATAAACAAACAACACAATCGTGTTAATTTGAAATGGGAGATAACTGTAAAGGATAATATAGTTGAGTGTACCATTAAAAATGGGTTTTATATGCAAGAAAGATTGGGTGTATCTTCTACTGAAACGATGCAAGTTTCTGATATTACATTTAAAGATATTGCAGGACACCAAAAAGTAAAAAATGAATTGATGGAGATACTCTCACTACTAAAAGAACCAAAACGATTAAAAAAATTTGATTTGGCGATTCCTAAAGGGATGATTTTGTATGGACCACAAGGGATGGGGAAAAAACTTTTAGCAAAAGCATTTGCTAGTGAAGCCAATATCCCCTATGTTGTCGTGAGTGGTTCTGATTTATTTACAGCAAAAAATATCCATAAAGCTTATTCACAAGCCTATAGTGTGGCACCTGCAATTGTGATTTTGGAAGATATTGATATTCAAGGTATTGTGGGTGGTGTGATTTCAACGATGAGTATTGAACCAATTGTTGAAGAGTTGGATAATTTACAGCAAAGTTTTGATTCTCCAATATTTACAATTATTACCCTTAGTAGCAATGCAGATATCCCCAAAGAGCTATTAGATGTCAATAGAATTAACATCCATATAGAAGTTCCAAAACTCGATATGGAAGCACGAACATTTTTTATAAAAGAGATTCTAAAAAAGCCACACGATGAAAATATTGATACACAAAGACTTGCACGATATATCTCTGGAATGGGTGGAAATGAGCTTAAAAGAATCGGTCAAGAAGCCTCTTTATTTGCAGCACGAAAAGGATTAAAAAAGTTAACCGAAGAGATACTTTTAGAACAGATAAATATTATCAAATATGGTACAAAATTGGAAAATAAGAATATCCGTGATATCGAAATATCGATGTCAAAAACAGCTTATCATGAGGCTGGTCATGCTGTTTTATCCTACATACTTCTTCCAAAGATTAAAATAGAGCAAGTAACCGTTGCTCCACGAAGTGAGGCTCTTGGATTTGTTTCCTATCACAATGATGACTATATTGATGCAACATCAAAAGAGGAACTTTTTAATGATATTTGTGTCCTTCTTGCAGGTAGAATTGCCAAAATGTACAAATATGCAGATGATGGGATGGAGACAGGAGCGATGAGTGACCTTGAGGTATCTACCGCACAAATCTATGCTGCTATCGCTATTTTTGGTATGGATGAGGAGCTTGGATATATTAATGTTTCAGGTTTAAATGTAGCTGGGATGAACCCAATATTGAGCCAAAAAATAGAAGAGCGTATTTTGGTATGGGTAGAAAGAGCTACTAAAAAGACACAAGAAGAGGTGAAACGATTGTGGAAAGCTATCGATGCCGTGGCTTGTGAACTTATCAAAAAAGAGATGATAGATGGTGAAGAGTTAAAAACTATTATCGAAGCAAATAGATGATAAAACCACTCTCGAAATAGAGGATTTTGTTGAGACAAAATCCTGAACGGTGATATTTATGGCATTGAAAGCTTTTGATATCGGTGGAGTTGTCTGGATGAACACTCTTTGAGTTTGTCATTTTTTAGTTATTCTAAAATGGTTTTTAAAAGATTTTGAAATAATGATAATTTCACCCAATATACTTTTATCCTCTTTGACAAGTACGGAAGTGAGATTTTTTATCCCTATGATAGAGGATATTTTCCAAATAAATATCCCCTTTTTTATTGCAATTTGTCTTTACTATCAAGTGCTTTTTTTGTTTGGGTATTGAGTTTTCTCTCAATCTTTTTTATATCATCTTCTGGTTTTACATTTTCAGG